>CATOJY010000019.1 GCA_951800685.1 uncultured Lachnospiraceae bacterium
CCTTTCTGGTGATGGTTGATTGTTACTCGACATCTCAATTTTACCACAAACCAGTGAGGAGTTGTTTTATTTTGTGACAAAAAGAATCTCGTATTTATGCGGGTTCTGGCGTTTCACAAACGCCTAACATATTCTTTTACAGGAAAGGAGATTCTTATGGCAGGCTCTTCTTATGGCACTATTTTTCAAATTACTACATGGGGAGAATCCCATGGACCATCTCTCGGCGTTGTCGTGGACGGCTGTCCTGCTGGACTCACTCTGTGTGCAGATGACATCCAGACTTATCTGGACAGAAGAAAACCTGGCAAAACCAGAATATCTACCCAGCGTCAGGAAGCAGACGAAATCGAAATTCTTTCTGGGCTTTTCGAGGGTAAAACAACTGGTACCCCGATCGCTATGATGATCCGCAACACCTCCCATCGTTCCACAGATTACAGTGACATTGCCAGCTATTACCGCCCTGGACACGCTGACTATACTTTCGATGCCAAATATGGTTTTCGCGACTATCGCGGCGGCGGACGTTCTTCTGGAAGAGAAACTGTCTGTCGTGTTGCGGGCGGGGCAGTTGCTGCCAAACTCCTGCAGGAATTCGGCATACGGCTGAGCGCTTACACACTATCAATTGGACCAGTAAAGATCGACCGCGCGCAATTTGATGCCGATGCGATCTTCACCACTCCTACCGGAATGCCTGACCGCAATGCCTCTGTCCTGGCAGAGGCTTATCTGGAGGAATGCATGCGTAACTGTGATTCTGCCGGAGGCGTCATTGAATGCATAATCGACGGAGTCCCCGCCGGGCTGGGAGATCCAGTCTTCGAGAAATTAGATGCCAATCTGTGCAAAGCCATCATGTCAATCGGTGCTGTCAAGGCCATGGAAATCGGTGACGGCATAGAAGTTTCAACCCGCTCAGGTTCCCAGAACAACGATCCATTCTGCAGAAAGGATGGACAAACTGTCAAGCTCACCAATCATGCTGGTGGAATATTGGGTGGCATCAGCGACGGATCACGTATCATTCTACGCGCCCATATAAAACCGACCCCTTCTATCTTTTCTCCGCAGCGGACTGTCAACCGGCAGGGCGAAGAGATTGAGATTGCCATAAAAGGCCGCCATGATCCCGTGATCGTCCCACGCGCTGTTGTTGTCGTGGAAACAATGGCTGCCCTCACAATCGCAGACGCCCTGCTTCTCAATGCCAGTGCAAAACTTGACCATTTAAAAAAGATATATGACAGGTAACCCCTGTCATATATCTTTCCATACGGTTCATTTTTCATTCCACTATCGCATAGCTTAGTCTTTTTCAATCCGTAAGATAACTGCTGATGCAGTACAACGTCTGTCCATTGTAATCCACTCTGGACCAGCCATATTCCTCATTGATCCCTGTTCTAGTCACATATTCCCCGTTATGCAGCACCGCTGCTACTGCAGCGTCCGGATTCGTCACACTCGGTATCGTGCGCAGATTTACTTCGATCTTAGCCGTCACCTGGTCATTTCGCTCTGCAAACCTTGTCTTGAGTCCATCCCCACTGCCAGCGCCCTCCTGCGCAGCAGCAGGTGTCTGATAATTCAGATCCGTGGTCAGATAACTGGAAACTGCATAGACAATCTGCCCATTCCATTCCAATCTGGACCAGCCACTGTCACTGACCCCCGTTCTGGCAATCGTCTCCCCATTCTTTAAAGTATATACTACTGTACTGTCCGCTCCCTGGCTTGGCAGATTACGCAGATTGGTAGAATCCTTCGCCGTCACATTCTCACTGACCTGCGTAAAGTACATCAATGCCTCCGCGTCCGCATGAGCCTCTTCCGGCTTCTCTTCGCTCTTCGCATCCGCAGTACCTTCATAACCGAAATAAGCCACATTGACATCCACTGGCTTGCTGATCCCAGCCACCGTACCCCTGTTCGTATACTGCCACATAGCATGCGTACCAGTATAGGAAGACTGTGCCGTCTGCGGATACGGCACCGCCGGATACTGAGATACCCAGATCCGATAAGCACCCGCAATCCTGTCCGTATCCCATTTCGCACTGCCTGTCAGTTCTCCCATAGAAGAATAGAACATCGGTGTATACCCTCTGTTATAGATTTCCTGCAGAAAGGCAATTGCAATATCCGTGCGTTGTGCATTCGTCAATCCATACTGTGCACTGTCCGGTTGGTCAAATCCTTCGCAGTCATAGGCTACCGGATAGGTGATCTGATACTGAGAGATATAGTCCGCCACCCATGTTGCTTCTGCCACAGCCTCCTCGGCCGTCACCGCCGTAGAGAAGAAATATGCCCCTACTTTTATGCCATTCTTCTGCGCTTCCTGCATGTTATATCTCGCATTCGTGTCCGCACAGATCTCTCTTGTCTGATCTGCCCGGTATCCTACACGCACCATAACGAAATCAATTCCTGATGCAGCAACCTGCGTCCAGTCAATTGTTCCCTGATATCTGGCTACATCGATCCCTATCGTGACCTGATCTGTCTGTGCTACACTACCTGCAGAAAGCAGCTCCGTCACGTCAACCTCTGTTCCCTGACCAGTACTCATCGTAGCACCCTGGGGATCCTGCTCCGGCTGCTCCGTCATCTCCTCCTCAGAAGCCAGTCCATTCTCCTTCTCTGCTGCAGTTTCCTCTAATAAGGCTGTTTCTTCTCTGGGTTCCTCCTCGGTCTCCATACTTCCGGTTTGCATTGCCGTAGTCTCTTCCTGCTGCTCCAACGCATCTTCCATAGATGACTGCACGGTCTCAACTGCTTGTTCCTTATCCCTCCTGCCCTTCAGCACGATCACAGCCACCAAAATAAGCAGCAGCAAGATTATCACAAGAATAACGGGAATCAGGATTTTCCTGACCGATACGCCTCTCCTATCACCATAGTCAGATTCATACAACTCATCCTCATCATCGTAATCTTCCTCATATTCTTCATCCAGATCCAACAATTCCTCTAAGTCGCTTAATTTCTTCATCCGGTACCTCCGCGTGCACTGCTTCCCTTATCTAAACGCTCCTTTTTCTCTCTTATCCAATATCCAGCAGATCCAAATACAAATCGTTATAATCTGTACGCTCATCTTTCATAAACTGGATCGCTGTCTTCGGATGCTGGTTTAAAAGCCCTGTCAGAAGATAAGGCACATCATACCCCCAAACCAAACCTGATTCCCGCAGCGGCATAATATGATTCTCCACAAACTTAAGAAGAGGATTAATCCTGTACTTAGGATTCTTCAGATACCCCAGCAAAAGCTCACTCGGACAGTTGCCACAGCCGCGTCCCAAACCGCTCACCGTCGCATCCAGATAACTTACCCCTTTGATAATCGCCTCAGTCGTATTGGCGAAAGCAAGCTGTTGGTTATTGTGGGCATGGATTCCGACTTTCTTACCATATTTCTCCGCCGCTTCCAGATACTTATCACTCAATCTTCTGATCTGCTCTGGGTAAAGAGACCCATAGCTGTCTACCAGATACACCGTTCCCACACTGCTCCTGCACAGAAGTTCCAGTGCCGCATCGATATCAAGGTCATTGGATTTTGAGATCGCCATGATATTGACCGTAGTCTCATATCCTTTCTTTGTACAGTCCTCGATCAGTTCCACCGCTGCAGGGATCGTATTAATATAAGTAGCAACTCTAACCAGATCAATAGGACTGTCCTTTTTATTCAAAATATCCTTTCTGAATTCACAGCGCCCTACGTCCGCCATAACGGCAATTTTCATGTCCGTCTTGTTGTCGCCTACCACCGCACGGATGTCCTTATCGTCACAGAATTTCCATTTCCCGAACTTCTTCACATTGAATAATTCTTTGGACGCTTTGTAACCGAACTCCATATAATCTATACCAGCCCTGATATTTGCCTGATATAAATCCTTCACAAACTCATCGGTAAAGAAAAAATCATTCACCAGACCGCCGTCCCGCAGCGTACAGTCTATCACCTTGATATCCGGCGAATAAGACATAAGGGTTCTTTCTTTTGCTATTCGCTCGATCTTCTCTATTTTTTCCATATTATCTTGTCCTCTCTGCACATCAGCCGTTCTGCAGCAGTTTCTGCACGCTGGTTGTCTTTACCAGCGTACAGTACTTCCCTTATTCTACCACAATCTTCTTGAAATTCTTCTTTCCTTTTTTTACAATAAACTCTCCGTCATTGATTCTATCTTTCGTGTAAGATGCCTTGAGGTCTGTCACTTTTTCACCTTTTACAGATACCCCGCCCTGCTCCACGGCGCGCCTTGCTTCGGAACGGGACGACGCCAGCCCTGCCGCTACCAGCACACCCAGGATATCAATCGCGCCGTCCACGAACTTATCCTCTGACAAGATCGCTGTAGGCATATTTTCTAAGCTGCCGCCTCCTGCAAAGAGCGCTTTCGCCGCCTCCTGTGCCTTCGCAGCTTCCTCCTCACCGTGCACCAGATTTGTCAGCTCGTACGCCAAGATCTCTTTGGCTCTATTTAACTGGCTGCCTTCCCACTGATCCATCTCATCAATCTGCTCAATGGGCAGGAAAGTCAACATCCGCAGACACTTTAGCACATCGTCATCCGCCACATTTCTCCAATACTGGTAAAACTCAAAAGGTGTTGTCTTGTTTGGATCAAGCCATACCGCTCCCTTCTGCGTCTTCCCCATCTTCTTTCCTTCAGAGTTCATTAGAAGTGTGATCGTCATCGCGTAAGCATCCTTACCCAGCTTACGACGGATCAGATCTGTACCACCCAGCATATTGCTCCACTGATCGTCCCCGCCGAACTGCATGTTACACCCGTATCTCTCGTATAACTGCATGAAATCGTAACTCTGCATGATCATATAGTTAAATTCCAAGAAACTCAGTCCCTTTTCCATTCTCTGCTTGTAGCACTCCGCACGAAGCATATTGTTAACACTGAAACATGCCCCGATATCCCGGATAAATTCCACGTAATTTAGATCCAGCAGCCAGTCTGCATTGTTTACCATCAGCGCCTTACCCTCGGAAAAGTCAATAAACTTGCTCATCTGTTTCTTGAAACACTCGCAGTTATGCTCAATCGTCTCCTTCGTCATCATATTCCGCATATCCGTTCTGCCGGAAGGATCCCCAATCATGGCCGTGCCGCCTCCGATCAGTGCAATGGGCTTATTCCCCGCCTCCTGCAAACGCTTCATTAGGCACAACGCCATAAAATGTCCTACATGTAGACTGTCTGCGGTCGGATCAAAACCGATATAGAAAGTCGCCTTTCCGTTATTGATCAGCTCACGGATCTCTTCCGCGTCTGTCAGCTGTGCAAGAAGTCCTCTTGCCTGAAGTTCTTCGTAAATCTGCATTGTTTTTCCTCCATTTCTGAATCGTCATTGTTACGTTCCTAGGACACTGTTTTTCTAAATTAAATAGAGAAAAGCGCTCCTCTTCTACAGCACCTTTTCCTGCATGGGATGCACACAAAAAAACTCGTCCTATTCATGCCATAGGACGAGTCTAAACTCGTGGTACCACCTATTTTCACAGCCAGCTCACACTGTCTGCCTCATCGAGTACAACGACCAGTTCTGTCTCCTCGTCATAATACTCTCCTGCTATAACGGGCATTTCCCGTCACGACCTACTAGGGATTCTCCCATTCTGTCATGCAGCTCCAAGATGTATTCATGATAAACCTCCCGTGCGCCTCTCATCAACCGGCTGCTTTCTGTTCGTTTGGCAGATCACTACTTATTCTCTTCAACGCCTTTTATTTCTCACTGACTATAATGTAAACGAAAGTTTATTGTTTGTCAACCGGAAATTATAAATTCCACCCTGCGCAAAATTATGAATTCTGCCCCGCATCTACGGCAACATTTCTCACCGGTTCACCATCAGCTTGATCATCGCTTGGTTCAATCCATCCACTGTCAGTTTATACATGGGGAACATCCCCTTGATCGCCGTCTCCGCCTCCCGCCAGGGCGCGTGACCCGGCGCCATCTTCGGATTCAGCCAGACGATCTTCTTATAATGGCGCTTCATAAGCTGCAGCCACTCCATACCGGACAGGCCGCCATTAGGACCTCTGTAATTGCCCGATGTGGAATACAGCTCCTCCGGCGCCATAGCCGCATCGCCCACAATGATCACCTTGTAATCGCTATCCAGATTGCGGAACATCCACTCCGTCTCGATCCAGTCCCCGTTCTCACACTCCGGCGTCTTATAGAGATTGGAGTAGATACAGTTGTGGAAAAAATAGGTCTTCACATCCTTGTAATGATTGGATTTATAGACAGAATGAAACAGCTCATTCAAAAGCGTCGTATAGGGAATCATTGTCCCGCCCGAATCCATGAGCAGCAGAAGCTTCACCGCATTCTTGCGCGGCTTCTCCATCACGATCTGCAGGCAGCCGCCGTTGTTACAGGTAGCATCCACCGTGCCGTTAATATCCAGCTCCGTCTCCGGGATATCAAGCTTCGATGAAAACTGCCGCAGCTTACGCAGCGCCATCTGGAACTGCCTGTTATCTAACACCTTGTCATTACGGAAGTCGCGGTATTTTCTGGCGCCTACCACCTGAAAGGCAGACTGGTAACCAGTAGTGCCGCCAACCCGGATGCCGCCCATATTGCCACCCAAATTACCGAAAGACGTCTTACCCATGGTGCCGATCCAGTGACTACCGCCGTTGTGTTCCTCATTCTGATCCCGCAGCCGCTCCTTGAAGGTGTTCTCCACATCCTCCTTATCCACCTGAATCACTTCCTGGTTCATCTCATGACGGATCTCCTCGAAAACATCCTGCATCTCCGGTTTATCCAGCCAGCGCATCATATTCTTACTGACTTCATTCTCCGACTGGATCTCCTTAAATACCTCATCGAAAGCCATATCAAACTTATCAAATTCCGTCTCCGATTTCACAAGGATCATCCGCGCCACATAATAGAATTCCGTCA
Organism: uncultured Lachnospiraceae bacterium; assembly: GCA_951800685.1. Lineage (GTDB taxonomy): Bacteria > Bacillota > Clostridia > Lachnospirales > Lachnospiraceae > UBA3282. The sequence continues at coordinate 6,970 of CATOJY010000019.1, forward strand.
GACTGCTGTTGCAAAGTCCCTGATCCAACGCATCCTGCAAGGTCAGCCATTCACTTAAGGATACATCCAGTCCCTTATCTTTTAATGTATAGAAAAATTTACTGAACATAAATATTTCCTTTTCCTGTATTCATTCCTGTATCGTTTTCCGTTTAGAATTCCCGCCTGTTCTTCACCGTCTCCAGATCCTCATCCTTCTTCACCACTACCCCGATGAAGGGAAGCTCCGAGCGCAGCTTATCTGTCGGAATCCCGCCAATCTGCAGAGCATTGATCCAATCGATCAGCTCCGAGGTGCTGGGCTTTTTGCGGATGTCTTTCATGGAACGGATCCAGTAAAAGGCCTCCATGGCATCCTTCAACAATTTATCTTCCACATCCGGATAATGAGTGCGCACAATCTCCTCCATCAATGCCTGATCTGGGAAATCAATATAATGGAAGATACATCTGCGCAGGAAAGCATCTGGCAGCTCCTTCTCCGCATTGGATGTAATGATAACGATGGGCCTGTGTTTCGCCTTCACTGTTCTCTTCGTCTCATGGATATAGAATTCCATCTGGTCTAACTCCCAGAGAAGATCGTTAGGAAACTCCAGATCCGCCTTGTCAATCTCATCGATCAATAGAATTACCTGCTCCTCCGACTCAAAAGCCTCTCCCAGCTTGCCCAACTTGATATAACGGGCAATATCATTGACGCCTTCCTCACCAAACTGACCGTCATACAGTCTCTGGATCGTATCGTACATATACAAACCGTCCTGCGCCTTGGTGGTAGATTTTATATTCCAGATGATCAGCTTCTTCCCAAGAGAATTGGCAATCGCCTGTGCTAACATCGTCTTACCCGTGCCAGGCTCTCCCTTCACGAGAAGCGGCTTCTGCAGAGCAATGGCTACATTGACACTTGCCAGAAGCTGCCCTGATGCAACATAGTCGGAAGTGCTGCTGAAATTCTTGTTCTGTTCACTCATACTCAGTTCCCTTTCTTAACAGTTCAGCACAGCATTTGGCCATCTCAGTATATGTACAAAACTGGCTGAACTATTGCTCCCTTTCCACTGTGTTAAAATTTCGTTTCTTGCCTGTCTCATAAATTTATGTTACGATATTTTGAGTACAAAAGCAAGAAATATTATGTCCGCCCCATAGCGGCTCTTTATGTCTAATGTCAATTAGTTACGCCGGACGCACCGATACAATAGCAGATGCTGTGTACTGGCATAACTTTATTATATATAGTAAACGACATTAGAAATTTCGCTTTCGGCCCTGCCAAAGCTTCCATATATGACTTTGGCAGAAGCTGGAAATAGAAATTTATTATGTCGTTTACTATAATTGACATATTGACATCAATACACTGCTATGCCAACCAGCAAGATGATATCTGGTTTGAGGCGGGACAGACAAATGATGAACAAATCACAGAAAGGAAGACGTTACTGAAACAGCTGGATCAAGTAACAGGACAAGCACATGACACAGACTACGACGACAAAGAACAAAACCGGACTCTCCTTCGAGGTATTCCCTCCCAAGAAAGATGACGAATTTGACAATGTATATCCTATTCTCCAGCAGCTGGCGGCGCTGCGTCCTGATTTTATCAGCTGTACCTACGGCGCGGGCGGTTCCCGTGCAGGTAAAACAATAGAGATCACTTCTTATATCCAACAGCAGCTTCAGATTGACGCCATCGCCCACATTACCTGCGTCGGCTTCACAAAGGAAGATCTGCATAAGAACTGCGAGGCACTGCAGGAAGCCGGAGTAAACCATGTGCTGGCGCTGCGCGGGGACAGACCACTGTCCATGAGCGACGAACAGTTTGACAGCCGTGAATTTTACTATGCTACGGATCTGGTACATCATTTGAAGACGCATACGGATCTGCAGATTGCCGGCGCCTGCTACCCAGAGAAGCATTTTGAGGCACCGAGTCTGGAAGAAGATCTGCAACACCTAAAGGAAAAGGTCGCGGCCGGCGTCACATCCCTGGTCTCCCAGATGTTCTTTGACAACACTTTGTTCTACCGTTTCCTTGACAAAGTGCATGCAATGGGGATCCATGTTCCGATCCACGCCGGCATCATGCCCATCACCACTGCCAAACAGCTGGGCACCACCGTATCCCTCTCCGGCTCTTCCGTGCCGAAGGCTTTGGCGGACATTATCGCTGCCTACGGAGATGACAAGGAAGATATGCGCAAAGCCGGCATAGACTATGCGGTGCGTCAGATCCGTGATCTCAGAGAACACGGTGTGGACGGTATCCATATTTATTCCATGAATAAGGTCAAGACTACAACCGAGATCTGTAGACAGCTATAGACAAAAGATAGCCGGAAACCCTGCTGAAACCTTTCTCTCCCTTTTTCATATGGTCTCAGATCAACGCGGCAGAAACAATTCATTTCTCTTGTAGCCGCTGCATTCCTTCTTCAATTTCATACTGCCGGCAGCAAGCAGCACCTTACTCACACTTCTGGCTTTCTGCGGGCAGACGGCAATGCAGCGCATGCAGGAAATACAGGCGGCAGCGTCCGTTACAGCCGGATCCTCCGAAGGGATCGCGCCCACCGGACACTCTCTTTCGCATCGCCCGCAACGGGTACAGGATTTCCCGGCCTGCGGCTTCATAGGAACACCGCCGTAGCCTTTGTAGGGTCGGTTCCCCGGCAGAACTAGTTGCCCTGATACGGTTCCTTCCTCCATCTTCGTCCGAATCTGGCCTGCAAAATCTGATAATTCCTGCGCGTCCTGCGTATCCGGCCGTCCGGTGGCAAACTGCCGCATTATGGAATGTTCGGCAACCGCCGCCACAGCCGCCACACAGGAAAATCCAGCGTCTGTCAGTGTATCCTGCAATTCCACCAGTGTATCGTCATAATCCCTGTTTCCATAGACCACCATAAGGATCGCTCCAGCACCGTTTCCTTTCATCTGCCGCAGCCGTGAAATGGCAGCATCAGGGACCCGGCCGCCATACGAAGGAACTGCCACGATACAGAAATCTTCCTGCCCAAAAGAGGCCTCCGAAAAATCTCTGCTCCGCTCTGTAAGATCGATCGTCACATAGTCCTTACAGAATGTCTCCGCAAATAAATCTGCTGCTTTTTTCGTCCCGCCCGTGGGGCTGAAAACAATCGTATATACTGCCATAATCAGGCTCCTTTCTTCTTTTCCTACCGAAGCTATAGCTAACGACATTAGAAATTTCACTTTCGGCCCTGCATAGTTTCCGTATATGACTTTACCAGGAGCGGAAACAGAAATTTGTTATGTCGTTTACTATATATCATGATATCACGTCACGCAAAGTAAAACAATATCCCACAGTACAGATTGCAGACTCTTCCAAAAACTAACCGAACGTCCATCGCTCACGGTGAGCACTGCCCCGTCCAGCCCCTCACAGGTTATTTTGTAGCGGTCCGTACTGGAAAGACCCGTAAACAACACCGAATCTGCAGCTCCCTCCACATCCGCTGTCTGGATAAAGTCATCTTTATAGATCATATTCCACAGTTTGATCGTCCCGTTACCCTGAAAGCCTTCTTCCGCCTGTATACTTACTTTGATCTGCGTATTATTGGTATAAAAAACAGCCTGTTCGATCTGTTCTGCCCTCATCTCACACGCACCTGCCGCAAGATTCTGTGTTCCCTCTTCTACCTCACGGACATAAGGATGCATCTGGCTGTACATATCCTGAACGGTCAGATAACCGAGCGTCAACAGGACGGACAGCGTCATAATGGCCAGCACTGCCAATCCGGCCACACGGATGCGATACCGCCTGATCTTTTCTGCAAGCTCCGTCAGGTCCGGCTCCGGTCTTTCTGCTGATTCCTGCCTGTCATCCGTGATATCGCTCTGCATTCTGGACAGCTTGTCACGGCAGTCCTGACACGCTCTGAGATGTTCTTCTACAGCAATCCGGCTGTCCTTAGAACAACTGTCATCCAGATAGAGCGGAAGCAGATCTTCTGCCATCTCACAACTAATTCTCATTTTGCTATCATACTCCTCTCTCAGCATTCAATCCATGTCCTCCATCAGCTCGATCAGTTTGTTCTTGGCACGGTAAAACGTGACCTTCGCCCAGGATTCCGTTTTTCCGTAAACAGCTGAAATCTCCTTGAACTTGAGTTCTCCCAGGATACGCAGCATAAACACTTCCTTATAAGGATCGTCAAGCTCATGTATGTGTCTGTAAATTTCTAGCGCCTGCTCCTTTTTCACCAACTGCTCCAAGATGCCGGCCTCCTCTGCAACACGATCAGCATGCTCCCACGGGACAGCCCGCTTTGTCCTCTTATTTTCTCTATACAGAGCATTCTTCGCGATCTGGCACAGCCATGTTTCCGGCCTGCACTCCCCTCTGAACCGATCGATATGCAAATATGCCTGATAGAAAGTCTCCGAAGTCAGCTCCTCTGCCAAAGCCGCATCCCCGCACAGAGAAAGCAGAAAACGGTACACAACAGCCCAATACTCCCGTATTAGTTTTTCAAATTCATTCGTTGCGATCACCTGCCTTTGTCTATTAGAGTACGTAAACAGAAAAAAGATACAAAAAATAGTGCAGACAGCGTATAAATTAATCAAAATTATTTTTCTGCTTTTATGATCGCGGTACCTTCATTTTCATAAAGTACATGTACATCTCTAAAACCCGCATTCCTCATTAACTGTATTTGGTGTTCCAACGTTAAAGGAATATCAATATGTACAAAAACATCATCGGATATGTGATTTTCTTTACGCTTAAACTCATATTGCTCAAGACAAATTGTTTCTTCTTCTAAACAGCAGGCAATATAATCGCATTCAATATAATATCCTCCGCGTTTAATTGTTTTAAAAAGTTTTTCATATATTTTTTGTTTTTTGAGGTATTTAAAATGGTGCAGCGTTTCAAAGGAAAGCGCAGCATCATATTTTTCTGCCTCTAAGGGATACGCAAAATAGTCTGCCAGAATCAAGTTAATGTCTTTGTCTGCATATTTGACCCGCAATCTGTCCATCATATCCTCTGATAAATCAATCCCTGTAATCTTCACATTAGGAAATTTTTGATAAATTGAGGTGAGTTCTAACCCCGTGCCACAGCCAAGATCAAGCAAAGTTTCGAGCGGAGTGTCAAAATAATCCGCTATATGAGCGTATTCCTCTGCCCAATGACTAAGATGAACATGATCATAGTCATCAATCCGTTTGGAAAAGAAATCTGTCATCTCCTCAATAGGCCTGTTTCTTTCCTGCGCTAACCATTCTTTCAACTCAAACATATATTTTTTGATTTCTTCGGGTGTTCTTGTTTTACTTTCCAACATATAAATCTATCCTTCCTTTAATCCGTTTTTACTGTTTCCAATGAGAATCTCTCAAAAACATTTTCCAGTAATCTCTGAACCTGATCGAATGGAATATCTATACCATTCGATACAATTTGCGTCGCTACACCATGAGAATAAAGCCAAAAATTAATAAATAGCATTTCGGCATTTTCCATAGACAAACCAGTCACTTCCTTCGCGTTCTCTATGGACGCCTTATTCCACTCTGCTTGGATAATATCTCGTAAAGAAGAACCTGCCATCGTCATATCCATAAATAAAGTATTAAAGATATTTTTTTCACTTCGCGCAAATTCAATATACGCAATTCCCTGACTAAGCAGCCTATTTTCATTCGTCATCTTACTTTCCATAAAATTATTGTAATAACGATCCAGTTCTGTTTTAATATCCTTTTTCAGTTCTTCCATATTCTCATAAATACGAAAAAGTGGTTTTGTAGAACAGTCAAGCGTCTTTGCCAAACTACGGGCATTCACGCTGCGCATTCCCTTTTCCCTGATTAGCTGAAATGCAGCCTCAATAATATCTTGTTTCGTAATAACTGGTACTGGTGGCATTGCCTTTTTCTCTCCTTTTTGGTAACATAAGTTGCGCAACATCTGTTACCAATATAGTACAGATATCTACCCATGTCAATCCATTTAACATAATTTATCCTAAAACAATCTAAGCTCCCTTCATATCGTAAGCCAGTATACTTTGCTTCTTATAATGGAATGGTATAACCACGAAAGCAAAAAAAGACATAGCAATCATAGATTATAAAAAAACGAGCATAGCTCGTTTACGAGATTCGCTTCGCGAACTCGAATAAGCGTAGAAATTTCCTATACCATAAAAAACTGCTACCCTTACCAGGGCAGCAGTGGATTCTCAATCTTCTTATCCCGCAGCATCAGATTCTTCACGGCCTCGTCTGCCAGCTGTCCCTCGAACAAAACTGCGTTAACCTGCTCAATGATGGGAAGCTGCACATCAAACTTCTTCGCCAATCCCATAGCCGCCTTGGCGGAATACACCCCTTCCACCACCATCTTAACCTCGTCCATGGCCTGTTTCATCGTATAGCCTTGTCCGATCAGGATGCCGGCCCGCCTGTTACGGGAATGCATGGAAGCACAGGTAACGATCAGGTCACCGATACCCGTCAGTCCGCAGAAAGTCTCAAATCTGCCGCCCATGGCAACGCCCAGTCTGGCGATCTCAGTAATGCCTCTGGTGATCAACGCCGCTTTCGTGTTATCCCCATAGCCCAGGCCGTCAGCGATACCCGCCGCCAAGGCTACCACATTTTTCAAGGCCGCTCCCAGCTCGATTCCCAGCACATCTGGGCTGATATAGACACGGAACACTTCGTTCATAAAAATATTCTGCAGATATTCCGCCGTCTCCTTATCCTTAGCGCCCACGACAATGGTTGTCGGGATTCCCCTTCCAACCTCCTCTGCGTGAGAAGGCCCGGAAAGCACCGCCACATTGGCCTGCGGAATCTCTTCTTCTATGATCTGGGAAAGGGTGAGCAGCGTTTTCTCCTCAATCCCTTTCGCCACATTGACGATCACCTGTCCTTCTTTTACAAGAGACGCCATGCTGTGGGACGTACTTCTTGTGTAAGGCGATGGCACCGCCAGCACCAGCACTTCCGCGCCCTTCACCGCCTGCTCCAAATCTGTCGTAAAGACCATATCTTCTGGCAGTTTTACCCCAGGCAGCTTGTCTTTATGCTCATGCTCTTTCTGGAGCATCTTGATCTCCGATTCGATAACGGACCATACCTTCACCCGATGCCCATTCTTATGCAAAAGCACCGCCAGTGCGATCCCCCAGCTGCCAGCGCCTATGATACTGATATCAGCCATTTTGCTTCCTCCATTCTGACGCCATTACTGCGCCATACAATCCCAGGTTTCTTCCAACTCTCCTTACACAATACTTTCCCCATATGTTACAGACAACATTGGCACGTGCTTACTGCTATCTTTATTATTTTTCACAACATCATACAGAACATAAACTGTTATCCTAAAGAGTTTCCCTAAAACATCTGCAGCCTTAAAATTACTCTCCTTTATTCTTGTGGATCAGATATGTCTTGCGCTCTGTTCCGCTAAGCAGTCTCTTAATATTGTCTTTATGTTTATAGTACGCCATGACCGTCAAAAATCCGGCCACCACATACATCTCATTAAGTGCCGCCTGCGGCATACCGAAGATCCCCATCTGTCCCAGCACCACCAGCTCGGTCATGAATCCCGCATAGACAAGAAGCGACCCCAGCGACACATAATGCGTCGTAAAAAAGGTCCCAAAGAACAAAATCACGCCCATGGGGATCAACCAGGGATGAAAGGAAAGGATCATGCCCGCCGTCGCCGCAATCCCTTTTCCCCCTTTGAAATGCAGATAAAAAGGGAAGTTATGTCCCAGGATAGCCCCCGCCGCCGCGTAGATCTTCAACAGGTATATTTCGTCTGGATGGGAATTTTGAAAGAGTATATTCGTCAGCACAATGGCCAGAATACATTTCATGATATCCCCCATCAGAACGATAAGTCCCGCCTTAGTTCCCAGCGTCCGCAGCGTGTTCGTCGTACCTGCATTGCCGCTGCCGTAGTTCCTGATGTCAATACCATGCAGCTTTCCATAAAGATAAGCCGTCTGAAACAGTCCAAATACATATCCGATCACCAAACATATAGCTCGTTCCACTTTTACTTGTTTTCCTTTCTCTCGCGAATGATAAATCTAAGCGGCGTTCCCATAAATCCAAAAGTCTCCCGGATCTGATTTTCCAGATATCTCGTGTAGGAAAAATGCATCAGCTCCTTATCGTTTACAAAAATGACAAAGGTAGGCGGTTTGACCGCAGCCTGGGTAATGTAATACAGGCGAAGCCGCCGGCCCTTATCAGAAGGCGGCTGCTGCAGCGCCACGGCTTCGGCCATGATCTCGTTGAGCACGCCTGTCGCCACCCGCATAGAATGGTTCTCGCTGACCACGTCGATCAGGTCAAACAGCTTACCCAGCCGCTGCCCTGTGACCGCCGAGATAAAAATGATCTCCGCATAGGTCATAAAGGAAAGCACCTTTCTCACCTTCTGGGTAAATTCATTCACTGTCTTGTTGTCCTTCTCGATAGCGTCCCACTTATTGACTGCGACGATGATGGCCTTGCCGCGGTCGTGGGCAATCCCCGCGATCTTGGCATCCTGCTCTGTCACGCCCTCCGTGGCGTCGATCACCAGCACCACGATATCAGCCCGCTCTACAGCCGCCACCGTGCGGATGATCATATAGCGCTCCAGTTCTTCCTTGATCTTGTTCTTCCGACGTAGTCCCGCCGTATCAATGAACACATATTCCTTCTTATTATGAGTGATCTCCGTATCAATGGCGTCCCTGGTGGTGCCCGCCACATCGGACACGATCACACGGTTCTCCCCGATCAGCCTATTGATGATCGAAGATTTCCCCACATTCGGTTTGCCCACAATGGCCACCTTCGTGCGATCGTCCTCTTCCTCCTCGGCCGCCTCCCTGTCAAAATAAGACGTCACCTCATCCAACAGCTCTCCAAAGCCCAGTTTATTTACGGAAGAGATGGCAAAAGGCTCACCGATGCCCAGATTGTAGAATTCATACACATCTGCCATATACTTATTGAAATCATCCACCTTGTTGACCACCAGAACAACCGGCTTCTGCGACCGGCGCAGCATATCCGCCACTTTGGAATCTGCATCCACCAGTCCCTGCTTCACATCCACCAAAAAGACGATCACATCCGCCGTGTCGATGGCGATCTGCGCCTGCTCCCGCATCTGTGAGAGAATGATATCCTTGCTTTCCGGCTCAATGCCGCCTGTATCAATTAATGTAAAATTCATGTCCAGCCAAGTCACATCCGCATAAATCCGGTCCCTTGTGATGCCCGGCGTATCTTTGACGATTGAGATCATCTCTCCTGCAAGTGCATTGAACAACGTGGACTTCCCGACATTAGGCCTTCCCACAATCGCCACGATCGGCTTAGTCTTCTTCCTACTCATATAACACGCTCCATTTTATTCGACTGCTGCCACCTTTTGTCCCGCCTTTCTTCCAGATTTGACCAGACAAATGCGGACTTTCTTATCACCTGAAATCTGTTAACATCCCAACACTGCATGTACAAAGTCATGTCCGCTTGATTTTACAATATCTACCTTCACTTGTAAAGCCTTTTCCACATCACCCACCGTAACATCATCCAGGAAATAATCTTCCCCGCTGCGCAGTACATTCTGCGGAAGCAAAATCCGCTCTCCCAGCTCCCTGCCCTGCAGCTGGCGGATGATATCCTGCCCCGTCAACAGGCCGGACACCGTAATGCGCTCCCCGAAGAATTCATTCGTGATGGCATACACATGGATCTGAAGCGCCGGGAACCGCTCTTCCAGCTGCCGGACCATATCCTGCAGAAAAGGATACGCCAGCTGTCCCGTCACGACAGACAGCTCACTGGCACAGCCCTGATAACACACCCGTGCCTGCTCCTGCTCCTGCTCCTGCTCCTGCTCCTGCTCCTGCTCCTGCTCCTGCTCCTGCTCCTGCTCCTGCTCCTGCTCCTGCTCCTCCAACATTTTCATAGCTTCTGCAAATTCTGTCAACAGCAGTCTGAGCATCCCTACACCATTCTCCAGCTGCAGATAACCGTCATAGCGCTCTGCCTCTGGCAGCGGTTCTTCTGCCAGCACATACCACTCGTCGGAGGCATGTACGAAATGCAGACCGTACTGCGGATAGATCTTATCCTGCCATCTGTGGATACACCGCAGCACCTCCTGTGCATCTTCCTTTGTAAAAGGCTCCAGTGGATACAAGCCATCCCGGTATTTCGACAGCCCCACCGGCACCACCGACACACTCTCCAGATGAGGCAGATATGCCGTCAAATCCGCGATACTCCGCTCCAGCTCCGCCCCGTCATTAACGCCTTTACACAGAACAATCTGCCCGTTCATCGTGATCCCGGCCTCGTACAGCTTCCGCACCTGCAAAAGCGCCTGCCCGGCAAACCGGTTATTTAACATCATACACCGCAGTTCTGGATTAGTAGTCTGAAACGAGATATTGATCGGTGAAAGATGATAACGGATGATCCGTTCCACATCTTCATCCGACATATTCGTCAGCGTTACATAATTGCCCTGCAGAAAAGAAAGTCTGGAGTCATCATCCTTAAAATACAGCGTCTCCCGCATCCCCTCTGGCATCTGGTCGATAAAGCAGAAGATGCATTTATTATGACAGGATCGGTAATCATCCATCAGCCCATTTTCAAATTCGATCCCCAGATCCTCATCGTATTCCTTATCAATCTCCAACAGCCATTCTTCACCGTCCGCCTTGCGGATCAATACCTCAATATACTCATCCTGCATCAGGTACTGATAGTCAAAAATATCCTCGATCGTAAGGCCGCCTATCTCAAGCAGCTCATCTCCCGGTTCCATGCCCAGCTCCTCTGCGATAGAGCCCTCCGTTATCCTGCGGATCACATGTTTTGTTTTATGCATTCTCATCTCCTTGAAAAACGATAAAGTTCTCTTGCCTCTCCTACCAATGAATACACCGCCGCACTAGCGATCACACTGTCTGGATCCACGTTTCTTTTCCTGCATGTCTGTAAAGTCCTTTTTACTATCTGATAAAACAAGGACGTAAGCTATATATAATAGACTTGCGCCCTGCATATTGCTTACTATTTAATTATTGCTTAATCCTGTTAAGATTAGTGAACTTCACACCAGCAATATTCAATATTGCCTTTACGCTGGCATAAATTTCTGCCACGTTCCGTCTCTACATCCTGTATGGAAATAAAACCACCTGCAGTATCTATTATATAATTAAATTCTCCTATCGGGAATCAATACACTCAACTTAATTTCCTCAAATCCCGGCACTAACGTTTCAGAGGTATATATTCATAACAGTCCTGACATAATGGCAATTTATCATACTCATCATTTTTCACACACTCTCTATAAGATCTCTCTTTTGCTCCCATAAAAATCTCCTGCAGATCATTCTGCATGATATCTCCTGACAGCATCAGATTATCATAATCCTGACAACATGCCGAGACACTGCCATCCCAATTAATCGAAAGCTTGTCCCAGATCTCTGGACATACGGGCATATGTCGCGTATTACACCTGTTTTCTCTTATAAATCGTTCATAAACCTGTGCTCGCTCCTCCGAAAGTCCCATACGGGCGATATCAACATGCTGCATTTTCGTTCTTCCAACACCAATCTCATCACAATAGGGACTAACTTCACTTTTAAATAGGGCAACTTCCTCTTCTGATTCATATGTTATAGATGTAGATACCGAAATATACGGTGACATCCTGTCCCCACGCATTTCATGCATTGTTTTAATTGCATCCAGTAACTGTGTGTAGCTCCCTCCTTTTCTCATTTCTCCATATGTCAAATTATCTATTCCTTGAAAACTAAACTTTACACTGTCAAATTCACGTTCAATAATTTGGCATATCATTTCTTCATCCAAGAGCAATCCATTCGTATTAAAATGAAGCAATACACCCGCTTCTTTTAAATACCCCCCCCCACTTTAAAAATTGAGGGTGCAGAATCGGCTCTCCCCAGCGTATAAATCTAACACCTCGGATATGATACCGTTTGATATTCTCCAACACTTTTTTAAATACTTCTTCGCTCATAAACCCCTTTTTTCTTTTCATAACACCTGTACCTACAGGACACATATTGCATTGTATGTTACAACAATTCGTTAGCTCGATATCCAAATACAACGGCGCTACGTTTTCTCTATTGCATAATGCATTATACTTCTCAATATTTGAAAAGCTGTTGCACTGCTTATAGATTTCTTCAAAAGGGTTCTTTCTCTTCATATTTTCTGATTCTCCTGGTTACAAAACAATTATTCACTTATAGTCAGTATACCATAATCTGGGTGACAAGTCTATTATAATTTGCCCATTCACAGCAGCAGCAGAGTTTCGCTAGAATTTTCTTGACGTGCCACTAGCATAATGGTATAAAATAATTGTCAGTACATGGCTATTTTACTGGAAGATACAGGAGGTCATCATGCCGAACACAGAACAACTACAAAACGCCATGCCGGTAGCGCCTGTCAAGCTGCTCACTACCAAATCTGCTCTGCCGCTGGCTCACAAGGTTAACCAGCATCTTGTAGAATACCGCAAAAGTTTAGACAACAATTTTAAGAAAGATCCCGCCTTCCACGGCTATATGGAAGACGATTACCTGATAGAAATAGAATGTCCCCGTTTTGGTACCGGTGAATCTAAGGGTATTCTCAACACTTCCGTCAGAGGTAAGGATGTTTTCATCCTCATGGATGTCTGCAATCACAGCATCACTTACCAGATGAACGGCTATAGGAATCATATGTCTCCAGACGACCATTACCAAGATCTAAAGCGGATCATCGCCGCAATCAACGGCAAGGCACACCGGCTGACGGTGATCATGCCTTTCCTCTATGAAGGAAGACAGCATAAGCGCAGTGGCAGGGAATCTCTTGACTGTGCCTACGCAATCAAAGAGATCATGGATATGGGAGTCTCCAATTTCATTACTTTTGATGCCCATGATCCCAGAGTCCAGAACTCTGTGCCAATTAAGGGATTCGATAACTTTACACCTCCCTATCAGTTTATCCAGGCACTCCTGCGCACAGAAAGGGACCTCATCATTGATAAGGAACACACTATTGTTATCTGTCCCGACGAGGGCGCGCTTGACCGTGGGATCTACTTCGCCAACGTACTCGGCGTAGATACCGGAATGTTCTATAAGCGTCGGGATTATTCCATCATCGTGAATGGGAAGAATCCCATCGTGGCGCATGAATTTCTTGGGGATAACATTGACGGTAAGGATGCCATCATCATCGACGATATGATCTCCTCTGGCGGCAGCATGATCGATACTGCCAGACAGCTCAAGAAAATGAACGCAAAGCGCGTCTTCATCTGCTGCACTTTCGGTTTATTTACAGATGGGCTGGATGCTTTCGACGAAGCCTATGAGAAGTGTTATTTCGATCGCATTATCACCACAAATCTCTGTTATCAGCCGCCTGCGCTGAAAGAGAAACCCTACTATCTGGAAGCTGATATGAGTAAATTCATCGCCTCCATCATAGACTTTATGAACCATGATGCATCGATGTCCAACATTTACACCCCAACAGACAAGATTCATCAAATCCTTAACAAGTACAATAACCGCGAAGTAAGCGGGCTGGATATTTGATCCAAATCCATAGAAGAAGGAGGGCATCGCTCAATCATCTAATTTGATGATTTTGCGATACCCTCCTTCTTCTATATAGGTCACGATCTATTTCATCCTTGATAATGCCCTGTTGTCGGAAATATCTTCCCCTTCCTTACGCCTTCTTCTCTTCTTTCGCTTTTGGGAAAGTCAGGATTACCTTAAACAGATCTCCATCCAATTGAATTTCAAAAATACCTTTCTGCGCCTCCGTCAGATTCTTCGCAATGGATAGACCCAGACCACTGCCCTCCGTTGTTCTGGACACATCTCCTCTGATAAACCGTTCCGTCAATTCATCTGGATTACAGTTGAGCGGAGAAGCTGAAATATTCTTGAGGGAGATAACAAGAAACTTTTTCTTATCCGGCATATCCTCTATAGAAAGATAAACGCGGGTGCCTTCCATTGCATATTTGTAAATATTGTTGAACAGATTCTCCATCACACGCCAAATCCTGCGGCTGTCCGCCTCGATGACTGCATTTTTCACACGCACATTCATCACCGTAGTCAGATTCTTCTGCTCAAACTTTTCAGAAAACTCCCCGATTGTCTGATTCATCAGCTCCGTCAAGTTGATCTGTTCAAAATGCAGACTGATATTGCCAGAAGTGATCTTGCTTGCCTCCACCAGATCATCTGTCAGCTGTTTTAAGCGCTGGGACTTCTCATCCAGTACTTTGATGTAATTCTGCACTTTCTCGTTGTCGATGCGCTCCCGCTTGATCAGATCCACATAGTTTATAATGGATGTGAGCGGTGTCTTGATGTCATGGGATACATTAGTGATCAGGTCTGCCTTCATGCGTTCATCCTTCATACTGATCTCCACTGCTTCTTTGATGCCTTTCCCGATACTATTGACAGAATGGGCCAATGTCAGATTATCCCCATGCAGCTTATCCGTCTTCACCTGGTGCTCCAGCTGCCCATTTGCGATGATCTCAATTCCCTTAACGATCTGCTGCTGTTCCTTTGCATTCTGGTAAAGCAGGTGTCCCACTGCCATGTCCACGATCATTATGATAAGTACGCTGAGCAGCATTCCAAAAGTGCCTGCTCCAAAAGTGCCTATCAGCATCAACAAATTAAACAACAGGAAGATTCCATAAGGAATACAGGTTCTTAACACAATATGGCTGTTATCATACATCTGCAGCGCAATACTCTTGACCAGATGGAACAATCTGCACAGATAACTGTTCTTCCACAGCGTTCTTGCTCTCCAACGCCGAACCAGACTATAGAAGAAAAACATCACCACCATGTCTACCACAAAGACTGCCGCAAACACCGCCGCCTTAAACCACTGTGCATGCGCCACTGTATCATAAGACAGCATTGCCGATACATTCAGATTCATCAGCTCCACAGCAACAATAAATACCCACATGAGCAAGATGGCCATCCCAAATCCAAGTAATATCATGATCTCTGTAGGAATTCTGTCAAAAGAGGTCAAGCGCACAAACGCTCTTCCCTCCCGATCTGCATCCTTCCCTGTCACAAATGTCAGATAACAGAATAATACAAAGTACAGAATGCCTGCCCCAAAAGCCAGCGCGATCCACTGCATAAAATAAGGCTGATAATTATTAAATCCTATCCTGCCCTGGGTAAAGGCATCTTCCACTGGATAAGAGGTATCCACCCCTATCCAGATCTCCACCGTCTCTGGATATGCATAATCATATTCCTGCAGGATCTGGCGGATCGTTTCTTCCGCGATTGAAGTATTGGTCTTGTAAGTCATATCCGATGGACTATAATAGATATACTTACCCGATGAAAGAAACGGCAGCTCTTCATCGTTATCTCCTGCATATGCAAACGCTGAAACACTCTCAATATCCTGTTCTTCTTCCAGATTTGTGAAAGTCTGTGTGTTCTCTCCCACCGTCTTACGGATCAGATACCGGACGTTCGAGTTATTCATATCATAATAATTCTTCGCTTCCAGGTATTCGCTATAATTATAGGACAGGCTCTTTGCCGCATACTGCACATTATGACACAGATCATAATACAGATCCCAATCTGATACATATTCCTCCAGATTCTTTCCCTCTGCCGTCTTATAACGGTTTACCATCACATTATAGCTAGCAATTTCCTCATTCCCAGAAGAATAGGACTCTGCCTCATCTACATACGCATCGGCTAAACTTTCCTCCACTTCCACAACAGCGTCCAGTTTAGCAGAGCGATAATCTTCCACAAATCCATCCGTATCCTCAGAATCTACCCATAATTGGTTAGAGGAGACATCATTCACAAAGGTATAACTTCCCACATCAGATTTTAAATAGTTGGCATCTGAAGTGTTGTAATACTTGCTGTTAGGATCTATAACCGTCACCCTCGTCTGATTTGCCAGAAAATTCTGCGCCTGCACTGCTGTCATTTCCGTTCCGGTCCACTCAAATCCATAGTTCTGCCATTTCAACAGATCTTCTAAGTAATAATCGGCCGTCACATAACGCTCTGGCAATCCGTTATCACGATAATTATAGGCCGTTACATCGATTATTTTCCTGCCGTCGAATTCTCCTCCACTTTCCAACTGGCTACTCACAACACCATGCCGGATAACGTCTGCCGCCGCATAGCCAAAAATATTGTCAAACAGTTCCGAATCCTCATATTGCTGTTTCTGGTTCATAGAATACATATTGAATCCATATTGGGAACGAAATCCCTCTACACGGACCGTTGACCCGATCGCCACAATCAATATAGAGACTACCATAGCCGCTAAAGATACATGCTGCATAATACGTAGAAAGGCTCTGGCCGCGTGATTTCCCTTCTTCGCTTTCTTACTCCTGCCCTCTCTCTGGTATCTGCTCTTGTTCCTCTGCTCTTTCTTTACGCTTTCCTCCGCCTCATCGGCGCCACCTTCTTCTGTATGTTCTTCCTCCTGCATCTGTCTGTCCAAATTTTCTTCTGCTATACATTCTCCCGTTGCTGTCCTGTCCTGGCTGTCTTCTTTTTTGATCGGATCTACCTTCCTGTCTTTTTCTTCTTTTCCCATCTTTAACCATGCCTTTCTTTCAGCCTGTTGTATTGTCCTCCCTGTCCACTTCTAAGATCTTGCCTGATTCAACCTGGAATGCCGGCTGTGAACCATAACTACTGCTTTTCAATCTTATAGCCGACGCCCCAAACTACCTTCAAGTATCTCGGCTCTTTCGGGTTGATCTCAATCTTTTCACGGATATGTCTGATATGTACCGCAACCGTATTGTCCGCACCGATCGCTTCCTCATTCCAAATACTTTCATAGATTTGGTCGATAGAGAATACTCTTCCACAGTTCTTCACAAGCAGCAACAGAATGTTATACTCAATCGGTGTCAGCTTCACGCTGTCCCCATCTACTGTCACCTCCTTGGTATCATCATTGATACATAGTCCACCTACCTGAAAAAGCTCGTTATTCTCTGCATTCAGATTCCCCAATATTGTATACCGCCTCAGATTGGATTTCACCCTCGCCAGCAGCTCCAGCGGATTAAATGGTTTCGTCACATAATCATCAGCCCCGATATTCAATCCCAGGATCTTATCATTATCTTCCGACTTCGCCGACAAAATAATGATCGGAATACTGGAATACTCCCTGATCTTCAAAGTAGCGTGAATACCATCCAGCTTCGGCATCATAACATCGATCAATAACAGATGGATCTGCTGCTCTTTCAGCACCTTGATTGCCTGTTCTCCATCATAAGCCTTATAGATCGTGTACCCCTCCTGCAACAGGTAAATTTCGATTGCATCCACAATCTCCCTGTCATCATCACAAACCAGAATATTAGCCATTTCGCCCTCCTCCGTACATCTTTCGACAACCCTTGTGTTGTCACAATGCTGCTAACCTTATGTCTTATTATGTCAAGAAAACCTAAAGGAAAAGATGGGAAATTCTTTAATGTTTTCTTAACTTTCTAAGCTAAAATAACACACCCAAAAATGCACCCAGATTTCCTCTCTTCCCGTGACTTGCCCGATGGGAAAAAAGATAATCGCTGTTATGACAGGTGCACAGATCCGTCACCTGAATCTGTGCTGCGGGAATTCCTGCCTCCTGCAGGATCATCTCATTGGCACGCCATAGATCAAGCTGGTATTTGCCGTTTCCTTTCTCTTCCAGGATCTGTTCCGCCTGGCCTGGTTTCTTAAACTCCTGCAAGAAAGCTTCCGCCACATCTTCACTGACCTCATAACATGTCTGGCAGATAGACGGCCCGATGGCCGCCACCAAATCCTCCGGTCTCGTATTGTAAACTTTTCCCATTCTCTCTACGACGCATCTTCCCATTCTCGCCACCGTACCCCGCCAGCCAGAATGTGCCAGCGCCACCGCCTTATTTTTCGTATCCACAAAATATAAGGGCACACAATCTGCATAAAATGTTGCCAACACCAACCCCGGTTCATCTGTCAGAAGTCCGTCTATATCGTGATAATCTTTTGACCTTGTGACCCCCTTACCGCCGTCTTGCTTTGTCACCACTCTCAAATTCACTGTATGCGTCTGATCCGAACAGACAATATCCTCCATGCTGCACCCCAGCACGCCAGCGATTCTTCTGTAGTTCTCGTCTACAGCTTCCTTCTCATCGCCTCTGGTATAGCCTAGATTCATACTGCTGTAGATACCCTTGCTTGCACCGCCTACTCTCGTGGTAAACAGATGGCGCACCAGCCCTGTCTGTTCCAACAACGGAAATGTCAGGTATTCTATCTTCCCTGCCTTGCATTGCTTCATCTTCATTCTGCCTGCGTGTCTGTATAATTCCATACTGATCCCCATACCTTTCTCACCTGTTTACACCACATGCCAGTTGTGATACAAATCTCCTCTTTATGAGATATAATAAAATGCATCTTTGATCCATGTGATTTCTTCTCCGTCAACCGCCACCACATCAAACCGGATCGGTGTATCTTCCATACAGTAATGCACTACACGATAATAATCGGCTACCCGGCATATTCTTTTCTGTTTGGCATACCCCACCGCCTCCGCTGCACTTCCCTTATTCTGACTGCTCCTGTACTTCACCTCAAAAAATACGAGATACGCCCCATCATATCCGATCAGATCGATCTCGCCTTGCCTGCATCTGAAATTTTGTTCTATGATCTTAACACCCTTGTATGCTAAATAGGCACAGACCTGCTGTTCCTTCTGTGCCCCCTGTTTCCTCGTATTCAATTTCCCTCCGTTTCCAGGCGCTGCACCTGGCAGGTACAGCATTATACAACCTTGCCATGCCTCCTAGCTTCCTGCCGCAATCTTCGCCTTGATCTTATCCATGGAATCCACGAAGATCAAGATCTCAGCGACTACTTCGTACAATTCCGGCGGAATCATGTCCCCGATCTCCAACCGGGAAAGTGTGTCCGCCAGTTTGTCATCCCGGTGGACTGGTACAGCCGCTTCTTTCGCCTTCTCGATAATACGTTCCGCTAACTCTCCTCTGCCGGAAGCAATGACTCTTGGCGCTTCCTCAGAGGGATCATATTCCAGCGCAATCGCCTGTTTCGGTTTCTTTCTCTCTTCTTTGGCCATCGCCGCTGCTCTCCTTTCCGTATGGTAACGTCACATCTCTATCTGTCCACTTTGCAGCGTTTGTTAGTGCCTACTCCCCACTATGCCCGCATATCAAAGGACGTCCTGCTAAGTACCGAAATATTCTTCTCCTGCTTCAAAATCGCGCGCATGATATTGCCGTCCTGTTCTTCTTCCTCCTCCTTGACCTGGAACTGTGCTTTCAGCGCATACCCCCGCTTCGTCAGTCTTTCATCCAAAAGAGAAATATGCTGCTCGATCAGATCCATTGCGCTTTCATCCTGCAAAGTAAAATTCGTATTCACTTTATTCTGCTGCATCGCCACATAAACATCCAGTGCCCCCAAGTGCTCCATGTCTAGATGCAGTAGCGCACTCACATTACCGTCTTTGGCCGCCAGATTCTTCTTATTCGTATAAACATAGAGATCGCCATGGGCATGATTTCCTGCCAGTTTCAGGGGCAGCTGGATATAAGTAAACATATGGTTCATCTGATTCATAAAGTCTACATTATTCTGCAGATTCTGCACTGTTCTTGCCACAGGCATCTCCGCCTTGCCAGCCGCCTGCATAGCTTCGTTCAAACGCATGCTCTGTTCCCGAATCCTCTCATACAGCTGCTCCACTTTATGGGGATCGGCAACCTCCCGTGGTTCAATCAGCCACTGTCTGCTCATTTCCGCTTTCAGAAGACCCTCAAACTCTTTTCCATCAAAAAGTCTTTCTAACACATGAGCTGGCAGCTCTCCGGTTCTCAAAAGGGTATTTCTCAGCAGTGCCAGGACATCCTTCGCTGACAGCTCCCCATTTCGGAGCATTTCCACCGTCTGCTCCTCTATTCCCAGCTCTTTGATCATATCCGCCAGACTATTCCACTGGCTCTCTGTCAGCGCTGTATTCTGTCCCATTCCCTGCAAAGTCTTCCCGCTCAGTTCTTCACCTGTACCTTCCGGCGCTAAGAATCCAGGATCCAACAGTCTGCTTGTCTGTGTCTCAGCCTTTACCGCATCTTCCGTACCCGCTGTTTGTCCTGCCTCGTCCATTGTGTCTTTCTGTACGACGGTTTCCTCCCCGTCTCCTTCTGTAAAAATCTCTAATACCTTTTCATAAAAAGCAAACGCCTCATTAGTTCTTCCCTCACTCATCAGCTCCCGGAATATATCCGGCAATTCACTCATAATGGTTTCCGCACTGCCAAGAAGCTGATGCCTGACATTCTGATACTGCTCAAACTGTTCGATATTCAACTCTGTAATAGCAAGCCCCAGCCGAATCATCTGTATGATAGACGCTGGATCCTGTGTAGGAAATTCCAGAAGCTGTCTGCTGACATTTAAGATCGTAGCCTTGTCGATTGGCATACCCTCTTCCATCATCCTAGCCACCATCTCCACATTGGCAGCGTTCTCCGGCAGACCGGCGGCTCCCAAAGCTCTGAGAATTGTTGCTTGGTTAGCCATATTGGCATACAACGGCGTTAAAGACAGCACTGATCCATTATTTGTCTTCACTTCGAAGCTCATATTCTGCCCCAATGCCAGACTAATACTCTGATCAATCTTTGCATTGATCAACATCTCCTGACTGAGAGCAATCTGCACGGCATTGCCATTGCGGCTGACGACAGCCCCCTGTATCGTCTGTCCCGGCAGAAGATTCCTAATCTCGTTTTGTACCTTGGAGCTTCTAACGCCTTTCGACATGGATTCAGATGATTTTACCGTGTCATTTGCCCTGATATTCTGATTATTCCGTTTCCATATACTCGCCAGATTCAATCTTACACCTCTGCATTTCCCATATCAGATTTCAACATTGCCGTCTTCTGTCCTCTTTGGAATCTAATCCCCATGCGTATCGCAAGCAGACTTGCAATACTGCTTAAATAGAAAATTGAAAAATCCGTGATTTTTCAACCTAACTCTCACCGGCAAAATGCGTTATGAATGATTTCCTATGAATCGGACATGGTCCATATTTCTTTAACGCTTCGACATGCGCCTGTGCACCATATCCCTTATTGGAAGCAAATCCATATTCTGGATAAACTTCATCATATTGCACCATTAAGCGGTCTCTTGTCACCTTAGCCACAATGCTGGCCGCTCCAATAGAGATACTCTTGGCATCCCCCTTAATAATAGGCACTTGCTTTGTAGATACCTGTGGAATGGTCACTGCATCATTGAGCAACAGATCTGGTACAACCGCAAGCTTACTGATCGCTTCCCGCATCGCCTCATAAGTAGCCTGTAAAATATTGATCTCATCAATCCGCTCCGGCGTACTATAGCCGATACCCACTGCCACTGCCTGTTCCATAATGATATCATAAAGCTCTTCTCTCTTTTTTTCGGATAGTTTCTTAGAATCGTTAATATATAAAATGCCACAGTTTTTCGGCAAAATGACAGCTCCCGCCACTACCGGACCAGCTAACGGTCCTCTTCCCACCTCGTCAATCCCACAGATATGCTGATATGCCGCATATTCCCGCTCGTACTTCTGCAACGCTTTGCTCCGTTCTATTTCCCTCTCATAGGCAAGCAAGCGCTTTCGTCCTCTCTCTACCGCTTCACGTACTCCTGTCCGCTCATCCTGTTCATACTGCAAAAACAAAACAGGCAGTTCCTCTATCGTAGCCGCCTGTATCTTTCCCGTGATCTCTTTCGTACTCTCTCTCATGATTCTTTTCCTCAATATCTGCCCCTGGCTTGCCTGCGCAAGACGCTAAAACAGCATCTTCTATACATATCACCGATGTTTAATAAACCCCATTTTATTAAGCGGCCAGATCCGCAGCCATGCCCTTCCAATGATCTCATCTCTCCTGACATTTCCCACAGAAGGATCCCGGCTGTCGGTGCTGTTATTACGGTTATCGCCCATCAGAAAATACTCGTTGTCAGCCAGCGTAATCTCCTCGTAAGCTCTTCCCGGATTCTGGATCACCTCTTTGCCATATTCCTCTTCCAGAATCTCACCATTGATCAGAATATTCCCCTCCTCGTCAATCCGTATCGTCTCTCCCGGAAGGCCGATCACTCTCTTGATATAGAAAGTATTTTCCTCATATCGGAACGGAAATACTACAATATCAAACCTCTCCGGTTCATGGAACCTGTAACTGATCTTATCCACGATCAGATTGTCTTCACTGCTCAGCTTCGGCTCCATTGAGCTTCCAAGCACCTGTGTCCTCTGTCCCACAAAATGAATCACCAGATAAACAGCACATAGAACAAACAATATGTACAGACTGGTGCTCAATATTTCTTTCAGTACATTTTTCATTCCGTCTTTCCCCACTTCCACTTAACCATAATCTAATCCCCATGCATATAGTAAGCCGCTTGCGATACAAGGATGATCTGTCCTTATGGCGATTCCAGCGTAATCCGGCCAATCCGCCCGCTTCTGAAATCCTCCATCACAATAGACGCCGCTTTCTCAAAATCTGCTTCCTGTCCTTTCTTATAGCATTTACGCACTTCGCAGACATGCTGCAGGACTGCGAGTGGGGTAGTGTCATAACCATCTCCCTGCTCCTCCCCATTCATCTGGTACCTCTCAAACAATGCTTCTTTGTAATGAGCCAGAAGATATGCAATCAAATCTGCCGCCAGCTCTGTCATCTGCAGGATTTCATCATTCATGGAACCGATCAGCGCCAGATTCCTTCCTACTTCTTCACTCTCAAATTTCGGCCACAGAATTCCTGGCGTATCCAAAAGTTCCAGTTCTTTATTTAGCCGGATCCACTGTTTTCCCTTCGTGACACCTGGCTTATTGCCAGTCTTTGTACATGCCTTACCTGCAAAAGAATTGATAAAGGTTGATTTCCCTACATTCGGAATACCGACCACAATCGCTCTCACCGGACGGTTTCTAATCCCGCGTTTCCTGTCCCGCTCTATCTTCTCTTTGCATGCCTCTCTGACCATTCCCTGGATTGCCCTCAGTCCCTGGCCGCTCTTGGCGTTGATCTCCAGCACATGAAAACCTTTCTTCCGGAAATATTCCATCCAAAGCTTATTCGCTCCCGCATCCGCCAGATCCGATTTATTGAGTAAAATCAATCTTGCTTTATTTTTTCCAAGTTCATCGATATCTGGATTTCTACTGCTTAGAGGAATCCTCGCATCGACCAATTCTATCACCAGATCAA
This sequence comes from uncultured Lachnospiraceae bacterium, assembly GCA_951800685.1. Taxonomy (GTDB): domain Bacteria; phylum Bacillota; class Clostridia; order Lachnospirales; family Lachnospiraceae; genus UBA3282. The sequence continues at coordinate 30,440 of CATOJY010000019.1, forward strand.
TCAGACCAATATTTTCCTGCATCATCCGTTTCGCTTTGGTCATATGCCCCGGATACCATTGATAATTCATCCGTTCTCTGTCCTTTCTTCCCAGTTATTCGATCAGCCCCATCGTTACATCATCCACTGCCATATGGAACCACGCCTTCCCGATGATCATATCCTTATTGACAGCGCCAATATTGCCTGAACGGCTGTCCTCACTGCTGTTGCGGTTATCTCCCAACACAAAGAATTCATCCAGTGCCAGCACCATCTCATTCTTCGCAATACCCGCATCTATCATCTTATCAAATTCCTCTGACTCCTCCAGATAAACACCATCGATATAGACGCCGCCATCCTTGATCTGTACAGCCTCTCCCGGCAGTCCGACCACCCGCTTAACATAGTAATGGGAGTTCTGATTGCCATTCGGCAGGAAAACGATCACATCGCCACGTTTCGGCGTTGAAAGTCTGTATATAATACGGTTCATTAATATCTCCTGCCCATTATACAACGTAGGCTTCATGGAATCCCCGATCACACTGGTTCTCATGCCGATTGAATAAACAATCACAAATGCTAGGAAAACAGCTACAATACCTCCTGCAATGATTTCAAAGATGTCTTTGATGACCCTGGAATTAAATTTTTTCTTCTTCTGATAAAACGTTAAACCCTTTCTTCTCGCCACGCTGTTCTTCCTCTTTATGTATTCCTATTAGGCATATGAAAAGCCCCGGTTTTCCTCTCAATCCTGCACTGTCTTCTCAAAGCAGCTTAGGCTGCATGGACATCTAATACTAGGAAAATCTCTGATTTTCCTAGTATAGCACGAACAACACCTGTTATTCAACTCTAATCTTGAGAACCTGCATGCATGCAAAAGAGCTTTCCGACCGGAAAGCCCCCTGCATTACGTTCTATTACTTATCTCCACCCACATAAAAATACTTACTTATATCTTACTTCTGTTTGTTTAGAATACATTGTTTGCTTTCAATACACCAAACACAATAACTGCAATCAACGTGATCACACACAGAAGAATAAACCGATCCAGAGAACGTACAGAAATATCTGGAAGCTGATCATAGATACCCTCAAACACACTGTCACCAGAATACTTCGCCTTCCCATCCTTCTCCGTGTCATTGCGTTCCACTTCCTGCTCCAGCTCCTGTTTCTGTCCTTCTGTCATATCCTCTATTCCTTTCTTCTGACCTGCATTCTTCCCAAGAAAACAAATTTTCCGTTCTGCTATTTTTTCTGCAGATACTTTCTAAGGTCAAGTGCAACTGCGATCACGATCACAAGACCCTGTGCAATGTATGTATAAGCCGGATCCACACCCAGGAACTGGAGACAGATCTTCAAGATCTCGAATACCAGTACACCGATCAGGATACCACCTACCTTACCGACACCACCATTAGCAGATACACCACCGATGGTACATGCTGCGATCGCCTCAAGCTCATAGCCGTTACCGGTCGCCGTAGAAGCACCGCCAGCCTTTGCACCTACTAAGAATCCTGCCAGTGCGTACATGCAGCCTGCCAGAATATAGATACGGATCAGGGAACCACGTACATTGACACCTGCAACCTGTGCGGCATTCTCGTTACCACCAATCGCATACATATATTTACCATGACGCGTCTTGTTATATAAGAACCAGAAATACGCGCCAATCACCACCGCAAAGATCATCAGGTAAGGAATTGGTCCCAGGGAACCGCTCGCAACTGTCAGATAGCTGGTCTTATAACCACCCATAGGCTGGTTGTTCGTGATCAGGGAACAGAGACCGTAGATAATCGTCTGCATACCCAGAGTCGCAATAAAAGGCGGAACCTTCAAAACAGAGATCACAACACCATTCACGCCGCCGAAACATCCCATAATCACCATGACAATGATAAGTGCAACTGGCCACGGAATATCCGGCATCCATGGCAGCATACGTGCGGAATAATCCAAACTCTGCAGAAGCATAGCGGAAAGACATGCCGCAAGTCCCACCGCACGTCCTGCGGAAAGGTCCGTGCCCTTGGTGATCAAACAGCCCGATACACCACAGGCAATAATGAATCTGGGAGATACATTCACTACCAGATTTTTGAAATTAGTTATCGTAAAGAAATTCTGAGTTGTAGCTCCTGTCAAAATAGCCAGCAGCACGATCAGGATAATGATCGCATTGTTGGACATAAATTTTTTTATATTAAATGATTTTGCCATGATAATGTTCTCCCTCCTTATTCAAACTGCGTTGCAAGCGCCATGATATTCTCCTGATTCGCTTCATCACCACCGATAAATCCAGTCACACGGCCATCACACATGACCATAATACGGTCAGACATACCGATGAGTTCGCTCATCTCCGAGGAGATCATAATAATACTCTTGCCCTGTTTTGCCATCTCGGCAATAATGCAGTAGATCTCGTACTTAGCCCCCACGTCGATACCACGTGTCGGTTCATCCATGATAAAGACATCTGGACTGTTAGCCAGCCAGCGGCTAATCAGTACCTTCTGTTGGTTACCACCGGAGAGCGATTGGATCTGTGTCTTAGAAGATGGCGTCTTGATAGAAAGTTTGGCAACATTATCCTGCACAAGCTTCTCGATCTTGCCATCGTCTAGCATGATCCCCCCAATCAGATATTGATTTAGGGATGCAATAGAAACATTATCCGCAATGGACAATACACCCAGGATCCCTGTAGCACGCCTATCCTCTGTCAGCATAGCGATACCATGATTGATTGCATCCTTGGGCTGCGTGACTTTGATTTCCTGTCCTTTATAGGTGATCTTGCCACTTGTATGACTGCGAAGTCCGAACAGACCTTCCATCAATTCTGTACGTTGTGCACCTACGAGGCCAGCCACACCCAATATCTCGCCCTTTTTCAATTGGAAGTTAACATGTCTGAAACTCTTAGGGTTAATCGAGGTAAAGTCTTCCACTTCAAAAACTACTTCTCCTGGTACATTTTCCCGGACAGGATACAACTCTGAAAGTTCACGACCTACCATCTTCGTGATAATAAAATCAGTCGTCAGCTCTTTCGCAGACCAGGTTCCGATATATTGTCCATCACGCATGATTGTTACTTCATCACTGATCCTAAGAATCTCATCCATCTTATGACTGATATAGACAATGGAAACTCCTTTGCTCCGCAATTCATTGATGATGGTAAACAGCGCTTCTACCTCTGCGGCGGTCAAGGATGAGGTAGGCTCATCCAGGATCAGTACTTTACAGTCAGCAGAAACCGCCTTTGCGATCTCAACCAGCTGCATCTGAGACACGGAAAGACTGCCTAATTTTGCTTTCGGATCAAAGTTTAAATGAACTTCTTCCAGCACTCTGGCAGCATCCTCATACATTCTATCATGATCGATCACAGTCAGCGGACCCACTTTCTTAAGCGGATAACGCCCTACATAGATGTTCTCACCGATACTCCTCTCCGGAATCGGCTGCAACTCCTGGTGCACCATGGCAATTCCACGGTTTAAGGCATCCAGCGGACCTTTGATCTGAACTTTTTCTCCTTCATAGATTACTTCCCCCTCGTCCATGTGGTAAATACCGAACATGCACTTCATCAGGGTGGATTTGCCGGCTCCGTTCTCACCCATCAGGGCATGAACTGTCCCCGGCCGCAAATTCAACTGCGCACCGTTCAGTGCTTTGACACCTGGAAATGTTTTTACAACATTATGCATTTCCAAACGATACTCTGACAAATTGATAACCCCCTTTATGTATCAGAAAGAAGTGCATGCGCCAATGCACACGCACTTCCCAATGATCTACATTTTCTTATTGTTGTGAAGTATTTAATAGTTAACGACATTAGAAATAGATATTTATTGTGTCGTTTATTATACTTACTGGAAGTCAGATACGTTATCCGGAGTAACCTTTACATAGTCTACGTAGATGGACTGCTCGCCTGCTGCATATGTCTTACCACCCAACAGATCTTCCATAGCCTGAACCGCACCTTCTGCCTGACCCTGAGCGTCATTCAGAACAGTACCTGTCATGTTGCCTGCTGCTACTTCATTGAGCGCTGCATCCAATGCGTCAACACCTACCAGATAGATATCCTCGTTTACCTTACGGCCGGCTGCCTGAATTGCCTGCAGTGCGCCGATTGCCATATCATCGTTATTACAGAAGATAACTTCGATGTCGTCACCAAACTTAGCAAGGTCATTCTGTGCGATCTCCTGGCCCTTATTACGGTCCCAGTCACCACGCTGTAAGTCAAGCTCTTCTACTTCGATACCTGCATCTGTCAGTGCTTTTACAGAGAACTCTGTACGATACTGTGCATCAACGTTCTCCGGGTCACCCTGGATCATGATGTAGGAAACTTTGCCATCGCCGTTGATATCGCCCTTGTTCGGGGTATCCAGGATCAATTCACCCTGCATGGTTCCGGACTGACGTGCATCACATCCTACATAAACCAGCTTATCATATGCGCTCATCTGATCTGCTGTAGGCTCACGGTTGATCAATACAGTAGGCACACCTGCGTCCTTAACAGTAGCAATGATCTGGTCTGCTGCAGATGTCATAACCGGATTGATGATCAATGCATCAACTTTCTGTGCGATGAAGTTGTTGATCTGGTTGTTCTGCTCAGCCTGGTCATTCTTACCATCCATGAAAGTTACGGTATACCCTTTGCCCTCCAGGATCTCCTGCAGTGCATTACGGTATGTGGTCATGAAAGCATCATCAAACTTGTAGATGCAGACACCAATGTTTCCGCCTGCGCCTGCAGCATCTGCTGCTGCCTCTGCGTCTTCCGTTGCTGCCTCTGTTGCATCAGCTGCATCGTCTGCAGGAGTCTCCTCCTCAACCGGTGCTGCTTCCTCCTCTGCAGGAGCCGCTTCCTCAGCCGGTGCCTCTGCAGGAGCTGCATCATTGCCGCCGCATGCTGTTAAGCCAAATACCATCATGGATGCCATTGCGATTGCAAGTACTTTTCTCAATTTCATAGTTACAATTCCTCCTCTTGTTCTGCCATATTTAGGCGTTTTTATCATTTTATGCCATAATGAGCACTCCCTTTTGCACATTATGACTACTGACAAGGATATTGTACTGGATTATCTGTCTAGTTTCTATAAGATTTTTTTTGAATACTTATGGATTTTCTTTGATCTTCGTAATTAGAATTTCCTGTGGTGTCCAGAAATAAATCCCGTCCGTCAGCGGATATTCCTCCGGCAGCTCCTCTCCTAAGACACAACTGGCTGCCAATTCTATCACAGCGCTGCCATAGATTTCCTTGTTGGCAGAGACAGTCCCTAACAGCTTGCCGCTCCTAAGCGCCTCTAAGCCTGGTGTTGTTCCGTCAATGCCTATAACATTAACTCCTGTGATCTGTGCACGGTCCAATGCATCGATCGCCCCCAAAGCCATGTCGTCATTGTTACTGATCACCAGCTCAATGGTATCTGGATATTGCGCAAGCCACTGTTCCATCAGCGCCGACGCCTGGCTGCGCTCCCAGTTGGCAATTCCTCCCGTTATCTTCTCGATCGGCACTCTGCCATCTTTCAGTGTCTGGACAGACCACTCTGTACGGATCAAAGAATCCTGATGACTGGTCTCCCCTTCTAACATCACATAGCTCACAACACCGTCACCGTTTAGATCAACCGCTTCCGGTTGTTCCCTGTACAGGTCCACTACCATTTCCCCCTGCAGGATGGCAGTTTCTTTCGCATCCACTCCTACATAGTAGAGTTTATCCCAGCGGTTCATATCCTCTTCCACCGGCTGGCGGTTAAAGAACACGACTGGCACATTGGCAGTCATAGCTTTGTCAATGATCAGTGAAGTATCCATACGATCCACCGGATTGATGCACAATACATCACACCCCAGGGAAATGAACCGTTCCACCTGATTATTCTGAGTATTCTGGTTGCCTTTCGCATCCTGAATATCCAATGTCACTTTGATGCCGCTCTCACGCTCATATTCTTTCGCCTTATCCTCTATAATACTGCGGATATTATTGATAAAAGTATCATCTCCCCGATACAGACTGATCCCAATCCGGATAGAGGTCTTCTCTTCTTCTTTCCTCACACCCTGGCAAGACGTTAACAGCACACATGCCACGATACACGCCAAGAAAATTTTCATGGTTCTTTTCATCTTTTCCGTCTTTCCTTTCTAAGATCACTCGATCGGGAATAGAAGTTTCTCAAGGCCTGGATCACGCAGATCCTCTTTCTCTATATAGTAAGACGCCATCATCGTCGGGGAGCTTCCGGCTCCCTCCAGCGCCCTAACCGCTTCACGCACACTGTAATACCCAATGCTAAACTCGTCTGTCACACAAATACCTTCAATAATGCCGCGGTCCAGATAATTGAGAATCGGCACTGTAGTCCCTCTCCCATACACCCCTCTGACCCTATCAGCCGCCGTCAGATCCTCAGCCAGAATCCCTGCCGCCTCTGTCAGGATTTCCTGATTTGCCGCCAGGACTATGGCTCCTTGCCCAGTCTCTGTTTCCATCTCCATAAACATCGTCCGAAAACCATTTTCGGCATCCCTTATGACCAGCTGCACATCAGTTCCTTTTGCTGCAAACAGCTCACAAGCTCCCTTTAGGAACATGCGGTCCATGCCGCTTTGCTTCGATGGATCTGTCAACACATAAACCTGGCTGCCCGCTGGCATATCCTGCAAGATCTCTTCTGCCAGCTGCTCTCCCATCTTCCCATAGTCAACAACAATATTTCCCGCCCCGGCTGCTTCCCTCGTCCCAGCCCGCAGAAGGATCACCGGAACTGTCATCTGTTTGCCTGCTATCTTCTCCTCCACTACAGGAACTACAATGAGTGCATCCGTCCCGTCCTGCTCCTCTCTGTCCATCAGCTCCATCTGCTCCTCAACATCCATCTTTTCATACAACGTGATGAAATGTACATCTGCGTTAAGCTCCGCCGCAGCCTGGTCCATGCCCTTGCGGAAATTACCGTAGTTATCACTTCTGACGTCCTCAACGATCACTGCAATATGATAGATCTCCCGCTCTGGCTCCCGGATGATCAGATCCGTAGAGCACATGAGGAACAGCACCAATAGACATATTATATATAAAATTATTAACACCTTTCCCCGTCTGCCTATCATGTCTGCTCCTTCTGTGTTGTCTCTGTATAAATCTGGGCTGGAAGATGGATTGTGATCGTTGTACCCTCATCTGGTTCTGACCAGATCGTAAGGCCGTAATCCTCTCCAAAATACAATCGTATCCTCTCATTTACATTTTTGACGCCGATTCCTGATCCTCTTCTGGAAGATACATGATCCTTCTCATCAAGAAGGCTTGCCGCCTGGCCCTCTGTCATCCCAAGCCCATTATCACTGATCTGGAACCACAGATCTTTCGACTCCCTGTATGCTTTCACACAGATTTCCCCATCTCCATCCATGAATTCCATACCGTGATAAATCGCATTCTCCACCAAAGGCTGTAACATCAGTTTCAAACTGACCAGATCCATCACACCCTCATCCGCCTCGATTCTGTAAATAAATTTGTTCTTGAATCTGGTCTGCTGGATCGTCAGATAATTGCGCACATGCTCCAGCTCATCCCTCACCGTGATGATACTCTTCCCCTTGCTCAAACTAATACGGAAAAACCGCGCCAACGCGGTTACAACTCTGACTGCCTCCTGTTTCTGCTCATTTTCAATCATCCATACAATGATGTCCAGCGTATTATAGAGGAAATGCGGATTGATTTGGGATTGCAGCGTATCAAACTCGCTCTTTCTCTTAGACTCATGCTCCGCCACGATATCCTGCATCAGCGCTTTGATCCTCCTGGCCATATCCCCAATCGAACGCCCAAGATGTCTGATTTCATAGGACCCTCCCATGTATACTTCCGTATCAAGATCCCCTGCTTCGATCGCGTTGACTGATCTCTCAAGCTTCTGGATCGGCGTCGTGATGCGCGAGGAAATAAAGGTGTTTGTCAAGACCAGTACCAGCAAAAAAGCACCCACCACAAATACCGCAAAAAGTCTCATTTTCAAATTGCCAAGAGGAAGGCCTTTCTCTGGCGTAACACTCAGCAGCTTCCATCCTGTATACCCAACAGATTTCACACTGACTTCCCGCCACTCTCCTTCATAGCGTTCCCTGAAGCTGCCATCCCTGTATCCCGCTGCCATAGCGGTATTCTCCGTCATCTGTCCCGTCTCAATCATCTGCATCCTAGGATGATAGATCAACTCCCCGCTGCTACTGACCATATACAGATATCCCTGATTGCCCAGCGTAATATTATCTAAGATCTGCTGCAGGCTGCTGTACCGGATATCAATCAACAAGATCCCCTGCTCCGTAGAGGTCCCATGGGTGATCTCCACCGCACGGGTCAGCGTAATCACCCATCGGTATTGGTTCTCGTTATTATCAAAGATATACTGCACATGCGGTGTGGTAAAATGCAGATTATCCGTTCTCTTTAAGGTGTTGCCAAACCACTGTTCTTTTCTCACATCCACATCTGTCTTTAGGCGTGCTGCAGGCACTGCCTCTAAAAGTTCTCCCTCCTTAGACAGCAGGGCGATATTAGCAATACTATCTTTATTATTGTCATACAAAAGTGTAATCTGACTGCTCACGGATTCTGCATTCAGATCTGCATTCTTGATGACGCCATAATACAGGCTGTCTGATAATTTCATGATCGTACGCAGATAAGAATCCACCGAACGGTTGATCTGCCCTAAAACCGCCTGATTTTCCTCCCGCACCGCTGCTGTCAGCTGATGGGACATCTGTGAATAAAGCGTAATACCGATCAACAGGATCACCGCTAATGCACTGATCGTAAAATAGCTGAAGATCGTATAGCGGATACTGGTCTTTTTACCAAAACCAGCAGGTGTTTCCTGTTCCATAACACTCCTCTCTGTCTCTGCCCTCCAGTCAGCAGAAACCCTCCTTGCCCTCACATACCTTCTGATCAGATCCACTAAGACCTATTTGATTTCTCCCTGAAGTCCGCGGTATTTCGTAGGCGATACGCCGTAGCGCTTCTTAAACACATAACTGAAATAATTCTGCTCCTGATATCCTACCTTCTCAGCAATCATATAAGTCTTATCATCCGTCTCGTTCAATAGCTCTACTGCTTTCTTAAGCCGTACTTCTGTCAGATAGTTGACATAGGCTTGTCCTGTCTCCTTCTTAAAGACTGTAGAAAAATATGCCGGGCTCATATGCAGATATCGGCACATCGCTTCTACCGACAGTTCCGGATCTGCATAGTGCTCTCTGATATATTCCTTCGCTTCCTGGATCACCTTCCGCGTCGTGTTGTCACGTTCTCTATTCATCACCTCATTCATACGGGTAGCTATCATAATGATTCTATCTGCAAACTCTTCTCTTTGACAAATTCCCTCCATAAACTCTGCATACTGCGCCTTGGAATCAAACATCTCGTCAATATCCAGGTCATACTGCTGCATCAGTTTGATCAAACAGTTGACAATGGAAATCATATAGACCTGATATTGTCTGGCATGTACCTTTGCATCCTCCATACAGGCAGACAACTTTCTGATCACTCCAGCAATCTTCTCCTGGGAACCAAATTTGATGGCAGCCACCATTTCTTCCTCATCCCTGTCATTAAACTGCAGTTTGCCCCTGCTTACCGGTTCCACATCATTGATATAGATCGTCTTACCCTTACCAACAATCGCCCGGTAACCTAACGCGTCTGCCGCCGACTGGTAAGAACGGCTAATCTCTTGCAGCGTATTACAACTGTGCCCCACACCTACCGTAATGACCGTGTCCAGCACACGTCTGCTCTCTTTACAGATATCGTTGAACAGATTACTCAACCCCGTCTGGGTATTATCCGCATCAATCGCCGCAATCACAGTGATCTCATCCATCGAGTTAAAGACTGCATAACGACAATAGGACCGCAGATAGTCCTCTACCATTCCCCTAACAGAAATAGGGATCAGTTCCCATGGCAGCGAAGAAGATTGTGTCTCCGTCCGCTCCACATGAATGACAGCCGCCACCCATTTTCGCGCATCCAGAATATCTATCCCATATTCCTGCAGTTTCGGCACTGTTGCAGACAGATCTGTCGCCCCGCGCACCAGATCATTCAGGAAAAGTTCCTTTAAGATCGGTAGACTTCCTAGATAACTTTCTTGCAGCAAATCGATATTACGGCGCTGTTCGATCTCCTCATCCAGATTCTCCCTGACACGTGTCAGTATTTCTGACAGTTCTTCCATGTTCACCGGTTTCAAAATATACTCCGTCACATTCAGCTTGATCGCCTGCTGCGCATATTCAAAATCATCATAACCAGAAAAAATCAGGATCCTGATGGAAGGATACTTCTCTCTGATCCGCCTCGCCAGCGCCAAGCCATCCATATAAGGCATCCGTATATCCGTAAGTACAACATCCGGCTGGAGCTGCTCCACTTTCTCCAATGCTTCCTCCCCGTTCTCGGCGTCTCCTGCCATTTCGAATCCCAAACGTTCCCATTCCATTTTACGGATGATCCCCTTACGGACTTCCTCCTCATCATCCACCAGCAAAATCCGATACAACCCCATAACCCGTTCCTCCCAATATGCCATAACAGTCCTTCTTACTGTTACCATATAGTCCCATTTTAACATAAAAAAACTGATACTACAAATTTCTTTGAAGTATCAGTCTTATCTTCTCCATGATCAGGTTCTATACCACTGCCTTATTTTACCAGCTCTTTTACCTTCGCTTTCTTACCAACACGATCTCTTAAATAGTTCAGCTTCGCACGTCTTACCTTACCTCTTCTGACTACCTCTACCCGCTCTACGTTAGGAGAATGCATAGGCCATGTCTTCTCAACGCCAACGCCATTAGACACCTTTCTTACCGTGAAGGTCTCTCTGTTGCTTCCACCCTGTTTCTTAAGCACAGTACCCTCGAAAACCTGGATTCTTTCACGGTTACCTTCCTTGATCTTACCATATACCTTAACGGTATCACCTACGTTAAACTCGTCAACTTTCTCTTTCAGCTGTTCTGCTTCGATTTCTCTAATGATCTCGTTCATAATCTGCCTCCTATTTCTTTGGATGTTCTTAATACATTCTGTAACAGAGGACCATCTTTTTTGCAACATTAGTAATTTAACATATTATAGGCCTAATTGCAAGCAAATTCCTATAATTTCTTATCTAATTTCTTCATGGATTTGCTATCTGGACCGTTACGCTTACAGTAAGCCTCATATAAGTCTGGTCTTCGCTCCCTCGTCCTTGCCAGCGACTGCTCCATACGCCAGGCATCCACTTTGGCATGATCGCCGCTCAGCAAAATGGCAGGTACCCTCCTATCATGCCAGATTTCCGGTCTGGAATATTGGGGATATTCCAGTAGTCCATCATAAAAAGATTCCGTCACTGCAGAATCTGTATTATGCAATACACCCGGAACCAGCCTCGCGATGGCATCAATCATAACCATGGCCGGAAGCTCACCGCCCGTCAGCACATAATCACCGATGGAAATCTCGTCTGTCACGATCTCTTCCAGCACCCGTTCATCAATACCCTCGTAATGCCCACACAGAAAGATCAGATCCTCCTCCTGTGCAAGCTCCTGTGCAAGTTCCTGATGAAAAGTCCTTCCCTGGGGCGTCATGTAAATGACACGGCAAAATCGTTTCGCCTGCCGCGCAGCAATCCTGTCCGTTACAGCTTTCCAAGCATCATACACAGGCTGCGCCTGCATAAGCATCCCCGCCCCTCCACCGTACGTATAATCATCCACTTTGCCATGTTTATCCAGCGTATAATCTCTGATATTCACTGCTTCTATGGAAATATATTTCCGCTCTACCGCTCTCCCAAGAATGCTGGTATGCAGGCCTTGCATCACCATTTCAGGAAAAAGCGTGAGGATATGGAAATTCGTCATATCAGTCTCCTCTTATCATTAGGTTATTCTTCCTGCCGTTATACAAGTCCCTCCATGATATGTACCGTAATTACACCCTGTTCCATATCGACGTTTCTAATACATTCCCTGATTGCAGGCAGCAAAACCTCTGGCATCCCCTCACGTTCTACCACATAGACATCATTAGCTCCTGTAACCATGACATCTTTCAAGGTTCCAAAGGGCTCACCCTCCTCTGTGACCACACGCATCCCAATCAGATCAGCGACAAAATACTCGTCCTTCTTTAAACGTACGGCATGCTCTCTTGTCACATAGAGTTTCGCTGTTTTATATTTCTCTACATCATTAATGGAATCATACCCCTTAAATTTAACGATGACATACTGTTTGAAAAACTTAACATTCTCAATCTCCATGGACAGACGTTCTCTGCCTGTATCCATGATTACATTTCTCAGTTCCTTAAACCGGGAAGCATCGTCTGTCGTAGGGAAAACCTTCACTTCCCCTTTGATTCCATGTGTCTGGGTGATAACACCAACTTGTAATTCAGATATCATATTCTGGCCGCCTTCTGGTTTTCCCTAATAACAAACCTCACAGATTACTCCGTGAGGCCTATCTTTAAATAATTTCTACGTCCACTCTCTTATTGTCCTTCGACGATGCAGCTTTCACAACAGAACGGATTGCTTTCGCGATACGTCCCTGCTTACCGATCACCTTACCCATATCCGATGCTGCGACATGAAGTTCAACGGTAATATTCTTACCCTCTGCTTTCTCTGTAACAACTACCTCATCCGGGTTCTCTACAAGAGCTTTGGCGATTACTTCAACCAATTCTTTCATTGTACACCTCCAAAAGCCTTTTTGCATATCGGACTACTATTTGGCAATGCCCACACTCTTGAAAATTCTGCTGACAACTTCTGTCGGCTGAGCGCCGTCTGCTAACCACTTCTTAGCTGCCTCTTCATCTACTTTGTAGGTGCTAGGGTCTGTGTTGGGATCATAGGTTCCAATCTCAGCAATACATCTTCCGTCTCTTGGAGATCTGGAATCCGCCACTACAATCCTGTAATAAGGATGTTTCTTCTGTCCCATTCTTCTTAATCTGATCTTAACTGCCATTTTCTTTGCCTCCATATAAAAATATAATTATTTGAAACCCTTAAGAACCAATGGTCCCTAAAATGGGAATTTCATACCGCCGAACATCCCACGGCCTTTCTTGCCGCCCATCATCCCTGGAAGCTGTTTCATCATCTTCTGGGACTGTTCAAACTGTTTGATAAACTTGTTGACAATCGCAATATCTACACCTGCCCCCCTGGCGATTCGGTGTTTTCTGCTGGGATTGAGCAGCTTTGGGTTCTGTCGCTCCGCTGGCGTCATACTCAGCACAATCGCTTCCATACGTGCCAACTGCTTCTCATCTACCAAAGACTCAAGATCACCCATCTGCTTCCCCATACCAGGCATCATGCTTAAGATGCTGGACAAGCCGCCCATATTGCGCATCTGTTTCATGCTCTCCAGATAATCTTCGAAGTCAAATTTGCCCTTCTTCATACGGGCTGCCATTTGCTTCTCTTTCTCTTCATCAATATCGAGATTCTGCTGTGCTTTCTCGATCAGCGTCAGTACATCTCCCATACCGAGAATCCGGCTTGCCATACGCTCAGGATAGAACTGCTCTAAATCTGAAAGCTTTTCGCCCATACCGATATACAAGATGGGTCTTCCCGTCACAGCCTTAATGGAGAGCGCCGCACCGCCTCTGGAATCTCCATCCATCTTGGAAAGAATGACGCCGTCGATTCCAATCTTCTCGTCAAATTCCTTCGCTACATTAACGGCGTCCTGACCTGTCATGGCATCTACCACCAACAGGCTCTGGTGTACCTCCACATGACTCTTGATCTCCTGCAGCTCCGCCATCATCTCTTCATCGACATGAAGTCTTCCTGCCGTATCCAGAATTACGACATTATGCCCATTCTTCTGGGCATGTTCCACAGCCGCCTTCGCAATATTAACCGGCTTATGGTTCTCTCCCATGGAAAAAACCTCGACCTGCTGCTTCTCGCCATTGATCTGCAGCTGCTTAATCGCCGCTGGTCTGTAGACGTCGCAGGCCACAAGCAGCGGCTTCTTGCCTTTAAGTTTCAGCTTGCCTGCGATCTTTGCAGTAGTCGTCGTCTTACCAGCACCCTGCAGACCACACATCATGATGACCGTGATTGACTTACCTGGCTGCAGTGTAATTTCTGTAGTATCAGACCCCATCAGGGAAACCATCTCTTCGTTAACGATCTTAATGACCATCTGGCCTGGATTTAATCCGTTCAGGACATCCGCTCCGACCGCACGCTCCTCCACTGATTTGACAAACTGCTTCACTACCTTGAAGTTGACATCGGCTTCTAACAACGCCATCTTCACTTCCTTGAGCGCCGTCTTTACATCCGCTTCCGTGAGACGTCCTTTACTTCTCAGATTCTTGAATACATTCTGCAGTTTATCAGTCAAACTTTCAAATGCCATAAGGTTTCATGCCTTTCCGATCAAAATAACTATAACTCCTGCAGAATCTCGGAAGACAACGCCTTTATTCTGGCGCCGTACAAGCGGTACTGTTCTTCGTCCGCTTCTCTCTTCTCTTCCAACGCTTCTGATAACTGGCTGATACAAGTGATCTTTTCCTTGATGCTCCTAAACCTGGCAATCAGCTTAAGCTTCTCTTCATACCCCTGCAGGATCTTATCACAGCGTTTTACAATATCATGCACCGCCTGTCTGCTGACGCCTTCTTCCTGCGCGATCTCTCCCAGTGAAAGATTATCGTATACGATACTCTCATAGATCTGTCTCTGGTGCTTCGTCAACAGTTCTCCATAAAAATCATATAGCAATCCCTGTTCCACGATCTTTTCCATGTCACTAACCTCTGCCAGATGGTTTATTTCGCACCCACCTTAAGCATTCTACTATAGGATATTATGTGTGTCAAGTATTTTTTCTTGACAGCGTCTTCAATACTCTTCCGATACACAAAAAAGAAGCGTCTGCTTATGCCGGCGCTTCCCATAGCTGCATGGATTCCCAATATGACAAACCTATGCTGTAATGATTTCCAGATACCCCACCATCTTTGTCTGGTCAAACTCCTTGAGCACGCCCTGGTTTGGCTCATAGTAATTACCTTCAAACTGCACAAGATAATGGCTGTATCTTCCCATCTTCTCCATGATGATACAGCAGTGCGGCAGTTCCACAGGCCTTCCTAACGTATACACAATCTTATCTGCATGACGGATTCCAAGATACTCCAAAGCAGCGATCATCTTACTCATATTCGCCTGCCATTCCCGGCATTTCATAATATCACACATCTCATCCAGCGTCGTCCCTGCGATCATGGCAATACATGCCTGTCCACACAAACCATCCCAAGGCTGTGTCACCAAATCAACCCCATCGATCTTACGGATCGGATGCTCCGTACTGTACGGGCTGTCGCCGCTCATACTCACTACATTCCCCACAATTTCGATGGAAATCAGATATTTCTTGCCTAGCTCTACCTTAGACAAGGTATCTTTGCCCACTGGAATGTCATAATATCCCTGCCCTTTTGGCAACAGATCGCAAATAAAGCATACATCGTCAAAACAAACTCTGACCGGCGCATCTCCCACTTTCTCACATACTTCCCAGACATTAAACGGCACCGCAATCGTATTCTCATTTTCACGGAATTCCACTGTTCCTTCAAATTCATATTTCATCTATCATCCCGCCTTTCTGCATTTTGTCTCATTGTCTTTTATTTTATCACGGATCCTGTTCACAAAACAACCCATTCTTCCCAGTTATCATACATTCCCTATGTCATTTCCGCCCAATAAGAAACTGCCACTGTCCAATCCTCGCCAAACCTTCGCTAAGATACATGGAACATTATTCCATGCATCGATCCTGCAGCTTCGAAGGCGCCGTTCCCACAATCGTCTTGAATCGTCTGGCGAACGTGGAATAATCGTGAAATCCGCACTCATAGCATGCCTTCGAGGCAGGAATCCCGGAAAGGATCATCCGCTTAGCTGCCTGGATCCGTTTCTCATTGATATACTGATGAATGGAAAACCCTGTAGCTTCCTTGAACTGTCTCATCAGATAATACTTGCTGACATAGCACTGTCCAGCCAGCACATCCACGCTGATCTCTTCTGACAAATGCTCCTGGATATAGACGATCGCATCGATCACCTTCTCATGATAGGCCGCCGTAGTGAGAAACGCCTTTGGCTGATTGATCACACACCGGTTAAAAAGCACCATAAATTCTAAGAAAGCGCTCCGCAGCAGCAATTCATTCATATAAGCCCCGCCCTGTCCCGCGATCTTCTCCATGCGCAGCAGACAGCCCACAATCTCTTCATAGCTCTCTGCCGCAAAATGCAGGACACGCCGCTGTTTCCTCCCTGCTTCCTCAAAACAGTATTTCAAGCTCTCCCCTCTCTCATTTCCTGCCGCCAGAAATCCTTCCGAAAGATAAATGATATACCGCTCATAGGAAACCGCACTGTCAATTTCTGGTCTGTGAATAACATTCGCCCCCACTAAAACAAAGTCATGGGGCTTTAAATGATACGTTTTCCCTTCAACTTTATAATCCACAATACCGTCTACGAAATAGATAATCTTATAGAATTCATGATAATGAAACGCAAATGTCCTGTCTGTACAATCCCGCAGATGAAATAACTTAAAGGGTTCTGTCAGATAACCTGTCTTTTCATACTGCACAAATTCCTGCGTCATTCTATTAACCGCGCCTTCCTCTCGTCTTGCTGTTATACCACTTAGCGGCACTGATCATTTGCACATAAGATGTTCCTTATCTTCAATCATCATCCGACACTTCCTCTAAGCTTATGTTTAAGTCTACGTCTCCTTTAATACCCGCAACGCTTCCTTGATCTGTATACTGCCAGATCCTGAATGCATAAGGATAGTAGAGCGGTTCATCATAGAACGCTACCCACTTTTCATAATCTTCTAGCTGCTCCAGATCCAGCATCAGCATAAATGTCTTCAGATTCCCATAGATCATCGGCGTATAGCCTGCCTCCCGGATTTTCTCGCAGAAAGTGATACAATACTGCGTCCGCTCTTCTTTCGTCAAATCCTTCGTTCTGGCGTTGGCATTCGATACTGCTTCCACATCGATAACCACAGGATACTCCACCTGATAAGGCTCCAACGCATCCAATACATACTCCGCCTCTTCTTCCGCCTCTTCCACGCTGACTGCCTGCGTAAAGAAATAGACCCCTACATCAATATCATTATGGAGTGCACCCTTGATATTATCCTCAAAATTTTCGTCCTCCAGAATTTCTCCCTTTGTGTATCCTCTGATCCCAAGTCGGATAAAAGCATACTCCACATCATCGGAAGCTACCTGCTCCCAATCAATCTCTTCCTGATATTTGGAGACGTCAATTCCCTTACGGGAAATCCACTGATCATTATCATAGTATCGTATAATCTGATCACTGTCCTTTATAAATTTGTCCATGTCATATGTATGATGTGCCAGTTCCTCAGAAATTGGGAAAAAATGATACTTTCCTGCATCCGCTAATACAATTTCATCTGGATAGAAATAGCGCAGCATCGAAAGCGCTCCATCGCCAGTAAGCATCAGCTCCTTCATTTTATCCAATAAATCTGTTCTTACCTCCTGCGTTGTCTGGTCAGTAGTCTTTGTCACTGCACTGGCAATCATAGCATCCACTTCCTCCTGCGTATAAGTGACCGCCTCCTCCATGCGGATTGCTTCTAACTCATTCATCACCGCCGTATTCTCCATCTGTATCGCCCGGTACCGGAACACCATAATCAACGTGATCGTAATGGCTGTCAGTGTCACCAGACATAATATGATGGAGCCAATCAAGATTCCATTCTCGCCTCTCCTGCGTTTTCTCTTATGTTTCTTAGTCCGCAAATTGATATCCTGCATATACTCTCCAATCTTTAAATCCGTTCGCTGAAATAGCTTTTATAACCCTCCCCGAAAATTTCCGTGGCACTCGTCACAATCATGAACGAATTCGGATCTTCCTCCTTCATGATCTCCTCTGCTTTCGGAAATACCGTCTTCTTCATGGCACACATGATCACCCGTTTCTCATTGCCGCTGTAGGCACCCTGTCCGTTAATATAGGTAGTACCCACATCCAGGTCCTCCAACAGACGCTGTGTAATCCGTTCCGGCTCATCACTGATGATATACAGGAGTTTCGCTTCATCCCGGCCATACAGCACTACATCTATGGCCACAGAACAACATCCTACCGCCACCGCCGCATACAAAGCCGCACTGACATCCTGGAAAACAATCCCTGATAACGTCACCACCGTAGCGTCTATCATCAAAAAAAGGTTGCCCGTCTTCAAATGCGGCAGCTTAAGCTTCAACGCCTTGACGATGATATCAACACCACCGCTGGTCGCCCCAGCTCTGAAAATCACGCCGATCGCCACTGCCTGAATGATACCTCCCACCACTGCTGCCAACAGTATATCATTGGTGGCTGCTCCCACACCTGCTAACATATTGGTAAAAAAGGAAATCGATACCGTAGCATAGATTGTCGAAATAGTTAGACCGATACCAAACTTCCACACACCGAAAATCAAGATCGGTATGTTTAACACTAGGATCAGCGTTCCCGTACTAACCGGCACCAATCTGCTTAAAATAATCGCCACACCGGTCAGCCCGCCAGGCGCCATATCATTCGGATCGATAAAAAGACTGAGCGCCACCGCATAGACAAATGTCGCCACTGTTATAATAATATATTTCTTTATCCATTCTGTCTTGCTTTTTTTAGTATTTTTTTTATTTTTATTCACATTAACCCCCATGATATCACTTGAAGATGTCTCGGATCTATGCATATGCCAGCCTTATTCCTCCGATGTCCTTCTATTTCCATACCATAAGCTTAACCCGTATAGATGCATTTTATAGATAAAATCCGCACAAACACTATGCGGATTTATCACGATGTCCTATCAGATACTTGCCCTGATCATCTTCGGCTGATAACCATTCTTCTGCAGCGCTTCAATGATCTGATTCTTATGTTCTGTTCCATATGCTTCCATTGTAATCCGCAGTTCCACCGCCGCATTACGGTTAATCGATACAAACTGGTTATGTTCCAGTTTGATAACATTACCACTCTGTTTTGCAATCACATCTGCTACTCTGGACAGTTCACCTGGTTTATCCGGCAGCAGCACAGAGACTGAGAAGATCCTATCCCGCATAACAAGTCCCTGTTGTACCACAGAAGACATCGTGATCACATCCATATTACCACCGCTTAAGATCGCAACCACCTTCTTGTTTTTGACATCCAGATGTTTTAACGCCGCTACCGTCAAAAGACCCGAATTCTCTACAATCATCTTGTGGTTTTCTACCATATCCAGGAAAGATACCACCAATTCCTCATCTTCCACAGTAATGATACCATCAAGGTTCTGTTTCACATAGGGAAAAATATCCGTTCCCGGCGTCTTAACCGCTGTACCATCTGCGATCGTATTCACACGATCAAGCGTCATGACCTTACCTGCGCGGACTGACTCCTGTAAACAATTGGCGCCTGCTGGCTCTACACCGATCACCTTGATTTTGGGATTAAGCAGTTTCGCCAGAGTTGAGACACCGGTCGCCAGTCCACCTCCCCCCACCGGCACCAAAATATAATCCACCAGCGGCTGCTCCTTGATGATCTCCATGGCGATCGTTCCCTGTCCAGTAGCTACATCCAGATCATCAAAGGGATGTACAAAGGTATAGCCATGTTCCTCAGCCAGTTGATAGGCATAAGCGCATGCCTCGTCATACACATCTCCATAGAGCACTACCTCGGCACCATACCCTTTCGTACGGTTCACCTTGATCAGCGGCGTCGTTGTCGGCATCACAATCACTGCCTTCACCCCATAGCACTTAGCAGCATAAGCCACACCCTGCGCATGGTTGCCGGCAGAAGCCGTGATCAATCCTTTCGCCCGCTCCTCATCCGACAGTGTACTGATCTTATAGTACGCTCCCCGCAGTTTATAGGCCCCCGTCAACTGCATATTCTCCGGCTTCAGATACACCTTATTTCCCGTCTGCGCACTGAAATGATCACTGTATATCAGCTTCGTCTCAGAAGTCACCTTCCTTACGACCTCATACGCCTCCTCGAACTTATCCAACGATAATTCTTTCATCCTTATCCCCTACTCCTTTCATCCCCCAATTCTCACTCCACTACTCTTATGCTGCACACTTCGGAGATTGCACTTCCTTGCGCTCTCTACCACATTTCCCGCTGCACGCTCCGGAGAATGCGCGCCTTTCGCATTCTCCCAGACATGACCTAGTTATACTTAGGCGGCGTCCTTTGACGCCTTAGTATAACTTCATGTCTTCTTCACGTCTTCTGCCATCCCCTTCGGACAACGCCTCATCCTTGCGCTCTCTACCACATTTCCTGCTGCGCACTCCGGAGAATGCACGCCTTTCGCATTCTCCCAGACATGATTTAGTTTTACTTAGGCGGCGTCCTTTGACGCCTTAGTATAACTTCATGTCTTCTTCACGTCTTCTTCACTCCCTATCAAACAACGCATCCACAAACTCGTCCGCATCAAACTTCTGCAAATCTTCTATCGTCTCTCCCACGCCAATGTATTTGACCGGAACCTGCAGCTCTGACTGGATCGCCACCGCGATCCCTCCCTTGGCAGTCCCATCCATTTTCGTCAGGATAATACCTGTCAGATCCGCCACCTCACCGAATTCCTTCGCCTGTTGCAGAGCATTCTGCCCTGTGGTAGCATCTAACACCACCAGATTCTCCCTGTGGACATCCGGGAATTCTCTGTCGATGATCCGATTAATCTTGCGAAGCTCTTCCATAAGATTCTTCTTATTATGCAGTCTGCCTGCTGTATCACACAAGAGTACATCCACATTTCGCGCCTTCGCCGCACTCACCGCATCGAAGATTACACTGGCTGGATCAGAACCTTCACTGCCGCCAATCATATCTACACCGGCACGGTTCGCCCATTCACCAAGCTGTTCGCCGGCCGCTGCACGGAACGTATCTGCCGCCGCAATCAGAACCTTTCTTCCCTGCCCTTTCAGTTTTCCGGCAAGTTTCCCTACTGTGGTCGTCTTACCCACACCATTAACGCCGATCACCAGAACAATCGACTGCTCCTCCTCGAAAGCATAAGCCGTCTCTCCCACCTGCATCTGCTCCTTGATATTCTGGATCAAGAATTCCTTACAGTCTGCGGGCTCCTTGATATGATTCTCCTTCACCTGTTCTTTCAGTCTATCCAGAATCTCTTCAGTCGCTCTGACACCAATATCCCCCATGATCAGAATTTCTTCCAGTTCTTCATAAAACTCTTCATCTATGTTGGAGAATCCATTAAACACAGAGTCAATCCCATGGACGATATTATTTCTCGTCTTCGTAAGTCCTTCTTTTAATCTTGCAAAAAAACCTTTCTTCTCTTCACTCATCAGTCATCCAATTCCTTATCGATCAAATTAACACTTACCAATGTTGACACACCTTTCTCCTGCATGGTAATACCATAGAGACGGTCTGCTTTCTCCATCGTGCCACGCCTGTGGGTGATCACGATAAACTGTGTATTCTTTGTCAGTTTATGCAGATATTTTGCAAATCTACCCACATTACTCTCATCCAACGCCGCCTCAATCTCGTCCAGAAGGCAGAATGGGGACGGCTTTAAATTCTGGATTGCAAACAACAAACAAATCGCCGTCAAAGACTTCTCCCCGCCTGACATCTGCATCATATTGACCAGTTTCTTTCCTGGAGGCTGCGCAATAATACGGATACCTGCTTCCAGCACATCCTCTTCCTCAATGAGTTCAAGCGAGCCCTTACCACCACCAAACAGTTCCTTAAACACCTTATCGAACTCCCGGTTAATCTGTGCAAATTTCTCATTAAACTGCCTGCGCATAGAAGTATCCAGTTCTTCGATGATTCCAAGAAGCGTCTTCTCAGCCTCCACCAAATCATCATGCTGTGTTTTTAGGAAAGTATAACGCTCCATCAGGTTCTTATAATCCTCGATCGCATTGACATTCACATCTCCCAGCTTGCGGATGGCATCTTTCAAGGCGGTGATTTCCTTCTTCATGGACGGTAAATCGTTCATTTCCTCATCTTTCAAAGATTCTGCATCGGAAAGCGTGATCTCATATTCATCCCACATATAATTGATCTGGGATTCGATGGATTCCTCCATACGCTCTCTCTGGCTGTTTAGGCGGTACACTTCCTTATCCAGCGCTGCCATACGCTCAGACAGCTCTTCTCTTGTTGTAAAGAAATTCTTCTGCCTGCCGGAAAGCTCTTCCTTGAGCGCGATGTCTTCTTTTAATTTCGTCTCTGCATCCGTCTGTGCTGTGTAAGAAGAGGCAATCGTCTTCTCGATCTCCAGAATGCTCTCTTTCTTGCGTTCCACTTCCTCCTTCCCCATATGCAGACCTTCCTGCACCTCTGCCAATTCCGCTTTGTGCCGTGAAATCTCACTCTCCACACGTTCCAGATTCTGTTTCCTGAAATCTGCCGTCTGCCGCATCTTCTCAACTTCTACATCACGCTCAGACACTCTGCCCGACTGCTCAGATTCCTCCGCCCTCTTTCCTTCAAGCTGCTTCTGGAATTCCGTAATCTGGGACTCCACATTCTTCTCAAGCGTTTCTGACTCCTCCAGCTCTCTGGCGTTTTCATCCTTACTAACCTGAAGCTCCCTGATCTGCTGCTCGATCTCCTGCTGCTCGTTCTTGAGTTCGTCGAATCCTTCTTCGGTCTCACTCCTCTTATCCCTGGCCTGGGCTACACTCATCCTTGCCGTATTCTGTTCTATGAATTTGCGCTGTAACTGTCCCTTGACATCCTCGATCTCTAAACGCAGCTTGTTTCTATTGCGCTTCGTCTCCTCAATATCATTTAACAGCTTGTCAATATCTACAACATATTGCTTGACTTTCTTGCTTAACTCCTCCATCTCCCGGCGTCTGCCTAAAAGATTAGAATTGTTCTTAAACGCACCACCACTGATTGCACCGCCAGGCACCAACAGTTCGCCTTCTAAAGTGACCATACGGATTCCGTAATCAAACTTTCTGGCAATCTTCACGGCATTGTCCACATTATCTACAACAACAATGCGCCCCAACATTGCTTTGGCTACATTCCGGTACTTTTTCTCCACTTTTACCAACTCATCCGCCATACCAATGACACCCTTTTCTTTCAGTGCCTCCTGGTTCTTAAACTCCTGCGGATGGGTAATGCTGGTAAGCGGCAAAAACGTTGCGCGGCCTGCTCTTGCTTTCTTCAAATGACTGATCATGCGCTTGGCAGTCTCTTCATCCTCCGTGACAATATTCTGGATATTGCCGCCCAGCGCCGTCTCGATAGCCGTTTCATACTTCGCCTCTGCCTGTATGATATCAGCGACAACGCCAATGATCCCTTTCTCCTGTCCTTTCCGCTCCATAACAGCCTTAACGCTGCCACCATATCCCTCATAACGTTCTGTAAGGTTCGCCAGCGCTTCCAGTTTTGACTTCTGCTGGTGGTACAGCACCTGGGTATCCCTAAGTTTCTGATCACGTCCCGCCAGTTCCTCCCGGTACAGGGACAACTTCTCTTCCATCGTCTCCTGTCTCTCTGAGAGTTCTTTTATTGCAACGCCAACTGCTTCAAATTCTTCCTCCAGCTTCTTGATCGTCTCCGTTTGTTCCGCCTCATCCGATTTCGCACGAAGCAGTCTTGAGTTCAATTCGGCTTTCCGAATATTGATCTGCTCCATCATGGTGTCATAACGCCCCATTCTGGATTTAATCGCCGCACGATTGTTCAATGCATCGATAATCGTATTCTTTCCACTTTCAATATGATTATTAAGTTCCTCTATCCTGCTCTGCGTTGCCTCCAGAAGTGCTCGCGCCTCTCTTCTTGCCTGCTCCAGCTCTTCTAATTTCTGATCCGTCTGCGTCTTTTCTGTAAGGATTCTCTCCTTCTCCTCCATACGTTCGTCAATCTGTCCGGTAATACTGCGGATTCGATTCTGTAAATGTTCTTCATTTCCTTCCGCAGAATGAATCTGTTCCTTCAGGACATTGATCTCACCTTCCAGCTTAGAACGCATCACTCCAGTATCTGTCAGGGTAGACCTGGCGGCTTCGATTTCCTCATCTAACAGCTCGATCTTCCCCACAATCTGCTCATATTCTTCTTTGATACTCTCGTACTTTCTGCTCGTCTCTTCCAAATCACCGCTTGCGATTGCAAGCTTCCCATCCGTCTCAGCAAGCTGTTGTCTTACGCGCACATTTTCCAATAGAAATACATTAACATCCAGCGCTTTGAGTTCTTCCTTTTTCTTTAGATAGACTTTCGCTTTCTCAGACTGTTTTTCAAGGGGACCGATTTGGTGCTCCAGCTCCGACAGAATATCATTCACGCGGACAAGATTCTGTTTCTCATCCTCCAATTTCTTCTGCGCTGCATATTTTCTGCGCTTAAATTTCACAATACCGGCAGCTTCGTCGAAAAGTTCCCGCCTCTCCTCCGGTTTACCACTCAGGATCTTGTCGATCTGTCCCTGTCCGATAATAGAATACCCTTCCTTACCAATTCCGGTATCATAGAAAAGTTCATTGACATCTTTCAACCGGCAGATCGTGCCGTTGATCATATATTCACTTTCTCCCGACCGATACAGCCTTCTGGAAACCGTCACCTCGTCATAGTCAATGGCCAACTGGTGGTCCGCATTGTCCAAGGTTATTGCAACATAGGCATACCCCAGTGGTTTACGCATCTCCGTGCCGGAAAAAATCACGTCCTGCATGGAAGCGCCCCGAAGCTGCTTGATCCTCTGTTCTCCCAGCACCCACCTGACGGCATCCGCCACATTGCTCTTTCCAGAACCATTAGGTCCTACGATTCCTGTGATGCCATTGTGAAACTTAAAATTTATTTTATTCGCAAAAGATTTAAATCCATGCACTTCAATGCTTTTTAAATACATAGGTACCTCAATTTATCCTTTTCTTCCTATCAGCTCTGCCTTCGGCCGCTCTTTTATTTATTTCTCCGTGATCTTCTTGCGTCGGAGAAGCGCCTCATAGGCCGCGTGCTGCTCCGCCGCTTTCTTGGAATGCCCGCTGCCACATCCGGCTCTTCGCTCGTCCACCATTACTTCCACGACGAAATTCTTATCATGCTCCGGCCCTTCCTCACGAATCAATTCATAGCGTAGACTACCGCCGCTTTCCCGTTGGATTTCTTCCTGCAGGATCGTCTTTGCATCGTAGAAAAGCTGCTTATGCTCTAAATCTGACAAAATAAACCTTCCAATAAACTCCTTCGCTTCATCAATACCACTATCTAAATAGACCGCACCAATCACGGCTTCCATCACATCAGATATGATAGAATCCCTTTTTCTTCCACCAGTAGCCTCTTCTCCCTTACCCAACAGAATAAACTGCTCCAGTCCGACCAGTTTTGCGCAGAACGCCAACGCAGGTGCACAAACGACTGAAGATCTGAATTTCGTCATTTCTCCCTCCGGCATCTTCGGATTGTTTCGAAAAATAAAGTCACTGCTTACCAATTCTAAGACCGCGTCTCCAAGAAACTCCAATCGTTCATAATCCGGGAATCTGTTGATCTTCTGCTCGTTAGAATAAGAACTGTGCGTCAATGCCTGCCGCAGCAGCGTTTTGTCCTGAAAACAGTATCCAATCTTCTCCTCTAGTTGTCTCAGCCTTTCCTCCAACATGATTCTCCTCCCAACATTGAAAAAGCCCTTTCATTTCAAAAGGGCTTCCCGCTAAATAGAATGTCTGATCAACGCAACTGCTTCTCCTACTGTCGAAATCTGTTGTACCGCTTCAGCCGGAATTTCAATTCCGAACGCCTCCTCGATCTTCATAACGATCTGATAGACATCTAGCGAATCTGCTCCCAGATCTTCTGTAAAAGTTGCCTCTTCCGTAACCTCGTTAGGGTCCACATTCAACACATCCGCTATCGCTTCTTTTAACTTCTCAAATTCCATGATGGCTGCTTACCCCTTTCGCCTTCTCTGTCGTTTCTCATATCTTTACTCTTTCCGGTTATCGACTACTCAGATGCTAACATCTGCCTGATCTTCTCACTGATCTCTTGTTCGGTAAAAGTGATACACTGTAAAATAGAATTCTTGATTTCTATTGACTTGGAACTGCCGTGAGTCTTTACGACCAGTCCCTTTAATCCAAGCATTGGCGCACCGCCATATTGTTCCAGATCAAAAGCTTTCAGCGTCTGCTTTAACGCGGGTTTCACAAGAAGCGCGCCAATCTTGCTCCGCAAGCTGGTCATCATACCCTCTTTCACCTTGGAGATCAGCGTTGCGCCCACACCTTCATAAGTTTTCAGAATAACATTGCCAACAAATGCCTCGCACACGATCACATCAGCAGCTCCCGCCGGAATGTCACGCGCTTCTACGCTGCCGATAAAATTGATATCTGGACAGTTCTTAAGCAGCGGAAAGGTTTCCTTGACCAGTGCATTCCCTTTCTCTTCCTCCGCACCAATGTTGACGATTCCCACTTTCGGATTCTTGATACCCATAACGTTCTCCATATAAATGGAACCCATCTTGGCAAACTGTACCAAATGAGACGGTCTCGCATCCACATTCGCACCACAGTCGATCAGAAGAGAACAACCCGTGGCCGTTGGAATAAGCGGTGCAAGCGGCGGCCTCTCAACTCCCTTGATCCTGCCTACAATTACTTGGCCTCCTACCAGTGTGGCGCCAGTACTGCCTGCAGATACAAAGGCGTCACAAGTTCCATCCTTTACTAAATTCAAAGCCTTGACAATGGAAGAATCCTTCTTCTTGCGAATCGCTATGACAGGTGGCTCTGCCGTCTCTATAATCTCCGACGCGGGAACAATCTCGATCTGCTCCTTCGGATAGGTATAGGCAGACAGTTCCTTTTCCACTCTCTCCTTGATCCCTACCAGATAAACCTTAACCTTATCACTCCCGTTTACTGCTTCTACCGCACCCTTCACAACCTCCCGCGGAGCATTATCACCGCCCATTGCGTCTACCGCAACCTTTACATACTCACTCATATCGCTATCCATGCCTTTCTCACAGCCTGCAAATCTACATGCCATAACATGATCTGTTCAGGCACGGTGATCCTACGTCTTCTGCGACCCGTATCCACCTGTACCTTCTATCTCTTGCTCTCTTCTCTATCTAAATCTGTCAGATTCACGCCCGCCATATTCAGGAAACTAAAACCAGTATATCATAAGCAAAAACCAAAGTCCACGATAAAAGACATACGGCTAAAATAAAGAAATCAAGGAACCCTTAAAAATGAGATCCCTTGATTTCTCTATATTTCCTGCATTAATATTAATCAACCGCAATAATTTCTTTTTTGTTGTATGTGCCACACTTCTTACATACTCTGTGGGGTACCATAAGAGCACCGCATTTGCTGCACTTTACTAATGTAGGGGCAGTCATCTTCCAGTTAGCTCTTCTCCTATCTCTTCTACCCTTAGAAGATTTGTTCTTAGGACAAATAGACATCGTCTCACACCTCCTTACTCCCGTTAAAGATATCTTTTATTACTGCCATCCTGGGATCAGGAACAAAAGTGTCACAATCACATGTTCCCGTATTCAGATCCTGTCCGCACTGACGGCAGATACCGCGGCAGTCCGGTCTGCACAGAACCCTCATAGGCCAGTTGATCACTATTTCACTGTATAGCAGTCCTTCCACATCCATCTGATACCCATTCATATACTCCTGATCCTCACTGTCATCAGATGAAATACTCCTGTCCGGTGAAAACACTGTTCTGTCAAGGGAAAGCCTCAATGTCTCCTCCACATCCCTAAGACACCTGCCACAATGCATAGAGAATGTTACCTCTCCTCCACCTGTAATTTGTGCCTTACCGTGCTCAACATTGGTAAACGTTATAAGAAACGGTGTCTTCCTGATCACAGGATACGTCTCCTTGCCGATCACAACCTCTTCTATTTCAGGTTCTATCTGCATCGTGACTGTCTTGTCTTCACCATGTAACACATCAGTTAAATTCACGAACATAGTTGACTCCTATCCACACTCAAACCATTATACCTAGGTGGTCATAGTTTGTCAATAATAAATTTATGCCAGTTGTGCCTGTACCGCTGTGAGCGCTACCACGCCCACGATATCCTGCCAGGAACAGCCTCTGGAAAGATCATTTACCGGTTTTGCAATCCCCTGCAGCATAGGGCCGTAAGCTTCCGCCTTACCCAGACGCTGTACCAGTTTGTAACCGATATTGCCACAGTCTAAATTCGGGAAGATCAGGACATTTGCTTTACCAGCCACCTCACTGCCCGGCGCTTTAGACTTCGCCACCTGAGGTACCAATGCTGCGTCTGACTGCAGCTCTCCATCAATACATAGATGCGGATACTGCTCGTGTGCGATCCTGGTAGCCTCCACCATCTTATCTACCAATGGATGCTTCGCACTTCCCTTAGTAGAATGGGAAAGCATAGCGATGATCGGTTTCGCTCCCACAAGACTCTTAAAGCTCTTAGCAGAACTGTCCGCGATCGCTGCCAGCTCCTCCGCTGTAGGGTCCTGGTTCAACCCACAATCCGCAAACAGGAACGTACCTTTTTCTCCGAAAGTACAGTCCGGCACATCCAGAATAAAAAACCCGGACACAAGCTTGACGCCTGGAGCCGTCTTAAGAATTTGCAGCGCCGGCCTAAGGGTATCTGCCGTCGCATGACAAGCGCCAGCCACCATGCCATCCGCATCGTTCGCCTTGACCATGACAACGCCAAATGTCAGATAATCGCTTAAGAGGATCTCCCTCGCCTTCTCAGGCGTCATTCCTTTATTCTTTCTTGTCTCATACAAGATGTTAGCATATCCATCCAGTTTGTCTGATTTCTCTGGATCCACAATCGTAACACCGTCAAGCTCTACCTCCAGCCAGCCTGCACCATCCATAATCTTTTCCTCATTACCGATCATGATGATATTAGCAATCTCCTCTTTCAGGATATTTGCCGCCGCAATCAACGTCCTTTTATCATTGGTCTCTGGCAGTACGATCGTCTTTTTATCACTCCGCGCTTTTTCTTTCATTAAATCAATATAAGACATAATATCCCTCCTTGTATACCCTTTCCTCCGTTAGTCATAATTATACAAAAATAACTACATGTATACAAGATACAATCTTCTGTTTTTCCATCATCCCGTCAGCAAATTTATAATGCCTTTTAGCAGAAACAGCGTGCAAAATGTTTTATTTATGTTAAACTATAAGAAACAACTAATTACCAGGGAAACTCACAGAACTACTTTTCGGAAGTAAGGGGGGACGACTATGAAGACAGTAGGTATTATCGCTGAATACAATCCATTCCACAATGGACATGCTTATCAGATCGCCAAAGCAAAAGAAATGACCGGGGCAGACTACTGCATCATCGCCATGTGTGGAGATTTCGTACAGCGCGGCGCACCTGCTCTGGCAGATAAATATGTCAGAACAGAAGCGGCCCTCCGAAACGGCGCAGATCTGGTTCTGGAGCTGCCTGCTTACTATGCGCTCGGAAGTGCGGAATATTTCGCTTCTGGAGCCGTAGCCCTGCTAGATAGACTGGGGATCACCGATTCCCTCTGTTTTGGCAGCGAGTGCGGGGATATCTCACTTCTATCAGAATTTGCCAAACGGCTGATGTCCGAAGACGATGTATTTAAAGGCGTACTCGACAGATACCTGCGTATGGGCCACACTTATCCGACTGCGAGAAATGCGGCGCTTCATGCCAGCGCACCGCATCTGACCCCTCATATGCACATACTGGCAACCGCAAATAACATTCTTGGTATCGAATACTGCAAAGCACTTTCCAGAAGAAACAGCAGCATCAAACCCTATACAACCCATAGAGCTGGAAGCGCTTATCATGACGCCAGTCTGCTAAATACTTACTGTTCCGCTCTGGCCATAAGAGAGGCGATCGATACAGCTGGTGATCTCACTGAAGTAAAGAATCTGATGCCTCCTATTGCATATGAGCTGCTGGCAGCACAGTTCGGCAGATCCTGTCCTGTCCATACCAATGATTTCTCCCTGCCTCTGCATTATCAGCTCTTGTCGGAGCACTCTGCAGGCTACACACAGCACCCTGATATCGATCAGGATCTGTCAGACCGCATCACGAATCTGCTTCCCGCTTATCGTAATTTTACAGATTTCTGTGAGAAGTTAAAGACCAAAAACCGGACTTATACCCGCATCGCCAGAAGTTTGATGCATATTCTTCTTAGGATTGACCGGAAAGATTTGCTCACCTTCCAGGCAGAAGACTATGTCTATTATGCACGCGTACTCGGTTTTCGTCAGGACGCAACACCGCTTCTGACTGCAATCAAAGCCCACAGCAGCATACCGCTTCTGACAAGATTGTCCGACGCAAATGACCTGCTGTCAGAGAACGGCCATAAAATGCTGGAGAAAGATATTTATGTGAGCCAGATCTACCAGAGTCTGGTTCGGAATAAATTTCCCTACACCCCTTACGACGGCAATGAATATACCAGACAAATTCTTAAAGTTTAAGTAAAAAATAGGCTTCGCCTATTCAACTCCCCTGCCCCTCAATCTTGAGGGGTGGGGTTTTCTTTTGCCTGCTTTTCCTTCATAATAATCTTATGAATATCCTCCAGACCATTTTTAAACAACATTAT
>CATOJY010000020.1 GCA_951800685.1 uncultured Lachnospiraceae bacterium
CATGAATTGTTGCAACAAGTAGTGCAAATATGCTATAATGACTATACAATAATCCAATGGAAGGGATGAGTGATATGAAATTTATAATTGTTGGAAAGAATATTGAAGTAACAGAAGGATTAAGGTCGGCAGTAGAGGACAAGATTGGCAAGCTGAAGAAGTATTTTACAGAGGAAACGGAAGTACATGTTACCTTGAGCGTTGAGAAGGACAGGCAGAAGATAGAAGTGACGATCCCTGTGAAAGGTAATATCATTCGTTCTGAGCAGGTCAGCAGCGATATGTATGTATCTATTGATCTGGTGGAGGAGATCATCGAGAGACAGCTTAAGAAATATAAGAATAAGCTGATTGATAAGAAGCAGGCGTCACCGTATTTCCGCCAGGAGTTCATAGAGAAAGATTATATGGACGACGAGGATGTACAGATTATCCGTACCAAGAAATTTGATATCAAGCCGATGTATCCGGAAGATGCCTGTGTGCAGATGGAACTTTTGGGGCACAGCTTCTATGTGTTCTGCAATGCAGAGACAGACCAGGTCTGTGTAGTGTATAAGCGGAAAGGCAATACTTACGGATTGATTGAACCAGAAGTTTAAGATATGTTTTGAAAAGGAAACAGGAATAAAGGGTCGCCCTGTCAGAAGTGACAGGGTGATACTTTGTTACAAACCTGTCACGTGTTAGAAAGTATGGCGGATTGGTTTGAAAGAGATCTAGTTGGTTTTCTGGTGTTATTTGGTGTGAGGATTGTCTATGTTTAGTTTTATGGTGGTCTTACATATTTGCTTTGTATTGGTCTGTATGCTTTGGCTGGCTGGCTGTTTTAAAGTAAGCCTGACAGAGACAATGCCGGTATTTCTCTGTATGTTGGTATTGGTGCTGTATGGACTGGCAATGCTGCGTCATCTGTCGTGGATTGACTGGATCGCTGGCATTACGATTGCAGGATCTGTGGCAGTAGTCCTAAGCAGGAAGCAGGAGGAACGCAGAAAGATTCTCAGGACATGGCTGGACAAGATGACAGAACCGTCCTTCCTGGCTGCAGTTTTCCTGTTGTTGGTTGTTGCACTGTGTACATCAGAGAAAGTAGTAACCTGGTGGGACGATATTAATTTCTGGGCGGCAGATGTAAAATCGCTGTATTATCTGGATGGTTTTGCAGGTAAATATATGAATGTTGCTCCGGAATTTGGGGACTATCCGCCAGGGGGGCAGTTGATCAAATGGTGGTTTCTTCATTTCGATTCCCTGGACTTCCAGGAGGGACTTGCGTTTGTCGGTTATTATGTGATGAATCTGGCTTTTCTGTTCCCGGTGTTGCGGCGGCTTAAGGGCAGAAATCCACTGGTACTTTTCCTGCTGGCAGCGGCGTTGTGGTTTTTTCCGAGTATCGCGGAAGTATATGGCTATGATGGATTCTGTGCGGATCTGACCATGGCTTGTATTTATGGGGGATTTCTCTTAGCGGTGACAGACAAAGCGGGGAAAAAGGAGTTGTTTTACTACGGAAGACTGGCACTCTACCTGGGTGTGCTGGTGTTAATTAAGTCTATCGGATTCGTATGGGCATTGTTCGGGTTGATATTTCTGGCTTTGTACCAATGCAGCGTACTGCAGGAGACAAGGCGGCGTATGGCGCTATGGAAGTTGGCTTTTGTGGCCGTGACGCCGCTCTTTACAGGTGGAAGCTGGATGTTCTTTTGCTTATTGATGCGGCGGATCACGAAGACTACATCCACGGCGGTGAAATATATGACTACGGATGAATATGGTATTTCCGGTTATACAGGAGAATTTGCCAGCGCTTTTTTGAAGGCCTTTGCAGGGTTCCCATTGCATAAGGAAAGAAGTATTGCAGTCGATTTGACGCCGCTGGGGCTTTATCTTTGTATTTGCCTGGTAGTGGTTCTTTTTTATAAGATACAGATATTTCCGGCAAAGACGGGCAAAATAATCTTATGGTTTAGCATGCTGAGTGGTGCCGTATTTTACGGCGTTATCTTTTTGGCGCATATCACGATCTTCGCCACAGAAACGCAGTACTTAGAACCGTCAGGGATGATCTCTTCAATCGAACGGTATGGGGCTCCTTTCACCATTGGAACGACAATTTTTCTGGCTGGGGTCTGGCTGGAGCGTGGCATGTGTTTCTTTGAAAAAGATAGTATGCCAGGTTTTTTGAAGAATTATGGGACGTACCTGTGTTTTATTCTGTTTGTGGCATTGACAGCTGGTTACCATGTTGGGTATTATGGTCTGGTCGGTTATAGGACGGATGTGGGTGTAAGGCTGCAGGAACGGGCTGACATGATCGGAGAAGATGAGAGGGCGTTTCTGGACACGATACAGATACTGGGAACGGATTGCAGCGCAAGGGTGTGCTATATCAGAAGAGGTGATGCGCCCCGCTGGGTGAACAACAGCTATCTTGGATATGAGGCTTCACCGGTTTCTGTAGTATATCGAAGTGTGAATCTGGATGATGCGCCAACTGACTGGATGATAGAGGAGATCAGGACTTCCCATGCCGGATATCTCTATGCGGAACAGACCGATGCAGACGCTGGAGCTGTCTTTGATACGCTTACAGATTCAGGAGTGTTTTCCTGCGGCGTGCTTTACCGCCTCGTGGAAGACGGCGGGACGCTGAGATTGGAAAGTCTGGAAGGAAAATAGGCAGCAAAGCGGGGAATGTACCCAAGACTGGAAAGGCATCAAAGAGCATAGGACTGTTGTGATTGTAAATGAGGATAGAGAGGGACATGCCATGCCGTCTTATTATGAGATACCGGTGATCATTCCATCTTATGAGCCGGATGAAAAGTTAATAGCGCTTCTTATGGCATTGCAGGAGACAGGGATCAAGCATGTGGTTGTGGTGGACGATGGCAGCGGGAAGCAGTATGAATCCTTTTTTGACAGGGCAGCAGCATTTGAGAACTGTGTCGTGCTGCGGCATGCACTGAATCTTGGCAAAGGAAGGGCGCTTAAAACGGCTTTTAACCACTGCCTGCTCACCTATAACAAAGAAGCAGACGGGATACCGGGATGTGTGACAGCGGATTCGGATGGACAACATACGCCGGCAGATATTCTGGCTTGTATGCGGAAACTATGGGAGAATCCTAAAACCCTGATTCTGGGGTGCAGGGAGTTTGACGGACCAGATGTCCCGACACGCTCCTCGTTTGGTAACAAATGTACCAGACAGGTGTTCCGTTACCTGCTGGGGCTGTCGGTCTCGGACACGCAGACAGGGCTTCGGGCCATTCCATCCTTTTTCATGGAAAAACTGATGGAAGTTAAAGGGGAGCGCTTTGAATATGAGACGAATATGCTCATTGAGACGAAAAATCTGAATATTCCAATCCTGGAAGTACCCGTGAGGACAATTTATATAGAAGAAAATAAGACCAGCCATTTCAATCCGATCAGGGATTCTCTGCGGATTTATCTGGTGTTTGGGAAGTTTCTTTTCTCTTCCTTGTCATCCAGTGTAGTGGATCTGCTGCTTTTTCATCTCTTCTGCACCGTATTGCATGGGGCGGAGGGAAAACTTGGCGGCATACCGTATATCATTGTGGCGACGGTGTTTGCACGTGTTATTTCTGCGGTTTACAATTTTCTATTAAATTATAAGGTGGTATTTAAGAGTCAGGAGAAGATGGCGGTAACGGCTGTGAAGTACTTCCTGTTAGCTGTGTGTCAGATGTTGTGCAGCGCAGTGCTGGTCAATGGTCTGCATGAGTTGTTTGGCGGCGTGGAAGTTGTGGTTAAGATGCCGGTAGATGTTTTTCTGTTCTTTGTGAGTTTCCTTTTCCAACGGGAATTTGTGTATCGTAAAAAAGACATGCCCAAATAGAGAAAAGTGCATGGATATCGCAACAAGCACGACCCTGCAGGCTGACATAACCTGCGGGGATTTTTCATATACATAACCGTGAAAGTTCTTCGTTGTGTATGGCATTTTGCAGGCATAACAGGAACGGTAGAAGAAACTCCAGGAGTGTATATGAAGAGAAAGGGCAGCAGGGTAAAGGATAACAGGGAGAGAAGCGGGAGCAGGTGGATCATCAGGATAGAGCTTATTGTGCTGTTGGCATTTGTCAGTGCGGCAGTCAGCCGGGAATTAAGGGACAGAACAAAGGAGTATGCGAGGCAGAATGCAGCAGCAGAAGATGACTGGACATCGGAGACGGGAGAGGCGATCGAAGTATCTGCCTCTGGCAACTACATAAAGTGGGTGGAGTTTCATGCCACTTGTGAGGCGATGGCCGCTGCCTATGATCTGGATGTAGCTTCCTGTCAGGAGGAAGTGCATTTACAGTGGATTGAACTGCTGGCTTATGTGGGGGCGAAACACGGCGGGAAGTTTGACAAGAACAGTGCGAGGGAGATCACGGCTACGGGAGAGAAGCTGCGAAGCGGTGAGATGACGATGGAGCAGCTGACAGAGGGAATGGAGTATTACGATTATTATCTGGAAGCCTATTCGGCCGTACTTTCTGGAATGGTAGGAGAGTTTTCCCTGCAGGAGAACGGAAAATGGAGCCGGTATTACGGTCTGAAAGCGTTTTCTCCGGTTGCAAAAGGATTTGATTACAGTCATTATGACGATTTTGGGTCTTCCAGGAGCTATGGGTATGCAAGGCCCCATCTGGGTCATGATATGATGGGGCAGATCGGTACGCCAATCATTGCGATTGAGTCCGGTGTGGTGGAAGCGCTCGGCTGGAACCAGTATGGCGGCTGGCGTATTGGCATCCGTAGCTTTGATGGCAGAAGGTATTACTACTATGCGCATCTGCGGCAGAACTATCCTTATGCGGAAGGACTGAAAGAGGGCAGTGTAGTCACAGCTGGAGATGTGATCGGGTATATGGGACACACTGGTTACAGTGTAAAAGAGAATGTCAATAATATCGAGACGGTGCATCTGCACTGGGGGCTGCAGCTGATCTTTGACGAGTCCCAGAAAGAGGGCAGTAACGAGATTTGGATCGACTGCTATGAATTGACGAAATTTCTCTACCGCAACCGCAGTGAAGTGTCTAAAATCGAAGGTAGTAAAGAATGGCGTCGTGCCTGTGAGATGCAAGATCCTGAGGTAGAAAAACATTGCAAAAAGGATACCCCTATGATACAATAATTGCAGCAGACAATGATAAAAAAATAACAATCGTTGTCGATCTTGTAATGTAAACTTTTTTAAAAAAATACCAAGATGGAGGAGAAAAAGATGGCAAAAAAAGTGGTTTTGGCGGGTGCCTGCCGTACAGCTATCGGTACTATGGGTGGTGGACTTAGCACGACTCCGGTAGCAGAGCTTGGGGCAGTCGTAATCAAGGAAGCATTGAATAGGGCAGGGGTTGCAGCTGATCAGGTGGATCATGTATATATGGGATGTGTAATCCAGGCGGGACAGGGTCAGAACGTTGCACGTCAGGCTTCCATTAAGGCGGGCCTTCCGAATGAGGTTCCGGCAGTTACCATCAACGTAGTATGTGGTTCGGGGTTAAACTGTGTTAATATGGCGGCACAGATGATCCAGGCAGGCGATGCAGATATCGTGGTTGCAGGCGGTATGGAGAATATGTCCATGGCACCTTATGCAGTTCCCCAGGGACGTTATGGTTACAGAATGAACAACGGTACATTGGTAGATACCATGGTGAACGATGCACTGTGGGATGCTTTCAATAACTATCATATGATCAAGACGGCAGATAACATCTGCGAAGAGTGGGGACTGACACGTGAAGAGCTGGATGAGTTCGCACTCAAGAGCCAGTTAAAAGCAGAAGCAGCACAGAAGAGCGGTGCGTTCGACAAAGAGATCGTACCTGTTATGGTGAAGAAAAAGAAAGAAATGGTAGAGTTCAAGGTAGATGAGGGGCCGAGAGCAGGTTCCACTATCGAAGGACTCCAGAAGCTGCGCGCGATCAATCCAGGCGGATTCGTTACGGCAGGTAATGCTTCCGGCATCAATGACGGTGCGGCAGCGATTGTTGTGATGAGTGAAGAGAAGGCAAAGGAGCTGGGCGTTAAGCCTATGGCAACTTTTGTTGGCGGCGCTCTGGCAGGCTGCAGACCAGAAGTTATGGGTATCGGTCCTGTTCCGGCTACGCAGAAGGTTATGGCTAAGACAGGCTATAAGATCGAAGACTTCGATATCATCGAGGCGAACGAGGCGTTTGCTGCACAGTCCGTAGCAGTAGGCAAGGAGCTGGGCATCGATGTTGATAAGCAGCTGAACCCGAACGGCGGTGCGATTGCACTGGGACATCCGGTGGGAGCTTCTGGATGCCGTATTCTCGTGACATTGCTACATGAGATGGAAGCCAAAGATGCGAAGAAGGGGCTTGCAACGTTGTGCATCGGCGGTGGTATGGGATGCGCTACGATCGTTGAGAAGTATGAAGGGTAATTCTAAGAAGGCAGGTTATGCTGCCTGAGGCTTGCGAAGCTTCGTACAGGAGAATAATTTACAATGTCTGTGTGGACAGACAGATAGGAGTTAAGATGGAATTTGTATTATACGAAGTAAAAGGACAGGTCGGTGTTATCACCATTAACCGTGAGAAAGCGCTCAATGCTTTGAATTCCACAGTACTGGAAGAGCTGGACAAGACACTGGACGGCGTAGATTTGAGTGCGGTAAGATGTCTGATTCTGACAGGTGCTGGACAGAAATCTTTTGTGGCAGGCGCGGATATCGGAGAGATGAGCACCCTGACCAAGGCGGAAGGTGAGGCTTTCGGTAAGAAGGGTAACGATGTATTCCGTAAGCTGGAGACTTTCCCGATTCCCGTGATTGCGGCAGTGAACGGCTTTGCACTTGGCGGCGGCTGCGAGATCTCCATGAGTTGTGATATCAGGATCTGTTCCGACAATGCGGTATTCGGACAGCCTGAAGTGGGCTTAGGCATTACTCCTGGTTTCGGCGGCACCCAGAGACTTGCAAGAATTGTAGGCCCTGGCATGGCGAAACAGATGATTTATACGGCGAGAAATATCAAGGCTGATGAGGCACTCCGGATCGGTCTGGTGAACGCAGTTTATCCGCAGGAAGAGCTGATGGCAGCAGCAGAGAAGATGGCGGCAGGTATCGCAAAGAATGCCCCGATTGCTGTTCGTAATTGTAAGAAAGCAATCAATGACGGCTTAGAGGTTGGTATGGACGAGGCGATCGTGATCGAAGAGAAATTGTTTGGCGACTGCTTTGAGACGGAAGACCAGAAATATGGTATGGCATTTTTCCTGGATAAGAACAAGGAGAAAGTGAAAGAGCCGTTTAAGAACTGCTAAAGAAATGCGCAGATGTAGGTAGAAACAGCTGGGCTGTAAACATAATACAAATTAAGGAGGATATGCACGATGAAAGTAGGTATTATCGGTGCAGGAACCATGGGTTCCGGTATTGCACAGGCATTCGCTATGACAGATGGTTATGAAGTTTGTCTCTGCGATATCAAGGAAGAGTATGCTGAGGGCGGCAAGGCTAAAATCCAGAAGAACATGAATTTTCTTGTGAGCAAAGAGAAAATCACACAGGAGAAGGCAGACGAGATTATGGGTAAGATCACGACCGGTTTAAACGGTATCTGTGCGGAATGTGATCTGATTGTAGAAGTTGCACTTGAGAAGATG
Source organism: uncultured Lachnospiraceae bacterium (assembly GCA_951800685.1). GTDB lineage: Bacteria > Bacillota > Clostridia > Lachnospirales > Lachnospiraceae > UBA3282. The sequence continues at coordinate 7,657 of CATOJY010000020.1, forward strand.
GAGATTAAGCAGGCAATCTTCAAAGAGCTGATGGGTATCGTGAAGAAGGACTGCATGTTCGCATCCAATACTTCTTCCCTTTCCATCACCAAGATCGGAGAAGGCTTAGACAGACCAATGATCGGTATGCATTTCTTCAATCCTGCTGACAGAATGAAGCTGGTAGAGGTAATCAGAGGCGAGAATACGCCTCAGGATATGGTTGACAAGATCACAGCGATCGCGACAGAGATCGGCAAGACTCCGGTACAGGTTAAGGAAGCGCCTGGTTTTGTTGTTAACAGGATCCTGATCCCGATGATCAATGAGGCGATCGGCGTCCTGGATGCAGGTACAGCATCTGCAGAGGATATCGACGTAGCTATGCAGCTTGGTGCATCCCATCCGATGGGACCGCTGCATTTGGGAGACCTGATCGGTCTGGATATCTGTCTTGCGATCATGGAAGTGCTGTACAATGAGACGAAGGATGAGAAATACGCTCCGCAGCCGCTTCTCAAGAAGATGGTAGAGGAGAAGAAGCTTGGCAGAAAGACTGGTGTTGGCTTCTTTGACTATTCCAAGAAATAAGAAATGAAAATACGTAACAGGGAAAAGAATAGAACTGTTACAGGAAAGACAGCTATAACGTTCTTGAGATTTTAGTACAGATTTCGGGAACGTTATACTGCGGTCGTCTGGCAGCCTGGCTTTCGGATGGCCGTGTGGCCGGAACCTTGGTATTTTGGCTGCAAAATGTAAGTTACTATAAAATAACATGGAGGAATAAAGATCATGGATTTTACTTTAAGCAAAGAACATGAAATGGCGAGAGCTCTTTTCAAAGAGTTCGCTGAAAAAGAAGTAAAGCCTCTCGCACAGGAGGTAGACGAGAACGAAGCTTTCCCGCGTGAGACTGTTGAGAAGATGGCTAAGCTGGGTTTCTTGGGAATTCCGGTTCCAAAGGAGTACGGCGGACAGGGCTGTGATCCTTTGACATACGCTATGTGTGTAGAGGAATTGTCTAAAGTATGCGGTACGACAGGTGTTATCGTATCCGCACACACTTCTCTTTGCTGTGACCCGATCATGACATACGGCACAGAAGAGCAGAAGCAGAAATATCTGGTTCCCCTTGCTAAGGGTGAGAAGTTAGGTGCATTCGGCCTGACAGAGCCTGGCGCAGGTACAGACGCACAGGGACAGCAGACCAAGGCAGTGCTTGACGGTGATGAGTGGGTACTGAACGGATCTAAGTGCTTTATTACCAACGGTAAGGAAGCTGACGTGTATGTTATTTTTGCGATCACAGGTACTGTTGAAAAACGCGGCAGAATGACGAAAGAGATTTCCGCATTTATCGTGGAAAAAGGAACACCTGGGTTTACCTTTGGTACAAAAGAAAAGAAGATGGGTATCCGTGGATCTTCTACATATGAGCTGATCTTCACAGACTGTCGTATTCCGAAGGAGAACCTGCTCGGACAGCAGGGTAAGGGCTTCGGTATCGCGATGCATACACTGGACGGCGGACGTATCGGTATCGCTTCCCAGGCACTTGGTTTGGCAGAGGGTGCTTTAGAGACTACGATCGAATATGTAAAAGAAAGAAAACAGTTCGGAAGAGCGATTGGTGCATTCCAGAATACACAGTTCCAGCTGGCAGATATGGCGACCAAGGTACAGGCTGCACAGTTGCTTGTGTACAAAGCAGCTGTAGCTAAGGCTACACAGAAGGTTTATTCTGTAGAGGCTGCTATGGCTAAATTATATGCTGCTGAGGTAGCAATGGAAGTCACCACAAAGGCTGTTCAGCTCCACGGTGGTTACGGTTACATCAGAGAGTACGATGTAGAGCGTATGATGCGTGATGCTAAGATCACAGAGATCTATGAAGGAACAAGCGAAGTTCAGCGCATGGTAATTTCTGGTTCCCTGCTCAAATAACAGGGTGGATGTAACAGGCATTCTGCTCCGCGTACTTAGCATATTTTAGCGGTATGGCAGACAGTATGCGAAGCGCGTGACATTATGGAAAGAGAAAGTTTTACGTATTCAGGGATATTACAGGTATGACCAGTAATATTTACGTAGCGGCAAACGTGAAAGAATAAATAAAATAAGGAGAGAAATACAATGAAAATTGTTGTTTGTATTAAACAGGTTCCCGATACAAAGGGCGGCGTAAAGTTTAATCCGGACGGAACACTCGACAGAGGCGCTATGCTTACGATCATGAACCCGGATGATAAAGCAGGTCTGGAAGCGGCACTCAGATTAAAAGACCAGCATGGTGCAGAAGTTACAGTTGTGACAATGGGTCTTCCGAAGGCGGAGGAAGTATTGCGTGAGGCTATGGCTATGGGCGCAGATAAGGGTGTTCTGGTAACAGACAGAGTACTCGGCGGTGCAGATACATGGGCTACCTCTACTACTCTTGCAGGCGCGATCAGAAACCTTGAATATGATCTGATCATCACAGGCCGTCAGGCAATCGATGGCGACACAGCGCAGGTTGGACCTCAGATTTCTGAGCATTTGGATATTCCTGTTATCTCTTATGCACAGGATATCAAGATTGAAGGCGACAGTGTAATCGTTGAGCGTCAGTATGAAGACAGATACCATGTGGTAAAGGCTAAAATGCCTTGTCTGATCACAGCGCTTTCCGAGCTGAATGAGCCTCGTTACATGACGCCAGGCGGCATCTTCGATGCATATAAGCAGGAACTCACTGTTTGGGGCAGAGCAGACTTGAAGGATGTAGATGATTCCAATCTGGGTCTGAAAGGTTCACCGACCAAGATCGCTAAGGCTTCTGATAAGGTAAGAAAAGGTGCTGGCGAGAAGGTTACTCTTGATCCTGATGAATCCGTGAGCTACATTGTTGACAAGTTGAAAGTAAAACATGTGATCTAGAAGCAGCGTAAGAGAACAAGCGGCTTCACAGGAGACATTGTTTTCCGGCGAATTTATATTTTTTCAAAAAATAAGACTATATTCAGGTATACAGAAAAGAATGGATTGAAGAATGAGAAATTTTTCAATCGTGAGGTTTGTGTCCCGCGCACTTGACACGAACTTGTAAGCCATACATGGCTTCGCGCTGAAAAAGAGTGTGCAGAAAGAGGTAAAAAATGAATTTAGAAGAATACAAGGGAGTATATGTCTTTGCGCAGCAGGTGGACAATGAGATCAGCAGTATTGCATTCGAGCTGCTCGGCAAAGCGAAAGACCTGGCTAAAGATTTAAGTACAGATGTGACAGCTGTGTTGATTGGTTCTGAAGTAAAGGGACTGGCAGACCAGCTTGCTGAATATGGTGCAGATAAGGTGATCGTTGTGGATGATCCGGAGCTGAAGGAGTACAGGACAGAGCCTTATGCACATGCACTTTCATCCGTTATCAATCAGTATAAGCCTGAGATTATGCTGGTTGGAGCAACTGCAATTGGTAGAGATTTAGGCCCAAGAGTATCTGCAAGAGTTGCTACTGGTCTGACGGCAGACTGTACCGTTTTAGAGATCGGTGACTTCCCGCTGCAGGCAGTTCCAGGACAGGAGCAGTTACATAACCAGTTGCTGATGACACGTCCGGCATTTGGCGGTAACACCATTGCGACTATTGCATGTCCTTATAACCGTCCTCAGATGGCTACGGTTCGTGCAGGTGTTATGCAGAAAATCGATCCAATCAAGGGTGCTAAGGCTGTTGTAGAAGAGTTTAATCCTGGTTTTACACCGGATAATAAGTATGTAGAAATTCTTGATATCGTTAAGTCTGTCGCAGAGACAGTAGATATCATGGATGCTAAAATTCTTGTATCTGGCGGTCGTGGAGTAGGAAGCCCGGAGAACTTCAAGATTCTTGAGGATCTGGCAGCAGTGCTCGGTGGGACAGTAAGCTGCTCCCGTGCAGTAGTAGATTCTGGTTGGAAGCCGAAGGATCTGCAGGTTGGACAGACAGGTAAGACAGTTCGTCCTAACGTTTATTTCGCAATCGGTATCTCTGGTGCGATCCAGCACGTGGCAGGTATGGAAGAGTCTGATATTATTATCGCGATCAACAAGGATGCGGATGCACCGATCTTCGATGTAGCTGATTATGGTATCGTAGGTGATCTGAATAAGATCGTTCCGAAATTGACAGAAGCATTGAAGGCTGAGGTTGCAGCAGCAAAATAAAAAGGGGACTCATATAGATTCCTACATAAAAAGTTCAAAAAACGCCTGGGAAGTCTGCCCAGGCGTTTTAATTTAGATGAATTTGTGTTATTATGGAAATATGGAAAATATGATTACAGTGACAGACTTAATAAGTGCATACGGAAGAAAGCAGATTTTGCGGGGGGCTTCGTTTACAGCGCAAAGAGGCGAATGTATTGGCATTGTGGGTGCCAATGGGTGTGGGAAATCAACGCTCTTGTCAGTGCTGGCAGGAACGTTGAAACCGCGGTCAGGTCAGGTGTTTTATTATGGGAGGATGGCATGGAGTGATGCGGCTGCAGGAAGAATGCGCGGTGACCGTGAGGTGATCCGTAAGATGACAGGTTATGTGCCTCAAGAGAATCCACTAATACCGGAGCTTACGGTGTATGATAATCTTCGTCTATGGTACCCGGATAAGAAGGTGCTTGAGCAGGAGTTGGAACAGGGTTTCTTGCATTTGCTTGGTATTGATAAATTCTGCAGGAAGCAGGCAGGCAGACTGTCAGGAGGAATGAAGAAGAGAGTCAGTATAGGTATCGCTATGGCGGGTATGCCGCCAGTAGTATTAATGGATGAACCAAGTGCGGCGCTTGATCTGATTTGCAAGGAAGACATTAGAAAATATCTACAGATTTATTTAGAGCGGAAGGGAACTGTGGTCATCACTACCCACGAGGAGAGTGAGTTATCATTGTGTGATAAATTATATGTCATGAAGGAGGGAAGGTTGGAGCAGGTAGATCAACATCTTCGAGGTGAAGCATTGACGGAGAAGATGTAGGTTGTTATTTCGTAAAAGACAGGGGGAGATGGGAATGGATTTCAATCAACAGAAAGATGAGAACAAGGCGGAGGATTTCAGGAACCAGAATAATGTGCAGGAGGAGATACCGATTCCTGAGTTTTCCTATGGACCGCGGGAACAGATGTATGCCCCACAGCAGAAGAAAGGGACAGCTGTCAAAATTCTGACTGCAGTGGTAAGCCTTATCGTTGTGATCTTCATTGCGATTGGAATTGCCGTTGTCTATTTTAGGAATACGCCAGCTTACAGGATCGGCAAAGGGATCCAGAATCTGAGCAAAGAAATACAGGAGAACAGGAACCCGTTAGCAGATAAGGTGGGAGTAGAAGAGATTCTTCTCATGATGGTGGAAGAAGGCAGCCATGTAAGTACGAGGATGGATTTCACAGCAGATGATCTTTTTGGCACGACGATTGGGATCGATACGGATTATTTCAAGGATGTGAAGCGCAAGGAATTGAGTACTGATACCAGTATCAGTGTCATGAATTATAATTTTGCTCATTTGAAAGTCTATGCGGACGAGGAGGCACTTAGCTTTTCGATTCCGGAATTGTTTATAGAGGATATGTATATTGACAATGAAAATATAGTGAGTCAGTATAATCAATCATTTCTGGCAGAAGTGACAGGACGCAGCGAGATGGAGGACTTTTCCCTTGATCTTTTTGCAGATGCGGAAGAGGGACTTTCCCTGCGAGAGTGGCAAAGTCTGGATCGATTTACCAAACGATATGAAGAAGATATAGAGGCATGCCGGGACAAGATGGTGATGGAAAAAGTGGAGAAGGGAGTTTACCGCATTATCTATCCGGCGCGGGAAATGGACCGGCTTCTAAAGGGGCTGATGAGCAGCTATGAGTCAATTTACGAGATGGCTGGTGAAGATATGTGGTGGGAGGAATATGACAGCTTGATTGACTCTGATATCGAGATATTATTTGAGATCAATAGAGAGAATCGTATTGAGAGCATTTCCTTCGAGGGTCCAATTACTATGATGGATGGAGAGGCTGAGATGGAGGCTGAGCTTCATTTTCTGGGAGATGCAAGGAGCATTGATAAGGTACAGGGAGAAATTGTGGTAGAAGGGATTGATGGCGTAGAACGGTCGGTTCATCTCCAGATCCTTCAGCCGCCGTTGGATGACTGCCTGGAGATGGAGCTTGACTTAGATCTCATGGAAGAGAAAGAGTCTATTCTCAGAGTCAAGTATGAGATGGAAAGCGATGCTGACCGGGATGAGTTTGAATTGAACTTGTCTGTATGGGATGACAGCGATGATATGGAATTAATTGTGAAGGGAAATCTGGATGATATTGTCAAAGGACAGAGCGTGGAGCTTGATCTGGAGGAACTTGCGTTTTTTATGGACGGTGAAGAGCAATGCAAGGTGACAGGAGAAATCTTAATTGAACCTTTACAGGAAGAGATTGCAAGTGAGGTCAGAAAAGAGACGGCATTTTTCGAAATGACGGAGGGGGACTGGCTGACTATTTTATATAAGATAAGTGACGCATATGGAAGTATGCTCGATTACCTGTGGTAGAGCGGCGAAACGGTTGAGACAGGAGACGGAGAAGGAGATAGGAAAGACATGACCGATCGGAATCAGGAGCACGATGGCGATGAGATGCTGATTGCGGAGTTGCTGCAACATTTGGACGCAGAATTTAGGCAGGGTGTATATCGTATGAGTGTCAATTTTGATGAAGAGGAAGAGGAGCCGAAACAGGTTTCGCATAAATGCTGCAATATGTACGGCAGGCCTGCCGCAGAGACGGTTGGCCTTCTCGATATGTATACAGATCTCAGTGCAGGAGAACCGGATCGGAAAGAGTGACATATGAAGTGGAAAATGCAATATCTGCGGGTCGAAGTAAAGAAGGCGCTGATGATATTTCCGCGCATGGTTTTTCAGGCAATCCTGCTTATGGTGATCATAGGTGCGATTGCTTTTTGTGGTGTACGGAGTCTGGAACGGGACCCGTTGGCAGCTAACATAGAGATTGCAGTGGTTATACAGGAAGATAGCTGGATGACACAGATGGCGCTTGCCTATGTGGAGAATATGGAGAGTGTTTCTTCCTTCTGCCATTTCCGGCAGATGACGGCTGAGAAGGGATTCGACTTTCTGGAAAAGGGAAAAGTGGCGGCGCTTGTCCTGCTTCCTGAGCAGTTGGTGGAGGGCGTCATGAATGGACAAAATCCAGCGGTGGAGATCTATTTTCCACGAAATGCCAGGTTGGAGGCCATGTTGTTCCGGGAGTTGACGGAAGCAGGAGAAGGACTTTTGCGTGTAGCGCAGGCACAGATTTACGGAGCAAATGATACTGCCAGAGTCTATGGCCTGGAGGCGCAGATTTCGAAGATGGAAGCAGAAATTGACAGCTATAATCTGGCTTTTGCATTGGATAGAATGGCCTTATTTGATACGGAGCATATATCTGTGTTTGGTGTGATGACTACTGTACAATTTTATGCCGCCTCAGGAGCAGTCCTATTTCTGTTGTTTACAGGTATGGCGTTATATCCTATTATGCAGAGCGAACCACTGGTAATTCGAAAGCAGTTGGAAAGGCAGGGAACTGGAAGTGGATGGCAGTGCTTCTGTCAATGGTTCTGCGGCATTTTGTGCATGGGATTGTTGACAGGTATTATATGGATAGGACTTAGATTTTCACTTATATGGATGCCAGATGGGATTATGGCACAGCTGTTGGAGGACTACACTGCCGGTTATTCTGTCGGGATCAGGATTATGTTGGCAGGATTGATCGTTCTGAGTGTGGTTGCGTTTGTGTATTTCGTATATAGCTTGACTGGAAGCAGGACAAGTGGAATTCTACTGTTATTCCTGCTATCTGTTGTGATGGTCTATCTATCCGGCGGATTGGTACCATCCATATTTTTGCCAGAGAGTATGCAGGCGGTAGGAAGATGGCTGCCAACAGCTTATCTGATGCAGGCAGCAGGCAGTCTTTTGGCTGGACGAAACAGTATGGGAATAGGACAATGTGCAGCGGCGCTTGTCACTTGCACAGTGGTGTGCGGTATAGCGGCCTATGCCTTACGGTGTAGAGAAGAGTAACAATATTAGGAAAGTAAAAGATAAGACGACGTATTATGAGTGAAAACAGGAATTCTCGTAAAAAGCAGTATAGGATATGGATCACGCTTTTGGTTAAAAGGCTCTGGAGGCAGCCTGTTTATGTCGGGCTTCTGGTGTTGATCCCTCTTTTAGGTTATGGGATCGGAATGATGGAACGTGGCGGCAGCGGTGGGGCATCGGTGGCAGTCTGTGTGGAAGATGGTGCCTGGAGTGAGGAGATCATTACTTTATTGACAGAGCAGGAAAAGGATAGTGTGCTGCGCTTCCTTTTCTGTGATGACCGTAGGCAAGTGGAGCGGTATGTGATGAGAGAAAAAGTTGATTGCGGTTTCGTTCTTGCGGCAGATCTGAAAGAGAAAACAGAAAATGATGATTGGAAAAAGAGCATTACTGTTTATGAGACAGATGCCAGCAGCATAACAGGCATGGCGAAAGAGAGGATTGCCAGCGTGATTTTCAGGCTGTATGCTGAGGCCTGCTATGACAAATATATGGGGCAGATCTCGGAGTCCGCATCTGGTTTCGCTAGAAAAGCATATGAAGAACATCTTACGGATGCAAGTACATTTGGATTTCAGTATCTGTTTGATGACTTTAATGGTCAACTGGAATCCGACACGGATGTTGGAAATGACGAAAGCGTCAATGTGGCAGTTTTTCCTGTGAAAGGAATTTACGCGGTACTTATTTTTATAGCAGGTATGTGTGGCATGTTGGAATATGAGAAAGATAAGAAGGAAAAAAAGTTTCTCCGATTGGTGCCTAATGCATTGACTTATTTGGTTGATGTATGGATCTCAACGGTTATACCCTCAATGGCAGTCCTTCTTTGCCTGTGGTTATCCGATGGAATGCGTGCCTGTGGAGGGAGTCTGTCGCTTTATGGCATCCTGACTGTGTGGAATGCCAGCGTGTGGGGCGGACAGATCTGCAGTCTTATAATCTACCAGGGGATTATCGTAGGATATTGCGTACTGCTCAGAGCAGTTCTTCGCAGTCAGGAGACGATTGCGGCAGCCATTCCGATCCTGGCTATGGGCAGTCTGTTGTGCGCACCGGTTTTCCTTAGACTGGGAACGTATGTACCGGTGTTTGCGGTGTTGGAAAAGCTGTTTCCGGTGAGTTATTATTTGATGTTGTGAGACAAGAATAGCATAGAAATGGAGTGAACTATGAGCGACGAAAGAGCAAAGAAGAATATCATGGAGTATGAGACAGTAGCCTTAGATGATGTGAACGATGCACTTGTGATCCTGGATCAGACGAAGCTGCCGGGCAAGGCAGAATTGGTCAGTCTGCATACAGGAGAGGAAATATGGGAAGCCATTTACCTTTTGAAGGTGCGCGGAGCGCCGGCCATCGGCGTAGCGGCGGCTTTTGGGATTTATCTGCTGGCAAAGCGGATTCAGACGCAGGACTATGATGTTTTCTATCATGAGTTTTGCAAACAGAAGGAGTATTTGAATTCTGCACGGCCGACAGCAGTCAATCTGTCATGGGCGCTGAATAGAATGGAGAGAATCTGCACAGAAAACAGCCGCCTGCCGGTAACAGAGATCAAGAAGAAACTGAAAGAAGAAGCAGTCGCTCTCAAGGAAGAGGACATCCAGGTATGTAAGGCGATCGGTGAGTATGGGCTGACGCTGGTGAAACCGGGAGACGGCATTCTGACACACTGCAACGCTGGACAGCTCGCTACATGCAGATACGGTACAGCGACAGCGCCTATCTACTTAGGACAGGAGCGGGGGTATCATTTCCGGGTGTTTGCGGATGAGACAAGACCTCTGTTGCAGGGAGCAAGACTGACCGCTTATGAATTATATGCATCGGGGGTGGATGTGACGCTAATCTGCGATAATATGTCTGGAGCTGTCATGCGCAATGGATGGATCAATGCAGTGTTTGTGGGCTGTGACCGTGTGGCAGCCAATGGCGATGTTGCCAATAAGATCGGTACTTCTGTGGTTGCGGCGGTTGCGCAGCGGTATCATGTGCCGGTGTATGTTTGTGCGCCTACTTCCACAATCGACTTGCATACGGCTACTGGAGCTGACATTATGATTGAACAGCGTCCGACACATGAAGTGACGGATATGTGGTATGAGAAACCGATGGCTCCAGAGGGAGTGAAGGTCTATAATCCGGCGTTTGATGTGACAGACCATGATCTGATTGCTGGCATCGTGACAGAATATGGGATTGCGAGAGCGCCTTATACGGAGTCATTGCGGGAAATCTTCGTAAAGAACAATAAGATCTTCTAAAGATCACCAAATTTGTACAAGAGCGGGGAGATATGGGGATGGAATATTTATCAGAAAAGAAGGCAAAAAAGGTTATCATAGATATCGGCCAGCGTATGTATGCGCGTAATTTTGTGGCCGCCAATGACGGCAATATTTCCATAAAGACAGGGGATAACGAAGTCTGGGCAACTCCCACAGGGGTTTCCAAAGGCTATATGAAGAAAAAGATGCTTGTTAAGGTAGATCTAGAGGGAAATCTGCTAGAAGGGAGCTACAGGCCTTCTTCCGAGTTAAAAATGCATCTGCGTGCTTACCAGGAGAACCAGGATATCCAGGCGGTATGTCATGCCCATCCGCCGATCTGTACCTGCTACGCGATAGCGGGGATCCCACTTTCACAACCAGTTCTGGCGGAAGCAGTCATTACTTTGGGGGATGTGCCGATTGCGCCTTACGCGGAGCTGGGGAGTGAGGAGGTGCCAGAAGCGGTCGCACCTTACTGCCGGACCCATAATGGTGTCCTGTTAGCAAACCATGGCGCGGTAACCTGGGCTGAGGAACCCTATGCTGCGTACTACCATCTGGAGTCTATGGAATATTATGCGAAGATTTTGTTGATCACAGACAGGATCCTGGGGAGTCAGAAGCAGCTTACGCAGGAGCAGATTGAAGCACTTCTGGCAATGAGGGAGAAATTCGGTATCAAGCGGGGTGGAGTGCCTCTGCATACAGAGCATGGTACCTGATACGGAAGGAGCAGATTTTTCTGCTTTCTATTTTGGGCGGCCTATGTTACAATACGGATAGATATTGCATTTTTGCGTTTCGACACAATAGGAGGAAGGCAGAAGCGTTTTGTACCACAGGATAAGGTACGGACATGATTATGAAAAAGAAAGGCTGTTGCGTAGAAGGTACAGCCGCAGGGAGTATCTATGGGTGAGAATGAAAAGAACATGATGGAACAGACAACACAGAAAGATGCGAAGGAAGTGGTTTCCAGGAATTTCATTGAGCAGATCATTGATAAAGATCTGGCGGAAGGAACTTATGATGCGGTTCACACGAGATTCCCCCCAGAACCTAACGGTTATCTTCATATTGGGCATGCCAAGAGCATATTACTGAATGCGGGGCTGGCAGAGCAGTACGGCGGTAAGTTTAATCTTCGCTTTGATGATACGAATCCTACGAAAGAGAAAAGTGAGTTCGTAGAATCCATTAAGGCAGACGTGAAATGGCTTGGGGCAGATTACGAAGACCGGCTTTTCTTCGCCTCAGATTATTTTGGGCAGATGTATGAAGGCGCACTTAAGTTGATCAGGAAAGGGAAAGCCTATGTTTCCGATCTGTCAGCTGAGCAGATGAGGGAGTACCGGGGGACGCTGACAGAACCAGGGACCAATGATCCGAACAGAGACAGAAGTGTGGAGGAGAATCTGCGGCTGTTTGAAGAGATGAAGGAAGGAAAATATGCTGACGGGGAGAAGACTCTCCGTGCTAAGATTGATATGGCGTCCCCTAATATCAACATGCGGGATCCAATCCTGTACCGTGTCGCACACCTGTCTCACCAGAATACGGGTGATAAATGGTGTATTTATCCAATGTATGATTATGCGCATCCGATTGAAGATGCGATCGAAGGCATTACCCATTCTATCTGCACCTTAGAATTTGAGGATCACAGACCTCTTTATAATTGGGTTGTTGAAGAACTGGAATATCCGCATCCGCCGAAACAGATCGAATTTGCTAAGATGTATCTGACTAATGTGGTTACGGGTAAGAGGTATATTAAGAAGCTGGTAGAAGACGGTATTGTGGACGGATGGGATGATCCCAGGCTTGTTTCCATTGCAGCGCTTCGCAGGAGAGGATTTACACCAGAGTCTCTTAAGCTTTTTGTTGACTTGTGCGGTGTTTCCAAAGCGAATTCCTCTGCAGAGTATTCCATGCTGGAATACTGCATCAGAGAAGACCTGAAGATGAAGAAACCCCGCGTAATGGCGGCGCTTGATCCGGTAAGACTGGTAATTGACAATTATCCGGAGGGGCAGACGGAAATTTTGGAAATCGTAAATAATCCGGAGAATGAAGCGCTTGGCAAGAGAGAAGTGCCCTTTTCCAGAGAATTATATATTGACAGAGAGGACTTTATGGAGGAGCCGCCCAAGAAATATTTCCGATTATTTCCGGGCAATGAAGTACGCCTGATGGGAGCTTACTTTGTGAAATGTGTCAGCTATGAGAAGGATGATGATGGCAGGATCACTACAGTGCACTGTACTTACGATCCGGCATCCAAAGGAGGTAACAGTCCTGATGGACGCAAGGTGAAAGGAACGATCCACTGGGTATCGGCGGCGGATGCAGTAAGGGCACAGATAAGGCTCTATGAGAACATCATTGATGAGGAGAAAGGAGTCTATAATGAGGATGGAAGTCTGAATCTGAATCCGAATTCGCTGGTTGTTCTTAAGGAATGTTATATTGAGCCGTCTGTCAAAGATGCAGAAGCATATGACAGCTTCCAGTTTGTCAGACAAGGTTTCTTCTGTGTAGATTGCAAAGATTCTAAGCCGGGACAGCTTGTATTTAACAGAATTGTTTCTTTGAAGAGTTCTTATGTTCTGCCGAAGAAATAAGAAGGGGATGTTATAAAACAGTAAATAGATCAGGAGGATGTATTATGGCAGGAATATTGTCAGGGTTAGCACGTTTTGGATTGGGTAAATTGGAGAATATGGAAGTCTATGAAGAGCCTAAGAAGGAGGATGCTGGGGTAGAAGTAAAGAAAGCGGCAGCATCCTTACAGGAGCAGGACTTTCTGTTTGATAAATCCTGTACTTGTCCGATCTGCGACAAGGAATTTAAGACTAGAACAGTCAAGGTTGGTAAAGCGAAGCTGTCTGGGAGTGATTTGGACTTACGGCCGCGTTATGAGCAGATTGATATGTTGAAATATGATATTATCATGTGCCCGTTTTGCGGATATACGGCACTGAGCAGATTTTTTAAGTTTGTCACAGCACCGCAGGCTAAGAATATTAAGAAGACGATTTCTGCAACTTTTGAACCGCAGAAAGAGACGAAAGAGATTTATACTTATGATGAAGCACTGGAGCGTTATAAACTGGCGCTTGCCAATGCGATCGTAAAGCAGACGAAAGCCAGTGAGAAAGCTTATATCTGTTTGAAGACGGCATGGCTTTTGCGTGGTAAGGCAGAGCATCTTGACAAGAATCTTCCTGACTATGAGGCACAGAAAAAGCAGTGTGAAGAGGAGGAGAATGAATTTCTGCACAATGCGCTGGAAGGTTTTATTAATGCCAGACAATCGGAGAACTTCCCGATGTGCGGTATGGATGAGCCTACAGTGGATTATCTGATTGCGGTTACGGCCATGCGGTTTGAGCAGTATGATGTAGCAAGCAGACTGGTAGCGAGCATTATGCAGTCTTCTGCAAATCCACGCATGAAGGATAAGACAAGGGATCTTAAGGAAATGATCGTGGCGAAGATGAAAGAAAAGAATCCGTCTGGAAAATGAAAGAGCTGCCAATCCATATTCAGTTACAGCCAAAGAATGGGAAAACTTTATACGAACAGATTTATGAATTTATCCGGGATGAAATCCGGGCTGGCAGTTTGCTGCGCGGCGAGAAACTGCCTTCGGCACGCTTCCTAGCAGACTATCTGCAGGTTTCCCGGACTACCGTTGACATGGCCTATGGACAGCTTGTGTCTGAAGGCTATCTGGAAGCAAGACCAAGACAGGGATATTTTGTCAGTGTGATAGAAGGTCTGTGTGCTGTTGATCTGCTTCCCGCAGGCGGGTATGCCAGGACATATAGTGAAGGCAGGCAGAAAGCAGGGAAATATGATTTTTCCCCGAATGCTATTGACATGCACTTTTTTCCTTATGCCACCTGGAAAAAAATCACGAAAAATATTCTGGTTGATGCGAACAGCGACTTGTTCTCTTTGGGGGAGCCGCAGGGTGATTTTGCGCTTCGCAGGACGATATGCCGTTATCTCCACGGATCGAGAGGCGTGAATTGTGAACCGGAGCAGATTATTGTAGGAGCAGGGAATGATTACCTGCTTCTTTTGCTGGAAAAAATTCTGGGACGGCATGTGCATGTGGCAATGGAAGATCCTACTTATGCCAGAGCATATCACATCTTTCAATCCTGTGCATATCCTGTGTCGTTAATCCCGATGGATGAATATGGAATCCGGGTCGATGAGCTTAAGAAAACGGATGCGAAGGTGGCTTATGTGATGCCTTCCCATCAGTACCCGACAGGAATATCCATGCCGATCGGCAGGCGGATGGAGTTACTCAGGTGGGCAGCGCAGGAGAAGGGCAGATATCTGATCGAGGACGACTATGACAGTGAATTCCGATATAAAGGGAAACCACTACCTTCTTTGCAGGCGTCAGACAACAATGGAAATGTAGTCTATATCGGGACTTTTTCGAAAGCGATTGCGCCAGCAATTAGAATCAGCTATATGGTACTGCCTTATCCACTGTTGGAACGTTACAGACGGGCTTGCAGTTTCTATTCTTCTACGGTATCCCGGATTGACCAGACGATTTTGAACGAGTTTATTGAAAATGGGCATTTTGAACGGTATTTGAATAAGATGCGGAAGCAATATCGTAGTAAGCATGATCTGTTGTTGAATGAATTGCGGGGATTTGAAAAAGCGTTTCGATTATCTGGCAGTAACGCTGGACTGCATGTGATTTTGACAGACAGAAAAGGGCGAAGTGAGAGAGCACTGGCGCAGGAAGCGGAAGCAGCCGGCGTTAAGGTCTACCAAATGCAGGACTTCAGAATGGGAACAGATCATGGGAATGCGGCAATGCTGATCCTGGGCTATGGAGCGCTGTCAATGGAAGAAATCCAAAAAGGACTGGCGCTCCTAAGAAAAGTATGGTTATAGGCAGGTCACTTCTTGTAAGCGATCTGCTTCATCATGTCCAGATAGGAGACGATTTCTTCATACAGCATCTCCGGCTGAAAAGATGCGTCCCGGAAATGGGCGCCCATGAGGCCGCTTATGGTGTAATCCAGCATGGCATCCAGTTTTTCGTAGGAAATGTCAGGGACAAAGAGGGAGCGGTCAGCCTGATTTTTTAAAACAGCATACACATCAGAAAGAACGCTGCGCTGCCGTTCGGTAGCCATCAGTGCTTCGCTTACATTCTCGGATGCACAGGTTTCCAGAAAACGCTGCATGTAAGGATAATTCCGCAATATCTGCATTTTGGCAAATTCAATCTGCTTACGGATTTCAAAATAATCGTTGGCGGAGGAAAGAACTCCAGTAGTCAATTCCAGTTTCATAAAGCGCGTGCTGTAATCGTAAAGGAAAGTGTAAAGTCCCAGTTTGCTTTTGAAATAGTGGAAGAGAAGGCCTTTGCTGATGCCTGCCTCAGCCACGATATCGTCTGTGCTTGCATGTTTATAGCCATTCGATGCAAATATTTTGAGTGCAGCATTGATCATGCGGTCCTGCTTTTCCTTTTTTAAGTCAAAAAATTTCTCGTTCATCTGTAACCCCGTAGATTTTAGCAAAAATTGACTTTATCAGTCGAACTCTAATATAGCATAAAAAACAAGGGGATTCAATGTCCGTAGAAAAACTAGTTATTGAGAAATTTTTTGCCACAAGATGTTGTGTTTGGAAATAATTAGAAATTTTTTATACATATTCCCTTTTCATTTTGGCAAAATAGTATTAATATAATGGTATAAGAGACGCTGAAAGGAGAACGTTCATGGCGAAAAAATTTGGTAGGTTTTTAATGGTGACAGCTGCTCTTGGAGCCGTTGCAGCAGGTGTTTACTATTGTTTGCAGAATAAAGATTCTTCTGTAGATGATGATTTTGACGACGATGATGATTTTGATGATTTCGACGATGATTTAGATGATGATGAGGCGGCGAAAGAAGCAGACCGCAATTATGTAGATCTTGATCTTGACAAGGCAGAAGATTTTAAAGAGGGACTCAACGCGGCTAAAGCTGAGGCGACGGATAAGATCGTAGGGGTAGTCAAGGAAACGACTGATAAAGTCAAAGAAGCGGCTGAGAAGACAGAGGTTAAGGTAGAAGAATTCTTTGATGATGATGCCGATGACAATGACGGGTCGATGGATGCTATGTAGAAGATATTTGGTTCGGCTAAGACTGTACAGTGCACAGCCTTAGCCGTTTTAATAGGATAGGAAATCCTTCCGTTTTCGAGTCTGCCGCAGGCAAATCCAGCAAACGAGCTCTGCTCGTTTTTTTATTTGTTCATCTTGTAGGGCGGATCTGCAGGGTAGCCCCCTTTTAATTTCTGCATACCGCGCTGGATGGCGTCTTTGGAATTCTTCCAGTCGGCATCTTTGTTACGGTAATCAAATTTCTCTACCAGCCAGGCTACATCTTCTGCGAGACGGGCCATGTTCTGTTCCATCAGGGGGAAGAGTATATCGTAGAATTCCTGTTTTTCTTTATCATTGAGGCGGCTGTCGGCGCCCTCGCATAAATCTCCGAAATGATGCAGACAGAATCCTTTGCTGTTTTTAACCCTGTTCCGGAAAGCAGGATCCTTCTTATACATGACAAAGAAGGTGTCCAGATATCGTTCATAGGTATCTGCATAGCGTTTGCAGATATAACAGGAACGGGTTTTTTCCGCAACCCAGATACCGATGGGATTTTGGCGCTCTGTCTGTTTCCTGAGTTTATCTTTGAGTGTAGTCTTGCCAGGTTTGAAATTTTTGAACTGCTGCAGCATCTCACGGTTCATCTGTACGTAGTGTGTTTTCAGGACCCACGCATTACCCAGCGTATTTCCATAGTCAAACATTTTTTTGAAATGTTCGCGGCAGAAACCGGCCTGATCGGTCTGCTCGCGGATATCGCTTTCCATGTAAGAGGAGCCGGATCCTAAGACGAAATCCAGAAGATCCTGTTCAACGTTTCGTTCTATGAAGCAGAAAGGACATTCGTCCCCTGCGTTCATGGCATCGTTTAGGGGAATGGTGTAGAGTTTTTCCTTCATGTCATACCTTCTTTCGGGCGGTTACCGTTCTTATCCTCAAGGCGCCTGTTTAGAGAGGAAACGGTAACTTCATGCCGTTCCATTGTTTTAATAAGAATAGATTACCATAGATCAGGAAGGCGTGCTATAATAAATCGGAAAAGATGTCGGAAAGCATCGAACAAAGCAGACGCTGTTTCAATAGAATTGGGACAAAGCAGTACAGAAAGGAAGGAAGCTATGCAAGGACAGATTCCGATTGTCAATGAAGATCAGGAACAGATATTAAATGAGGTACGTTGTTTTGCGCTGGATATGGATGGTACGATCTATCTGGGGGAAAGATGGATTGATGGTGCGCTGGAGTTTTTGCACCGGATTGAAGAGACGGGCAGAAGCTATGTGTTTGTGACGAATAATTCGTCTAAAAACGCGGCTGTATATGTGGAGAAACTGCATCGGATGGGGCTTGACATTACAGAAGAGAAGATTGTCACGTCCGGCCAGGCCACGATCTATTATCTGAAGCGTAAGTTTCCTGGAGCGAAGGTATTTCTGCTTGGGAATTCCTTACTACAGGAGGAGTTTAAGCGGGCAGGTATTTTGTTGGAAGAAGAGCATCCAGATGTGGTAGTGACGGCTTTTGATACATCTTTGGATTATCAGAAGATGTGTATGGTATGTGATCATGTCAGGGCAGGTCTTCCTTATTTGGCTACGCATCCAGATTATAACTGTCCGACTGAAACAGGCTTTATCCCTGATGCAGGGGCAATCCACGCCTTTATCCACGCCTCAGCATTCCGGTATCCTGACAGGATCATAGGTAAGCCTAATGAAGATATTATAGAATATCTGGCAACCAGGGTACATACCCAGAGGGAGCAGATCGCTATGGTAGGCGACCGACTGTATACGGATATTGCGGCGGGAAGGAATAACGGACTAAAGAGTGTACTTGTCTTAAGTGGAGAGGCGACGATGGAAGACGTAAAAAAGTCTGAAGTAATGCCACATTTGATCTTTACTTCTGTAAAAGAATTGACGGAAAAGTTCTGATTTTCTATTGTCAAAATTAGGAATAGGTTATATATTTAACCTATGGTAATGAGACCGTGAATAACGTGAGAAAGGATAGCGCTATTATGAGAAAAAGTGGTATTTTGCTGCCGGTATCGAGTATTCCTTCTAAGTATGGGATTGGCACGTTTTCGAAACAGGCATATGAATTTATCGATCTTCTAAAGAAAGCTGGGCAGTCCTACTGGCAGATTTTGCCTCTTGGACCAACGGGATATGGAGATTCTCCGTATCAGTCTTTTTCGACTTTTGCAGGGAACCCCTATTATATTGATCTGGAGACGCTGGTAGAGGAGGGGTATCTGACAGCAGAAGATTGTGAAGCATGTGATTTCGGGGAGGATGACAGATATATTGATTATGAGAAAATATATCTCTCCAGATTTAAGGTACTGCGGACGGCTTTCCATAACAGTCATATAGAAGAAGAGGAAGCTTTTTTGAAGTATGTGGAGGAGAACAGCTTCTGGTTGGAAGATTATGCACTCTATATGGCGGTCAAGAACTCCTTTGACGGTGTAAGTTGGATTGAGTGGGAGGAAGACATTAAGCTGCGCAAACCGGAGGCGATGGAGCGCTACCGGAAAGAGTATGCAGAGGAAGTGGAATTTTTTAAGTTCCAGCAGTATCTGTTTGCAAAACAATGGACGGCGTTGAAAGCATATGCGAATCAGAAGAAGATTCAGATTATTGGTGACATTCCGATTTATGTTGCTTTTGACAGTGCTGATACATGGGCTAATCCAGAATTGTTTCAGTTAGATGAGACGCTGACGCCGATTGCGGTGGCCGGCTGCCCTCCCGATGCTTTCTCAGCGACGGGGCAGTTGTGGGGAAATCCTCTGTACCGTTGGGAGTATCATAAGGAGACAGAGTATGCATGGTGGATGAAACGGATCGACTATTGTTACCGCCTGTATGATGTGGTGCGGATCGACCATTTCCGTGGCTTTGACGAGTATTATTCAATTCCCTACGAAGATGAGACGGCAGAATTTGGTCATTGGGAGAAAGGCCCCGGTTATGACATCTTCAAGACAATGAAGGCTAAGCTGGGGAATAAAGCTGTGATCGCGGAGGATTTGGGATATTTAACCGACTCGGTGATCAAGCTGGTCAAAAAGACGGGCTATCCAGGAATGAAAATTTTGCAGTTTGCGTTTGACTCCAGGGAAGAGAGTGACTACCTGCCTCATAATTATGGATCAAACAGCGTAGTATATACAGGTACACATGACAATGATACGACCCTTGGATGGTATACAGTGTTAAACCGCAAGGACAAAGCGTTTGCGAAGAAGTATCTGGATATCCGCAGCCGTAAGGATGTACAGTGGGTGTTTATCCGGGCGGCAATGTCCAGTGTATCGGACACTTGCGTGATTCCCATGCAGGATTATCTGGGACTTGGTGCAGAGGCCAGGACGAACGTGCCTTCAACACTGGGAACGAACTGGAAATGGCGGATGCTGCCAGGCGAGTTTACAGAAGAACTGGCAGGGAAAATCTACGATATGACCAAATTATATGGCAGATTGTCGTAAACTTCTCTGCCGTAAGGTTCATACCTGGAAACGACTTAAATTGGAATTGTGATAGGCTGGGTCCTGTGTCACGTCCTGATCAAACCAGTCAAGAGGCAGGAAGGCGTTGGCCATCGCCACGTTGGGGAATTCCACTTCCGCTATCACCAGAGGGGCAAAGGGTGCTTCAAAAATATCCAGTTCTACATTAAGACTGGTATGGTCAATATTTTCGGAGTACTCTGACGAAAATGCCGGATGCTCGATGGGTATGACGTAACGCTTTTTGGAGATCAGATTTCCATCCGCTTTTTTGCGCAGATGTTCGTAGGAAGCCTGGTCTAAAGGGAGATTGTACTCCTCCCTGGACAGCATTCCTTTCCCCTTATAGGTTAGATAGTATTCATCATCCTGACGGCGGATCCTGACAACGGGGTTAGTATTTAAATAAGCCTGCTCGATCGTGTGACAGGTATAGTGTTCAAGATTGTCGGGTAACTTGCTGATCGTGAATTTACGTTCGATTTCCATGGTTTTTCCTTTCTATTGCCTTCTAAGATTATGATTTTGATTAAGGAAATTATAACAAAGGCATTAGTAGGTGTAAAGCGGCAGGCAGACTGTCAGAAAAGAGATCGTCGAGGAAGATATAGACGAACAGAGGAGATAAAGAATGAGTAAAGCAGCAGTTTTTTTTGGAAAAGGTTATGAAGAGATTGAGGCATTGACCGTTGTGGATATTCTGCGTCGGGCTGGCGTAGATACGGCCATGGTATCTGTGTCAGAAGAGAGAAAGGTGGCGGGATCCCACGCGATTGCAGTGGAGATGGACGCAGTGATCTCGGAAGTGGACTTCGACAGTCTGGATCTGATTGTACTTCCGGGTGGTATGCCGGGGACGGCAAATCTGGAGGCCTGCGAAGCGCTCATGATGCAGGTAGATGCCTTTGTTTCACAGAAGAAAATCGTGGCGGCAATCTGTGCCGCGCCGAGTATTCTTGGACACAGAGGTATTCTGAAAGGCAGGAAAGCTTGTTGTTATCCGTCCTGGGAAAACCATCTGGAGGGCGCACAGGTGCTGGAACAACCGGCGGTCATTGACGGTAATCTCGTGACAGGACGCGGCATGGGTGCTGCGGTACCGTTTGCATTGGCAGTGCTGGAACGGCTGCAGGGAGAGGAAGCAGCTGGCGAGATGGCGAAGAACATTGTATTTGAGGTATAATATTGGCAAAACTTACCATTATATTTTCATGCCATCCGAACATACTAACATCAAGATAAGCGATAAAGTGAACGCTTTAACAGACGACGGGATTCAATTTTGAATCGCAGCACTGGAAAGATTTCAATCTGGAAGGGCAGGCGTATCTGGGATAAGCGTATAAACGGCAGCGCTTATCTCAATCATATAGATTTCATTCAAAAGTATTTCGGAGGTGAAAGAAATGGCAAGCAACAAGACGAATAGAGTAGAAGTTCCTGAAGCTAAGGCAGCTATGGATCGTTTCAAGACAGAGGTTGCATCTGAGTTAGGTGTTAATCTGAAAGAGGGTTACAATGGTGACCTCACATCCAAAGAGGCTGGTTCCATCGGTGGTGAGATGGTTCGTAGAATGATCAAGAGCCAGGAAGAACAGATGAAATAAGCGAACAGGTAACAAAAAGAGGGGGAGCTGCGTGGCGGCTCCCTTTCTTTGTCTGCCGTTTCTTGACGCAGTTTGTCTAACGTCTTTTGGCGTAGTTTTCTTGTTTTTTTACAGAAAATCAGCTATACTAAAATGCGGTTTGAATCAGGCCGGATTGTCTGCTGTCAAAGAAGTAGGAAGAACAGGGTACGTCCTTTGGAGCGGGAAGAGAGGAATGGTTATGAAGAGGAAGAATGAAAAAGTTTTGGGGATCATAAGTATGATCTTATGTGCTGTGCTGTTGGCAGGATGTGGTACAGGACAGGAGAAAGATGCAGGAGCAGAACCTGGTGTGGTACAGGAAGACATGGTGGGAGAAGAAAGTTCTGATACAGAAAAGGAAGTGGCTGATAACATAGAACAGAGTGTGGAAGAAAAACCTGTGGACAGCATAGGCGGGGGACAGGTGGATACAGAAGAGGATAACATTTCTGATCAAGAAGAAGTGAAGGTGAGGATCGGTTCCCTGAAAGGACCTACATCCATCGGACTGGTATATCTGATGGATCAGTCTGAGAAGGGAGAGAGTGTCAATACCTATGAATTTACCATGACGGCAGCGGCAGATGAACTGCTTCCCGCTATGCTTTCCGGAGATCTGGATATCGCACTGATACCGGCCAACGTAGCGAGTGTGCTATACAACAGAGCGGAAGGGGATGTTGCGGTAATTGATATCAATACGCTGGGGGTCCTGTATATAGTCACTGGTGATGACAAGATTGGAAAGATGGCAGACCTTAAGGGCAGGACAGTGTACATGACGGGGAAGGGAACAACGCCGGATTATGTGATGCAGTATTTGCTTGGGGCAAACGGATTGACGACAGCGGATGTGACATTAGAATACAAATCTGAGGCAACAGAAGTTGCAGCAGTGTTGGCTGAGGATCCAGCGGCAATTGGGGTACTTCCACAGCCTTTTGTGACAGCAGCTTGTGCACAGAACGAGAAGCTGTCCGTGGTGATGGACCTGACTGAGGAGTGGGCAGCTGTACAGGGAGAAGGCGGCAGCAGCCTTGTGACTGGTGTGACAGTGGTGCGCAAAGGATTTCTGGCAGAAAATCAGGAGGCTGTTGATCAGTTTCTGGAAGAACATGCTGCCAGTGCAGCGTATGCAAAAGAGCACGTGGAGGAGACAGCGCAGTTGGTCGCAGCGGCAGGTATCATCGAGAAAGCGGCGGTGGCAGAGAAAGCGATACCGTCGTGCAATATCACTTATCTAGACGGGGAAGAGATGAAGACAGCGCTCTCCGGTTATCTTACTGTATTGTGTGAGCAGGATCCAGCGTCTGTGGGCGGCGGCCTGCCAGGAGAAGACTTTTATTATAGCAGATAGATAAAAGAAGAGTTTAGAGGCTGGGGAGAAAGGCACGGGCATTACTCATGAAGAAAGACACACATAAACAGATCAGAAGGAGCGTGATTGTTCTACTCTGGTTAGTCATCTGGCATCTGACGGCGATATGGACAGATAATCGGATTCTGCTGGTAGGACCGCTGCAGGTTCTAAAGTCTTTTGTGGAGAATGCAGTGCGTCCTGATTTTACACTGATTGTTTTGGGCACCTTTACGAGGATCGGGCTGGGATTTTTCCTGGCCTTTTTGTGTGGATTGTTGTTTGGAGCGGTCAGCTACCGGTTTGCTCTTGTAAAGGAAGTGCTGGCGCCTGTGATGGCGGTATTGAAATCAGTTCCGGTAGCGTCTTTTGTGGTTCTTTTGTTGATTTGGTTTGGATCTACCCGTCTTTCTCTTTGGATCAGTTTTCTGATTGTTTTTCCTAATGTCTATGTGAACACTGTTGCGGGGTTCAGGAACACGGACTGCCAGCTTTTGGAGATGGCAGATCTCTATGGAATTTTTGGCTGGAAAAGGTTCCTCTATCTTTATAGGCCGGCGTTGATGCCCTGTTTGGACAGCTGTTTGAGAATTTCACTGGGAATGAGTTGGAAATCTGGCGTAGCGGCAGAGATTATTGGGCTGCCGGAGGGTTCTTTGGGAGAGAGAATTTACATGTCGAAGATCTATCTGGATACGGCAGGTCTGTTTGCTTGGACACTAACCATTGTACTGCTTAGCTTCTGTTTTGAGAAAGTGGTTTTATGGCTGGTAAAAGGATTTGCTGGCTGGAGGCCGTATCCGGTCTGGGGAATTTACAGATTCAGAAAAGATTCAGGCAAAACGATGGAAAATGCGGTAGAAGAAATTCAGATTAGGCATGTAAGCAAATCCTACAACGAAAAATCAGTTCTGTGTGATTTCACGCTTTCCATGGGCAAGGAAGGGCGGTATCTGCTGATGGCGCCTTCCGGGGGAGGTAAGACGACACTGCTGAGAGTGGCGGCAGGTATGGAAGAAGCAGACCAAGGTATGGTTACAGGGATGCCTCCCAACATCGGTATGGTTTTTCAGGAGGACAGGCTCTGTGAAGATTGTGACGTGGTCTGTAATATTCTTCTGGGAATGCACAGGCAGGGAAACAAGAGGATGAACAGAGAACAGCTAGTGGATTATATTAGAATGCAGGCGGCTGAGATTCTGCCGGAAGAGTGTCTGGCAGAACCAGTCAGAAATCTGAGTGGTGGTATGCGTAGACGTGTGGCACTGCTCAGGGCAGTATTGTCAGGGCTGCCCGTTTTGATCCTGGATGAACCGTTTGCTGGGTTGGATGAGGAGAACCGTGCGCGAAGCGCAGCATATCTTATGAGACACCAGGCAGGAAGACCTTTGCTTGTCACTACTCACAGGGAGGAGGATGTGGAGCTGCTGCAGGGAGTAAGAGTAGGAATTGGGCAGGTACAAGACGGCTAGAGTCACGAAACAACTGATAAAAGCTAATAAAACATCGGCATATAGCAGAAAAACTATCTGGTATTTTCTGAGAGTTTATGCTATAATGCTTAAATGACTGTGACTAGGGGCAGACGAGGGCTTCCGCATGTCGCAGAGGCATTTGAAGGAGGAACCCATATAATGAGTTTACAGGTAGAAAAATTAGAAAAGAACATGGCGAAGCTTACGGTAGAAGTAAGCGCAGAGGATTTGGAGAAAGCAATCGAGAAATCTTATCAGAAACAGAAGAAGCAGATCAGCATTCCTGGTTTTAGGAAAGGTAAAGTACCACGCCAGATGGTAGAGAAGATGTATGGCAAGGAAGTATTCTATGAGGATGCCGCCAATGAATTGATCCCGGACGCTTATGACAAGGCATTGGAGGAGTGTGAGGAAGATATTGTATCTTCTCCGAGGATCGAGGTGACACAGATTGAAGCAGGTAAGCCCTTTATTTTCACGGCAACGGTCGCCCTCAAGCCGGAGGTCAAGCTGGGAGAGTACAAGGGTGTTAAGATTGAGAAGATCGACAGAGAAGTCACAGAAGAAGATGTGATGGCACAGATCAACAAAGAGCGTGATCATAATGCGAGAAATATCACAGTAGAAGACAGACCAGTAAAAGACGGTGATATGACCGTGATCGATTTCGAAGGTTTTGTGGACGGTGTAGCCTTTGAGGGAGGTAAGGGAGAGAATTATCCGCTTACCATCGGTTCCGGTGCATTTATCCCTGGATTTGAGGAACAGCTTGTAGGTGCTGAGATCGGTAAGGAAGTAGAAGTGAAAGTAACTTTCCCAGAAGAGTACCAGGCGGAGGAGCTGCAGGGGAAGGAGGCTGTCTTCAAGTGTACTGTAAAGGAGATCAAGGAGAAAGAACTTCCAGAACTGGATGATGAGTTTGCAAGCGAAGTATCTGAATTTGAGACGCTGGAAGAGTATAAGGAAGATATAAGAAAGAACCTGGCAGAGAAGAAAGCAAAAGATGCTGATACGGCTAGAGAGAATGAAGCAGTGCAGGCGGCAGTGGCGGCAAGTGAGATGGAGATTCCTGCGCCAATGCTTGAGACACAGCAGAGACAGATGGTGGACGAGTTTGCCCAGAGGATTACAATGCAGGGCATGAGCATGGAACAGTATATGCAGTTCACAGGTGCGACTTATGAGAAGCTGGTAGAGCAGGTGAAACCACAGGCAGAAGAGCGGATCAAGTCTAGACTTGTGCTGGAAGCGATTGCCAAGGCGGAGAAGATTGAAGCAACCGAAGCAGATTATGAAGAAGAACTAAAGACCATGGCTGATGTATACCAGATGGAAGTAGATAAAGTCAAAGAACTCATGGGTGAGAAAGAGAAGAAGAACATCCTGTTAGATTTGGCTGTCAGAAAGGCTGCTGCGTTTGTGGCAGAGAATGCAGTGGAAGAGTAATGCGATCGGTCATGGCAGGATAAAGAAAAGCAGATATTTTGGAACAAAACGGAGGATTAACATGGCTTTAATACCTTATGTCATTGAGCAGACTTCCAGAGGAGAACGCTCATACGACATTTATTCAAGATTGTTAAAGGAGAGGATCATCTTTCTGGGAGAAGAAGTAAATGATGTTTCCGCGAGTGTCATCGTTGCCCAGATGCTCTTTTTGGAGTCTGAGGATCCTGAGAAGGATATTCATCTGTATATCAACAGTCCGGGCGGGGTGATCACAGCTGGAATGGCAATCTATGACACGATGAATTTTATCAAATGTGATGTAAATACTGTATGTATCGGTATGGCTGCCAGCATGGGTGCTTTCCTTCTGGCAGGCGGTACGAAAGGTAAAAGAATGGCGCTTCCCAATGCGGAGATCATGATTCACCAGCCCGCTGGCGGTGCACAGGGACAAGCAACGGAGATTGAGATTACAGCGAAGCATATTCTGGCCACGAAAGAGAAGATGGCAAGGATCATGGCGGAGAATACGGGACAGGATTTCGAGGTGATCATGGCGGATACCGAGAGGGATAATTGGAAGACAGCTGAGGAGGCGCTTTCTTATGGATTGATTGACCGTATTATCACCAATCACGCCAGTGCTGTTTAGGCAGGATTTCATAATGCGGCTGTGAGGCTTTGTAATGCCTTATGGCCGCTAAATAGTGAAGAGAAAGGCATGGAAACATTAAAATGGCAGGAAAGAGTTCTGATGATAAGGTGAGGTGTTCTTTTTGCAATAAGACGCAGGGACAAGTCAGGAAATTGATTGCAGGTCCGGCAGGCGTTTATATTTGTGATGAATGTGTAGACATCTGTGCAGATATCATAGAAGAAGAGTATGAGGAAGAGCCGGCAGTGGAGGAGATGGAGATCAATCTCTTGAAGCCGGTAGAGATCAAGAGGTTTCTGGATGACTATGTGATCGGACAGGAAGAAGCCAAGAAAGTACTGGCGGTATCGGTTTACAATCATTACAAGAGAGTGCTTGCGACGGAGGAAGAAGACGGTGTGGAACTCCAGAAGAGCAACATCATTATGATAGGACCTACCGGTTCAGGCAAAACTTACCTGGCGCAGACGCTGGCGCAGATCATCAATGTACCCTTTGCGATTGCAGATGCGACGACGCTGACTGAGGCAGGGTATGTGGGAGAAGATGTAGAGAATATTCTATTGAAGCTGATCCAGGCGGCGGATTACGATATTGACAGAGCGCAGTATGGTATTATCTATATCGATGAGATTGATAAGATCACTAAGAAAAGTGAGAACGTCTCCATTACGAGAGATGTTTCCGGAGAAGGTGTCCAGCAGGCGCTTCTAAAGATCGTGGAAGGTACGGTAGCGAGCGTGCCGCCGCAGGGCGGCAGGAAACATCCGCATCAGGAACTGATCCAAATTGATACTTCTAATATTCTGTTTATCTGTGGCGGTGCTTTTGATGGGCTTGAGAAAATTGTGGAAGAGCGTTTGGACCGGAATTCTATCGGATTCAATGCACAGATTGTTGAGAAGAGCAGTAAAGACATCGGTGCGGTATTGAAGGAGGTATCGTCACAGGATCTGATGAAATTTGGATTGATCCCAGAATTTATCGGACGTGTGCCGATTACTGTGACGCTGGATGGACTGGACCAGGAAGCGCTGCTCCGTATTTTGCAGGAACCGAAGAATGCTCTGATCAAGCAGTATAAGAAGTTGTTCGAGTTTGATGAGGTTAAGCTGGAAGTCGAGGAAGAGGCGGTCAGAGAGATCGCGCATCTGGCTTATGAGCGTAAGACTGGAGCCAGAGGACTCCGTTCTATTATGGAAGATGTTCTGATGGATGTCATGTATGAGATTCCGTCAGATGACAACATAGCGGAGTGCGTATTGACGAAAGAAGTGGTGGACGGCAAGGGAAAACCGAGGATCATCTACCGCAACAAACTGCTGCGCGCTGAGTAGAAGTAGGATTTTGAGAAACGTCGCCGGAATATAGGCGGCGTTTGTTGCCATGTAAGGAGTTTAGCGAAAGGCTGGACTATTATGGGAAAACCTGTCTGGATGATACAAAAAGAGGGTAATCTATGAATAGAGAAACAGAGAATAACAGGGAATATAGTGATATCAATGCAGGAGCTATAGCTTATAAAAATATCATGGGAATAGAGACGCAGATCCTTCCTACAGTGACACTTCGGGGATTGTCGATCTTGCCGGGAATGGTGATTCATTTTGACTTAAGCAGGCATAAGTCGACAGAGGCGGTGGAGCAGGCGATGTTATCAGACCAGAGGCTGCTTGTCGTTACCCAGAAGGAGGCGGAAGAGGAAGATCCGGGTTTCGAAGATGTCTATGAAGTTGGAACAGTTACGGTGATCAAACAAGTGACGAAACTGCCGGGACATGTTCTGCGTGTCCTGGTAGAAGGAAAGCACAGGGGGAGACTGTGTAGGTTTGTGCAGGAAAGCAGCTATATTATGACAGAACTGTCAGTAGAAAAGGATGATATGACAGGGATTTCAGAAGTGGAAGAAGAGGCAATGACCAGAACAGTCAAGGAAGCGTTTTCGTCATACTACACCTGTTTTCCAAAAGTAGGTAAGGCGGTAGCTGATCAGATTGAGAATAGTATGCCGCTGGGAGAACTGTTGGACTGTATTACCATTAATATGCCATTGTCTGTGGCAGATAAACAGAAGATCCTGGGTGCGGTAGCCGTGCGGGAACGGTTTGAAGTTCTGACAGATATTCTGGTGCAGGAAGTTGAGGTGATCCGGATCAAGAACGAGCTGGCCAAGAATATCAAGGGACGCATTGATCAACATCAAAAAGAGTATATCCTGCGGGAGCAGTTACATTATATTAAAGAGGAGCTGGGAGAGAATAATACCGATTCGGATGTAGAACAGTTTGAAGCGGCAGTGAATAAGTTAAAAGCGAAAAAAGAGGTTAAAGAGAAGATCCGCAAGGAGATCGGCCGCTATAAGAATGTCGCAGGCAGCAATTCAGAAAGCGCGGTGGAACGTGCTTACATTGAGACGCTGCTGGAACTGCCTTGGGATAAGGCAGCCAAAGAGAATCATGATCTTGCCAGGGCAGAGCGGATTCTAAATGAAGATCATTTCGGATTGGATAAAGTGAAGGAACGGATACTGGAATATCTTGCAGTACGTGCACTGACTGGCAAAGGAAGAAGCCCGATCATATGTCTTGTTGGGCCGCCAGGAACAGGTAAGACGTCGATTGCAAGAAGTGTTGCCGAGGCGCTCAATAAGAAATATGTCCGTATTTGTCTGGGTGGCATTAGGGATGAGGCGGAGATCAGAGGGCACCGTAAGACTTATGTGGGCGCTATGCCGGGCAGAATTACCAATGCTGTCAGGCAGGCGGGAGTCAAGAATCCTCTGCTTCTGCTGGATGAGATCGACAAGGTGAGCAGTGACTACAAAGGGGATCCGAGCGCCGCATTGCTTGAAGTGCTGGACGGGGAACAGAATGGTGCATTTAGAGATCATTATGTGGAGATTCCCATAGATCTGTCGGAAGTGTTGTTTCTTGCCACAGCGAATAGTACAGATACGATTCCGCGGCCGTTATTAGACCGCATGGAGATGATCGAGATTAACAGTTATACGGCAAATGAGAAGTTTCATATCGCCAGAGAACATTTGGTGAAGAAGGCGATGGATAAAAACGGTATCAGAGAAGGTGAAATTACATTCACTGATGAGGCGCTGCATGCAATGATACGCCTGTATACGAGAGAGGCAGGGGTACGTGGCCTGGAACGCCAGATTGGGGCAGTGTGCCGTAAGGAAGCGAGAAAAATCCTGGAAAGAAGACAGATTCTGGAAGGTAGACAGGAAACGGAGAAAGTGGAAATTGCCGCAGAGGATCTGGAGCACTATCTGGGAAAACCGAAGTATAGTCAGGATAAGGTTGCAGGGAAGAACGAAGTGGGCATTGTCAGAGGGCTGGCGTGGACCAGCGTGGGCGGCGATACCTTGCAGATTGAGGTCAATATGATGCCCGGAGAAGGTGAGATTGACTTAACAGGTCAGATGGGAGATGTTATGAAAGAATCGGCCCGGATCGCCATGAGCTATGTGCGGTCTGTAGGGGAGCAGTACCAGATCCCGGCAGATTTGTTTCAGACCAGGGATTTCCATATCCATATTCCAGAGGGAGCGGTTCCAAAAGATGGACCGTCTGCCGGAATTACGATGGCGTCTGCTATCTTGTCTGCGGTGACTAGCAGGCAGGTACGGGCGGATGTGGCTATGACCGGAGAAGTCACTCTGCGTGGGAGGGTGCTTCCAATTGGTGGCCTGAAAGAAAAGATCCTTGCGGCAAAGATGGCTGGCGTACATACGGTTCTCGTACCGAAAGAAAATGCGAAAGATATTGCGGAATTGGATGGAGAAATTACAGAAGGATTAGAGATTCATATGGTAGAATGTATGGAGGAGGTTGTGGGGTATACGTTTGTGGAATCATAATGTCATAAGAAAATGAATGAGGAATATAGGAGAAGAGAATGGTTATTAAGAATGTTAATTTGGAAACTGTGTGTGGTATTACCAGTAAACTGCCTGAAAATAGACTGCCTGAGATCGCGTTTGCCGGCAAAAGCAACGTGGGGAAATCTTCTTTGATCAATGGCCTTATGAACCGTAAGGCACTGGCACGTACCAGTTCCCAGCCAGGGAAGACGCAGACCATTAACTATTACAATGTCAATGGACAGATGTATTTCGTGGATCTTCCGGGGTATGGTTATGCCACTGCGAACCAGCAGGTGAAAGCGCAGTGGGGCAAGCTGATTGAAGATTATCTGCATCAGTCAAAGAAGATACGGACGGTATTTCTGTTAATCGATATCCGGCATGCGCCTTCTGAAAATGACCAGATCATGTATGACTGGATCCTGGACAGGGGCTATAAACCGGTTATTATTGCGACAAAGCTCGATAAAATCAAGAGAAGCCAGGTAGCAAAACAACTGAAGATGATATGTGATACACTTGCGGTGGTTGAGGATACGACGATTATTCCTTATTCTTCTTTGTCTAAGCAGGGGAGAGAAGAAATTTATGAGCTTTTGGATAGGATCATGGAAGAAGAGAATGAGGAAGATGTCTGACTTCTTGCGATAGAGGGAAAGCTGGAATAGTTATATTGGAGGAATACGGATGAGACAATCGATTAAGACATATCTGAAAGTTATCTTGAACCTGGTCACAGCGCTTGTGGCGTTATTGTTATGTATCTTTCTGCTTCCAAAATGCATCCTCTTCTTTATGCCGTTTCTCATAGGGTGGATCATTGCCATGATTGCATCGCCGGTGGTAAGATTTTTTGAGGAGAAACTGAAGATACGGCGAAAGGGAGCGTCAGTCATCGTTATTGTTGCGGTATTGGCGGTGGTAATCCTTCTAGTTTATGTGATCGGCGTGCGTTTGGTGAAAGAAGGCGTCAATTTTGTCAATGAGCTGCCGATGCTTTGGGATAGTATTTTGGCAGAGTTTAATGAGGTGGGGGACAATCTGGAAGGGATTTACAGCAGACTGCCAGTAGATACGCAGAAGACATTGGATAATATTGGCTCTGAGATGGGGACTTATTTTGGGGGCCTGATTGAGAGTATAGGTACGCCGACTTTTGAGGCAGTAGGGAATGTGGCAAAACAGCTTCCGGATATCTTTTTGGGAATCATCATGTGTATTCTGTCTGCTTACTTCTTCGTAGCTGATAAGGCATATGTCACCAACATTATGAAGAAATATGTGCCAGATGCAGTGCTCTATCGTTTTGACTTGATCCGCAGGAGCTTTAGGAATGCGGTAGGCGGATATTTTAAGGCACAATTCAAGATAGAGTGCTGGATCTATCTGATGTTGGTGATCGGTCTGTTTTTTCTGAAAGTCCGGTATACCCCCCTTGTGGCTCTGGGTATTGCCTTTCTGGATTTTCTTCCGGTATTTGGCACAGGAACCGTTATGATTCCCTGGGCTATCGTTGAGATCTTGAGCAATGATTATAAAATGGCTGTGGGACTGCTCATCATTTGGTGCACAGGACAGCTTGTACGACAGGTAATCCAGCCTAAGATTGTTGGGGACTCCATTGGGATGGATGCCATTCCTACCTTGTTTCTTCTGTTTATCGGTTATAAGGCCGCCGGTGTGATGGGAATGATTCTTGCAGTACCGATCGGCATTATTGTTCTTAACCTGTATGAGGAAGGCGTTTTTGACACCACGAAGCAGAGTATCCAGATTCTGACAGCAGGTTTTAATAAGTTTCGAAGAATCCGTCCGGAGGATATTGCGATTGTGGAAGAGTATGAGCGTGAGATAGAGAGCAGTTATCAGAAGAAATTGCGGAGCGCTGAGAAGGAAGAACGTGAATTAGAAGAGGCGTCTAAGATCAGAATAGAGGAACCGTTGATCATTAAGAAGATTATTTCTAAGAAAGGTGAGAAAAACATTAAGAAATCCTAGAGTGTAACGATAGGCTTAGGCGGAGCAATAGACGTTAACGTAAGAAGGAAGAAGAGAAAGAAGGAAGAAAGATGCAGGTGACAGTATATAATTGCAGGGCTTTTGATGAGAAAGATCTGTTTATGGAATATGCCAAAGAGTTGGGGATTGATTTGGTGCTGTGTGCGGACGCACCAAACCAGGAAAATATCTTTTTGTGTAAGGGCAGCCAGTGTGTGGATGTGATCACTTCTAAGATTGATGCAGACTTGATCCAAGCATTTCATGACAACGGAGTGGAATATATTACAACTAGAACGATTGGCTATGACCACATTGATCTGACAGCAGCACGGGCATGTGGGATTAAGGTTGGAAATGCACCCTATGGTCCGAATGGGGTGGCGGACTATACGGTGATGTTGATTCTTATGTCTATCCGTAAAATGGAGGCGATCCTTAGAAGAACGGCGTTGCAGGATTATACACTGGCTGGACTGAATGGCAGAGAGTTGAAAGATTTGACTGTGGGAGTCATCGGAACCGGACGGATCGGAGCAACCGTGATCCGAAGCTTGTCTGGATTCGGCTGCCGCATTCTGGCTTATGACCTATACGAAAAAGAAGAAGTGAAACAATACGCTGCGTATGTACCGCTCTCAGATATTTGGAAAGAAGCAGATGTGATTACATTGCATACACCTCTAACAGAGGATAATTTCCACTTGATCAATCAGGAAACGATCGGGCAGATGAAAAACGGCGTGGTGATCATCAATACAGCCAGAGGTGCCTTGATTGATTCTGATGCTTTGATAGCGGCAATCGAGGACGGCAGGATTGGCGCTGCAGGACTTGATGTAGTAGAAAATGAATTCGGACTATACTATTATGATCACAAAGCGGATATATTAAAGAATAAGGAACTTGCACTTTTCAGAAGTTTTCCGAATGTGACAGTGTCGCACCATATGGCTTTCTATACAAGAAACTATGTGGAAACGGTAGTGAAGGATTCCCTGATGAGCTGTAAATATTATATGGAAGGCAAAGAGAATCCGTGGGAAATCAAGTGATGGGCGCGCCGGCGGCAATGGGAAATAAACAGTCAAAGGTAAGGAGAATACGTGATAATTAATAAAGTTACATCAAAGCGCTTCTTTAGGATACTTTTTGGCATCTATATTATCATAGTGATCAAAGTTATCATTTTTAAATATCCGTTTGAGCAGCTTCAGGCGATTGCCAATACGTGGCAGAAAGGGGTAATTCTGGAAGGATTGGGTACGGCTAACTTTGTGCCTTTTCATACAATCAAAATGTATATCGATTATGCCTATAAATTGAACAGTGTGGAGAATCTGGCAGGAAATATCTTGGTTTTTGTACCCTTTGGTTTTCTTTTTCCACTGGTTTTCCAGGATGGATGGAAGTTTTCTGTCATGTTTCTAAATGCGTTCACGTTTGTGCTGGGCATTGAAACCTTTCAGCTTTTCAGTGCCTTTGGGGCATTCGATGTGGATGATATTCTGCTAAATTGTCTTGGGGCGGCGTTGGGATTTGGGATCTATAAAGGAATGAGAGAATGGAAGAGAAGGAAGCCAGCGGATATGCAGAGGCGGTCAGACTGAAGCGGTGCAGAATGATAGCACATGATGCAGGAAAATGCTTCAAAGTATAAAGAAAGATTTCTCAGAAGAAGTTGTGTTTATATGGAAAAAGGAATAAAATAAAGCGGGAGGGGATACAATGGGAGGACTATTAAAGAAACTGAAGAAAAATGTGGTGATCTCTGCAATACTCTGTATTTTACTTGGATTGGTGCTGGCAATCTGGCCGGGGATGTCCATGCATATTGTGTGTATTGTCATCGGTTCGGTACTTATCCTGGGAGGATTGGTCCGTCTGGCGGAGAGCTTTTGGGGTAGAGATGGAAGTATGTACACCCAGATCAATATGATTGTAGGAATCATATTTGCAGTAGTTGGAATATGGATTGTAGTTAAGCCGGAGAAAGTACTGGCGATTATTCCGATCATTGTGGGGATTGTGATTGTAGTACACGGGTTGAATAATTTGCAGCAGGCAGTTGCGCTGTGCAAAGAGAAATATGATAAATGGTGGGTAGCTCTGCTTTTAGGTCTGGTTACAGTTGGTTTTGGCGCCTTGTTGATCTTTAGGCCTTTTGCAGCACTGGACACTGCGGTTATGATAATCGGTTTTTTCCTGGTCTATGACGGGGTATCAGATCTCTGGATCGTATCGAGAATAGCAAGGACAGCTAAGGCGCTGCAGCAGGATGCGGAGGCGCTAGATGTGGATGCAAAGGACATTGAGTAAGAAATAAAATCTCCTTGAATATTTTAGAAAGACGTACTAGAATAGAAATAGTCAAGTACTTAGATATTTTACAGAAAGAGGGAATAACATATGACAATCGGTGCAGTTAATGCGTATGGTGCGACGAGCGCAATAAGTTTTCGGCCATATGTGTATAATACGAATATGGTAAGTTCGGTCAGCATGAATAAGTTATCCAGGATTTCTGACGATGTGCTGGATAAGAAGATTGATTACAGTGGTTTGACAGATGAGAGTCTCAATGAGAATCCGTTGAAGAAGGGACAGACGCTTGATTTTCAGGGAATGCTTGCTATGCAGATGCAGCGAGGACAGTATAATGCCGCAAGGATCATGAGACCGGTGGAAGAGAAAGCGGCGACAGAACTGGAGGCAGCGGCGAGGAAGCCGGCAGGTTCAGATGCTGCTGTATCTTTTGATTTTTCTGGAGCAGCGGCGGTAGACCGTGCAGAGGAAGTGCCGACAGAAGCGGATGCAGGGGCAGGAGTTGGCAGCGGGAATATCAACTACCAGATGCAGCAGGCGTTACAGGCGTATGAGATGTTTATGACAGCGTAAGTAGTATCGTGTTGGTTATGGACGCATTGGTATGTGCGCAGAGAGAATTATATTATAAAGAGTTTGACCAGAATCCTCATTTCTTGATAAGTGAGGATTCTTTTAAAATGATATGAAATGAAAACGGCAGAGAAGGGAGGGAGCGGGTATAGAAGACTTTGGATTTAAAGAGATGCAGCAGATTCAAATGGAATTACAGGAAAAATACAAAGATAAATGGCGGCCGCTATCGCCAGAGCTGGGGACAGAGCAGCTTCTATGGCTTATGGTCGAGTTGGGGGAAGCAGCTGATATCATGAAAAAGGAGGGCAGTCAGAAGATCATGGAGAATGCGGATGTGAGGACACATTTTATTGAGGAGATGGCGGATGTTATGATGTATTATAATGATGTTCTGCTCTGCTATGGTATTTCCATCGAGGAATTAAGTAAGGTATATCGGGAAAAGCATCAGAAGAATATGGATAGGTGGTAGAAAAGGAGAAACTGTAAATGTATCATTACATTTTATTTGATCTTGATGGAACATTGACGGACCCCAAATTAGGGATCACCAGGTGTGTGCAGTATGCGCTTCGTAAATTTGGCATAGAGGAACCAGACCAGAATAAGCTGGAACCCTTTATTGGGCCACCGCTGTTGGACAGCTTTCAGGAATTCTACGGATTTGATGAAGAGAAGGGATGGCAGGCGGTTGCTTATTATAGAGAACGGTTTAGTACAAAGGGACTGTTTGAAAATGAGGTATATCCTGGAATTGCACCGATGCTTGCAAAGCTGCAGGAAGCCGGGTGTCATCTGGCGGTGGCGTCCAGCAAGCCTGAGGTGTTTGTAAAGGAGATCCTGGAGCATTTCAAATTGCTGTCTTATTTTGAAGTGGTGGTGGGAAGTGAGCTGGATGGAAACCGTGTCCGGAAAGAAGATGTGGTGGAGGAAGCGTTGCGGCAGATGCAAAGGCTTCCCCAGCATGTTGAGGATGTCGTCATGGTGGGTGACAGGAAGTTTGATATCCAGGGAGCAAAGAGATTTGGAATTGCTTCTATAGGTGTGAGCTATGGATACGGGGCACAAGGAGAACTGGAAGGCGCTGGGGCGGATAAGATTGTAGGAAATGTGGAAGAACTGGAGAAAGTGCTCTTACAGTGATGCATGCTGGAGGAGATATTTGAAGTATTTAACGGTTTCAGTGTAGAGTTGTCAAGTCTTTCGTTTTGACTTTTCATGGAAACCAAAGTATAATTGATAACGGATTTATTATTACATACTGGAGGAAATTTACGATGAAAATCAAGGCAAAACTGATCACCTGTTTTTCTGCGATCTGCATCGGATGTATGTTGATCGCAATGCTATGTGTTTTGACAAGAACACGTAAACAGTTCGATGAAATGAATGATCTTGAAGCAAAAATCACAGCTGAGTATTATGCTTCTTCGATTCAGACATGGCTCGAACAGAAAACATCTATTGTTGATTCGGCGGTTGTATATATGGAATCTCTGGATGTGGTCGACGAAGCGGCGGTAGTCGACTATCTGGAAGCGCTGATGAAGTCAAATGAGGGTACCACTGATGTTTTTGCTGCATTTACGGACGGTACCTTTCTGGATGGCAGCAGGCTTGATTTGGGGGCAGGCTGGGACTATACCAGTTATCCGTGGTATACGGAAGCGCTGGCGGCAGATGCCAAAGTTTACTGTGAACCATACAATGATGGAGGTATGGTAATGCCTGTTTCCAGGCAGTTTACCTGTAAGAACGGTTCTACTGGTGTGATCGGCATGAGTCTGCAGCTGCAGACGATGTTTGATACAATCAATGCGATCACAGATATGCCAGAGGGCAGCTATGTATTTATGATGGATAATAGTGGGAATATTCTGATGCATCAGAATATGGAATTTATGCCAACCAGCAGTAAAATTTCTTCGATACGAGATATCCTGGATGGCGCATATACTGCTTCCATGGAAGATGCAACGATTCCGGTGGAAGATTATGATGGTGTGAAGCGGTATTTGACCGCAGCCCCCAGCAGCGTTGGAAGTATAGTTATTGCCACACCGGTTTCTGTTTATCATGAGGCAACGAACCAACTGGTGGTCATTTTTATTGTGACAATGCTGATAGCCGCCGTGGTGGCAGCTGTTGTTGTGGCGTTGTTTAGCAGTAGTATTACAAAGCCGATTATCGCAATGCAGCATGAAATTGTGGAGTTGCGTGAGTTGAAACTGCAGTTGAAAGAGGACGGCTCTGGTGGATGTACTCGACAGGATGAAATGGGAGTTATGGATCAGGCAATCCAGGAGCTGCGAGGACGACTAAACCAGATTGTACAGCAGATGATCCAAGCCTCTGACACTTTGAAGGAACAGTTCAACACTGTATGCGTTTCGGTAGATAATTCAGTTACCGATAACCACTCTGTAAAGGATACTCTTGGCCAGATTGTGATTGCGATTGATGATGTGGCGCAGCAGACACAGCAGGCGAATGAGAGTTTTGCGGGATTCGCGGATGAACTTTCTAATGTTGCAGGGCGTATGGAACGGATGAACGAGGTTGCAGCAGCTGCGGTCAGCCAGTGTTATGATGGTATGGAGACGGTGGAACTGCTTTCCAGAAAGATTGATCAGAGCCGTGAATTGCAAAATGCTACCTATATGATGGCAAGCAGTCTTTCCCAGAAATCCCTTTCGATTGATGGGATCAGTAAGACAATCAGTGAAATTGCAAGTCAGACATCCCTTCTTGCTTTAAATGCATCAATTGAGGCGGCCAGAGCAGGAGAGATGGGGAAAGGTTTTGCAGTGGTAGCAGGAGAGATTGGTGGCCTTGCCGCGCAGACGGCGTCTGCAACCGGGAATATCAATGAGATTATTTCTGAGATTCAAAGCGAGATTAAGAATGTAAGCCTCCAGCTGGGGAAGATTCAGGATACGACAACGGATTGTATGAGTACGATGTCTGATACGCAAGGAGTATTCCAGAGAATCAGTGATAATATTTCCGGCATGGGCAGTGATATCAATGAGCTTGAGAATGCTGTGGAGAATCTGAATCATAATAAAGATAGTATTGTAGATAAGTTTTCCAATATTTCAAGCGAGACACAGGAATTGACGGCAGCAAGCCAGGAGGTCAATGACCGTGTAGAGAACCAGAGCACAGAAATGGATCGAATCAATGTATCTATGAGTGAGCTGAATGAGGTGGTAAAGCGCTTAAATGGTATTATAGAGGAATTCCATGTATAGAGTAGGGATTACACGGAATAGAGACAATGCGGAAAGTCCGATCAGGAGAATTGGTGGTGTGTTGCTTCCATTTTTGGTGTACTATGCAGGCTTTGCGGTTTGCTTTTTCTTTCTTTCCTATTTTCTGCAGAGAATAACAGGCTTGGTGGCGGCTGAAGAGGAGGAAGTGGCAAAGACTGCGACTGGAATAGTCAATGGAATTAGTATGGTAGCTGGAGCAGCTCTCCTGCTTCCCATGCTGCGGGAGGAACTGCAATGGCATCAGGCATCTTACAGTTCTCAGAAGCACTGTGACGGCCAAGCGGCTGGCAACGGCTCCCGTAGTGGCAGGCTGTCAGGCAGTGGACAGGGGAGATTCTTCCTGCTGACGGTAATACTAGCGACCTCCTCCGCTGTTGGACTCAATATTTTT
Source organism: uncultured Lachnospiraceae bacterium (assembly GCA_951800685.1). GTDB lineage: Bacteria > Bacillota > Clostridia > Lachnospirales > Lachnospiraceae > UBA3282. The sequence goes on from CATOJY010000020.1 coordinate 46,714, forward strand.
CTGGCGTTGACTGGTTTGGTACAGAATGCAGCAGGCTATCAGGAGGTGGCACAGAGACAGTATGGAGTGACATTTGGAGTCGGACTGTTTCTCTACGTGGTGGTCTCACCGCTGGCGGAGGAAGTAGTCTTCCGGGGTGTGATTTATAACCGTCTTCGACGGATTTTCTATGGAGTGGGAAATGAAATAAAGCTGTATGGAGAGCAGGGCAGACTGGTGCTGGCGATGGTTTTGTCAGGACTGTTGTTCGGAATCTATCATGGAAACCTAGTGCAGGGAATCTATGGCGGCTGTATGGGGGTTCTCATTTCTTACATGTATGAGCGGACCCATTCTTTCTATGTTCCTTGTCTTTTCCATGCGGTCGCAAACTGTGTGGTATATCTGATGGCACAGCATGCGGTAGTACAGGAAAAGCTTTTTACAGTGCCGTTTTGTATGGTTTTATTTGGGATAACGGTTTTCACAATTTTTTTGGTAGAAAAGCAGGTTGAAACAGCGGCTGCGGCAGCTGACAGACATGGTTAATTTCAAGGCCAATGCTTTGTCTATGAAAAATCTGGGTTTACAATCAGCTAAAAGTGTTGTATAGTATATTCGCAGGTCGCAAAGGAGCGTAATGTGTTTCCTTTGCGGCTTTTTTGTGTGCAGATTTCAGATGCGGCAGACTAAAACTGTCGCTTGTGAACGGGGTAACAAGGGTGTTGACATGGGTGTACAGAGCGTAGATCACAAAGCATCCGGGAAGAAAGACAAAGAGGGAGAATGGAGTTATGTTTGATGCAAAAATGGCAGTTCCTGAGGCACCACTTCACCGTATGGAGTTCGAACACGATAATTGTGGAATTGGCGCCTGTGTAAATATTAAGGGGGTAAAGAGTCGTGAGACGGTGGAGAATGCCCTCAAGATCGTGGAGAATTTGGAGCATAGGGCAGGTAAAGATGCGGAGGGTAAGACAGGTGACGGTGTTGGGATCTTGACACAAATGCCTCACAAATTCATGGTGAAGGTGACAAGGCAGTTAGGGATTGAGATCGGCAAGGAGAGGGAATACGGTGTGGGTATGATCTTCTTCCCACAGGATGAACTGCAGAGAAACCAGTCCAAGAAGATGTTTGAGATTATTGCCGGGAAAGAGGGTCTGCAATTCTTAGGCTGGCGTGAAGTGCCTACCATGCCTGCGGTACTTGGCCATAAGGCAGTGGAATGTATGCCGTGCATTCTGCAGGCTTTTATCAGGAAGCCGGCTGGGGTGGCAAAGGGTTTGGACTTTGACCGGAAATTATATATCTTACGGAGAACGTTTGAGCAATCCACGGATATGACTTATGTGGTCAGTCTCTCCAGCAGAACCATTGTATATAAAGGAATGTTTCTGGTGGGACAGCTAAGAACCTTTTTTGTAGATTTGCAGGATAAAGACTATGAGTCAGCGATTGCGGTCGTACATTCCCGTTTCTCCACAAATACCAACCCAAGCTGGGAACGTGCTCATCCGAACCGCTTTATTGTACACAATGGTGAAATTAATACAATCCGTGGTAACGTCGATAAGATGCAGGCACGGGAGGAGAATATGGAATCTAAACATCTGCAGGGACAGATGCACAAGGTTCTGCCAGCGATCAGCGCTTCCGGTTCTGACTCGGCGATGTTGGATAATACGCTGGAATTTTTGGTGATGAGTGGTATGTCACTACCTCTTGCGGTGATGATTGCGATTCCGGAACCTTGGGAGAATGACCAGACAATGTCCCAGAAGAAAAAGGATTTCTATCAATATTATGCGACGATGATGGAGCCATGGGATGGTCCTGCTTCCATACTTTTTTCTGACGGGGATATTATGGGTGCGGTTCTTGACCGAAATGGTCTACGGCCTTCCCGCTATATGATCACAGAGGATGATACTTTGATTTTATCTTCTGAGGTGGGTGTATTGGATATCGATCCTTCCAGGATTGTGGAGAAAGAAAGACTACGTCCTGGTAAGATGTTGCTGGTAGATACAATACAGGGCAGAGTAATTGGTGATGACGAATTGAAGGAAAAATACGCGTCTGCACGGCCTTATGGTGAGTGGCTGGACAGTAAGCTGGTGGCCTTGAAAGATTTAAAAATTCCTAACCAGCGTGTGCCGCAGTTTGACGAGGAAGAGCGGCAGCGGATGCAGAAAGCATTCGGATACACATATGAAGAATTGAGGACTAGTATTCTGCCGATGGCTAAGAACGGAGAGGAAGCTGTGGCGGCAATGGGGGTTGACACACCGATCCCGGTATTGTCTAAGGCACATCATCCACTGTTCCATTATTTTAAACAGCTTTTTGCGCAGGTGACGAATCCGCCCATTGATGCGATCCGAGAGGAAGTGGTTACTTCTACGACCGTATATCTGGGCAGGGACGGTAATCTGCTGGAGGAGATGCCGGAGAACTGCAATATGCTCAAGGTACAGAATCCAATCCTGACGAATACAGATCTGCTGAAAATCAAAAATATGAAATCCAGAGGCTTCAAAGTGGAGGTAGTACCAATCACCTACTATAAGAATACTAGTCTGGAAAAGGCAATTGACAGGTTGTTTGTGGAGGTAGATAGAGCATACCGTGACGGCGTCAATATTCTGATCCTGTCTGACCGCGGCGTAGATGAAAACCGGGTGGCAATTCCTTCTCTGCTTGCAGTCTCTGCACTGCAGCACCATCTGGTAAGTACGAAGAAAAGAACCAGCGTGGACATCATTCTGGAGTCCGCAGAGCCCCGCGAGGTACACCATTTTGCAACGTTGCTCGGATTCGGTGCGTCTGCCGTCAATCCCTATCTAGCACAGGAAAGCATCAAGGAACTGATCGACAATCATATGCTGGATAAGGATTACTATGCTGCGGTCAACGATTACAATGATGCGATCCTGCATGGTATTGTGAAGATCGCATCGAAGATGGGAATTTCTACTATACAGTCTTACCAGGGTTCTAAGATCTTTGAGGCTATTGGGGTGGACCAGGAAGTGATCAATAAATATTTTACGAATACGGTATGTCGTGTGGGTGGCATTACTCTGAAAAATATTGAAGAAGAGGCAGATACACTTCACTCTATGGCTTTTGACCCTTTGGGTCTATCCACTGATCTGACATTGGATAATCCTGGACATCACCAGATGCGCAGTGGCACGTGTGTAGAGGAACATCTCTACAATCCAGAGACAATCCATTTACTGCAAGAGTCAACAAAACGGGGTGATTATGAAATTTTTAAGCAATATACAGCAGCAGTCAATCGTGAAGAGAGTATCAGGAATCTGCGTGGTCTGCTGGAGTTTAATTATACAAGGCAATCTGTGCCAATTGCGGAAGTTGAGGCGGTTGACACGATTGTCACAAGATTTAAAACAGGCGCTATGTCCTACGGATCTATTTCGAAGGAAGCCCATGAGACGATGGCGATTGCCATGAATCGTCTGTATGGCAAATCTAATTCTGGGGAAGGCGGAGAAGAGGAGGATAGATTGATCGTAGAAGCAGACGGATTCAACCGTTGCTCAGCGATCAAGCAGGTGGCATCTGGACGGTTTGGCGTGACGAGCAAATATCTGAACAGCGCCCAGGAAATTCAGATCAAGATGGCGCAGGGAGCGAAACCTGGGGAAGGAGGGCATCTGCCAGGAGGCAAGGTATATCCATGGATCGCAAAAACAAGACATTCTACGCCTGGCGTGAGTCTGATTTCACCGCCGCCTCATCATGATATCTATTCCATTGAGGATTTGGCCCAGTTGATCTACGACTTGAAGAATGCCAATACAAGGGCGCGTATCTCTGTGAAACTGGTGTCTGAGGCCGGGGTGGGAACTGTGGCGGCAGGGGTAGCCAAGGCAGGAGCACAGGTAATCCTAGTGTCCGGCTATGACGGCGGCACAGGAGCGGCACCCAGAAGTTCGATTCACAATGCAGGATTGCCTTGGGAGCTGGGATTGGCGGAGACACACCAGACTCTGATCCAGAATGGTCTGCGAAATAAAGTACGGATTGAGACGGACGGCAAATTGATGAGCGGCCGGGATGTAGCGATCGCAGCAATTCTGGGAGCTGAGGAATTCGGTTTCGCGACGGCGCCGCTTGTGACAATGGGGTGTGTAATGATGCGGGTGTGTAATCTGGACACCTGCCCGGTAGGTATAGCGACACAGAATCCGAAGCTGCGCAGGCGGTTTGCCGGCAAACCGGAATATGTGGAGAATTTCATGCGGTTTATCGCCCAGGAACTGCGGGAATATATGGCAAAGCTGGGCGTGCGTACAGTGGATGAACTGGTGGGAAGAACGGAATTTCTGAAAGCAAAAGAGAATCTGACAGGTCGTCAGAAACAGGTCGATCTGAGTCTGATTCTTCGGAACCCCTATGAAGGAAGCAAGCAGAAGTATATTTTTGATCCGAAACAGGTGTATGATTTCGGGCTGGAGAAGACATTGGATGAGAGAGTACTGCTAAAGCAGCTTTCCAAAGCGCTGGAGCGAGGAGAGAAGAAAAGCCTTGTTGTGGATGTGAAAAATACGGACCGTACTTTCGGTACAATATTTGGTTCCGAGATTACCAGGCGGTTTGGGGATACGCTGGAGGAAGACAGCTATTATATCTTGTGCAATGGCTCCGGCGGACAGAGTTTCGGCGCCTTTATCCCGAAAGGATTGACGCTAGAGCTGGCAGGGGATTCCAATGATTATTTTGGGAAAGGTTTATCAGGTGGTAAGCTGATCGTATATCCGCCGAAAGGATCCAGATTCCGGCAGGACGAGAATATTATTATCGGCAATGTGGCGTTGTATGGGGCAACTTCTGGCAAGGTTTTTGTCAATGGAGTGGCAGGAGAACGTTTCTGTGTGCGCAATTCCGGTGCCCTTGCGGTAGTAGAAGGTGTAGGTGACCATGGGTGTGAATATATGACCGGAGGACGGGTCGTGGTGATCGGTGCGGTAGGCAAGAACTTTGCGGCCGGTATGAGCGGCGGAATTGCTTATGTGCTGGATGAGAGGAATGACCTGTACACGAAGACAAATAAAGAGATGGTTTCTTCCTATGAAATCACATCCAAATATGATGTATTGGAATTGAAAGAAATGATTAAGGAACATGTAGTCTGTACGAATTCCGTTAAAGGGAAAGAGATTCTGGATCATTTCGGGGAGTATCTGCCGAAGTTTAAGAAGATCATCCCTCATGATTATGAAAGGATGCTGAAACTGATCGTGCAGATGGAGGAAAAGGGATTAAGCGCGGAGCAGGCGCAGATCGAGGCGTTTTATGCAGATAAAAGGAAATAGTATAGCTCTGATAGTATGTTTTGTGAGAGTCGGATGTTATGTTCGGAAGGGTGACAGGCCGGGCAGGATGGGAGAATGATATGGGTAAACCAACTGGATTTATGGAGTATGAGCGCAGGATTTCACGGGATGTGGAACCGAGGAGGCGTATTAAGGATTTCAAGGAATTTCATGCGCATTTGACGATGGAGGAGCAGCAGAGACAGGGAGCGCGGTGTATGGACTGCGGGGTGCCATTCTGTCAGTCTGGAATGACGTTGGGCGGAATGACTTCCGGGTGTCCGCTGCATAATCTGGTGCCAGAATGGAATGATCTGGTGTATGCGGGCAACTGGGAAGAGGCATATAAGCGGCTTCATAAGACGAATAATTTTCCTGAATTTACGTCCAGGGTATGTCCGGCGTTATGTGAGGCAGCGTGTACATGTGGGTTGTATGATGAACCGGTTTCCACGAAGGAGAATGAATATGCCATTATTGAAAATGCCTATGCGATGGGATATGCAGCGCCAAAACCGCCTAAAGTGAGAACAGGGAAGAAAGTGGCCGTGGTGGGGAGCGGACCCTCCGGCATGACCGTGGCAGACCAGTTGAATAAGAGAGGCCACAGGGTAACGGTATTCGAGCGGTCGGACAGGGTGGGCGGATTATTGATGTATGGTATTCCGAATATGAAGCTGGAGAAACATGTGATCGACAGGAAGGTGAAAATTATGGAGGCAGAGGGTGTAATCTTCGTGACGGGAGCAGATGTCGGAAAGACCATGAAGGCGGAGAAACTGCTGAAAGAATATGACAGAGTGGTGCTGTGCTGCGGATCTTCCCAGGCGAGAGATATTCAGGCACCCGGCAGGGATGCCAAAGGAATCTATTTTGCAGTGGACTTTCTGACCAGAAGCACAAAGAGTCTGCTTGACTCTGCATTGCAGGATGGGCAGTATGTGGACACGAAGGATAAGCATGTGGTGGTGATCGGCGGCGGTGACACGGGAAACGATTGTGTAGGTACAGCGATTCGCCATGGGGCGAAATCTGTGACACAAATTGAGATGATGCCGAAAGCGCCAGAGCAGCGGGCCGGGGATAATCCCTGGCCGCAATGGCCGATGGTGTGTAAGACTGATTATGGGCAGGAGGAGGCGATCGCCGTATTTGGGCATGATCCGAGAATCTATGAGTCTACGGTGAAGGAGTTTCTGAAAGATAAAAATGGAAATCTAAAGGCGGTCAAAATCGTGGCCTTAAAGTGGGAGAAGAATCCAGAGACAGGGGTTCGTAACAGGAAAGAAGTACCTGGTTCTGAGAAAATACTGGAAGCGCAGATCGTGTTGATTGCGGCGGGATTTTTGGGAAGTCAGAAGTATGTGACAGATGCCTTTAAGGTAGCTCTGGATAGCAGGACGAATGTGAAAACAGAGAAGGGCAGGTTTGCTACCAGTGCAGATAAAGTATTTGTGGCTGGCGACATGCACACGGGGCAGTCGCTGGTGGTGAAGGCTATCTGGCAAGGAAGAGAATGCGCAAGAGAGGTGGATGAGAGCCTGATGGGATATAGCAATATGTATATTTCATAAAGAAGTTTTTATCTGACAGCGTGACCGCTTGTGAAACAATATGAAATATACGGTTATGAGAGAATACAAGGCCAGAAACTGAACTGTCCTATGGGGATTGGTCCGTGTAGATACCAGGTTCTCCGATGATGGAAAGCAGATGCTTTAATATTCCGGTCAGCCATTGAGGTACCAGTTATTTTCCAGTTCATAAGATGCCTGTTCACTGGGAATAAAAGTGCTTTGCAGAATCATATGTTCCGGTTCATGGGGGCCTTCTTCTATCTGTTGGATCAGCCGGCGGGCAGCGAGACGTCCCTCCTCTCTCAGAGGCCATTGAAGGAGGGAACTGCCTTTCAGGAAGAACCTTGACCGTAGGCTGTCTGTCACAACAACGGTCTCGACAGACTGCAGGGAAACGCCTTGTTTCTCAAGGCTGCTCTTAGTTTTCCACAGAAGGGTAGGTGTTGCAAATAGCATAGCTGTACAGCCTTCTTCCAGAAAACGGCGGGCGGGTTCTCCTGGATTCTCAATATAATCTGCAGGAAAGAACAGATAGGAATCCAGATCTGTCATATGGTGTTCTTGAAAGGCGCTGCGATAACCGGTTACCCTGTGCTGTACATTGGACAAATGGCGGAATCCTTCGATCAGGCCAATTTTCTTATGTCCCTTTTTTAGGAGATAGGAGACAGCTTCATAAGCCGAAAGCTCATCTGATATTTCTACCGCATCATAGGTGCAGCCAGGCAAAATACGGTCAAAAAATACAACAGGAAAGTCCTGTGGAATGATTTTGCGTAACTGGTCTGTATGATCGCAGCAGCTGGAGATCATGATTCCATCCACAGAGCCGCTGCACAGAACCTTAAGATTGTTTAATTCCTTATCAGCAGAATTGCCGGAACTGCTGATGAGCAGGTGATATCCATATTCTGAAAAGAACTGTTCGGCAGCTTCTGCGAGTGTGATAAAGACATCATTGCCTAAAAAGGGAACGATCATGGCGATTACATGTTTTTTTCCGGTCCGAAAAGAACGGGCAGTGGAATCAGGAGCATAGTTTAGTGCCTGGATCGCCTGCCTTACCTTATGCTGTGTCTGTTCTGATATTTTCTTTTTTCCATTTACAACGTAAGATACTGTTGCAGTTGACACACCGGCCAATCTGGCAACGTCGGAGATCGTAGCTTTCATAAACAATGTACATCCTTTCCATTGTCTATTATATTCGGTTGTTTTCTGGCAAGTCAATCTTTTTTCTGTAGTTTAATCGATTAAATAAAATGCACAAATAAAGAAATGTTTTTTTATTGAAAACATAGAAAAACAAAGTAATATGCATTTAATATTGACATTATTAATGTTCAATATTACAATGCAGTTAATTTAATCGATTAAATACTAATGGTAAAAAACTGATGAGGTGAAAAGGAAAATGAAAAAAGTGCAAAATAAAAATGCAAAATTTCTTGCAGCCACAATGGCTATTCTTATACTGCTCACGGTTCTGATGTCAGGAATTGCTTCCGACTGGTGGAGCGTAAAGATAAAAAGAGTACAGTTTCCTGCGGAGGATGGTAAGATTGTAAGCGCCATCTTTTATATTCCTTCGGAGGCATCCAATGCAAATCCTGTACCAGCGGTGCTTAACTTCCATGGAAGAGGCGATGATGGACATTCGGTGGAATATTATGCCATTGAGCAGGCGCGACGTGGTTATGTAGGTATTCTCGTAGACTGGGATGGAGGCGGCCAGTCAGAAGAGCTGGAATCGGCGGAAGGCTATGCAATCGCAGCCACGGATTTCGTGAAGGATCTTCCTTTTATAGATGGTAAAAAACTCTCTGTGACAGGGTGGTCTGCCGGAAACAAGGTCATGAAAAGCATTAGTGAATTGTATCCGGACAATTACCAGACGATTATCTCCATCTTTGCTCCTATGATTCCGATTGTTAATGGGGATTGCAATGCGAATCTGATGATCATGAAATCATCGGGTGATCAGTATAATTATGCGCTGACGGGGAACAGAGAGGAAGTAGAGGCTATTGTGGCCGAAAAGTTTCATGTGGAGCAGGTGGTTTCCGGCGAGGTAATTGGTTCTTTTGAAAATAAAACAGCAAGAGAATATGTGTACGTAGACAATTCGATTCATCAGGATGCAAATATAAATAAAACAGTGATTGCAAGCATGCTGGAGTTTCTGGATCATTCCGTTCCAGCTCCAAATCCACTCTCCTATAGTGATCAGGTATGGCAGTACTTTAATATTTTATCACTGTTTGGGTATATAGCGCTCTTTTGTGCATTGGCAGCATTTGCCTGTATTCTGTTGGAAATTCCTTATTTTGAGAAAATTTGTAACCCGCTTCCTGCGAACAGGGGACGGCGTGGAAAGAGTTTATACATAAATATTGCAGGAAATCTTCTGTTTTTGACTGCTGCGTTTATACCGTTGTCCTATATTGGTATTAATATATTTGTAGACAGCAGGCTATTTCCATCACGCACGCTGAACAGTTTTCTGGTTTACCTCCTCTTATGTGGTGTATTTGCGGCAGCTATGATTTGGTTTGAGATCCGCCGGCGGAAAAAAGCTGGAGAGAGTATACAGCTTTCAGATTATGCGATTGCAGAGGAAGGGGCGGTGAAATTCCCCTGGCTGAAAGTCAGAAGAGCATTTCTCATTGGAGTGATTGTTACGTTTGCCGGTTTTGCGTGGGTATATATAACAGAACATTATCTGGGAGTGTGTTACAATTTCAGGAATGTCTATGCGAAAGCAGTCTTTATGGAGATCACACCTTATCGTTTCGTAAAGGCGATACCTTATGCACTGCTTCTGTTTGTGATCATGTTTAGCACTACGATCCTGATGAACACCAGTAATAGGATTCCTGATTCAGGCAATCCAGGAAAGGATATGGTTCTTTCGATGGTCATTAATGGATTGTTGGGAGCTGCCCCGCTTTTGATTCTCCTGATCGTACAATATGGGGGCTGCGCACTTATCAATACTGGACATACGGTATTTCCGCAGTTTAATAATGTGGGAGGAAATACCAGTACAGGTGGACTTGATTTTGCGGCAGGTTTTCCGATTATGATGTTTGTAGGAAATAGTATGATTACATTCTTCTACCGGAAAACAGGAAACCATTGGACGGGAAGCTGTATTATGGGGATTCTCATGGCATTTATGTCCGTTACAAGTTGTGCGATGATGCTGTGATTGTTATTATGAGAACGAAATGTAAATAGAATATTGTTTCGAAGTGCAGAAACTGTTGCAAAAGTAGATGAATGATCACTACTTTTGCAACAGTTTCGTTTTTTGTGTCTAAAAGCAGAAAAGAGGGTGCCGCTCGAACATCTAATTTGATGATTCACCCTCTTGTGTTAAATAATATCTGAAGCATCCATCCTATTTGAAGGTATGCGCTCAGAAGTACATTGTATTTTAAAGTTTGACCTATTATAATGAGGATAAGAGGAGGACAGGCATGAGGCGCAGAAGTCTGTGGCGTACTACAGAGAAAGGAAGCATGTCAGGATCCCAAGGTTTCTATTGTGACTGTGCGCCTGCAGATTAGGAGAAAGGGACGGGAAAGCGGATGGATTTATTTAGTTATTTTAAGAGTATGATTGATCAGGATGAGTGTTCTGTGGTGATCTGTAACCTGGAGCATGAGATCATTTACATGAATCCTGCAGCCGCGGTGCGGCATGGGAAGAGCGGCGGCGCGGGCCTGATAGGACAGAGTATTTTTGCATGTCACAACAGCAGGTCGGAAGAGATGATCCGGAAAGTAGTGGCATGGTTTCAGGAGAGCAGGACGAACAACAAGGTTTATACTTTCCACAATGAGAAGGAGAATAAGGATGTTTACATGATCGCTCTGCGCGACGGGGAAGGAGCGTTGATCGGCTATTATGAGAAACATGAGTACAGAGATGCTGAGGAGGAGAAACCGTATCGGTTTGCTTGAAGGGACATAAGAGAAAGAAAGATATGTACAGTCTCAACAGCGTTGTGACAGAGAAGAGACGGAAAAGGAGAAGATATGAAATATAATTTTACAGATGTGATTGAGCGCAGCGGCAGGGATGCGATCGCCGCAGAGGTAATCCCTTATTCGGATGTGCAGGTAAAGGAGGGATTCAGCAGGATTCCCATGTGGGTGGCGGACATGAATTTCGCTACGGCACCGGCGATCTTAGATCGGGTTGCAGAAAGACTTGCGCACCCCTTATATGGTTATTTCAATCCACGGCAGGAGTATTATGATGCAATTATCCGTTGGCAGCAGAAGCGGCACGGGGTACAGGGGCTGACGCAGGCGTGTATCGGCTATGAAAATGGTGTGCTGGGCGGTGTGGTCAGTGCTTTGAATGTGTTCTGTTCAAAGGGGGATAAGGTATTGCTCCATTCCCCGACCTATGTTGGATTTACCCATAGTCTTGGTGATAATGGTTATGATATGGTGCTCAGTCCAATGAAACGGGACGAGAAGGGGATCTGGAGGATGGATTTCGCAGATATGGAGAAGAAGTTGAAAGAACAATCGATCCATGCGGCGGTATTTTGTTCGCCACATAATCCGTGCGGCAGAGTCTGGGAGCGCTGGGAGCTGGAGCAGGCCATGGCATTATTCCAAAAGTATGATGTGATGGTAGTGTCGGATGAGATATGGTCAGACATCATTCTGGAGAATCACTGTCATATTCCGACGCAGATGGTTTCGGAGGATGCGAAAATGCGTACGGTGGCGCTTTACGCACCGTCTAAGACCTTTAATCTGGCAGGAATGATCGGCAGCTACCATATTATTTATAATACGTGGATCAGGGATAGAGTTTTGAAGGAATCTTCTCTTAGCCACTATAATTCCATGAATGTTCTGTCTATGTATGCACTGTTGGGGGCCTACAGTGAGGAGGGGGAAGAATGGGCAGACGAACTTTGTCAGGTACTGGGAAGAAATGTAACGTATGCCTGCGACTATATCGCGGCAAACTTTCCGGGCGTCTCTGTAGCGAAACCGCAGGGGACTTATATGCTGCTCTTAGACTGCAGTGAATGGTGCAGCCAGCATGGGAAAACAATCGATGAGGTGCAGCGAGCAGGCGTGGAAGCAGGGGTGATCTGGCAGGATGGAAGAGCGTTTCACAGTCCGTGCGGGATCCGCATGAATGTGGCGCTGCCAGAGTCATTGCTTGTAGAAGCGATGGAGCGACTGCGGAAGTATGTGTTTGTGTAGGGAACAGGGGAGGATTACGATGATTCGCCATGCTGAGAGGACAGATTTGCCTGTCATATTGGAGATATATGCGCATGCGAGAAAATTTATGGAACGGAACGGCAATCTTACCCAATGGGCGGGCGGTTTTCCACCGCAGTCAATGTTGTCTGATGATATTGCACAGAGACGGCTGTATGTTGTGGAGGAGGAAATGTCTGGACGTGTATGCGGGGTTTTCTTTTTTGCGATTGGACCGGATGAGACTTATGAGGTTATCGAACAGGGAAAATGGCTTTCGGACCGTGAATATGGGACCATACACCGCGTGGCCAGTGATGGTACGGTCCATGGTCTTTTAAAGCAAGTGGCAGCCTATTGTGAACAGCGCATCGCGCATTTGCGGATCGACACACATAAGGATAATGTGATTATGCAGCGAGCGATTCTGGGCTGTGGGTTTCAAAAGTGCGGCGTCATTTACGTGGAAGATGGGTCGCCGCGGATCGCATATGAGAAAGAAGAGAAGACGTTATATAGAAGGAGCAGCTGCAAAACTGGATGGTTTGGCAGCTGCTCCTCTCCTATAGGCTTATAAGTCCTGCATTATAGCAGCTGGATCCCTTTCTCCAATGCTTCTTTCGAGACATCTTCCGGCCACAGGGAGGACTGTACCTCGCCGATATGTGCCTTTCTCAGGAAGAACATACAGATACGGGACTGGCCGATCCCGCCGCCGATGGTAAAAGGCAGTTCTTCCTTCAAGATTGCTTGCTGGAAAGGCAGGCTAACCCTCTCGGAACAGCCTGCTTTGTCTAACTGGCAAAGCAGCGCTTCCTTGTCTACGCGTATGCCCATGGAGGACAGTTCCAGTGCGATATCGAGGACAGGATAGTAGACAAGGATATCGGCATTTAATGTCCAGTCGTCATAGTCCGGTGCACGGCCGTCGTGCTTAATGCCGGATTCTAACAGATCGCCGATCTGCATCAGACAGACAGCGCCTTTGGCTTTTGTTATGTAGTATTCGCGTTCCTTTGGCGTGTAGTCGGGGAACATGTTTTCCAGTTCCTGTGTAGTGATGAAGAAGATATCATGGGGAAGGATTTCGCTGATGTAGTCGTATCGTATCGACATGTACTTCTCGGTCTTGCGCAGCACCTTATAGACAGATTTAACCGTCTCTTGCAGGTGGTCAATCGTGCGCTCTTCGCGGGAGATGATTTTCTCCCAGTCCCACTGGTCCACATAGATAGAATGGATGTTGTCTGTTGTTTCGTCCCGACGGATGGCGCTCATGTCAGTGTAGAGTCCCTCTCCATAGGAAAATCCATATTTCTGCAAAGCCATACGCTTCCATTTCGCAAGAGAGTGTACAATTTCAGCCTGTGCATCGTTCTGTTCCTTGATACCAAAAGAGACAGGACGCTCCACACCGTTCAGATTGTCGTTCAGGCCGGAAGTAGGGTCAACGAACAGCGGCGCGGACACGCGCAGCAGGTGAAGTTCTTCTGCCAGCAGGACCTGAAAAAAGTCTTTTACAGTCTTAATACCGATCTGAGTGTCATGCAGATTCAGTGCAGACTTGTAATCTTTAGGAATCATTAAGTTATCCATAAAAAACCTCACTTTAACATTTTCTTTCCATTTACTATTTAACTGCTTTTCGAGAGAGAAATCAAGCGGTTATTTTTCAGATCTGCCGAAACAGAAGAACGGAAATAGCAGATGAGGCTGCGATATGCATTTTGACAAGCTATTAGGTAATTGCGAAACAAGTTCGCAATCTTAATTCCAACAGGGAAAAAATCCGGTCATGCCGGATTTTCAGGTGGCGGATGTGGGTAACCGGATTTTAAGACATGAAAATAAAGCAGATAGGGAC
>CATOJY010000021.1 GCA_951800685.1 uncultured Lachnospiraceae bacterium
GACCGCAGTGTAACAGAATAACGGGGGCGCTGGACACAAGTCCGGCTGAGATGCAGAGGCGTAATGTCGCTTCCGGTCCCTTGAACCTGATCCGGGTAATGCCGGCGTAGGAAGAATATTCGGCAATTCTATAATTGTGGAACTTGTTTTTGTCGTTTTTTCGTACCGCGTTGTGCCTGATCACACCGCGGTACTTTTATTATATATGGAGGAAACGACTTATGACACAAAGAACAACCAAACTCCGCGCCCTGACAGAGGGTGCGGTCATGATCGCTGCGGCGACCGTGCTGGGGTATTTCCGGATTTTCCGGTTTCCCTTCGGAGGCTCGATCGACCTGGCCCTGGTACCGATCCTGATTTACTGTCTGCGGTGGGGGCCGAAGTATTCGCTGCTGTGCTGCTTTGTCAATGGCGTGCTACAATACTTTCTAGGAGGTGGTATCGCAATCTCTTGGCAGTCTATGCTGCTTGACTATGTAGTAGCCTATGCGCTGGTCTTTTTGTGCGGTTTTGGGGCAGGAAAGAAATATGGATGGCTTTGGGGGACCGTGCTTGGATCTTTCGGACGATGGGTTTCACTGACATTATCGGGAGGTTTATTGTGGTATATGTATATGCCGGAGACGTTTCTGGGAATTCCTATGGTGAATCCCTGGGTCTATTCTATGCTGCTGAATGGTGTGCTGGTAGCGGCCGTTATGGTGGTGGATTTGGTTGTATTGGGAATTATGCAGGGCGTTCCGACGCTGAGAAGTCAGATTCTGGAAAAGCAGTTGACAGATTGACGCATTATTGTATCGGCTGTATCAGAATGCATCGGTTTCAAGTGTCTTGGCAGACGTGAAAGTAATTGAGCTGGATGGATATATTAACAGGAAAACCGAAGAAACGATAGCTATAAAGAGAATGCCATATTTGACATATTATAGGACAAAACATATAATATAAGTCATATATGGCATTTTCAATGCAGGAAAGAAATCTTTGGAATGAGAAAAGGCAGGAGAGAGCAGATGGCAGGCACAACAAACTTATATGTGGCAAATAGTGAGCGTTATTCAAAAATGACATACAATAGAGTCGGACGAAGCGGCTTGAAATTTCCGGCTGTTTCCTTAGGGTTTTGGCATAATTTTGGTTCAAAAGATAACTATGATATGATGAAGGCGATGTGTAGGACAGCTTTTGATCATGGGATTACACAGTTCGATCTGGCTAATAATTATGGACCGGTCTATGGGAGTGCGGAGAGCAGTCTTGGCAGACTGATGGAGGAAGATTTCCGGCCCTACCGTGATGAGCTGGTTATCACGACAAAGGCCGGATATGATATGTGGGAGGGGCCTTATGGGGACCATGGAAGCAGAAAATATCTGATGGCGAGTATCGACCAGAGCCTTCGGCGGATGAAGTTAGATTATGTGGATATCTTCTATCATCACCGGATGGACAAGGAGACACCTCTGGAGGAAACGATGGTAACGCTGGCGGATATCGTGAGGAGCGGCAAAGCGCTTTATGTTGGTGTTTCAAACTATGATAAGGAATATACAGAGAAAGCAGCAGAGCTTCTGAGACAGATGCACTGTCCTTTGATTGTGAATCAGAGAAGGTATTCTATTTTTGACCGGACGATTGAGGAAGATGGTGTGAAAGCATTCTGTAAGGAAGCGGGTGTGGGGATCATTGCTTATAGTCCGCTGGCGCAGGGAATGTTGACGGATAAATACCTGCATGGTATTCCTGATGACAGCCGGATTGCCAGGGATGCAAGATTCCTGCATGCCAGCGACTTGACGGAACACAGATTAACCCAGATCCAGAGACTGAATGAACTGGCTGGACAGCGTGGACAGACCTTAGCACAGATGGCGCTGTCCTGGGTGCTGAAGGACGATGAGGTTTGTTCCGTGCTGATTGGTGCGTCGAAGCCGGAGCAGATCGTTGAGAATATCTCCGTGGCAGAGCATGCAGCATTCACGGCGCAGGAATTAGCGGCGATTGAGGAAATATGCAGATGACGGAAAGTTTTACAGGCAAAGAAGGGAGAACGCTATGGGTGGATTTTTTGGAGTAGCTTCAAAAGAAGATTGTGTGTTTGACTTGTTTTTTGGGATCGATTATCATTCCCATCTTGGAACAAGAAGGGCGGGTATGGCCGTTTATGATGCGAAGAAGGGATTTGACAGAGCCATACATAATATTGAGAACGCTCCGTTCCGAACGAAATTTGATAAAGATGTCAATAACATGTATGGATCCATGGGTATTGGCTGTATTTCCGATTATGAGCCTCAGCCGTTGATCATCCGGTCTCACCATGGTACGTATGCGATCACGACAGTGGGGAAGATCAACAATAAAGATAAGATTGTGGAAGACCTTTTCCAGAACGGCCATGGACATTTTATGGAGATGAGCGGTGGTGATATCAACGCGACGGAGCTGGTTGCGGCGATTATTAACCAGAGAGATAATCTGATAGAGGGGATCCAGTATGCGCAAGAGCTGATCGAAGGCTCCATGACCATGCTCCTGATGACGGCGAAAGGAATTTATGCAGCGAGAGATAGATATGGCCGCACGCCAGTTACGATCGGCAGGAAGGAAGATGCGGTCTGCATTTCTTTTGAGAGTTTTGCCTACCTGAATCTGGGGTATACACCGGAGCGGGAGTTAGGGCCTGGTGAGATCGTTGTCGTTACACCGGAGGGGGTCAGGTCACTGGCAGCACCGGGAAAGGATATGAAGATCTGTACGTTCCTATGGATCTATTACGGCTACCCGTCTTCTTCCTATGAGGGAATCAGTGTGGAAAAGATGCGCTATGATTGTGGTGCCATGCTGGCGAAGCGGGATGATGTGCACCCGGATATTGTAGCGGGAGTGCCGGATTCCGGAACAGCCCATGCCATCGGATATGCCAATGAGTCAGGGATTCCTTTTTCCAGACCATTTATTAAGTATACGCCTACGTGGCCGCGATCTTTCATGCCTACAATCCAGAGTAAGAGGAATCTGATCGCGAAAATGAAACTGATCCCGGTGCATGATCTGATCAAAGGCAGGAGCATGCTGTTAATCGATGATTCCATTGTGAGGGGGACGCAGCTGCGGGAGACGACGGAGTTTCTGTATCAGAGCGGCGCGGCGCAGGTACATATCCGCCCGGCGTGTCCGCCGCTTCTGTTTGGCTGTAAATATCTGAATTTCTCAAGGAGCACATCGGAGATGGAACTGATTGCCCGGCGTGTAATCCAGGAAATCGAAGGAGAGAACAAATATCCGAATTTGTCGGCTTATGCAGATCCTGACACTACGGAATATCATGACATGTTAGAAAAGATAAGGGAGAAGCTAAACTTCACTTCGCTTAGGTATCATCGCTTGGATGATATGATCGAGTCTGTTGGCCTGGAAAGATGTAAGCTTTGTACTTACTGCTGGGATGGACGCGAATAAGGATCAATGTGCTGCTGGTGCAGCCAGATCTTCATAACAGTCTGCTGTGGAAGCAGTTTAGCGCCTATGTGGCAGAAGTTGACATAGAGACCATAGATAGAAAGGTCTTTTCCCTTGTCGGCATCTGCCACTGCTTTTCGGGCCACTTTGTCAGGAGTGGTCATACCGAAAAAGTTCCGGGTAGCCTTGGCGGCCCCTATATTGGCGCGGTCATAGAGATCTGTTTTCAGCCAGCCGGGACAGACTGCGGTAGCGGTGATACCGCGATCCTTCAATTCCACGTGGAGCGCTCTGGTATAATTGCGTACAAAGGCCTTCGTAGAACTGTATAGATTCTGGTAGGGCAAAGGCTGAAAGGCAGCTTGGGATGCAATATTAATAATATGGCTTCCTGCGGGCATGTAAGGGATGCAGGTCAGTCCCATGGCAACAACGCCGCCGATATTTAAGTTGATCATATTCAGAGAGTCAGCGATATTTAGATCGCCATAGGAACAGAATTTGGCATAGCCAGCGTTATTGACCAGATAGCGTACCTCTACACCGCTCTGAGCAAGACGATGCCCCAGGTCAGTAATCTGTGCGGCATCCGATAAGTCCAGGGAGATGGGAACAATCTTTGGGCCCATCTGCCTGCGCAGTTTATCCAGTTTCTCTCTGTGCCGGGCGATTGCCCAGATCTCGCTGATCTCTTTCTTATCTTTCAGGATCCTGGTGAATTCTCTTCCAAGTCCTGTGCTGGCGCCGGTTATGATCGCGATTGTCTTCATAGAACCCTCTTTCCTTGCTATGGATCTGACCTGAGGATCATTCAGGCCGGATTCGATTTATTTATCTATATCATAGTATAACAAAGGATATACCAAATGAGAAGTTTCTATTACATTAAACTGCTGTATTTTAGTGCATTTGATGCAGTAAATGCGAAGATGTGGTTGGAAGGTTACAGAAATTTCCAATAAGAATTGACGAACCTGTATATGCTGTATATAATATACCATAAGTGAGGGAGTAATCGGCGTCTGGCTGGAGGAGAGACGCGGTATGCCAACATACTGATGGAGGCGCATGCTGACATCTGGTATATCTTAATTGATGAGACTCATGTATAGCGTTAGTATGCTGTGCGTGTGTCTGGTAAGAAGATTCAGGGATAGATATCGCATGGTATCTATCCCTTTTTAACATTTATTTACGATCAGAGAAAGGAATGAAAGAGAATGATTATTTTTTTGACAGTTCTTACGACAATCTTTATTGCGGAAATGGGGGATAAGACGCAGCTTCTTCTCGTTGCGATGGCGGGAAAATATAAGATTTCCCATATTCTTACAGGTACCTGGCTTGCCACAATCGTGCTGAATTTGCTGGCGGTAGGGGTGGGGGCGGCACTAGGAAATTATTTGGACATGAGGATCATTAAGACGGTGGCAGGAATCGCGTTTTTCTGGTTTGCTTATGTAGCGCTGAACGGGAAAGAAGAGGAGGAAGAAGAGAGAAAGATGAAGCATGGTGTTGGTCCGGTACTTGCAATCTTTGCTTCTTTCTTTATCGGAGAGCTGGGGGATAAGACGCAGTTGTCAGGGATTACACTGGCGGCCAACTACACAAGTCATAGTATAATAAATGCGGTCTATGTATTTTGGGGCTGTACACTTGGATTGATTCTGGCAGATCTGATTGGTCTGCTTGCAGGGGTGGTTTTAAAGAGTAAGGTTCCAACAGGAAGCTTAAATAAAATATCATTCGCTATCTTTGCATTGTTTGGTGCGTTGAGTATGCGGGAGGCAGCAGGTCTTGTCTTTGGCAAAGAAAGCGTGGCGGCAGCAGCGTGGATCGCGGCGACGGGCTTTTTTGGCGTTCTGTGTCTGGCAGGGCTGTATCATAACAGGAAGAAATAGGAACAGATATTGAATACTGGATGGGGATTTTCAAAATTAATAGATTCTGATAAAATAGGTTCGGAGACATATGAGTGATAATGGGAGAGAACCGGAATGATCTTTAAATGTAAAAACTGCGGCGGCAATGTAATCTATGAACCGGGCAGAGGCAGGATGTACTGTCCCCACTGCGAGAGTGAAGACAGTGAAGAGAAGATTGAAGGGGGAACGCTTGTGCAGTGTGTTAACTGTGGAGCGCCGCTTCAGATAAAGGACTATACTTCGGCAGGCAGATGTAGTCATTGTGGCTGTTACATAGTATTTCAAGAGCGGGTAGAGGGGGTCTATGAACCTCATATGCTGCTTCCTTTCCGGGTGAACAGGAAAGGGGCCGAGAGGGCCTTGGACAAGGAATTTTGCAGGCGGCTTTTTACGCCATCGGATTTCCTGTCGGCGAAAAGCCTGGAGAAAATGGAGGGGATCTATGTGCCCTTTTGGATGTATGACTATAAGGCGCGTTATGATTTTGCAGGTGAAGGAATCAGAGTCAGGCGGTGGACTGCCGGAAATACAGAATATACGGAAACTTCTTATTATGAAGTGATCCGGAAAATGGACCTTGATTTTGCGAAAGTGCCGGTAGATGCTTCGTATGCGATGGAAGATGGTATCATGGATTTGATGGAACCTTATGACTATGGACAGCTGCAGGGATTTGATCCGAAATATCTGTCTGGATTCTATGGCGAGGTTTATAATCAGACGGCGCAGGAACTGGAAGGAAGAGCACAGGAGAAATCCAGGACTGCTTCGGAGGAATTGATGCAGGGGTCGCTTCAAGGTTATGATACAGTGCGACCTGTGCACAGGAATCTTAATCTGGATAAAACGGGGACCCATTATGCACTGATGCCGGTATGGCAGTATCTGTACCGTTATAAAGGAAATGTTTACCAATATCATGTCAATGGACAGACAGGAAAGGTAGTGGGTACTACGCCGGTCTCTATGGCGAAGGTGTTCAGTTACAGTGTGTCTGTGTTTGCGGTAGTGACGGCTATGTGTTATATGGCGGTCCAGATCCTGGAAATTTTATGAAAAGACATGGTATTGTGTTAAGCTAGGGCTGTGGGTACAGTTTTAAAGGCGTAGATTAAGTCTGGAAGAATGTGGCTTACAGAGAGAGCGGAAGATAAGAAAGACAGAGTGAGAAGAGGAAGTGGGAGGATGAAAGAATATTTCCGGTATTTTAGATGGATGTATCTGATCTTGGCGGTCATGGCAGCCTTGCTGGGGTTTTTGTGCGTGGGACATTGGGGCCTTTCCAGGATGCTGCATTATGAGAGGACGAACCAGTCCTGCACCACAAAGGAGCGAGTGTTTGACTATGGTGATGTGCTGACGGACAAAGAGGAGGATAAGCTAAGGAAGCTGATTGCGAAACGGGAGGCACAGACAGGCTGTGATATTGTTTTGATTACGCTGGAGGAATCTTTGAAGGAGTATGCCAGAGGGATTGAGCCAGGTGTGGGATATCATGAGTTTGTAAGAGTCTATGCAGAACAGTTCTATGAAGAAAACCAGTTTGGTTATGACAGGCCGAACGGGGACGGAATTTTGCTGGTAGATAACTGGTATAGAGAAGAAGATGGTCGTATTTATACATGGTTGTGTACTACTGGCAGGGTGAAAGAGAAATATTCCGATCAGGCGGTGGACCATATTTTGGACAATATTTACCGGTACGTGGAGCATGATCCTTACCTGGCCTATAAGACATATATCAATGATTTTTATCATGACATGCTGGGGATTCAGGTATTTCATTACTATGTGCCAAGAAGCGCCGCGTGGATCATTGGATTTGTGGCGGCGGTTCTATTTGCTGTCTGCAATGGCAGATCAAAGAAGGGAGTTAAGACGACTACGGCGCTTACATATACCGGAGGCGTTTCACCTGTGTTTCGGGTAAAGCAGGACAGATTTTTGCGTAAATCGGTGGTGACGAGAAGGATCCAGCGGAGCAGCGGAGGCACTGGTGGACGAAGTGGCGGCGGTGGAGGAGGCAGCCATGGGGGTGGCGGACACAGCCGGTAAAGAACATAAAAAAACACTTCCTATGACGGCAGGAAGTGTTTTATTTTTATGAAAAAATTTATGGGTTATGCCATCTTATTCACAGCAAGCGTAAGACGGGATACCTTTCTGGCAGAAGTATTCTTGTGATAGACACCCTTTCTGGCAGCCTTATCAAGAGCGGATGTAGCGGCAAGAAGCGCTGCTTTAGCTGCTTCCTTGTCGTTGGCGTCGATAGCAGCATATACTTTCTTGATCGCTGTCTTGACACCGGACTTGATTGACTTGTTTCTGTCAGCCTTGGTCTTGTTCACTAAGATTCTCTTCTTGGCAGATTTGATATTAGCCATGATCGCACCTCCGATTAAAATATTCTGTGATTTATCTAGGACGTGTCTCATTAAAGCCGGACACGGACGTTTTAATGGAAACACACGCATATTATTGTAGTTTATGAGAATCTCTGTGTCAATACATATTTTGTTTATTTTTGCAAAAAATAGAAAAGAATGTAGCGGTAAAGGTATTTAGACCGTTACGGGAGAATGCAGGAAGGAAAAGAAAAGCAGGAGATAAGCAAATAAAAGAGATACGCATATAAATAGTAGTAAGATGGTAACAGGGAAGATATCTGAACTGTTATGTGAGATAAAATGCAGGAAGTGAGGAGACAGGTATGGATAGCTGGTCGACAGTCAGGACTGACTTGGCTTTGGAAGCCAGAGAGAGTGTCGAGGAAAAAGCAGAGGGACTGCATGGGGTTGCAGTGGAAGAAGAATATGATGAGGCAAGCGATGTGCATATCACAAAGGTTGTCATAGAGACGAAGAATGGAGCTAAGATGCTTGGCAAGCCAATGGGCATCTACATTACGCTGGAGGCACCGACGATGACGGAGCCAGAGGAGGATTATCACCAGGAAATCTCAGAGATCCTTGCAGGTCAGATCCGCAGTGTGCTGCCAGAACCGGATAGAGAGCAGTCTATTCTTGTGGTAGGACTGGGGAACCGGGAAGTGACGGCGGATTCCCTTGGGCCGAATGTGGTGGATAATCTGCTGGTGAACAGACATATTGTGCGGGAATATGGTAAGGTGGCTTATAACTGTTCTAAAATGCATCAGATCAGTAGTCTTGTCCCAGGGGTTATGGCCAAGACAGGAATGGAATCAGCCGAGATCATAAGGGGGGTCATTGGAGAGACGAAACCAGACCTGGTAATCGTGATCGATGCGCTGGCGGCACGCTCTACAAAACGCCTGAACCGCACAATACAGATTACGAACACAGGGATTCATCCGGGTTCGGGCGTGGGAAACCATCGCAATGCCATTACCCAGGAAAGCCTTAAAGTGCCTGTGCTGGCGCTGGGGGTGCCTACTGTGGTAGATGCGGCGACGATCGTGGGGGATGCTATGGGGGAACGCCCGGTGGCGTTAAAAGAGCTGAACAATATGTATGTCACAACGAAGGATGTAGATCAGCAGATCCAACAGATCAGTCATATTATTTGTGATGGGATTAACAAGGCGCTGAGCAGCATTTCATGAGTCTTTAAGAGCCTGCCTGTAAGATCCTTCTGCCAGAATGGCATGAAGTCGTGTCCAAAGCGCATATAATGTTCTAGTATGAATAGGAAAAAATTTTTATTGCGACTTATTATGATAGCGCTTGTTATAATATCTGCTTTCTTTATTTTCATGGAAATCATGAGTTCTATACAGAAAAAGGAAGGTGGAGAGAAATCGTTTCCGGGGTGGCTGCAGGGAGTGATAATGGAGCCATACCTCCCCGGTTTACATAGAATGAATGGTGGAACGGAGGGGCAGATCGCAGGCGACATCAGAAATCGATGGCTGCTTGCACAATACCCTGTTTTTTTGTACAAGATAGAGAAGGGAGAGGAAGAAGGAACTGCAGCAGAGAGTGATTATGCCAGATTAATGATGTTAGAGGGCAGCGATGAAGATAACAGAGCGATTGCGGAAGAGGATTTGGAATATGATGAGAATGCGATGCATTTAGAGCAAGGACTTGCCGATGCGATGCTGGCGGAGAATGGAATGTACCGCGAGAATCAGAGCGCACAGGAAGAGCAGGCAGAGGAACAGGTTTCTGACAATGCGCCGGAAGGATTCGTGCCAGTACAGAATAAGAGCTACCAATATAGATGGGAAGAATTGCAGGAGTATGGGGATCTGGTCAAGGCATTTTATGCTGTAGACAGTACTACAAAAGCGGGAGAAGAACTTCTTAAGGCAGAGGAGCTGCTGGGTAAGGACATGCGTGTAGAAGGAAGCGCCGACGAGCCACAGATTCTGATCTATCATACACATTCACAGGAGGCATTTGTGGATTCCGTGCCAGGAGATGCATCCACCAGCATTGTAGGTGTGGGAGAATATCTGAAGACAATCCTTGAAGAGCAGTATGGTTATAATGTTATGCATAATACAGAAAGCTTTGATAAGGAATCCAGAGACTATGCTTACGGCAACTCACTGCCGGTTATCGAGAAAGTCCTGGAGGACTATCCCAGCATAGAAGTGGTGATTGACCTTCACAGGGATGCTATGCCTGAGAACCGCAGGCTGGTCATGGATCTGCAGGGAAGGCCGACGGCTCAGATCATGTTTTTCAACGGACTGAGCCGCACTTCCAAGGGAGAGATCGAGTACCTGGAGAATCCGTACCTCTCCGATAACCTTGCGTTTTCTTTCCAGATGCAGGCGGCCTGCAATGAATATTATCCAGGGTTAGCCAGAAGGATTTATCTAAAGGCATACCGCTATAATATGCATCTGTGTCCTAAGACACTGTTGATTGAGCTGGGAGCACAGAATAATACGGTAGAAGAGATGAGAAATGCCTGTGAGCCATTGGCGCATATACTTCACCTGGTCTTGAGCGGAGAGGAGCCGAAACGGTAAGAGAATGCGCTATGCGGCTTTACCGCTTCATACTTTTATGGTAAACTTACAGCGTGTATCCCGCATGCTGAGACATCTGGATGACAGGAATGTCTGTTGCGGGTAGACAGTGTTTCAACGATTTGATATACTGTTTTTCATGTCGGAACAGTAAGTATGAGGTGCGTCAGGAGGATAGTATGGCAGCCATAGACCAAAGCAAGATTAGAAATTTTTGTATCGTAGCCCACATTGATCATGGGAAATCGACGTTGGCAGATAGAATTATAGAGAAGACAGGACTGTTGACAAGCAGAGAGATGCAGGCGCAGGTATTAGACAATATGGACCTGGAGCGGGAGAGAGGGATCACGATTAAGGCGCAGGCGGTCCGGATCATTTATAATGCCAGGGATGGCAAGGAATACATCTTTAACCTGATTGATACACCTGGCCATGTGGACTTCAACTATGAGGTGAGCCGCAGTCTGGCTGCCTGTGATGGTGCGATCCTGGTGGTGGATGCAGCTCAGGGGATTGAGGCACAGACGTTGGCAAACGTCTATTTGGCCCTGGATCATGATTTGGACGTCTTTCCGGTGATCAACAAGATTGATCTGCCGAGTGCAGATCCAGAGCGGGTCAGGAATGAGATTGAGGATGTGATCGGGATTGAAGCGCAGGATGCGCCGCTGATCTCTGCGAAGAACGGAATCGGAATCGAGGAAGTTTTAGAGGCAGTTGTAGAGAAGATTCCTGCGCCTGGCGGCAGTCCGGACAACCCTTTGCAGGCGCTTATTTTTGATTCTGTATATGATTCCTATAAGGGAGTGATCGTATTCTGCCGGATCATGGAAGGGAGAGTGGCGAAAGGTACTTCGATCAGAATGATGGCTACAGGAGCCACTGCAGAAGTGGTGGAGGTTGGGTATTTCGGAGCAGGCCAGTTTATTCCGTGTGAGGAGCTTTGTGCAGGTATGGTCGGGTATCTGACTGCTTCGATCAAGAATGTGAAGGACACTGCGGTGGGCGATACGGTAACGGATGTGAACCGGCCTTGTGCGGAACCGCTTCCAGGCTATAAGAAGGTCAATTCCATGGTGTACTGCGGTATGTATCCTGCAGACGGTGCAAAGTACCCGGATCTGAGGGATGCGTTGGAGAAGCTGCAATTGAATGACGCTTCCCTGCACTATGAGCCGGAAACTTCGATCGCCCTTGGGTTCGGTTTCCGTTGCGGATTCCTGGGACTTCTACACTTGGAGATCATACAGGAAAGGCTGGAGCGGGAATATAATCTGGATCTGGTTACTACTGCACCAGGTGTTATTTACCGGGTGTATAAGACGGATGGAACAATGATCGAGCTGACTAATCCGTCAAATCTGCCGGATCCTGCACAGATTGACTATATGGAGGAACCAGTAGTTTGTGCAGAGATCATGGTGACTACCGAATTTATCGGGCCAATCATGCAGCTATGTCAGGAGAGAAGAGGACGCTATATCAGTACGGAGTATATTGAGGCGTCCAGGGCATTGCTGCGGTACGATCTGCCGTTGAACGAGATCATCTATGATTTCTTCGACGCGCTCAAGTCCCGCTCCAGAGGGTATGCATCTTTTGATTACGAATTAAAAGGCTATGAAGAGTCGAAGTTAGTGAAACTCGATATTCTCATCAATCATGACGAGGTAGATGCGCTGTCTTTTATTGTGCATGCGGATAGTGCGTATGAACGTGGACGGAAGATGTGTGAGAAGCTCAAGGAAGAGATTCCAAGACATCTATTTGAAATCCCGATCCAGGCAGCAGTGGGCGGTAAGATCATAGCGAGAGAGACTGTGAAAGCTATGCGTAAAGATGTGCTGGCTAAGTGTTATGGCGGTGATATTACCCGTAAAAAGAAGCTCCTGGAGAAACAGAAGGAAGGTAAGAAGCGAATGCGTCAGGTGGGCAATGTGGAGATTCCGCAGAGCGCCTTTATGAGTGTATTGAAGCTGGATGATAAATAGAGTTTTTGATCAGATATGCCAAAGGACAGGAAAGCAGATGAGAGACTTGAGTATCTATATTCACATTCCGTTTTGTGTCAGGAAATGTCTCTACTGCGATTTCCTGTCCTTTGCTATGCCTGCCTGGCAGGAAGAAGCGATGGCGTTTGACAGGGAATGGCCGGGGGAAGGATTGTCCTATACAGAGATTGGAGAAGCCGGATGCGGCAGGGAGAAAGAAATAGAGAATGTGATACGTTATGGAAGCTTATTGAAAAAGGAGATCATAGCGCAGGCGGAGAAATACAGAGATCACCAGGTGATCTCTATCTTCTGGGGAGGCGGGACGCCCTCGCTTCTTGGTACAGGAATGGTACAGG
Organism: uncultured Lachnospiraceae bacterium; assembly: GCA_951800685.1. Lineage (GTDB taxonomy): Bacteria > Bacillota > Clostridia > Lachnospirales > Lachnospiraceae > UBA3282. The sequence continues at coordinate 12,707 of CATOJY010000021.1, forward strand.
AACTTATGGGAGTTATACATCGTTATTATGCGGTGATACCGGAGGCAGAAGTGACGATGGAGGCCAATCCGGGAACCGTGACTGCGCAGAAACTTCGAGGTTACATAACAGCTGGTATTAATCGTCTCAGCATTGGCCTGCAGTCAACCTTTGACCAGGAACTGAAGCGGATCGGAAGGATCCATGACTACAGGACTTTCCTGGAGACTTACAGACTTGCGCGGGAGGCTGGATTTCATAATATCAATATAGACCTGATGGCGGCGCTGCCTGGACAGAGCGTGGCATCCTATGCAGAGACGCTGCACAGGGTCACGAAACTTACGCCGGAGCATATTTCTGCATACAGCCTGATCCTGGAAGAAGGGACGCCCCTGTATGAAAGGCAGGAAGAGTATCAGTTTCCTGACGAGGAAGAGGAGAGGGAGATGTATCTGCTGACAGAGCAAAGTCTTGCTGCCTGTGGCTACCGTAGATACGAAATTTCCAATTATGCCAGGAAAGGATATGAGTGCCGGCATAACAAAGTGTACTGGCAGCGGGGGGATTACATTGGCTTCGGATTGGGTGCAGCGTCTATGGTGGGGAATGTACGGTGGAGTAATCCATCGCAGTTTGGAGAATATGAGACGTACGTTATCAGCCAGGAGCAGAAGGAGAAGACGGCCCTCTGCCAGAAAACGGAGACAGAAGGAGGAGAGGCGCTGCCTGTGCAGATTCTGACAAGGCAGGAGCAGATGGAAGAGTTTATGTTTCTTGGCCTGCGTATGATGTGCGGGGTGAGCAGGGAAATGTTTTATAAACTGTACGGGCAGCGGATTGAGAAGGTATATGGCACCATACTAGATAAGTTGTATGCACAGAAGCTGTTGGTATGTGAGAACGACGTTATCCGGCTGACACCAAAGGGAATTGATGTGAGCAATTATGTGATGGCACAGTTTCTCTTTTAGATTTTCAGGTGGAAAGGCACTTAAGATGTCACCAGTTCATAGAATAGAGTAAATGGACTTTGGGGGCTTCTTTTGAAAACATTTAAGCAACCATTAACTGCGAAGGAAGAGGCCGTATACTTAAATATGATGGAGAAGGGCAGTGAAGCAGAACGCGCGTGGGCCAAGGAAACTCTGATCGAACATAATCTTCGCCTGGTTGCCCACATAGCCAAAAAGTACCAGAACGTAGACGAAGAGACGGAGGATATGATATCGATCGGTACGATCGGCCTGATCAAGGCAATCGATTCTTTTGACGCAGGGAAAGGGAAACTGAGCACTTACGCTTCCCGCTGTATCGACAACGAGCTGTTGATGTTTCTGCGCGCCAGAAAGAAAACATCCAGAGAAGTCTCTCTTTATGAACCAATCGGGACCGACCGGGAGGGGAATGAGATCAATCTGTTGGATATTATCGAACAGGAACAGGTTGATGTAGTTGACAGAATGGAGGCGGAGAATAAGTTGAGCCGGCTATCCGGGCTGATCCATGACAAATTGAATGAGAGAGAGCGGGAGATCATTACACTGCGGTACGGACTGACAAGCGAATATGAGGTAACACAGCGGGAGATTGGGCGTAAATTGGGCATTTCCCGGAGTTATGTGTCACGGATTGAGAAGAGAGCGTTAGAGAAATTACGCGAGGCATATGAGATGCTGTAGGCAGACAAAAGCGGTGGACATGAAATTCGAAAGAACCTCGTTGCGTGTGGAAACTTGAGCAGAGGTTCTTCCGGAATATGTTCCAGAAAGTAAGTCGTTTGTGGCGGGAAACCATTTCAGGATTGGTAATGTGTTGGAAAGAAAAGATGCACAATACAAGATATTGTGGTTTTTAAAAAATCTTTTTTGCATTCTTCTATATCTGGTGGAGTACGGGGTGTATGGAGTCATGCGGCAGATAGAAATTTCTATCACAGATATGTGGGCAGAGATTGTATTCTGTCTTTTTTTGTGCTATAAAAAGAGCAATAGATTGTACTACAAAGATTCTAAGAGTAAATATTCTTTCTCTGTCCTATTTTATTTCTGCATATAGTAGAGGGCTGTCTGCAACGGTTTTCCCAAAATGCAGCAGACGTAAGAAAATAGGTACAGAGGTCACATTGGCAGTTCGCCATCATGCTTCAATCAGGGATTTTATAAGGAGGAGGTTTGTTGTTTAGCGCGATTACGTCGGGAACGATCTGCGGTATCAGCAGTTATCTGGTACAAGTGGAAGTTGATCTGTCTAAGGGTCTGCCTTGTTTTCAAATGGTTGGCCTGCTTAGTTCAGAGGTGCGGGAGGCGAGAGAGCGGGTGCGTGTCGCCTTGAAGAATTCAGGGATCAGCCTGCCGCCTATGTGTATCAATGTGAATTTGTCTCCGGCGGATGTGCGCAAGGAGGGTACTGTGTTCGACCTGCCTGTGGCGGTTGGTATCCTGACTTGCCTGGGGCAGCTTTCCAGTATGTGTACAGCGGGAACTGTCCTGTTGGGAGAATTGGGATTGAATGGCGAGATCAAGCCAGTGAGAGGGGTTCTGCCTATCGTCGCCCAGGCCAGAAAGAAGGGAATGCGAAGGTGTATCGTTCCTTGCGGCAACGCGATGGAGGGGGCTGTGGTAGAAGGAATCGAGGTGATCGGCGTGTCCAATATCGTGGAAACGGTGGCTTATCTGCAGGAAACAGAGAATGGACAGAGAGGGCGGATCGCGCCTGCGAAGGTCGATGTCATGTCTCTATGGGAAGAGAAAAAAGGGGAGAAGACATTAGATTTTGCGGATATTAATGGACAGGAGACTGTGAAGAGGGCAGCGGAGGTCGCAGCGGCAGGGTTTCACCACTTGTTGATGATTGGGCCGCCTGGATCTGGGAAGACGATGCTGGCCAGGCGGATTCCTTCTATTCTGCCACCTTTATCTTTGGAGGAGAGTTTAGAAGTTTCGGCGATCTACAGTGTATCAGGATTGCTGCAGACACCGAAAGAGGTATTGGTCACGAAACGGCCGTTCCTTAATCCCCATCACACGATCACAGAGCAGGCGCTTGCAGGCGGCGGCAGAGTGCCGGTTCCTGGAATTGTCAGTCTAAGCCATAGAGGCATTCTCTTTCTGGACGAACTGCCAGAGTTTAAGAGACAGACGCTGGATATTCTAAGGCAGCCGCTGGAGGATAGAAGGGTACAGATTGCCAGGAGCAGCGGAGTTTATAGCTTTCCGGCGGATTTTATGCTGGTGGGTGCTATGAATCCATGTCCTTGTGGTTACTACCCGGATATGTCCAGATGCCGCTGTTCTCCCTATGAAGTAAAAAGATATCTGGGCAGGATATCCGGTCCGATCCTGGACAGGATTGACATCTGTGTGGAAGCTGCGCCGTTAAAGTTTATGGATCTTGCAGGCAGATTGCCGGGAGAGAGCAGCGTTCAGATTAGAGAGCGTGTTATGGGGGCTAGAAGAATGCAGACAGAACGTTTTGCGGGGACTTCACTGCGCTTCAATGCAGATATGGGATCGGCACAAGTAGAAAAATACTGTATGCTCGGAGCGAAGGAACAACGCTACATGGAGCAGATGTTTTCCTGTATGCAGTTGTCTGCCAGAGGGTATCACAGAATTTTGAAAGTAGCACGCACGATTGCAGATCTGGCTGGATGCGGAAGGATCCAGGAAGAGCATTTGGCGGAGGCAATCTGCTATAGGCAGACAGAGCGGATATGACACAGGATACGCAGGCGCCCTGCAGACAGACTGCCGGACGGCCTGCAGGAAGGACAGAGAAGGGATGGGAATATGACACAGCAGGAAACAGAAAAGGCCTATCTGCATTGGCTGTATCAGGCAGCGGGCATGGGTAGCAGGGCTTTCCTAAGAGATCTGGAGCAGACAGGGACGGCACGAACAGTCTATGATATGGCAAAAAGGGGAATATTGGAAGAACATCTGCATATAAGATATAAACGTAAAGCACAAATGCTTCAGGCTGCCGTAGTAGACTATGATGTTACAGGAGAATATGAAAGAATGGTGGGAAGAGGCATCCTGTTTGTCACGATCCGGGAGGAAAGTTATCCGGGAAAACTTGCTGCTGTCAGTGATGCTCCTTATGCGTTGTATTATGTGGGAAGACTGCCGGATGCCGCGAAGAAGTCCATAGCAGTGGTTGGGGCGCGGAACTGTTCAGAGTATGGCAGGAAGATGGCAGGAGAGTTTGGAGCCGTACTGGGGCAGGCAGGCGTACAGGTGATTAGCGGAATGGCAAGAGGAATTGATGGGATCGGTCAGAAGGCCGCAATAGATGCCGGTGGATATTCTATGGGGGTACTGGGATGCGGCGTGGATGTCTGTTATCCTGCAGAGAATAGAGAGCTTTATGAGCGATTGCTCTCAGAAGGAGGCGTGTGCTCGGAATATCCTCCTGGCATCGGACCACGGGCAGTTCTTTTTCCGCCAAGGAACCGGATCATCAGCGGCCTGTGTGATGGTGTGCTAGTGGTTGAGGCGAAGGAGCGCAGCGGTACGCTGATTACAGTGGATATGGCTCTGGAACAGGGAAGGGAAGTCTATGCAATTCCAGGAAGAGCAACCGATGCTTTGAGTGTGGGTTGCAATAAACTGATCAGACAGGGAGCTGGGCTTGTTATGACGCCGCAGGAACTGTTGGAAGAACTGCAGACAGATGTTCCACTTGCTGTGGAAGGGACTGTTTGTGTGCAGCAGTCAGTCCTTGCATTAGAAGAGATAACAGAGAGAGTATTAGGAGTGCTGGATTTCCAGCCGAAACCGTTGGCTCTTTTACAGGAAGATTATGGAAATGCCTACGAAACAAACATCAGCGTGTCGACATTGTGCCATGAACTCCTGCGGTTATGCGCATCCGGCTGTGCCGGACAGAGCGCAGGGTGTTATTATCGAAAGAGCGGCGGTCGGGATTAAGTGGATATTTCCTTCATTTTTTTAAATTTTTTCCTCTTGTCAGCGTAAAGAATATAGTGTATAGTGGTTCACGTTGATGAGTCTATTTACGGAAGTGACATATTATCTTATTTTAATAGTAGAAACAGGGGAATATTCTATGGCGAAGTATCTGGTAATTGTGGAATCACCGGCGAAAGTAAAGACGATCAAGAAGTTTTTAGGTGCAAATTATGAAGTGGCTGCCAGCAATGGACATGTACGGGATCTGCCGCGCAGTGTGCTGGGTATCGATGTGGAGCATGATTTTGAACCGAAATATATTACGATCAGGGGAAAGGGAGATATTCTGGCGAATCTTCGCAAAGAAGTGAAGAAAGCCGAGAAAGTATATCTGGCCACGGACCCTGACCGCGAAGGAGAAGCTATTTCATGGCATTTACTCGCGTCGCTGAAATTGGAGAATAAGAAAGTTTACCGTATCACCTTTAACGAGATCACGAAGACGGCGGTGAAGGAATCTTTAAAGAATGCAAGAGAGATCAATATGGACCTGGTAGATGCGCAGCAGGCCAGACGTTGTCTGGACCGTATGGTGGGCTATAAAATTTCGCCCGTACTCTGGGCGAAGGTCAAGAGAGGATTGAGCGCTGGACGGGTTCAGTCAGTGGCACTTCGGATCATCTGTGACAGGGAAGAAGAGATCAATGCGTTTATTCCTGAAGAATACTGGACATTAGAAGCGTCTTTTGCTGTGGCGGGTGAGAAGAAACCATTACTTGCCAAGTATTATGGGACTACAGAGGAGAAGAGGACGATTGGTTCCAGGGAAGAGCTGGAGAAAGTCAAGAAACAGTTAGACCAGGCAGAATATCTTATATTTTCCGTCAAGAATGGTGAGAGAATCAAAAAGGCGCCGCTGCCTTTTACCACCTCTACACTGCAGCAGGAAGCAAGTAAAGTGTTGAATTTTTCGACCCAGAAGACGATGCGCCTTGCACAGCAGCTGTATGAGAGCGGTATTATCACCTACTTGCGTACAGATTCCACCAGGGTATCGGAGGAGGCGGCGAAAGCGGCCAGAGAATTCGTCACAGAGAAATATGGTGAGGTTTACGCAGCAGAGGCAGAGAGGGAACAGAAGAGTGGTGCAAAGATCCAGGACGCCCATGAGGCGATCCGGCCAACAGATTTAAACAGGACGCCGCTTGAGAGTAAGGAAACTCTGGCTAGAGACCAGTTCAGGCTCTATCAGCTGATATGGAAAAGATTTGTGGCAAGCCGTATGGCGCCAGCCGTTTATGAGACGACTTCGGTGAAAATTGATGCGGCGGGGCATCGGTTTACGGTTGCGGCTTCCAAAGTGAAGTTTGACGGTTTTATGAGCGTCTATACGGAGGAAGATGAGAGGGAAGAAAACAATACCCTGGTGAAAGGAATTACGAAAGATACGAAGCTGACTTTGCAGCAGCTTGAAGAGAAACAACACTTTACCCAGCCGGCTCCGCATTATACGGAGGCCTCTTTAGTCAGGGCAATGGAAGAGCTGGGAATCGGGCGTCCGAGTACGTACGCACCTACAATCACAACGATTCTTGCCAGAAGATATATTGTCAAGGAGAATAAGAATCTCTATGTGACAGAACTGGGGGAAGTTGTGAATAATATGATGAAAGAAGCATTTCCTTCTATTGTAGATGTGAATTTTACGGCCACTATGGAAGCGCTTTTAGATGGTGTGGAGGAAGGAAGTGTGAAATGGAAGACGGTAGTCTCCAACTTCTATCCGGATTTAGCGGAAGCTGTGGATAAGGCGGAGAAGGAGCTGGAGGAAGTGGAAATAGCAGATGAGCTGTCCGATGAGTTTTGCGAGAACTGTGGAAGACAGATGGTCATCAAATATGGTCCTCATGGCAGGTTTCTGGCCTGTCCCGGCTTTCCGGAATGCCGTAACACGAAGCCCTATTTCGAGAAAATCGGCGTAGCATGTCCGAAATGCGGTAAGGATATTGTACTAAAGAAGACAAAGAAGGGACGGAAATATTACGGTTGTATCGATAACCCTGACTGTGATTTTATGGTTTGGCAGAAGCCTGTGGAGGACAGATGTGACAGATGTGGTGCGATTATGCTGCAGAAAGGCAGTAAGCTTGTCTGTTCAGACGAGAATTGTGGCTTTGTCAAGGACGCACAGAAGCAGGAAGTGTAGGATTTCCCGAAAAACTGGATGAATTTTCTGGAATGTCAGAAAATTCTGTAAAAATAATCCAAATTGTGAACAAAACGATATAAAATGTGCTTAAAAAACATTGATTATGCTCGAATGTTGTGATAAAATCAATTTATCTGGAATTGTGTAAGTATTTGTTACTATTCACGGCTGATTTGCCACAGGGTATCAGCTGGCTTGCCGGGCGAGGTATAAGGAGTTAAGTTCATGAGCAGCGTTCAATTATTGGATAAGACAAGAAAAATTGGGAAACTTCTGCATAACAATAATTCAGGTAAGGTCGTGTTCAATGATATCTGTGATGTACTCAAGGATATTCTTGGTTCTAACGTACTTGTGATCAGCAGGAAGGGCAAAGTGCTTGGTATTGGGGATCTGGATATGGTGGAATCCATCATGGAACTGATTGTAGGTCATGTGGGTGGTTTTATTGATCCGATGCTGAATGAAAGACTGCTGTCAGTATTGTCTACGAAAGAGAATGTCAATCTGGAGACACTGGGATTTGAAAATATTGACACGAAGAAGTACAGAGCCGTTATTGCACCGATCGAGATATCAGGGGAACGGCTTGGAACATTATTCCTCTATAAATGTAATGAACAGTATGATATAGACGATATTATTCTGTGTGAGTATGGCACCACGGTAGTAGGACTTGAGATGCTCCGGGCGGTGAGTGAGGAGAATGCAGAAGAGAACCGCAAGCTGGCGGTTGTGAAATCTGCGATCGGCACGCTTTCTTTTTCTGAGATGGAGGCAATTACGCATATATTCGACGAGCTGGGCGGCATGGAAGGGATTCTTGTGGCCAGTAAGATCGCGGATAAGGTGGGAATTACCCGTTCTGTTATTGTAAATGCACTGCGTAAGTTTGAGAGCGCTGGTGTGATCGAATCGAGATCGTCAGGAATGAAGGGCACATACATTAAGGTGTTGAATGATGTGGTATTCGAGGAAGTAGAAAAACTGAAAGAACAGGGGAGGTTTTGAGTCCCGTGAATAACATATGAATAGAGAAAAGGAAATTTCTAAATGTAAAAGGATTTACAAAGAGGCAGGTGGTACAGCTATGTGAATCCTTTTTTCCCTTTTTGAAAGTAGTATTCCAAATATTGCTGTTAACAATTTATGAAAAATGACTCGAAAAACCTTGTTTTTTTTCTTAATAGCTTTATAATAAAGTATGGATTCTATTAAACTAGGAGGGCTGTGGTTATGAGTACTTTATCAAGTACCAATGCATTTGACTATATCAACGTACTAGACAGGGCGGCGGATGCGTCATGGCTGCGTAATGATGTTATTTCCAATAATATCTCTAATGCCGATACACCGGGCTTTAAGAGGAGTGACGTAGACTTTGCTTCTCAGCTTGCACAGGCACTTGGACAGTCAAGATATACATCCATGGATGCTAAGATGTCTGGCTTGAATCGGAATCTTAGCCGGTTAAGACCGGTTACGTTTAGTGATTATTCAGGATATTCTTACCGCATAGATGGCAATAACGTGGATCCGGATACGGAAGGTGTGTATTTAGCTAAAAACCAGATCGTATATCAGGGGTTGTCAGCGGCGATCAGACAGGAGTTCAGGAACCTGCAGATGGTCATGAAGTAATGGTTGTTTAGATATTAGGTTAAAAATCAGAGATTTTCCAATTTTCTATTTAAACAGTATCGCAAGCATGGTTGCGATATGCATGGACATTAGATTGTGTAATGAGGGAATAAGGAGAAAGAACGATGGGAATGTTTACAGCTTTTGATATTAACGCTACAGGAATGACGGCGGAACGCTACCGTATGGATATCATTTCCCAGAATGTAGCCAATGCAAATACTACCCGTACAGAGGATGGTACCCCTTACCGCCGGAAGGTGGTAGTCTTTGAAGAGAAGAATTCCCAGGCACCGTTCAGACAGGTGCTGAATAAGGCCAGAGGGCGCTATAATGGCACTGGTGTTAAGGTGACGGGGGTTTATGAAGATACATGGACGGAAGGTAATATGGTATATGACCCTTCTCATCCAGATGCAGATGAGAACGGCTATGTGATGTACCCAAATGTCAGCACGATCACGGAGATGACAAACCTGATTGACGCCAGTCGTGCTTACCAGGCGAATGCAACGGCATTCAATGCAAGTAAGAATATAGCGACTACGGGATTAAATCTGTTAAATAACCAGTAATATGAATTGACACCTTATAATTTGGAGGAAGAGAGATGGCTTTAGATATTACAGCGCTTCATAATGTGTCTTCAGAGGCGATCAAGGAAGCTGCAAGAAGTGCGGCTACAAATAAACCAGACACGTATAAAGAGACAGGCTTTGACAGTTTATTACATACAGCGATCGATAATCTGAATACAACAAATAGTTATTTATCAGATGCAGAGAATGAAGAGGTCAAGTGGATGCTCGGTGAGACAGAGAATGCACATGATCTTAGTATTGCGCTACAGAAGGCATCTACAGCGCTGCAGTATACAGTTGCAATCAGGGACAGGGTTTTAGATGCCTACAGAGAACTTCTTCAGATGCAGATCTAAAGTTTCAGAGAGAATAAGGGGAAGGCTGAAGGAGATAAGTTGCTGTGGATAAATTAGTAGTCAAATTAAGAGAATTAGGAAATCGGATATTAGAATGGTGGAACCGTTTCACGACGAAGCAGAAGACGCTGCTGATCTGTGGCATGGCAGTTGTGATCGTAGGGATCGTTGCTGTGGTGACGATGTTGACCAAACCGCAGTATGTCCTGCTTCGGGAATGCGAGACAGCGGCGGAGGCGGCAGAAGTCAAGGAACTGTTAGACGGCGAGGGAATGAAGTATACTGTTTCGGATGATGCATTGACGTTTCGGATTTTAAGCGATCAGCAGGCTAACGCACGTATGCTTCTCAATTCCAATAACATTCAGACGGCCAGCTATGGGATTGATAAAGTGACGGAAGGAAGTTTCTCTACGACAGAATCCGATAAGCAGAAGCGGAATGTTGTGTATTTGGAGAAGTATCTGGCCAATGATATGATTGAGAGTTTCTCAGCGATCAAGACAGCAAGAGTCAAATTAAATATTCCGGAGAATGACGGTACGCTTCTGGCGACGGACGAAGAGTCTTATGCATGGGTGTTACTGGAATTAAAAGACGAGTTCAGTGTGGAGAGCTCAGCAGCTCTTGCCAGAGCAGTTGCTACTGCAATTGGCAATGAGTCGACAGATCATATTGTGATCATGGATTTTGATGGTAACATGCTTTTTAGCGGAGATGATAATTATAGTGTGTCCGGGGCTGCAAATGCACAGCTTTCTGTGAAGGCAGAGGCGGAGAAACTAGTTATCAACGAGGTGCGTAAAGTACTGCTTGGAACGAATCAATTCGACAATGTGGAAGTGGCGACCAATCTGGCGTTGGATTTTTCGACTACAGAATCGACTGTACATAAATATTCGGCGCCGGATGGGCGTACAGAAGGTATGATCTCTCATGAGGCTATCTTTAGTTCTGAGAATGAAAGTACTGTAGCGGGAGTTCCTGGTACGGATTCCAATGATGATGATTCCACTTATGTGCTGCCAGACAATGGCGGCGGCAATTCTTCTACATCTGAAGAGACTCGTGATTATCTGCCTGATGAGGAGATTACCAGCAAGAAGACACCGGCGGGGTATATTGATTACAGCCAGTCTTCTTTGATGGCGTCTATGATCCGATATAATGTTGTACGTGAGGAAGATGCAAAGACAAGAGGAGAGCTGGAAGGCGTTTCCTGGGAAGAGTATAAGCTTGCCAATGCAGAGCGTACGAGGATTGAAGTGGAGGAAGACCTGGTAGGAGCAGTGGCAAATGCCACGGGAATTCCTTCGGAGAGTATTTCGCTTGTAGCTTACAGTGAAAACATTTTCTTTGATGCAGAAGGTTCTGGAATTACTGCGACAGATATTATACAGATTGTGTTGATCATTGTGATCCTGGCGTTGCTTGCTTTTGTGGTACTCAGGAGTATGCGTGGGGAGAAGCATGCGGAAGAAGAGGAAGAGATCTCTGTGGAGACTCTGTTACAGTCCAATCCTGAGATGCAGTTAGAAGATATTATAGTAGAGAGTGAGTCAGAGGAAAGAAAACTGATCAATAAGTTCGTTGATGAGAATCCGGAGGCAGCGGCAAATCTGCTGCGTAACTGGTTAAATGAGGACTGGGGGTAAGATAAATGGCGAAAGAGGCTGAAAATGTCAGTGGACTTCAGAAGGCGGCTATTTTATTGATAGCCTTAGGGCCAGAGAGATCTGCTAATGTTTTTAAACACCTGAAAGAAGAAGAGATAGAGGAATTAACCTTAGAGATTGCCAATACCAGAAATATTACACCGAAGCTGAAGGATGAAGTGGTTTCCGAGTTTTACCAGGTGTGTCTGGCACAGCAGTATATCGCAGAGGGCGGTATCAACTATGCGAAGGAGCTTTTAGAGAAATCTTTTGGAGCGGACAGAGCAATGGATGTAATCGGCAAGCTGACGGCATCCCTGCAGGTAAAACCATTCGAGTTTATCAGAAAAACCGATGCTTCACAGCTGCTTAACTTTATTCAGGATGAACATCCGCAGACGATTGCTTTGATTTTGTCTTATCTGTCTGCGGCACAGTCTGCTTTGATTCTGTCAGCGTTGCCGCCAGACAGGCAGGCTGATGTGGCAAGGCGTATTGCGATCATGGACAGAACCAGTCCGGAGGTGATCAAGGAAGTGGAGAAAGTGCTGGAATCCAAATTGTCCTCTTTGGTAAATCAGGATTACACAATTATTGGCGGCGTGGATGCTGTTGTGGAGATTTTGAATACAGTAGACCGTGGAACAGAAAAGCATATTATGGAGACATTGGAGATCGAAGAGCCAGAATTGGCAGACGAGATCAGAAAGAAGATGTTCGTGTTCGAGGATATTTTGCTTTTGGACGATAGGGCGATCCAGCGTGTGCTGCGTGATGTGGATAATGGTGATCTTGCGACTGCTCTGAAAGGTTCCAATGAGGAAGTACAGAACGCGATCTTCAATAACCTTTCTAAACGTCTGGCAGCCATGATCAAGGAAGATATGGAATTTATGGGTCCTGTACGTATGAAGGATGTAGAGGAAGCACAGCAGAAGATCGTAAATGTTATCAGAAAACTGGAAGACTCCGCAGAGATTGTTATCTCCAGAGGTGGAGGTGACGAGATCGTTGTCTAGAAATTTATACAAAGCAAGCTGGGTTGTGGTATCTGGAGACGAGAAGCATATGATTGACTCGAATGCTCTCGTTGAGAAAAGGATTGAAGAACAAGAGGCTCTCAAGAGAGCAAACAGAGATCTGGGGCTGGAACAGGATGAGGAGACAGGATTTGTGAGCGGCCTTGGAGGAGAAGCAATCGACGCTGTCCTGCGGGATAACAGCGATGATAGTGGTATCATTAAGGCGGAGAAAGCGCCTGACTTAGAAGAGATTAAGGCCCAGGCCCAGGAGATGTTAGAGGAAGCCCAGGCCGAGATTGATGAAATGAAAGCGGCGGCGCAGAGCGAAATAGAAGCCCAGCGCCGCTGGGCAATGGAAGAAGGCAAGAAAGAAGGTTACGAGGACGGCTATCGGAAAGGTGTCTCAGAGGCGGATGAGATGAAGAGACAGCTGATGGATGATAGACGGAAGCTGGAAGCAGAGTATAAGCAGTTGGTCGAGGAACTGGAACCCAAGTTCATCGATACGATTACAGAAGTTTACAGCCATATCTTCGGAGCTGGGCTGGCAGACAATAGAGATATCCTGGTGCACTTAGTAGACTCCACATTGAGGCAGATAGAGAGCAGCAGGACTTTTATTGTACACGTTTCCAAGGAAGATTATCCTTTTGTCAATATGCAGAAGCAGGCTCTTGCAGAGGGAGCCGCCGCAGGAAGAGGCGTGGTTGAGATTATTGAAGATATTACGCTGGGCAGGGGAGAATGCATGATCGAGACAGATGGCGGCATTTTTGATTGTGGCATAGACACGCAATTAACAGAGCTGGGTAATAAGTTGCGGATGTTATCCTATGAGCATTCGTAAGAATAGAGAAAAGTTAAAGTGGTTGATGACAGTTGATGACAACAGCAATTAATTTTGATAAATACAGCAGAATAGCGGAAGAAACCTTCTTTAAAAGAAAAGGGCGCGTTGAGAATGTGGTCGGTCTGACAATTGAATCGGCAGGCCCTGAGGCGAAGCTTGGGGATTTGTGCAGAATTTATCCGGCGCAGGAAGAGTATAAGCCTATCATGGCGGAGGTTGTGGGATTTAAGGATCGCAAAACATTGTTAATGCCCTGCGATAAGACGGACGGGATTGGTTTAGGCTGTATCGTGGAAAATGTTGGGGAGCCGCTGTCGGTGCCGGTTAGCAATGAACTGTTGGGTAAGGTGCTGGATGGTTTGGGCAGGATTGATGGCAGTTATCTTCCAGGTACATCTTATAGTGTGGAAGCACAGCCGCCGGATCCGATGGACCGTAAGATTATTGCAGAGGTGCTGCCTTTAGGTGTTAAGGCGATTGATGGTTTGATGACCGTGGGAAAGGGACAGCGTATCGGGATCTTTGCGGGTTCTGGTGTTGGCAAGTCCACTTTGATGGGGATGTTTGCGCGAAATACCAAGGCAGATATTAATGTGATTGCCTTGATTGGTGAGCGTGGAAGAGAAGTAAGGGAGTTTGTGGAGCGAGATCTGGGGGAAGAAGGTATGAGACGTTCGGTGGTGGTTGTGGCCACTTCCGATAAGTCAGCTTTAGAGAGAAATAAAGCGGCAAAGACAGCGACAGCAATCGCAGAGTATTTCAGGGATCAAGGCAAAGATGTACTGCTAATGATGGATTCCTTGACTCGTTTTTCCATGGCGCAAAGGGAGATTGGGCTGGCCAGTGGTGAACCGCCGGTTTCCAGAGGCTATCCGCCCAGTGTGTATTCCGAAATGCCAAAACTTCTTGAACGGGCGGGATGTGCACAGATAGGGTCGATCACAGGGTTGTATACGGTTCTGGTGGATGGTGATGACATGAATGAACCGATCACAGATACAGCCAGAAGTATTTTGGATGGACACATTATGCTAAACCGTAAACTGGCCCATCAGAATCATTATCCAGCGATTGATGTGCTGCAGAGCATATCCCGTTGCATGGCCCAGATTGTAGATAAGGAACATAAAGTGCTTGCAGGTAAATTGAAAAATGTACTTGCCACCTACAATGAGGCGGAGGATTTGATTAATATTGGTGCCTATAAGAGTGGCAGCAACCCTAAGATCGACTATGCGATTGCCAAGATTGATGCGGTGAATGAATATCTGATGCAGGAAGTAGATGCCAAATATGATTATGAGCAGGCAGTTGGTCTGCTGCGGGATCTTTTTGAGCAGTAAGTTTCATGGCAGTCAAGATACTGCCTTGATGATGTCCTGCCGGGAGGGCTTAATGAAGATCAAGGAGTGACCGGGCATGGCGAAATTTATATATAGAATGCAGAGTCTTCTGAATATTCAATATCAGTTAGAGAATCAGGCTAAAATGGAGCTTGGCAGGGCGCAGATGCGATTGAATCAAGAAGAAGAGAAACTGCAGGAGCTGGTCAACAGGAAAGAGGCTTACCTGGAGGAAGGGCGCAGGATGCGCAGTGACAGGCTGCATGTTATGGATTTAAAAGACAATAGAAATGCTATGTTGATCATGGATGAGATGATAGAAGAGCAGCGGGGGCAGGTGGCGCTTGCAGAGAGTGCCGTAGAGGAAGCCAGAAACAGACTGCAGGAGGTCATGCAGGAGCGTAAGATGCATGAAAAACTACGGGAAAAAGCCTTTGTAGAATTTGTGCGGGAAGAGAACGCTGCAGAGCACAAGGCGGTGGATGAACTTACCAGTTATACTTACGGACAGCGGAACAAAGTTAAAGGGGAGTAGTCATGGCAGAAGAACTTGTGAATGTGAATACCGGAGCGGATGCCGAGGTAGATAAGAAAAAGTTAAAAGAAGAGCGTAAGAAATTAAAAGCGGAGCAGAAGGCGCAGAAGAAGGAAGCGAAGCAGCGGGCCAGGGAACTGTCCGATCAGATTGCTGGGGATGATGAACCAGGAGGCATTTCTGTATTTTTAGTAACGGTTGTTATTGTTGTGATTTGGCTTGCGATTCTGTGTCTGCTTGTGAAATTGGACGTGGGTGGATTCGGTTCGAATGTATTGGCACCAGTATTAAAAGACGTACCAGTGGTCAATATGATTCTCCCAGAAGAAGCGGCAGGTTCAGTGGATGAAGAAGAGTCTTATGGTGGTTATACCAGTCTGCGGGAAGCGGTAGATTACATCACAGAATTAGAATTGGAATTGGAACGTGCGCAGTCTGCCAGCAATAGTGATTCGGAGGAAATGGAGCAGCTTCGAGCGGAGATTGAGAGACTGCAGACATTTGAAGATGCGCAGGTTGATTTCGACAGGATTAGAACAGAGTTTTACAATGAAGTGGTTTATGCTGAGAATGGGCCTGGCGCGGAAGAATACCAGAAGTATTATGAGACGATGGATCCTACGACAGCAGAGTACTTATATAAGCAGGTAATCCAGCAGATTGAAGAGGATAAGGAAGCGCAGGAATATGCACAGACTTATGTGGATATGAAACCGAAGCAGGCGGCGGCGATCTTTGAGACCATGACGGATGATCTGGATTTGGTTGCGAGGATTCTGGACCAGATGAGCTCACAGGACCGCGGCAAGATTCTGGGTGCAATGGATGCCGAGACGGCATCCAGGATTACAAGGATCATGGATCCCAATTCGTAGGCAGATTCTGGGTATTGGTCTTTAGTACTTATGTAGGAAAGGAAGAATGCCGATATATAATATGGCAGGTATGTGCCATTAGCCGGCGATCGTATCTTATGCTATATACTGCATAGCCAGGAAGAAGCAATTGTTTCTGGTATATGTATTATATATAGAGGCCCGAAAGCAGATAAGGGCCAAAGGACCTTGATAATTAAAGAAAGGAGGAAAGAGTATGACTGTAAACAATGTAAGCGCTTTGCTCGCTTATGGATCAGGATGTGCGGATGCTGCAGGAAGCATGTCAAATGAGGGAGTAAAAGGGGACTTTGAACAGTTCATGGCGAGGGTGAATGGTAAGGCAGACCCTATGCAGTTGAATACATCTGTAGGCAGTTCTCTGACGAATCAGACAGTGGTTCCGGCAGCTCCAGTGAAGCAGGAAATTGCAACAAGCAAGATTGGCGTGCAAGAAGCTGGACAGACGAGTGACAGGATCCAGAAGGAAACGGAAGGAAATGTTACCAAAGATGCTGGATCTGGTGCAAAGAAAGAGATTTCAGACGATGTTTCAGAGAAATTAGAGAAATCTGGAGAAGAATTGGTCAAGGATATTGCTGAAGAGATGGGTATGACGCAGGAAGAAGTGGAAGAAGCGATGTCAGTCTTAGGGTTGACTGCGATGCAGCTTTTCGATACTGACAATTTGAAACAGTTATTGTTGGTATTGACCGGAAATACGGATGAATTATCTCTTTTGACAGATGCTGCGCTCTATGGGAATTTGCAAGACCTTCTTGGACTTGTGGAAACCAGCCTGGAAGATTTACAAAAGGAGTTAGGGCTGAGCGGGGAAGAGCTGGATGCACTGCTGAAACAAATGATCTCCGAGCAAGGGAATTCAGAAATGGCAGATGATGTCTTGAACGGGGAGGCACCGGAAGTAAATCTGGAAGGTATGAAAGATTATACAGTGTCTGTTCAGAAAGACGGTGAGACGGTGCAGATGAAAGTAACTGTAGATGACGAGAGTGGAAATAGCAGTGTCCAGGAGTCTGTGACAGGAACGGCAAAAACAGAGATGTCAGGCGGAGAGAAAATGCAGCAAAGAAACGCCTCAGCAGATAATGGCAGAGATGGAAGTGCAGGCAATGCTTTCCTGCAGATGCCGGAAGCACCTGTGGAAGTACCTGAGGTACCAGAGAATGCCAATCTGGAATATCGGTCCTATCAGACGCAGGAGATCATGAACCAGATTGTCGAGTACATGAAGATTAACTTAAAGGCTGATACGCAGACAATGGAGTTACAACTGCATCCAGCAAGCCTAGGCACGCTGAATGTACAGATTGTGGCGAAAGACGGAGGGCTGACAGCACATTTCACAACGCAGAACGAGACAGTCCGTGCAGTGGTTGAGACACAGTTAATCCAGCTTAAGAATCAGTTTGAAGAACAAGGTATTAAAGTAGATGCAGTAGAAGTTACAGTTGCCAATCATGCTTATGGCCAGCAGTTCTCCCAAGATGGTGAGAATGCAGGGCAGGAACAGGCGAAGGCCGGTAAAGGCAGAAGACAGATCAATCTTGACCAGCTTGATGGGGAAGAGGAACTGGAAGCGATGGAAGACTCTGAGCGCATTGCGGTGGAGATGATGCGGGCGAGTGGGAGCACTGTAGATTATACGGCATAAGAAAGGAGCGAAGAAATGGGTGTAATACAGGAAGTAAAAGACGGCAAATTTGTAGACAACAGTTCAGCGCAGTCTATAGCAAAGGATAAGGTAAAGAAGACAGGGAATTCCAGTCTGGATAAGGATGCATTCTTGCAGCTTTTGGTTGCGCAGATGAAATACCAGGATCCGTTGGAGCCTACTTCAAATACCGAGTATATCTCACAGTTTGCAACTTTTTCTGAGTTAGAGCAGATGCAGAATATGAGTGCAACATTAGAACTTTCCAGAGCATCTTCTTTGGTTGGCCAGACGGTTATGATGAAGGTGACGGACAGTTCAGGAAGAACTACAACGGTACAGGGAAATGTGGATTATGTGATCTATGAAAACGGTAAGGCGTACTTGTCGATCGGCGGAGAGCCTTATGCATTGGAAGATCTGGATACAGTGGCAGATAAGAAATACCTGGAAGCTTACAAGAAGGGCGCAGAGTTCTTGACTGTTTATAGAAAACTTCCGGAGATTGGTATCTTGTCTATTGCTGATCAGGAGAATGTAGAGAAGCTTGAGAAGATTCTCAATAGCATGGACGATTATGAGAAATCCTTCCTGTCGGATGAAGATCTAGAGAAAGCCCAGAAATATATCGACAAGATGAAAGATATCGTGAAGGTTGATGGTGATGAAGGGGCTGACGAAGGAGAAGACGGCGAGGGAGAAGAGGAAGAAGACAAGACCGATGAGGTGTAGAAGGCAGACGGATCTGCCGATGAATCATAGCCGGAGGCGGCGGTCATCTCAAGGAGGAGAGAGGATATGAAGATTCAAGGGAATCAATTTCTTTCCATAGAGCGGCTGCAGGATCAGTATTTAAATGCGGGCAGGCAGCAGACGGAAGGCACAAAACAGAATGGATTGAGCTTTCAGGATATCCTGTCAGGCAAGACAGACGGCATACGTGAAGAAGGGGAAGTCAAGTTCTCCAAACATGCGGCGAACCGCCTAGTTGACAGAAATATTGAGTTGACGAAGGAGCAGGTAGAACGTCTGAATATGGGGGCAGCCAAAGCGGGTGCGAAGGGGATCAATGAATCACTGGTCATTGTTGATTCACTGGCTTTTATCGTGAATGTACCGAATCAAACGGTCATTACAGCGATGGATCAGACAGAGACTAATGAAAATGTATTTACAAATATTGATGGAGCCGTTATCATGTAAAGCCGGACCTTTTACGGAGGCTTGTGCTCATGACTGACAGAATGGGCAGACGGTTCAACACAGATATAAGGAGGTCATTTCACTATGATGAGATCATTGTTCTCTGGTGTAGCAGGTCTTAAGACACACCAGACAAGAATGGACGTTATCGGTAACAATATTGCCAATGTTAATACAACGGCGTATAAATCACAGAATATGGTATTCAGCGATTTGCTGTACCAGACGACACAGGCAGCATCCGGTGCAAACGCAGCTACCGGACGAGGCGGCATTAACCCCAGACAGATCGGTCTGGGAGCTAAAACAGGCGCGATTTCCACAGCGATCGCGCAGCAAGGATCTGCACAGTCTACCAATAATCCCTGGGATATCATGATTGAAGGTGACGCTTTCTTCGTGGTAAGCGATGGTTCCCAGAATTTCTTTACAAGAGATGGTTCCTTCACTGTGGACGGTGCAGGTAACTTGGTTATGGCCAACACTGGTTACACAGTCATGGGATGGCAGGTAGATCCAGAGACTGGTGATATCAGACAGGATATTGTATCCGCACTGACCGTGATGCATCCAGACAATCTGAATTCAGATCCAGAGTGGACGACGAAAGGGTATGTGTCTGGTATTCTGGATAAGAAAGATACGAAGTTAAACAGCCCGGACGGTTTGATCCGCACGATGACATTCTTTGACGCACAGGGCTATCAGTATACGGCGAAGTTCAGTTTCCATGGAGTTGGGGAAGAAGACCGTTTCCGGGTACAGTTGGATGATATTCTTGATCCGAATGGTGTTTCACTTGTCAAACTGTATGGATTGAACAATATTGAGCAGATCGCATCTTTTGGCTCTTCGGAGAATAAGATCACGACTAACAAATATACAATGGATCCTAACGCGAAGTACGATGCTGTCAATAACAGCTTTACAATCAACATGGCGCTTGAAGAGATCTTGAAAGATTTCAGCAGCAACGCTATGGTGGTGGCAGCGGGTGATAGTGTTAAGGTTACTAATCCAGCAGCGGGTGCAGTATCAAACATCACACAGGGACAGGAGATCACTGTAACTGGTGAGGTGACGCTGACCAAGGCACAGTTGGAGTCATCGCCCTATAATCTGATTTATGATCAAGACAAGGGATCCTATTTCATGAAGGGTGCAGATGGAAAACCCGTGGAGATAACAGATGATACTGCGTGGGGCAACGCACTCAAAAGTATGAAGGGTCTTGAAAGTGTAGAGAATGTCAAAGTGACAAAAGGAGATCCGCCAGAGAATATCACCATCAGTTTTGATGCGAAGTTTGAAGCGACGATGGAGGCTGTCTATGATGGCAACAATAACTTTGGTGTGACACTGGAGAACACTGAGGCGAACCAGGCGGCGATCTTAGAGCAGGTATACCATGTTAAGGATGGTGACGGAAAGTTCTATACCATTGATTTCGTCGGCCCGGACGGTTCCGCACAGATCAATATGACAGAGAATAATAAGGGTAATATGATTGTCTTCGATAGCAAGGGTAAATTCTCCTATATCGGAGGACAGGGACAGGATTCAGCGACGCTTACATTTAACAGTTCCGCTTCCTCCATGGATGGAAAAAATATTGACCTGACACAGTTTACCAATATTGATATTGATTTCTCGTCGATTAATAATTTTGGTAACGGAGGCATGTCTACCATAGAGATGGTAAACGGTTCCAAGGAGTCCAGCACCATCGGTGCAGGCCGCAAACAAGGTGAATTAAATGGTATCGAGGTAGGACAGGACGGAAGAATCACAGCATATTATGATAATGGTCTTACGAAGCTGCTAGGACAGATTGCGGTAGCAGAGTTTGCTAATCCCTCTGGTCTTTCGAAGGCCGGCAACAATCTTTATTCTGCGACACAGAACTCAGGTGAGTTCAATGGGGTTGGTACAGATATCACAGCGAACGGCGGTCAGATGACGTCCGGCGTGCTGGAGATGAGTAATGTGGATCTTTCAGGAGAGTTCACTACAATGATCACAACGCAGCGTGGTTTCCAGGCGAACAGCCGTATTATTACGGTATCAGATACGCTGTTGGAAGAGCTTGTTAATCTGAAGAGATAGTACAAATGTGAGTTTTTAAATATTTTTGGAAGGGACTTTCTGGATAGAGAGAGTCCCTTCTGCGAGTTCTAAGATAAGAATTTGCTAATTTCTCCGCAAATCTTCTATTTACTTTGCAGTTTCCATAAATATGTGGTAAAATTGAAAAGTTGAATGGCCTGCATAGGATATGTTTTATTCGAACGCAGGATGGAAATATAGGACGCGATAGGGAAGGATGTGAGGGAAGGAAGATGATAGAAGTTACGAAGATCAATGGCGTGAAAGTTCTAATCAATCCGGATCTGTTGGAACTGGCAGAGGAGACGCCTGATACGGTCTTATCCTTTACGACAGGACGAAAATTAATTGTAAAAGAAAGTAGACAAGAGATAAAAAATTTAGTAAAATCGTATAGAAAGGATATTTTTGCAAATTAGTGTAAAGACGGGTGAGTACAGATGGATATAGCTTCAGTTATTGGATTGGTTCTATGTTTTGTATTGATGATTTTTGGTATGTTGGTTGGTCAGGACATATCAGTGATAATGGGTTTCCTGCACGCACCTTCGGCTCTGATTACATACGGCGGCGCACTGGCATGTATGATGGCGAGTTGTACCATGCCGGATTTTATTGCGAATCTGAAAAGCATCGGCCTTATTTTCAAGATGTCGTCGATGAATGTTCCCGAAATTATTCAGAAGATTATAGATCTCTCGAATGTTGCCCGTAAGGAAGGACTTCTTTCTTTGGAAGAAGCAGCGGGTGAGATTGAGGATGAATTTTTAAAGAAGGGTATTATGCTGGTAGTAGACGGTACAGACCCTGAATTAGTGCGTGCGATTATGGAGACCGAGCTTGCCAGTGTGGAAGAGCGCCATAAGGATAAAATCGGATTTTGGGATGGACTTGGCGCTATGGGTCCTGCCTGGGGTATGATTGGTACTTTGATTGGTCTGATCAACATGCTGCGTGACTTGTCAGACTTTGCATCCATCGGTCCTAATATGTCAACAGCCTTGATCACAACATTCTATGGTTCCGTGTTAGCGAACTGGATCTGTGCACCGGTTGCCTCCAAACTGAAGAGTAAGAATGCGGAAGAAATGATGGTGAAGGAGATAGAGATTGAAGGACTTTTGTCGATTCAGGCAGGTGAAAACCCCCGAGTGATTGAGGAGAAACTGAAATCCTTCCTGGCACCGAAGGACAGGAGTGCGTTGGGTGATGATGGAGGTGAGGCATAAATGGCTAAGAAGAAGCAGGAAGAGGCGCCAAAAGGCTCACCCGCGTGGATGGCCACATTCTCGGATCTGATGAACCTGTTGCTTTGCTTCTTTGTATTGCTGTTTTCCATGTCCTCGATTGATGCACAAAAATACGAGCAGGTCGTGGCGTCTTTTAATCAGACGTTTTCGGTTTTGAATGGTGGTGCGACAGCGATTGGTGATGGAATATTGATTAGTAACGGTGTAAGTCAGCTCAATGAGCTGGATGATTATATCAACAGCACCGGTAAGATGGACGAGGGACAGATTGTTGATGAAGATCTGGCCAACGTACAGGAGAAGATGGAAGAAGCGAAGATGGAAGAGTCAGAGCAGATGGCTGAAAAGATTCAGGAAGCTGTTGATGAGAAGAATCTGGGAAGTGAGATCGATATTGATTTTACAAGCCAATATGTGCAGCTTACTTTAAAAGGTGCGTTGCTATTTGATTCAGGAAGCACACTTCTAAAAGAAGAGGCAAAGCCGGTACTTGATCAGGTTGGTACTGTTTTGGAGCGGTATGCTTCTGGCACGATTGAGATTGAGGGACATACAGACAATGTGCCGATGTCTGGCGCAAAATATTCGAACAATGATGAATTAAGTTCAGGGCGTGCTTTGTCGGTGTTTGATTATCTGCTTTCTGTTACAAATCTGGATCCGGCAAGAGTGAAACATGCAGGTAGAGGGGAATATGTTCCAGTTGCGGATAATGCCACTCCGGAAGGAAGAACACGAAACAGGCGTGTTGAGATTAAGATCTATAATTCGCTTAGTTCATATTAAAATAAATCATAATTTCTTAATTAGAATACAATATAAACAAAATAAAGGAGAACAATACAGTCATGAAGAAAAATCTGATTTCCGTTATTATTTTGGCCCTGCTGATCGTAAACATAGTATTGACAGCGATCATGATGTTCAGCGTAACAGGAACAGCTAGAAAGACATCGGCGCTTGTGGATAATATTACGAGAGCTTTGAATCTGGAATTGACAGCCAGAGGAGATGCCGGGAAGACAGCGATACCGATGGCTGATATTGCAACCTATGATATTGCTGAGATGACAATAGAGCTTCAGACGGACGAGGAGGGTAAACAACATTTCTTTGTCGGCTCGATTACATTATCTATGAATATAAAGGATAAAGATTATAAGACTTACGGCGAAGCAATGTCGGAGAAAGAAAGTCTGATCAAGAGTGAAATTACGGATGTTATTTCAAAATACTCAGCAGAAGATGCGAGAAATAATCAGGACACTATCAAGAGTGAGATATTGGAGCGGATTCAGACTATGTTCGATTCAGAGTTTGTCTTTAGTGTGGCGTTTAGTGACATTATGATTCAATAATTTCTTAAATAGTGCCACAGGAGGTGAACTTGCGTGGGAGAGGTACTGTCTCAAAATGAGATTGACAGTCTATTGGCTGCGCTGAGCAGCGGTGAAATAGATGCAGAAGAAATGAGCGAGGCCAATGATAAGCAGGTGAAGAATTATGACTTCAGAAGGCCGACTAAGTTTTCAAAAGAACACTTGCGTACGCTTGAAGTCATATATGAGCATTACAGCCGGCTGCTATCCACAAGCCTTCCGGTATATCTCAGGAAGAGTGTGCAGGTTTCCGTATCGAGCGCTGAAGCGATCGTTTTTTCGGAATTTACCAATGCGCTTTTTAATCCAGTTATTCTGGGAGTGGTCAATTTTCAGCCTTTGGGCGGGACGATCATTGTAGAGATGGCGACACGGCTAGGTTATGCGATGATCGACAGGATGCTTGGGGGTGAGGGCGCTCCGCTTGACAAGAACAGAGATTTTACGGAAATAGAGCTGACGATCATAGAGAAGATGATGGTGATCTGTATGCAGCTTATGCGTGAACCATGGAAGAATGTGATGGATGTCAATCCAGTGCTGGAGAGGATGGAGACGAATTCACAGTTTGCGCAAATGATAGCGCCAAATGATATGATTGCGATTGTCACGCTCAATATGAAGATAGGTGATGTTGAGGGTTTCATGAATATCTGTCTTCCGTTCTTTACACTGGAAAGTGTTATGGACAGGTTAAATACCAAGTATTGGTATGCAAACATGCAGGAGAAGAAGGATGATGAGTTTGAAGAATATATTGAGGCGCTGATCAAGCGGGTAGATGTTCCAGTCCGGGCAGTGTTAGGAAAGACGGAGATAGCTGTTACGGATTTTGTCAATATACAGATAGGGGATATTATACGACTGAATACTGATGTAGAGCAGGATCTGAAGGTATATGTTGGCAATATTGAGAAGTTTGCTGCATTGCCTGGTTCCAGCAAGGATAAATACGCTGTACGTGTGACTTCGGTAATCAGAGAGGAGGAATAGAAGCATGGACGGAATGTTATCACAAGATGAAATAAATGCACTCTTAAGCGGTGTGGATGCGCCGAATGACGGAGGTACACCGGCCGAATCTACCTCCCCTGTTCCAGAGGCACAGTCGGATTCTGATCTGGATGAGTCTCTTTTGCCGGCGATGGAGAAGGATGCCATAGGTGAGGTTGCTAATATTAGTATGGGTTCTTCTGCAACAACGTTGTCCTCTCTTGT
This sequence comes from uncultured Lachnospiraceae bacterium, assembly GCA_951800685.1. Lineage (GTDB taxonomy): Bacteria > Bacillota > Clostridia > Lachnospirales > Lachnospiraceae > UBA3282. Next base: position 37,500 of record CATOJY010000021.1, read on the forward strand.
TAACCGCAGAGTGAATATTACGACGCCAGTTGTAACATTGGCGAAATGGGAGACTGTGCTGCGGGATTATGAGAAGCCGTGTGTATTTATTCAGATCAAATATACAGTAGGGTTGGATGGTTCCAACATACTGGTATTGAAAGAGCATGATGTCAAGGTTATCACAGATTTGATGATGGGCGGAGACGGAAGCAATACAGATGGTGAGTTGGGAGAGCTGCATTTGAGCGCAATCTCAGAAGCGATGAACCAGATGATGGGTTCTTCCGCAACTTCGTTGTCTACGATGCTTGATAAAATGATAGATATTAGTCCACCAGATGCAAGTTTTGTGGATTTGTCTACCTTTAAATCAGGTGGTGAGATAGCCCCCTTTTTGTCAGATGTTTTTGTTAAGATTGCCTTTCGTATGCAGATTGATGATCTGGTTGACTCTTCAATCATGCAATTATATCCAGTAGATTTTGCGAAAGAATTATGTGATACTTTCTTAAAGAATCAATTAGGTGATACAGCATCTGAAACCGTATCGCAGGCAGCTCCTCAGGCAGCTGCAGCGCCTCAAATGGACATGAACCAGATGGGAATGCCACAGATGGGGATGGGAATGCCACAGATGCAGATGGGAATGGGAATGCCACAGATGGGAATGGATATGAATCAGATGGGAATGCCACAAATGCAGATGGGAATGGGAATGCCGCAGATGCAGATGGGAATGCCACAAATGCAAATGGGAATGGGAATGCCACAGATGCAGATGATGCCTAACATGAATATTCAACCTGCACAGTTCCAGAGTTTTTCCAAAGATGGCAGCGCGATGCAGGGACAGGAGAACATTGGATTGATCAAAGATGTTCCGCTTGAGGTTACAGTGGAGCTTGGCAGGACATCTAAATCCATAGCGGAAATTCTGGACTTCACGCCGGGAACGATTATAGAGCTTGATAAGATTGCCGGCGAGCCGATAGATATACTGGTAAATGGAAAGCTTGTTGCCAGAGGTGAAGTTGTTGTAATCGAGGAGAGTTTTGGAGTTCGTGTAACAGAAATTATTAAATAATATATGATAGGAGAAGAGAGATGGCAAAGAATATTTTAATATGTGATGATGCGGCGTTCATGCGTATGATGATCAAGGATATCCTGACGAAGAATGGATATAATGTAGCCGGCGAAGCTGAGAATGGTGCAAAAGCTGTTGAGCAGTATAATGCACTCAAGCCGGATCTGGTATTGATGGATATCACGATGCCAGAGATGGATGGTATTCAGGCGTTAAAGAAAATTAAGGAGTCGGATCCTGGAGCTATGGTTATTATGTGTTCTGCAATGGGGCAACAGGCCATGGTTATCGAGTCAATCCAGTCTGGTGCAAAAGATTTCATTGTAAAACCATTCCAGGCAGATCGTGTTATAGAGGCAGTGAAAAAGGTAGTGGGATAATGATCCTCGCAATATCTGAAAAGGCAGATTCCTATATGCAGTTTATGACTGTACTGTTTCTGTTTGTACTCGTGTTGTTAGTTACTTATTTTGTTACAAAATGGATGGCAGGCTATCAGAGAGGCAGAATCTCTAATGCGAATCTTGAAGTGGTGGAAACAATTAGCCTGGCAAACAATAAGTATATTCAGGTCCTCCGTGTAGGGCAGAAATATTTGGCAGTAGCAATCTGTAAAGATACTGTTACAATGTTAACAGAGATTCCTGAACAGGATCTGATCTTGTCTGATGGGAGCGTGTCTAAGACCATGAGTTTTAAGGATATGTTGGATAAAATGCAAAAAAAGACTATTCTGGAAAAAGAAGATGGGCGAGACGAATGAAAAGACATTTTTCCGGATATCATTTGGCAAAATTAGTATGCCTGCTGTTTTTGGCAGGCATACTGTATATTGGATTTGGTGCGACAGCTCATGCATCGTCACTTGATACACCCTACCGTGATTCCAATCTTACGGGAACGGAACAGGAGAGGACGAATATAAGAGAGCCAGGAACCTCACAAGATGCCGATGAATTAGCAGAACTGAATATAGCCAATACAGTGACGGTTACTTATGATAATGGGAATGGCAGCGTGAATGGTGCACTACGCATTTTGATCATACTGACGTTAATCGCGGTAGCGCCGTCACTGATCATTATGTTAACCTCGTTTACCAGAATTATTATTGTTCTGCACTTTACGAGGCAGGCACTCAATACACAGACGGCGCCGCCTAATACAGTTTTGATAGGTATTGCGCTCTTTTTGACGTTCTTTATTATGCAGCCGACGTTGATAAGTATTTATAATGAAGCGGTAGTTCCCTATGAAGCGGGGGAGCTGACCAATGAAGAGGCGCTCACGAAGGCTGCGGAGCCGCTTAGGGTTTTTATGTACGGGCAGACGCAGAAGAAAGACGTGAGCCTTTTTATGGGGATCAGCAGGCTGGAGTGGGGTGGTGAGCTGGAGGATATTCCAATGAGTGTGCTTGTGCCGAGTTTTATTATCAGCGAGCTGCGAACAGCATTTATCATTGGTTTCATGATTTATATTCCTTTTATTGTGATTGATATGGTCGTAGCATCCACTTTGATGAGTATGGGTATGATGATGCTGCCGCCTACAACGATTTCCATGCCGTTTAAGATCTTATTGTTTGTTTTGGCAGATGGATGGTATCTGATTATTAAGAATCTGGTGGAAAGCTTTTACGGTTAACTGTCTATGATGAAAGAAAGCATATGACAGGGATTTAGAAAGGAGAGCAGATATGGTTATAGATGACGTCACAGCCATTGCCTCAACAGCAATCTATACGATTATTAAATGTGCAGCGCCGTTATTGCTTGTTTCGTTATGTGTTGGTCTGCTCGTCAGTATCTTTCAGACGGTTACCTCGATTCAGGAGCAGACGCTGACGTTTGTTCCAAAGATACTAGCTATCTTTCTGACGCTGATCCTTATGGGGCATTGGATCATGAACAATATGGTAGAGTTTATGACGAGTCTCTGGTCCGATTTTAACCTTTACATCAGGTAAAGCGAGTGAGCACATGATAGATATTACCTTTACTTATGCGGATTTAGAATACTTTTTGCTTGTTCTCGTTCGGATCACTTGTTTTGTTTATGTAGCGCCTTTTTTTTCGATGAGCAATACGCCCAGAATGATTCGTATTGGTTTTAGTATTTTTTTGAGTTATCTGGTCTATATGGGAGTTGAACACAATGAGGTAGTATATAACACGCTGCTGGGGTATGCTGTGGTCGTTATGAAGGAGGCGCTGACGGGTTTTTTGATTGGCTGGGGGGCACAGATTTGCACTACGGTAACTTCCCTTGCAGGTAGTATAGCAGATATGGAAGTTGGGATGTCCATGGTGTCCTTGATGGATCCGACGACGAAACAACAGGCCACTTTCACGGGTGTATTTTATCAGTATATTTTTACTTTATTTTTGATGATAACAGGCATGTACCAGTATCTTTTGCGAGCCCTAATCGATAGCTTTACTTTGATTCCTGTCAATGGGGCGATATTTCACTCAGAGTCTTTGTTGGAGTCTGTGATTACATTCCTTGGAGACTATCTGGTGATGGGGTTTCGGATTATTCTTCCGATTTTTTGTACTATGATACTTTTAAACGCTATTCTTGGCATCCTAGCCAAAGTGTCTCCGCAGCTTAATATGTTTGCTGTCGGTATGCAGTTGAAGGTTTTGGTTGGTTTAGGAATCCTATTTTTGACGACCAGGATGCTGCCCAGTGCGGCTGACTATGTGTTTGAGGGGATGAAGCGAATGATCGTGTCCTTTGTGGAGGGGATGACGTGACACTAAAGTATGATCTCCAGTTCTTTGCGAAAGATGGGCCAGGAGGAGAGAAAACAGAAGAGCCTACATCAAAAAAGCTGCAGGATGCCCGGAAAGAAGGACAGGTCGCTAAGAGCAAGGAAGTGACCAGTGCGTTCGAATTGCTTGCGTTCTTTATTCTTTTGTATTTATGGGTGGAGTACATGGGTGTCCTCTTTACAGGGAATATGTATGATGTCTACTCCAGGATTCCAGAATACATCAAATTGTATGACGGTTATGTACAGGAGAAGACATTTGAAACGCTTTTTGTACAATCCATGCTTCGGGTTGTGCTGACGATGCTGCCGTTTCTTCTGGTTGGTTTTTTGGTGGCATTTGTGACGAATGTAGTGCAGGTAAAGTGGAGGCCGACGACGAAACCGTTACAGCCTAAGTTTAATAAGCTGAATCCTGTCAGCGGATTTAAGCGTTTCTTTTCGATCAACTCTCTAGTTGAATTGATCAAGGCATTTCTCAAGATAGGTTTGATTGGTTATGTAGTCTATTCCTATCTGAAGAAAAACATGACTCCCTTGTATCTGTTTTATGATATGTCCCTTAATCAGGGGATTCTCCAGGTAGGACGGCTGGCAATGAATCTGGGAGTTCGTATATCGCTTTTCTATATGATCATTGCAGTGCTTGATTATGTCTACCAGAAGGTGAAATTCAAGAATGATATGAAGATGACCAAACAGGAGGTCAAAGATGAATATAAGAATCAGGAAGGTGACCCGCAGGTCAAGAGCAAACAGCGGCAGAGAATGCAGGAAGCATCCAGACGCCGTATGATGCAGCAGCTTCCGCAGGCAGATGTGGTCATTACGAATCCGACCCATTATGCGGTAGCAATCAAATATGATCCGGAAGCCTATGATGCGCCTTATGTAGTGGCTAAGGGAGCCGACTATCTGGCGCAGAAGATCAAGGAGGCAGCAAAAGAGAATCATATAGAGATTGTTGAGAATAAACCGCTTGCACGTATGCTATATGCGAATGTGGATGTAGGCGGTATTGTGCCGCCAGAGTTGTATCAGGCAGTAGCAGAGGTGCTTGCCTTTGTATATCATTTGCAGGGACGCGTTTAAGGAAACATATATGCTTCCTTTGCTAAAAATCAGAGATGAAGAAAGGAGAAATAGCAGCTATGGGAAAGATGAAGACGGCTGATTTGGGTGTGACCGCATATGTACTTTCTGCGTTTATCATGCTGATCGTGCCCATTTCATCAGGACTTCTGGATGTTCTGCTGGCGTGTAATATCGCGGTAGCCTTTACAGTTCTGTTTGGATGTATGTTTGCCAATGAAGTGTTGAAGATGTCATATTTCCCGACCATTCTGCTTTTCACAACGATCTTTCGGATCGCCTTAAATGTGTCTTCAACGAAATTGATTCTGACGACCGGTGATCCAGGTAACGTTGTACGCACTTTTGGCCAATATGTGGGCGGTAATGACCTTGTAGTAGGATGTATTGTTTTTATAATTCTGATTATTGTGCAGTTTATGATCATCAATAAGGGATCTGAGCGTGTGGCTGAGGTTACTGCCAGATTTACGCTGGATGCTATGCCCGGTAAACAGATGGCGATTGACGCTGACCTGAATACGGGAGCGATTACCGACGCGGAGGCGAAGAAACGCCGTGAGAAGATACAGGAAGAATCCAGTTTCTTCGGATCTATGGACGGTGCGGTAAAGTATGTTAAAGGAGATGCTACTGCTGGTCTTATCATTACGGTAGTCAATATTTTGGGCGGGATCGCCATGGGAGTATGGCGGCAGGGAATGGAGTTGAATGACGCACTGTCGACTTTTACAATTCTGACGATCGGTGATGGTCTTGTCAGCCAGATTCCATCACTGTTAATTTCTTTGTCTACAGGTATTCTGGTCACTAAGGGATCTAAGGACGCAGATTTCGGTATTGTTTTGGTAGGGCAGCTATTCGGCGTACCTAAGGTCTTGTATCTAGTGGGGGCAGTTATGGCTTTTCTTGGTGTGATCACCCCGCTTAATTCTGTCGTGTTTGTGGGATTAGGGATGGTATTTATTGTGGCTGGAAGAGTGATGGCTGGTACGATTGAGACAGCAGAGATCGAGCATGAAGCAGACGAGGAGGAAGCGGCCGCCGAGGAAATCAGGCAGCCGGAGAATGTTACTTCTTTGCTGCAGGTAGACCCGATTGAACTGGAATTTGGTTATGGTATTATCCCGCTTGCAGATGTTAACCAGGGTGGTGACCTGTTAGACCGGGTTGTTATGATCAGACGGCAGATCGCACTGGAACTTGGTACGGTCGTACCGATCATACGTCTGCGTGATAATATACAGTTGAATCCCAATCAATATATTATTAAGATCAAAGGCGTACAGGTGAGTGAAGGAGAGATTCTTTTTGATCACTATATGGCCATGAATCCAGGTTATGTGGAGGAAGAGATCACTGGAATTCCTACCTTCGAGCCTTCTTTTCATCTTCCAGCGATTTGGATTACAGAAGGACAGAGAGAACGGGCGGAAAGTATGGGATATACTGTAGTAGATCCGCCATCTATCATAGCAACGCATCTGACCGAGATTATCAGGCAGTACATAGCGGAGCTTCTGACCAGGCAGGATGTGCAGAACCTGGTCAACAATCTGCGGGAGTCCAATCCTTCCCTGGTGGAGGAGTTGGTGCCGAAACTGCTTGGGCTTGGTGAGATCCAGAAAGTATTGCAGAATTTACTGCGGGAAGGTATCTCGATCAGAGATCTGCTTACAATCTTTGAGACGCTGGCTGATTATGCAACAACCACAAGGGATACGGATATCTTGACAGAGTATGTCAGACAGAGTTTAAAGCGTGCAATCTCTAATAAATTTTTCCCTGCTAATGAGACAACCAGCGTAGTAACGTTGGATCCGAAGCTGGAGCAGGAGATCATGAGCAGTGTGAAGCAGACCGAACAAGGTGCTTATCTGACGTTAGATCCAGGTAAGACCAGGGCGATCATGGATGCTGTGGGAGTAGAGACGAAGAAATTAGAAGATCTTGGCAAGATGCCTGTCATCATTACTTCGCCGATTGTACGTGTATATTTTAAGAAGCTTACGGAAGATTATTATAAGGATCTGGTTGTTGTATCTTACAATGAAGTGGAGTCCAATATTGAATTACAGTCTGTTGGGATGGTGACAGCATAATGATAATCAAGAAATTTACTGCAAAAACAGAAAATGAAGCGATTGCCAATGCAAAGAAGGAACTAGGAGAAGGCGTGGTAGTCATGAATGTCAAGGATGTCAAAGCCAAAGGCTTTTTTGCCTTCTTAAAACCGCACACTGTGGAGGTGACCGTGGCGCTTGAAGAGGAGGGCGAGAAATATACGGCGGCGGTGTCTGCGATCAATAATGTCATTGCATCCAGTCAGCCACAGGAGCCTGCTGCTGATCTGCCTACGCCTGTCATAGCGGCGCCGGTTATGACAGAAGACAAGACGCGCAAAGAAAACAGTGCGATCGAGGAGAAACTAGACAGCCTGCAGTCTCTTTTAGAGCAGCAGCTTCAGAAGCCGGAAGAGGAAAAAGAAGAGAAAGAAAAAAAGGAAAAAGAAGAAGGCGAAGAGAGGCAGGAAGAAGAGACGGAGATCGATAAATTTATGAAACTGCTCCAGGATACTATGCTGGACAATGAAGTAGATGAAAAATATGCTGTAGAAATTTTGGAAGAGATTGGACAAATCAATAAACCGAATATGCCTTTTGACTACGCACTTGCCAATATCTACCAAAAGATGATTTTAAAGTTTGGGAAACCGGAATGTATTAGTCCAGCATCCAGTGGGATCAAGATGATTTTCTTTATTGGACCGACGGGGGTAGGTAAGACGACTACGATCGCCAAACTCGCATCGATTTTTAGAGTGGATCAGAAGAAAAAAGTAGCGCTTCTGACTGCTGATACTTATCGTATTGCAGCTGCAGAACAGCTCCGTATCTATGCTAATATTCTGGAAGTGCCTTTCCGGATTATCTATACGGTAGAAGAAATTGGAAAGGCAATGGAGGATTTCAAAGACTATGACTACATTTTAGTAGATACGGCGGGACATTCTCATCAAAATACTACGCAGAAAGAAAGTATGGGGAATTTTATTCATTCTGTGGATGGTAAGGTGGACAGAGAGGTTTATCTGGTGCTGAGCGCTACGACAAAATACCGTGATCTGATCAGCATAGCAGATTCCTATAAAACAATAGCAGATTATAAGCTGATTTTTACTAAATTAGACGAAACAACTACGCTTGGTAATCTATTGAATTTGAAGCTTTATACAGGTGCATCTTTGTCGTATGTGACATATGGGCAGAATGTTCCAGATGACATAGAGGAGTTTAATCCGCAAAGTACGGTCAAGAAGCTGCTTGGCGGGAAAAACTAAGGAGGAGGGCTGATGGATCAGGCTGAACAATTAAGGAATATAATTAAAGCAAACGGTCAGTCGCAGCGGCCTTTGGCAAGGGTGATCACTGTCACGAGCGGTAAGGGCGGTGTGGGGAAATCCAATACGGCGATCAATCTGGCGATCCAGTTTCGAAAGATGGGACAGAGGGTCATTATACTGGATGCAGATTTTGGATTAGCTAATATAGAGATTATGTTTGGTGCGGTTCCCAAACATAACCTGTGTGATTTAATTTATCAGGGAAAGAGCATTAAGGATATCATTACATGGGGGCCAATGGACGTTGGGTTTATATCTGGTGGTTCCGGTATAGCTGGTATGTCGAATCTAAGCAGGGATTATTTGAATTATATTGTGCAGAATCTTGTGCAGCTTGACGAGATGGCAGATACGATCATCATCGACACAGGAGCGGGCATTTCAGACGCTGTGGTAGAATTTCTGGTGGCCAGTGGGGAGATACTTCTTGTGACGACTCCAGAACCCACTTCGATTACAGATTCTTATTCTCTCCTAAAAGCGTTGAATAGGCATCCACGGTATTCGAGTGAGACTACCTCGGTCAAGGTGATTGCCAACAAGGTATCAAATGAAGCAGAAGGTGAAGCGCTGTTTTCAAAGCTTAAGGCTGTCGTAGTGCGGTATTTGCGGGTACCTATTACCTATCTTGGAATGATCCCACAAGACCAACAACTTGCGAAGGCAGTTATGCAGCAGATGCCAGTGTCCCTGGATAATCCGCGGGCAAAGGCGACGCTTGCTTATGAATCACTGGCGGCAAAGTTGATGAATAAAGAGCTGAACAGTAATTTGACAAAGCGTGGTATGGCGGCATTTTTCTCTCATATCATAAGTAAGAGATAGCTGCTTCATAGTAAATAGTATCTGAACGATCAGAGAGGAGGATAATATGGCAAATCTTTTGTCTAAATATGTGGTTCCAGGCTGCCGGGTGGATCTGCAGGAAATTGATCATCTTGAATTAGACGAGATGGATGAGGCAGAAGGCAGTGAGGAGATCAGAACAGGGAATAGAGGGTATCAGAGTAAAGTGCTCGATGTTCTTTCTGAGGACAGACTGGAAATATTGATGCCGATGGAGAAATCCAAAATTGTTCCACTGCCAGTGGACGGCGAATATGATCTCTACTTTTTTACAGATGGCGGACTGTATCAGTGTTACGCCAGAGTGACAGATCGTTATAAAGATAACAGTGTATATGTTTTGGTGATGGATCTGATCAGTAATCTGCGCAAATATCAGAGGAGAGAGTACTATCGTCTCAGCTGTGCACTGGAAATGAATTCCAGACCGTTGCAGGTAGACGAGGCAAAGCTTGCAGAGGCAGGGAGAAAAGAAGTAAAGGTACCAAATCTGCCGCTTAAGGATAGTGTGGTTGTAGATATCAGCGGCGGTGGCCTTAGATTTGTTGCGGACTATGCCTATGAAGTAGAAAGTTTAATCATGTGTAGATATCGTCTGCTGATTGGCAAGGAAGAGAAAGAATATAATCTGGTCGGAAAGGTATTGGCGGTCAAGGAATTGGAAAACCGTCCAGGTTCTTTTGAGCATAGGATCCAGTATCTGAACATGGACACAGAAGAGAGAGAAGAGATCATTAAATATATTTTTGACGAAGAACGCAGAACACTTAGGAATCAGAAAAGAAGCTGGTAGATAGACGGGAGGTAAGTCGTTATGAAAAAAATACTGGTTATTGATGACTCTGCACTTATGAGAAGGGTTCTCTGTGATATAATAAACAGCGACAGTAGATTCCATGTAGAAGATCGGGCAAATAATGGGCTGGAGGCATTGGAGCTGCTGAGCAGGAAGACATATGATGCAGTCGTGTTGGATGTCAACATGCCGCAGATGAACGGCCTGGAGCTGTTAAAGGAATTGCAGGACCGTAAGATTGCGGTAAGAGTTATGATGGCCAGTACTGACACCAGAGAAGGCGCCAAAACTACATTGGATGCATTAGAACTGGGAGCACTGGATTTTATTCACAAACCGAATAATGCGATGGACTGTAGGGGAGACTCATTCAAAAAGAAGATGCTTTCGATTCTTGTTGCGGTCTCAGAGTCCAGGATTCCATCTTATAAGAGCACTGCGATCGCTGCAGAGGAGACGAAAGCTTCCAGAAAAATGTTGGAGCTGGTCGGAAAACATTCCTCTTCTGTGATGGGCAGTAAAGTGATTGCGCTGGCAAGTTCTACAGGAGGTCCTAAGGCGCTACAGTCAGTTATTCCGAGATTACCGAGGAATCTGAATGCACCGATGGTGATCGTACAGCATATGCCGGCAGGATTTACCGCTTCCCTGGCCGAACGGCTTGACACATTAAGTCAGATTAGTGTCAAGGAAGCAGCGGAAGGCGATGTGTTAGAATCTGGCAAGGTATACATAGCCAAAGGTGGTAAGCATTTAAACGTTGTATATTCGGGTGGTAGACACATCATTCATTACTCAGACGAACCGACCAGAGAGGGCGTAAAGCCCTGTGCTAATTATATGTATGAATCTCTGCGGGACAGCAGATATGACCAGGTTGTCTGCGTTGTCATGACCGGTATGGGAGCCGATGGTACACAGGGAATCCGCAATTTAAAAGCGAAAAAAAAGATTCACGTGATCGCACAGGAAGAAGGTACATGTGCAGTGTATGGAATGCCGAAAAGTGTTGTGAAGTCCGGCGTGACAGACCAAATTGTGCCGCTTGACCAGATTGCGCAGGAAATCATAATGAACGTGGGGGTAAAATAATATGGACGTTAGTCAGTATCTTGAGATTTTTCTTGATGAAACAGATGAGCATTTGCAGAACCTGAATACGCAGATTCTCCAGCTTGAACAGGAGCCGGACAACATGGATACGATCAATGAGATCTTCCGTGCTGCGCATTCCCTGAAAGGTATGGCAGGTACTATGGGCTATAAGAGAATGCAGACTCTAACCCATGACATGGAAAATGTATTTTCAGAGGTTCGCAATGGTAACATTAAAGTCAAAGCGGAGATGATAGATGTACTGTTCCAATGTCTGGACGCTCTGGATGAGTATAATGCAAATATACGAGAGAATGCTGACGAAGGTACGAATGACAATGAGCCTTTGATCAAACAGCTAAATGAGATCATGAATGATGGTAAAGACCAGAGTGATGGCGTCCATGAGCAGCCAGCAACGCCTGAGCAGCCAGTGGCAAGTGGTGGTAAGAAATGGCTGGAGATCAAACTTGGGGACAGTGAGCGTTCGGTCTTAAAGGAAGCGGCAAAACAGGGTAAGAATGTATATGGCCTTACGGTCAGCATACAGGAAACTTGTATCTTGAAGGCGGCCAGGGCTTTTTTGGTATTTAAAGCGATCGAGGAAGACGGTGAGATCATTGTATCTGATCCGCCGACCCAGGAAATTGAGGATGAGAAGTTTGGCTGGGATTTCAGTTTGATCATTATATCGGACAGTACTATTGATAAAGTGATTGAGGCAGCGAAAAATGTATCAGAGATTGAAGATGTAGTTGGTGATGTCTTAGATCTGGATCATGAGGCGGCGGCTCCACCAAAAACGGAGGAGCCAAAAGCAGAGGAAGAGGAACAACATTCTGTACCAGCAGCGCCGGCACCAGTAGCGCCTGTTAAGAATGATAAGAAGGCAGAGGAGAAGAAACCGGCAGCAAGTAAACCAGTGGTGAACAGGACTGTCAGAGTGGATATCGAGAAACTGGATACATTGATGAATCTGGTGAGTGAGTTGATCATCGCGAAGAACTCTCTCGTATCGGCGTCTACAGTATCAGGTACATCCAGTACCGCGGTTAACGAGCAGATTGAATATCTGGAGAGCGTGACAACATCTTTACATGAGTCTGTCATGAAAGTGAGAATGGTACCAATTGAGAGCACTGTAAGCAAATTCCCTCGGATGGTACGTGATCTGCAGAAGAAACTTGGTAAGAAGATGGAACTGTATATGTCAGGTGAAGAGACAGAACTTGATCGTACTGTGGTGGACGAGATTGGCGATCCGCTTATGCATCTTCTGCGTAATTCTGCTGACCATGGTCTGGAGTCTGCGGAACTGCGTAAGGAAAGAGGAAAACCGGAAGTTGGATCTATTTTCCTGGATGCTTATCAGGATGGTAATAACGTAGTAATCGAAGTGCGTGACGATGGTAACGGTATCGATACCCAGGCTGTTAGAAATAAGGCGATTGAGCGTGGCGTCATTACACCTGAACAGGCAGAGAACATGAGCGAGAAGGATAGTATCGAGCTGTTGTTTAACGCTGGATTCTCCACAGCTAAAGTGGTATCTGATGTTTCTGGCCGAGGAGTTGGGCTTGATGTTGTTAAGTCAAAGATTGAGGCTTTGAGTGGTGAAGTGGAAGTGAAATCTAAGCTGGGAGAAGGCAGTTCCTGGATCATTAGACTTCCGCTTACTCTGGCAATTATCCAGGCGCTTATGGTGGATATCGGTAATGAAAAGTATGCGATTTCTCTCGGTGCGATCCAGACGATTGAAGATATCCCTCCACGGGATGTGAAACTTGTGCAGGCGAAAGAAGTAATCCAGCTGCGTGATCTTGTTATTCCGTTGATTCGTCTCAATGCGATCCTTGATATTGAAAGCAAGAAGGATCCGGAAGAAAATATGGTTGTTGTCATTGTGAAGAAGGGCGATAAGCTGGCCGGCCTGGTAGTAGATGAGTTAATCGGACAGCAGGAGATCGTAATCAAACCGTTGGGCAAATATGTCAGCAAATGCAAGGTGATCAGTGGCGCGACCGTTTTAGGCGACGGTGAAGTTGCTCTGATTCTGGATGCCAATACATTGATCTAAGCAGAGGGAGGGACGATCACATGGAAGAATTAAAAGCAACCGGAGAAAGCAAACAGTTTATCGTGATCAAACTGGGTGAAGAACAATACGGGATAGATATCAAATATATTGAGAATATTGTCAGGATGCAGCATATTACACGGGTACCGAAGGTGGATTCCTATTTGAAAGGTGTGATCAATTTACGGGGTGAGGTCATTCCTGTTATGAGTATTCGTATTAAGATGGGACTGGAGCCTGACAAGGAAACGAAATCCAGCCGGATCATCATTCTGAAGCTTGGAATGAATGGTCTAATCGGTGTCATAGTCGATGAAGTGAAAGAGGTTGTGACGCTGGAAAGTGATCAGATTGAGAAGATAGCGTATGATTCTAAAGAAGAAAAGGACAGCTTTTTATATGGAGTTGGTAAGTGTGCAGGAGGGCTGATCTCACTGTTGGATCTGAATTCAGTAGTACTGGAGAACTTATAGGAGGATGTATAGTGGGCGGGATTACATTAGAAAAAATGTCCGATGAATATTTCGATGTCCTGAAAGAACTGGGGAATATTGGGGCTGGCAATGCAACTACAGCATTGTCGCAGATGATGCAGTGTAAAGTTGATATGTCGGTCCCACAAGTGAAATTAATGGAGTTCAAAGAGCTTGGACAGCTTATGGGCGGCGAAGAGATCATTATGGCAGGTATTTATCTTGCTATCGAGGGTGACGTTGCCGGCAGCATTATGTTTCTGTTAGAAAAACAGGCGGCCAGGCATCTTGTAAACAAACTGATGGGGACGTCTATAGAGGGAGAAGAGTTCTCAGAGATGGAATTTTCAGCGCTGAAAGAGGTGGGGAACATCATTACAGCAGCTTATTTGAATTCTTTGGCGAGCTTGACGAATTTGACACTCCAACCATCTGTACCAGATTTAACAGTGGATATGGCGGGTGCAATCTTAAGCGTCCCTGCGATTGAGTTTGGTGCATTGGGGGATAAGATGCTGCTAATACAGACGCAGTTTTTTGATGATGTGGTTTTGGATGGATATTTTATCCTTGTTCCAAATTTGGATTCCTATGGTAAGATTTTATCGGCGTTAGGGCTTGGTTAAGGCATGATCGCGGTAAATATAAACTGATAAATATAAACAGGAGATGTCATATTATGGGCAATGTGATAAAGGTCGGTATGGCTGATTTGAATGTATGCGTCAGTCCTGACAGCATTACCACGTTAGGACTGGGGTCCTGTGTTGGAATTGCAATCCGCGATCCGGTTACGAAGATTGGAGGTCTGGCACATGTTATGCTGCCAGATAGTACAACGATCCGCAATAATACTAATATTCCTAAATTTGCAGATACTGGAATAGAAGAACTGGTAAAACGTGTGGTGGCAAAAGGGGCTAATAGGGGACGTCTGGTTGCTAAAATAGCAGGCGGTGCACAGATGTTTGCTTTTCAAAGTAAGAATGATATGGTTCGCGTGGGAGAGCGGAATGTGGAGGCAGCTAAGAAAAAGCTGGCACAATTGCGTATTCCGGTTCTGGCACAGGACACAGGTAAGAATTATGGAAGAACTGTTATTTTCTATCCGGAGACCGGAGACTATGTGATCCGAGCGGTAGGGAAACCGGAGAATACTATTTAAGGGACCGGCTAGGAGCGGTGGAAGGATTGTAAATTGGATAACGAGACAGTAAATACCGTTGAAGAAATAGAAGATGTAAAAGATGAGCAGTCTGACGTAGAAAGTCCTGAAGAGCGCAAAGCAAGAGAGGAAAAAGAAGCTGCGATGAAGGCAGCCAGAGCAAAGAAAATCAGATTGATTCCTCCCTTTGTAATGCTGCTCGCCGGTGCGGCGGCCAGCATTACGATGCGTGTTCAAAATTATGACACAAAAACAATGTTGATCATATTGTTATGTGTGTTGTTTGGTTTTTATATAGCAGGGTGTTTTCTAAAGGGTATGGTGGATAGGTTCGAGCGTCAAGTAGAAGAAGCCGGCATGGAAGAAGGCGAAGTGATAGAGAAGGAACTCGCAGAAGAAGGAAAAACCAGATAAGGGTGAATAGAGCGTAAATGGACGAGGCAGGCAAAAAGAAACTTTGGGAGGAGTATGCGAAAGCAAAATCTCCTGAGGTCAGAGAAAAAATTATATTAGAGTATGCCCCGCTTGTGAAGGTTGTGGCAGGCCGTCTGAGTATGTATCTTGGATATAATGTTGAATATGAAGATCTGGTCAGCTATGGCATATTCGGACTCATTGATGCTATTGATAAATTTGATTTCCTTAAAGATGTCAAATTTGAGACTTATGCGAGTCTTCGAATCAGAGGAGCGATTTTAGATCAGATCCGTAAGATGGATTGGATTCCACGCACGATCAGACAGAAACAGAAGAAAATCGATGCAGTAATCCGGGAGATTGAGGCGAAATATGGCAGAAGTGCAACAGATGAAGAAATTTCTGCAGGATTAGGAATCACAGGAGAAGAGTACTTGGATTGGCAGTCTCAAATGAAGATTACCAATGTTGTCTCTCTGAATGAATTTCTTGAGCAGGGCAGTGAGGTTCCGAATGAGGCGGCTCAGAGTAAAAGTGTGCAGTTTGACAGCCCGGAAGAAGTGCTGGAGAGAGATGAACTGAAGAAGATGTTGGCGGAATCTCTGGAGCTTTTGACAGAGAAAGAGCGCAAAGTTATTGTTTTATATTATTATGAGGATCTTACATTAAAAGAGATCAGCAATATTTTGGGTGTTTCAGAATCCAGAATATCACAGCTTCACACGCGTGCACTTCAGAAGATGAGAGGAAAAATGGGGAATTACATTGGTATTCTGACAGAGACGGGTGTGAAGAAGAAATAGAAGATGTAAAGGTAGATGTTGGGAACAAGACAGAGGGCAGATACGCATGGCAATAGGATTTGTGGAGATGCAGGGGCAGATCACAAGAGCCCAGGATTTTACATCCATCAAGCATAATGATGATAACAAGGGAATGGTTGAACAGGCTAATTTTGGCCAACAGATGACTAAGCAAGTAGAGAAGCAGGTAAAAAGGGTCAATGAGGGAAAACAGCCAGAGTACCATGAACGTAAATTTGACGCAAAAGATAAGGGAAGTAATGAGTATCGTGGTGACGGCGGCCAGTCCAGGAGAGAAAAAAAGGAAGAAAAATCTGAACCCGATGGCAAAGTGATCATGAAGAAGCTGGACAAATATATACTGCTCTGAGAAATCGTAAGTATATGCCAGGTTTTTTGGCAGACAATAAGACGGGCAGATATGTAGAATCCACAGAGAGGTAAATATGAGTGCAACAGAGATTGTTCTGATCGTGATCGGGGCCGTGATATTCCTGTTGGGATATTTGATACCAGCGCGGAAGAAAGATACAGACGAGGAAGTACAGCTGATCAGCGAGGATGAAATCAGGAAGATGGTCTCCAGCGAAGTAGAGCATGTTAAAGGAAAGATTTCTGATATCGTTGAGGAGACAGTCAGTTATTCGATAGAAAAGACAGAGCGGGCGATGGAAAGAGTGACCAATGAGAAAATCATGGCGATCAACGAATATTCCGACACCGTGCTGGAAGAGATCAATAAGAATCACAAAGAAGTAGTGTTTCTGTATGATATGCTGAATGATAAGCATGATAAACTCATGGAGGCTGTCAGTGAAGCGACACAGATCTCTGATGATGTGAAGCAGACTTTGACAGAGGCAGAGCTGACAGTTCATGAAGCCACAGACAAGGCTGATGATGTACTGCGGGCAGTGGATGAAGCATCAGCCAGAATCAATGATGTACTGCGGGCGGCAGATGATGCGGTAAAAGGTGTGTGGGATGCGCAGAACGCGGCAAGAGTTGCCAGGGAAGCGGCTCAGGAGGCGATCCGGATTGCTTCAGATTTAATAGGCAGCAAGAAGGAAGCAGCAGGGACGCGGGTATCTGCAGATAAGGTCTCAGCACAGACTCAACAGGGACAGAAAAGACCTGTTGCTGGAGCAGTAAAACAAGCAGTCAAAACGGCAGCTGCAGACAAGAGGGAAATCACTGCAGAGCAGAAAAAATCATCCGCTGAGTCTGTACAGACAGCGGTCGTACAGAAGACCGAGGTGGAGCCGCAAGTAGAGAAGATGAAAGAGCCAGAGGGGGAACCAGAGGTTTCTTTGGAACAGGAATTTAAACCTATTATGCCTAGACGGGTAGAGATCATCCACGAGCCGGAAGAAGACTTTCTGGAAGCACAGACGCCACCAATGGTAGATCTGCAGTTTGACAAAGATAACGGCCGTAATAGTAACGAGAGGATTCTGGAGCTTCATAAAGCTGGTAAATCTAATATGGCGATTGCCAAAGAGCTTGGATTGGGTCTTGGGGAAGTGAAGCTGGTAATAGATCTTTTCGAAGGAATATAATAGTGGGATTTGATGCATTTTCGTATGCAAATTTGCACTCTTAGGCTGCAAATTCGCAGGCTGGGAGGAGGACATGGATATTTAGTATGGAACGAAAGTATTATTTGCGTGGTCTTGGTCTTGGCATTGTTGTAACAGGGGTGATTATGGGGATTGTGTCATCCAGGAGTAAAGCAATGACGGACAGTGAGATTATTGCCAGAGCAAAAGAACTTGGGATGGTAGAGAATACCGTTCTGTCTGAGATAAATAAGGATGAGACGGACAATTCCTCTGAAATAGAAGAGTTTGAGAGAAGCGACGGAACGGAAGAAGAAAATCGGAGTATAGAGCCAGAGACAAAGGATCTGACAGATCCGGAAACAGTGAAAAAGGATGAGGAGAGAGTACCTGAGATTTCAGAAGAGGAGCAGGCAGATCCTACAAAGATAACAGATGTTATAGGTGGAGCTGCAAATACTGAAAGACCAGAGGATCCGACAATAGATTCTATAGATCTTGAGGGGAATCAGCAGGAAGAAAATACGAATGAGGTTATTGTTTCGGCAACGGTCAAAACGATCACGGTTAACAGTGGGGACGGGTCTCATACAGTGGCGAAGAAATTGGCTGATGCCGGTGTGGTTACGTCAGCGGATGACTTTGATACATTCTTGTGTCAATATGGGTATGATAAGAAGCTCAGGACGGGAACCTTTTTGATTCCGGCGGATGCCAGTGACGAGCAGATTGCAAGAATTGTGACAGGAATTGAATAAAATAAGATAAAAGCTCTTGAAAAGGAGCTTTTTTTGTGATATTTTAGTAAAGTGTGTGTAAGCATACGGAAACAATCAATCACATATTTCCAGAGGCTGTCGGTGCTCCATGACGCCGGAGTGGCAGCAAGTGTAGGGTATATGGAAGAGAAACCAAATGGAGGTAGAACAATGAGTGTTATTTCAATGAAACAGTTATTAGAGGCAGGTGTGCACTTTGGCCATCAGACAAGAAGATGGAACCCTAAAATGGCTCCTTACATCTTCACAGAGAGAAATGGGATCCATATTATCGATCTGCAAAAATCTGTAGGTAAGGTAGACGAAGCTTACAGGGCAGTATTCGACGTGGCTTCTCAGGGTGGAACGATTCTATTCGTAGGTACGAAGAAGCAGGCACAGGATGCTGTTAAGACAGAGGCAGAGCGCTGTGGTATGTACTATGTCAATGAGAGATGGCTGGGTGGAATGCTCACGAATTTCAAAACTATCCAATCCAGAATTGACAGACTGAAAGCGATTGAAGTGATGTCTGAGGATGGAACATTCGATGTACTTCCCAAAAAGGAAGTCATTAAGATTAAGAAAGAGTGGGAGAAGTTAGAGAAGAATCTTGGTGGTATCAAGAACATGACCAGAATTCCTGACTGTATTTTTGTAGTAGATCCGAAAAAAGAGAGGATCTGTGTACAGGAAGCCCACACACTGGGAATTACGTTAATCGGTATTGGTGATACCAACTGTGATCCGGAAGAGCTGGATTATATCATTCCAGGCAATGATGATGCAATCAGAGCTGTGAAACTGATTGTTTCAAAGATGGCAGATGCTGTCGTTGAGGCTAACCAGGGCGCTGAGGAGTATGTAGACGAAGCAGAAGCACAGAAGGTAGAAGAAACTGACGGAGAAAATGAGTAATCAGACCAGCGTGAATAGGTTAGATGACAATTCATAGATAATTGGTGTTTATGCTGAAGCAGAGATCATAGTGGACAGGACAGAAATAGTTTGGAGGAAAGATAGATGGCTATTACAGCAGCAATGGTAAAAGAGTTAAGAGAGATGACCGGTGCAGGCATGATGGACTGCAAGAAAGCCCTTGGAGAGACAGATGGGGATATGGATGCAGCGGTTGAGTATTTAAGAAAGAACGGTCAGGCGAAAGCAGAGAAGAAGGCTGGCAGAATTGCAGCGGAAGGTCTTTGTCGCGTAGCGATCAAGGATGAGAAGACAGTAGCGGTTGTGGAAGTAAACTCAGAGACAGACTTTGTCGCTAAGAATGCGGATTTCCAGGCATATGTGGAAGCTGTAGCGAAACAGGCAGTTGAGTCTAATGCAGCAGATATGGATGCTTTCCTGGCAGAACCTTGGCATTTGGATACAGCTAAGACTGTAAAGGATGCATTGGTTGATAAGATTGCTGTGATCGGTGAGAATTTGACGATTAGAAGATTCGAGAAGGTGGTTGCAAATGACGGATGTGCTGTGTCTTACGTGCACGGCGGCGGCAGAATCGGTGTTATTGTAGAAGCGGTTACGGATGTTGTCAATGATGCAGTGAAAGAAGCACTGAACAACGTTGCGATGCAGGTTGCAGCTTTATATCCGAAATATGTGTCTACAGATGAGATTTCTGAGGAATACAAGGCACATGAGAAAGAGATTCTGGCAGAGCAGATCAAGAATGATCCAAAGATGGCCGGCAAGCCGGAGAAGGTGATTGAAGGTGCAGTCATCGGTCGTCTGAATAAGGAATTGAAAGAAATCTGTCTGTTAGAGCAGGTATATGTAAAGGCTGAGGATGGCAAGCAGACAGTAGCAAAGTATATTGAACAGGTTGCTAAGGAGAATAATGCAAACCTCTCTGTTAAGAGATTTGTACGCTTCGAGACAGGCGAGGGCCTTGAGAAGAAGGAAGAGAATTTTGCTGAGGAAGTTGCAAAGCAGATGAATGCATAAGGCAAAGTTTGTCTGGTTATTTTGAATGAAGAAACCCTTGTGAATGGTGTGGAAATGCCATTTACAGGGGTTTTTGCTATTATATCTTGGAAATTTCATTTCTTGACACTATCACGCTATACCGTTATAATCAATAGAAAAAGAATCTATGAAATGGAGAATAGAGAAATGGAATTGATGAGTTTGTTAAAGGAAAAGCAGCTTTCGGTTTATCAGTGCGCTAAGGAAAGCCATGTACCATATTCTACATTGTCAGATATTGTGAAAGGAAAAACCAGGATTGAAAAATGTACAGCAGAAACAATATATAAATTAGCGAGGACGCTCCATGTGACAATGGAAGAACTTTTGATAGAATGTTTTAGAGAAGATGAAAATGCCCCCAATTTAAAAGATTTTGAAATATATAAAAGTAATATCTGCCATTTAGTGAAAGATAAGGGGGATATGGACTTTATTATTGATATTTTAAAAGAAAATCAAATAAGGGTTTATTGGGAACGGCAGTGGTATCGGGAAAGTTTTTATCTTCTGGCTATGGTAGATTATTTAAGCAGGGAAAATGGACTTCCATTGTGCAATGATTATGAAGATATAAGGAATTGTACATTGCCGGAGCCATTATATCCGCGGGATGTTGTTTTTGCAGCAAAATTGGATGATTCTCTTGATAGGAAAGAACAATGTTTAGAAGAAGCGATTCCCGAATTTTTGAGGTTTAATATTATAGAAAGCGAGATAAGGAATGTCTGTTGAGAAAGGTTTTACCAAAGAAAATTTGGATTATTATTTGAAGGAACTTGCAAAAGAGTTTCGGAAGAGAAATGGAAAAAATATGCCTGCTGAGATTGTGTTAGTTGGAGGCGCGGCAATCCTTGCCAATTATGGGTTTCGTGAAATGACCTATGATATAGATGCGGTCATAACAGCATCATCGGCCATGAAAGGGGCGGTTAATGCAGTAGGAGACCGTCTCGGTTTGCCAAATGGTTGGCTGAATGCAGATTTTAAGAATACGAGTTCTTATAGTCCTAAATTATCGCAATACTCTAAGTATTACCGTACCTATTCTAATGTGTTGAATATCAGGACAATTAGCGCGGAATATCTTGTTGCCATGAAATTAATGTCCGGGAGACGTTATAAGAAAGATTTGTCTGATATTATTGGTATCTTGAGCGAACAGGAAAGAATGGGAGAGCCTTTAAGTTACCAGCAAGTTAATTGCGCAGTAAAAAATTTGTATGGCGGGTGGGATAATATTTCTGAATATGCAATACAGGTTTTGAAGGCGGCTTTAGATTCAGAAAACCTAAAAGAATTATTTATGGAACAGGAACATGAAGAAGCATTATCAAAACAGGCAGTGCTTCAAGTTCAAAAATATGAAGGGGAAAAAGTAAAGGAAAGTAATGTGGATGAGATTATTCAAAAGGCTATAAGGAAGAAACGGGATAGCAGAGATGTGAGATAAAAAGAGGTGCGATAATGATAACGGATAAGAAAGAAATCGAGAGTGTGCTTCAGATTGGTGAGAAAATCTTATTAGATCATCCAGAATTGTACAATATGAGTTTGGATGAGGTGTTAGTGGCTATCCCTCAAAATAAAATTTGGGGGATACAGTTGAAAAGGCATAGATATAAGGCAATTAAAAATTACTGGAAATCCAGTAAAATACATTGTTCCAGGGATATATGAACGGAACATGAAAAGGGAAAGTTCGCAAAGCAGATGAATGCATAAGGCAAAGCTTGTCTGGTTATTTTGAATGAAGAAACCCTTGTGAATGGTGTGTGACTGTAAGACGATGGGAGCAGCCGGAAACAATTCTGACTATTTACCCTGCATTGAAATATGCAGTAAAATATAGTATGATATAAAATATATTTTTGAGGAGAATAGCCATGAAAAAGAGACTATACGGTATTGTTTGTTTATGCAGTCTTGTTTTAATTGTGTTGTGTGCATGTGGAAAAAACACAAATTTAATTGATATGAGCACTGCTGAAGGTGATGAGTATATGGCTATTATATGGGAAGATAGGAGATATGTGCCTTTTTGCACGATATCTAAAAGTGATTGCGGAACACAAATTGGCTATCTGAATGGAGAAACTGAGGACAGGATATGTGAATATAAAGATTACCCAGCAGACGAGTGGATTACGAATCACCTTATGGCAGATGGCGGTGCAATCTTGTTTAAAGAAGTAAATGTCACTCATATTCCCGATGGTCTTGAATCAGAATATGAATGGAACTCTCCTGAAATAGCGAAATTGCGTGAAAAATACCCAGAATACTTTGAGGTTGGAACCTTTAAGGGGCTGGAGGTTTATGTTTGGCAAATGGCAGAGAA
>CATOJY010000022.1 GCA_951800685.1 uncultured Lachnospiraceae bacterium
TGTCCCTATCTGCTTTATTTTCATGTCTTAAAATCCGGTTACCCACATCCGCCACCTGAAAATCCGGCATGACCGGATTTTTTCCCTGTTGGAATTAAGATTGCGAACTTGTTTCGCAATTACCTAATTATGTGGAGATCAGGACAGGCACCGGCTGGCTGGCAACAGTGGTTCCGAAGAGCTGCAAGAACCCGGAAAGAGCGGTCCGTTTCCTGGAGTATCTGTCTTCTGTGGAAGGACACAGCGATGTATCCTGGGGTGTAGAAGGCGAAGAATATAAGAGCGTAGAGGAAGCAGCTAACTGGCATATGGTAGATGGTAAGCCTGTTCTCCTGGAAGAGTATCTTGCAGAGAAGAATGCAGACTGGGGCGGCGTGGCATCCAAGAACGGTCTTGGAGAATATTGGCTTACCTGTAATGAGCTGTTATGGAATCTTGTCTGGTGGGATAACACCAATGAGGAGATGAACAAGTACAATGAATGGTTTGGAAGCCATGTGCAGTTTAGACCAGAATTGGATATTAAGAGTCCATCCCCGGATTCAGAAGAAGGTATTATCCAACAGAAAGCTTATAGTCTGCTCCAGCAGTACTCTGTAGAAATGATCTTTACAGAAGATTTCGAAGGAAAATACCAGGAATTCATCAACAAAGTAGACGAGATTGGCATGGATCGGGTAGAAGCGTACTGGACAGAAGAGTATAGGGGTAATATGTAGCGCGCTTTAGCATGTTCAGGCACAGCCTGTACAGTAACTACACAGGTTGTGCCAAAGAACTGTGGTTTAGGGCAGTTTAAACAACAGCAGCTTTCGAAAATTTAGTAGGAAACGGAGTAGAAAAGATGTGGAAGAAAGAGATCACCTATCATGCGGCGAGACCGCTTGTCTATTATTTGGTCAAAGAAGAGGACAGACTGTTCTTAATGCATAATTATCCAGAAAAAAAGGACGAACTGGTGACGCAGGACTGTTTCCTGCTGCCTTCCGATCATGATGAAGCAAATAAGGCTTACAGGATCAGCGCTGCCCGACCTTTTCGGGTGGCGCTGCCCGATTCCGGGGATCGTGCATGGATTACTTGTGAGGGAGAAGAAGACGAGGTCATGATCCTTTCTTTTGAGGGAGTTCCCCACTGTGATATTTTGGGGAATTCCATGGAGCTTGCATTTGAAAACGGACAGGAGATGGAAGAGGCGGCTTACCAGTTTTACTGGCGCACGCTGCTGCCTTCTGTTGTGGAAAGGACTACCATATCCGGTTATCCTGGTTGTGACGGATATGTGGTCAGTACATTGCAGCTCAGCAAGTATGCGGGTACTTATCCAGATGTGGATCATGAATTCCAAATTAAGGGACGGATCGCTGTGGGAAGCAGCTTTGAACTTTCCCTGGTGCGCAGGATGATGGAACTGCAGTTGAAACTGATGGAAGAAGATCCCCAGCAGCTTTACAGGAATCCCTGCGCGTTGCAGCCTGATGGCGTCCGGGAATACCATGTCAGGAGAAACAGCATGGATGGCAGAAATAATGCAGTCATGTTCCTTGTGACTGGCAATATTGAGATTGTTGAAGAAGTCTGTCTTTATCTGGAATCTTCTGGGGATATGGAGTTCTGGAATATGTATAAGAAGACGCTGGAAAACGCGTTTTTGCCGGTGGAAGAGAATGTGGATCATCTCGGAAGACTGTGGTCTGACGTCTACTATGAGGATCAAGTGATCAAGGACGGGAGAGAATGCATGTCGGCAGCGTTAGCGGCGGATGCAGCGAGACGGATGGCTGTTCTGGAGGAAAGAACGGGAGATATGAAGATGAGAGACCATTATCTTTTGCTGGAACGAAGACTGGCGGAGGCAATGGTCAGGCCGCTTCCAGTTGGGTTCTGGGATGAACAGGAACAGCGTTTTACCGATTGGGTGGACCGCAGTGGAATCTGCCATGATCATATTCATCTATTGGCCAATGAACTTCCCGTTCTGTTTGGGTATGCAGACGTAGTGCAGGAAGGAGCAGTCAAGCGGCTGATGGAAGAAAACTTCGAAGCGTTTGAACGGTTTCCCTCTTTTGTGGCAGCAAGAATTGAAGACTATACGGATAGCGAGATCGGGGATGGCGGCCCCTATGACCTTTGTGCTGCAGGAAGGTACTGGTGCTGGGACTTTGCTTATTGGAGAAAGGAAGGCCGGAAGGACATTCTGGAAAACCAGCTGCTTGCGGTGTGCAGACAGGCGAGAATGGATGGTTATTTAATGGGAGAACGTTATGATATGAACTATGTATATTATCAGAGCCAGCAAAACTGGCATGGCGCCGCCCATTACTATGAATATCCTTGTGTGTTCTGGTGGAATCTTGTGCAGGGCTATCTGGGGATTCGTAAGGAGACACAAACAGACCTGAGGATAGAACCGATGCTGAATCGGGAGGGCAGAGTCTGCCTGACGGGGGATGCCTATGGAGCTGCCTATGAGATTCGGGAGGGCAGATTTACAGTGACCAATCTTCTGGATCAGGAGAGAAACTTCCGGCTGGTCTATCAGGGAGAGGAGAGGCAGGTTACGCTTCCTGGCGGGGCAGTCTATGACTGGCAGCAGGCAAAAAGCCGCTAGAAGAGATTGGATAAGAGAGAATAGAAGGAAGAAGACAACCCTGCGGCGGCTGATACCGGGCAGGGTTGTTTTGGGTATGTCGTGGATATTTTGACGGTGATGTCTCTGGGGAATTGGAGACAGAGCTATGACAATGACATAGAGATCATGAGCCTGGAAGCTGCCGTATCTGATGGGAATAAACAGATATAAATTTTAGGAATGGAAAGATTGAGAAATATCTGGATGAAATGGCAGATTTTTGGTAAAATAAAAAAGAATCTTTGTGAAAAATAACGACAGGGGGAATATAAAATGGAAACGAAAGGTCTTCTTGAGGCACCAATCAGCAGGATTCATATGGAACCTATGGATGTAATCAATGGATTTGAAGTACGTCCAGGCATGTATGAAGTAAACGGCGCTACTGCAATTCCCTGCGGAGTGAACTTTACAGTGCATTCCTATGGAGCTACTTCCTGTGAACTGCTCTTATTTAAACGTATGGAAACGGAACCTTATGCTGTGTTGAAGTTTCCGGAGACGTATAAGATTGGGAAAGTATATTCTATGATCGTGTTTGGACTTAATGTGCATGATTTTGAATATGCTTACCGTATGGACGGGCCATATGACCCGAAGGAGGGACTTTTATTTAATAAAAACAACACCCTTCTGGATATTTATGCGAAAGCAGTAGCGGGACAGAGAATCTGGGGAGAACCGCAGATGGAAGGCGATGTCTACAGGGCAAGGGTAGTGAAAGATGATTTTGACTGGAAAGATTCTGGGCAACCGCTGATCCCCATGGAAGATCTGATCATATATGAGATGCATGTAAGAGGATTTACGAAACATACTTCTTCCGGGGTTCAGCATCCAGGTACTTTTGCGGGTCTTAAGGAAAAGATTCCTTATTTAAAGGAGCTGGGAATTAATGCGGTAGAGTTGATGCCGATTTTCGAGTTTGATGAGATGCGGGACCATCGGGTAGTGGATGGAAAATCGGTGATGAACTATTGGGGATACAACACAATCTGCTTCTTTGCGCCGAATACCAGTTATACCGCGAAGGTAGAATATAATAAAGAAGGAACGGAGTTGAAAGAACTGATCAGCGCCCTCCATGAAAATGGCATTGAGTGCATCTTGGATGTAGTGTTCAATCATACGGCGGAAGGAGATGAAAGAGGTCCCTGTTTTTCCTTTAAAGGATTTGATAATAACATCTACTATATGTTGACTCCAGATGGGAATTACTATAATTTCAGCGGCTGCGGCAATACCTTAAACTGTAACCATCCTATAGTGCATCAGATGATACTGGAGTGTCTGCGATACTGGACGACAGCCTATCATGTAGATGGTTTCCGTTTCGATCTTGCCACGATCCTGGGAAGGAACGAGGACGGATCGCCCATGAGTAAGCCGCCCCTGTTGCAGAGCCTTGCTTTTGACCCGATCTTAGGAAATGTGAAGCTGATCGCTGAGGCTTGGGATGCCGGCGGCCTTTATCAGGTGGGAAGTTTCCCGTCCTGGAGTCGATGGGCAGAGTGGAATGGCAGATATAGGGATGATCTGCGTAACTTCTTAAAAGGGGATTTTTGGATGTGGGAAGTTGCGGCGCAGCGCATCACTGGATCGAGAGATATTTATAATCCGGAATGGAGAGGCAACAATGCTTCGGTGAATTTCCTGACCTGTCACGACGGTTTCACGCTTTGGGATCTGTATTCTTACAATGATAAACATAATGAGGCTAACGGTTGGGGCAACACAGATGGCTGTAGTGACAACCGCAGCTGGAATTGTGGTGTGGAAGGAGATACAGAAGACGAGGAGATTCTTACGCTGCGCAGACGTTTGGCTATGAATGCCTTTGCGGTGCTGATGTGCAGCCGTGGAACACCTATGTTCTTTTCCGGTGATGAATTCCTGAATACACAGTTTGGTAATAACAATGCCTACTGCCAGGATAATGAAATCTCATGGTTGAATTGGGGAGATTTAAAGAAAAACAAGACGCATTTTGAATTTTGTAAATATATGTCGGCCTTCCGGAAAGCACATCCGGTGCTTCGGAAGTTTTCGGGGAACAGCTGGTGTGGCTTTCCAGAGATTCAAGTGATGGGCGCGGACGAAGGAACGAAAGTTCTTCGCGTGATCTACGCGGGAAGAGTAGAGGTGGACGACCGGGGAAACGGACATGACGACATCGTCTGCCTGGCAGTCAATGTTTTCTGGGAAGACCAGGAATTCTGTCTGCCCACGCTGCAAGGTGGAAAAGTATGGTATGTGGCGGCAGATACCAGCGGCAGATATCTTAAGCAGTATATACCAGGACAGCAAGGCATGAGCAGACTGCCAGAAAACAAAGTGACGGTAGGAGCAAGAAGCGTGTGCATTTTTGTGGCATAATCTTTTTGTGCAGCGTTTTCATGAATTTTATGGTGCTGAGATTTTCCCCAAATCCTTAAGCATTAACGGATTGTTATGATAGTCCCAGTCCTGCAGGAGGCCCTTAATGGTGGATGGCTCGCTCGATGATGCCAAAGCCCAGCGGATAAGGGCCTGTGTGGACACCGATGGTGGCGCCGATCTGATGGATAGGCATTTCGGTGATGGCGTACCCCTTTTGCTGTAGAACAGATAAAGCCTGATCGCGAAAGGCAACGCCCTCTTCATAGTCGTAGCCGTAGCCCACAACAAGACTATAGCATTCGATACTCAGACGGCTCTCCTGCAGGTATTCCAAAAGAAGATGCAGTGCTTTCCTGGTGGTGCGCTTTCGTCCCCTGTCGATACCAGAGGGGAAGATCTCGCCCTGTTTCAATGTGATCACAGGGCGGATATCCAGCGCGCCGCCCGCCAGCGCAGCCACTTTGCCGATGCGCCCGCCGTGCTTTAGATATTCCATATTGCCTACAGTGAAGAAGATCCGGCCTGTACTCTTGATCTCTTCCAGGCGTGCTATGGTATCCTGATAACTGACACCATGGTCACGAAGCGTTGCCGCTTCTAAAACATACAGACCCTGTAGGACAGTGTTGATGGTGGCATCAATAACAGCGATTTGTGCCAGCGGATACTTTTCCAGAACGAGTGAACGGGCATTGAGGGCAGACTGCATGGAGCCGCTGAATTTTGTAGTGATGCAGATACAGATCATAGGGATTCCCTTTTTTGCATAAGGCAGAAAGGCCTCCTCATAATCTTGAATAGAAGGCATGGAGGATTTAGGATATATCCCCTTTCTATCTACCATCTGCTGGTAGAAGTCCCGGATATCAATTTCTGCTTTTTCCTTAAAATAATGTTCATCATCGAAAGAAACGTAAAAAGGTACTACGGTGATGTTCTTTTCCTGCACAAGCTGCTCCGGCAGATCGCAGGAGCCATCGCTAATAATGTGAAATGATTCTGTCATGTTGAAAACCTTCTTTGTCTGATCTTGTTCTGTGTACAGCGGGCAGTAGACCTGCTGCCTGGTATAATTTGTTGCCTGCAGTGGTGAATAGGTTTTTTATTTAAGCAGTATCGCAAACGAGCTTGCGATATGCAGAGGGATAGGTTGAAAAATCAGAGATTTTTCAATTTTTTATTTAAGCAGTATCGTAAGCAGGCTTACGATATGCAAGGGGATATATAGAAAACCCAGCTGCCAAAATGATGGTTGCTGATATATAGAATACTACGAGTGTGTGAGAAACGCAATGGTTTTCAGTGCGGGAAGGATGATTTGCAGGAATGAAAACGATTATTAGTGGTTTTCGATACTATATAGTGCGGCGCGGTAAAAAAGAGAAATTCGTTGCTTTTCGAGTCAGAGATACTATATAATTAAAAAGCAATAGGATTTCGCATGCACATAGGCAGCGGAACAGGACAGAATAGAGTTGACAAGCAAAAGACAAGGAGGCTGTTTTCAATGAAACAAGATCTGATCGTAATTTTGGATTTGGGTAGTACGAGTAATACTGTGATTGCCCGCGAAATCCGTGACTTAGGGGTGTACAGCGAGATCCATCCTCATGATATTACCATGGAGGAGTTAAGAGCGTTAAAGAATGTAAAGGGTATCGTATTAAATGGCGGTGAAAACCGCGTTGTTGACGGACAGGAAGTAGAAGTCAAGTCAGAGATTTATGATCTTGGAGTTCCAATGATCTCCATAGATTATCCGCAGTCCAGATGTGAAACACAGTTCAGCGATCTGCCTGACCAGGTGACGTTGAAGAAATTTATCTTCGGGGAATGTAAGGCGGAAGCCAACTGGAATATGAAAAATTTTGTTGAAGATCAGGTGGAGCTGATCAGACAGCAGGTGGGTGATCAGAAAGTACTTCTGGCATTGTCAGGTGGTGTGGATTCTTCCGTGGTGGCGGCGATGCTGATCAAGGCCATCGGGCAGCAGCTGGTGTGCGTACATGTTAACCATGGCCTGATGCGCAAGAATGAATCCGAAAGCGTAGTCAAAGTGTTCCGTGATGAGCTTCACGCCAATCTGATCTATGTGGATGCTTCCGAACGTTTCTTAGGGAAATTGGAAAATGTGGCTGACCCGGAACAGAAACGGAAGATCATCGGTGGCGAGTTCATCCGCGTGTTTGAAGAGGAAGCAAGGAAGCTGGAAGGAATCGATTTCCTGGGACAAGGGACCATCTATCCCGATATCATTGAAAGCGGTACGAAGACGGCGAAAATGGTGAAATCCCACCACAATGTAGGAGGTCTGCCGGAAGACTTGAAGTTTGAACTGGTGGAACCGTTAAAGCAGCTTTTCAAAGATGAAGTGCGTGCCTGCGGCGTGGAACTTGGCTTGCCTCATGATATGGTGTACAGACAGCCGTTCCCAGGACCTGGACTTGGCGTGAGATGTCTGGGGGCAATTACCAGAGACCGGCTGGAGGCCGTCAGGGAGTCGGATGCGATTCTGAGAGAGGAATTTGCAAAAGCCGGGCTGGATAAGAAAGTTTGGCAGTACTTTACCGTGGTTCCGGACTTCAAGTCAGTGGGCATGAAGAACAATGCCAGAGTGTTTGAATACATGGTAATTATTCGTGCGATCAATACCATTGATGCGATGACAGCGTCGGTGGAGAAAGTTGACTGGGATGTGCTTGAGAGGATTACGGAGAGGATTCTGGCGGAAGTGGAGAATGTGAATCGGGTTTGTTATGATATGAGTCCGAAACCGCCGGCTACGATTGAGTTCGAATAGGGGACATTTAGACCGAGAATCTAGTAAAATACATGGTTTTCGGTCTTTCTTATTTGTCTGTGATGTTAATATGATGTTGATAAATAAATCCTTTACTTTTCCTACTCAAAAATGCGTATGGTTGAAATCAATGTCTGGATATGGTAAAATCCAAATTACGGAAAGTACCCATGACAGGGTGGTAGCCTCCCGAGCCAATGACCGGTTCGCCGGAATACATAGGAAGGGAGGTGCGTGATATGACAGCTGCGGATATCATATTGATATTTATTGGAATAATCGGTTTGTTAATATCCTTTGGTAGTCTGATCGTTGCGTTTCTGACCTTTCTCGGCAAGAGAGACAGTAAGAAGAAATAAAAATGCCTATCCTGTCTGACCCACAGGATAGGCGGCGCTCGTAAGAGCAAAGCCTGCTTTGGGAGCATCCACCATTGGAGTGGGGAACTCCGCTTCGGGGCGCCTGTTACCAGCAGGTGCCTCTCTTTATCTAAAGAATAGCATAATCTATTTGAAAGTTCAAGAATTTTCCTCCAACGCCGCATCCGGCCGTCGTAGCTGGTTGAGCCGGTCGGCAAGCTGCTGATCCTTGTCCGGGTAAAGATGGGAATAGGTGTCCAGCGTGGTCTTCACGGATTCATGCCCCAGCCGGTCCGCGATCTCCAACGGGGCAAATCCCATTTCGATCAGCATACTGGCGTGGGAATGCCTCAGATCGTGCACCCTTATGCGGGGAAGCCCGGCTTTTGCAGCGCCTCTCTTTATTTCCTTATCTAGCGCGGATTTCGTAAAGTAAAAGATCCGTTCTCCCTTCTCGATCCCATAGAGCTTTGACACATATTCCCGGATATCATCATAGAGGAAATCGGGTATGGAGATGCACCGCTTTGCTTTTGGAGTTTTTGGTTCCAGAAATAATTCCTCTCCGTTTACCTTCGCATAGTTTTTACTGATATCGATCCGCTTCGACGGGAGGATGTCTGCAGGGGTAAGGGCAAGCAGTTCGCCGGAGCGCATCCCGGTGTAGAACAGCACATCGAAGGCAAGCTTTACGGAGGATTTCTGTATTACGCCGGAGAACTGCTCATACTGCTCCTGCGTCCAGATGTTCATTTCCTCCGCGTGGCTTTTTCCGATGCTGCCGGCGGCCCTGCATGGATTGGAAGGGAGCCGGTAGTGCCGTACTGCATAATTCATAATGGCTGACAGCTGGTTATTGACCGTTTTCAGGTATGTCTGTGATAGCGGGCTCCCGGATTCGTCCCGGTAGGAGAGCAGCTCATTCTGCCATTTGCGGATCTTTATGGTGTCGATGTCACATACCTTCTGGTTCCCGAAACAGGGGAGCAGCTTCCCGGTTATGATAAAACGCTTGTTTTCCATCGTCGTAGGTTTCAACCGGTGGGACATATCTTCCATATAGTTTTCTACCAGATTGGAAAACAGGATGTCGCTGGTGACATTCTGCTGATCCAGAAATGTGCGCTCATATTCTTTTGCCTCGCGCTGTGTCTTAAATCCTCTCTTGCAGACATGCTTCTTTGCGCCGGTCCAGTCCGTGAAATAGAAGTTGGCATACCAGCGCGTGGTTTTTCCGTCTTTTAGGGTGTATTTGTAGGCTGGCAATGCAGTCACCTTCCTGTCTTCTATATTTAGGCTTGCCGCGATTAATTCAGGTACCTGTTAACTACGGCAATTAATTGTTCTTTGTATTGATACAGATCATTTAAGGATGATATGTAAAACCTTTCAAACTTTTTATCTTTATTAGGAATAAGCAACTGTTTATTTTTTTTGTCCAGATCCAGTCTGCAAATTGGTTTTCTGTTATTATCCTGATAAAGAATTCCAAAATAGCTTTCCGTATCGCGATGTACGATATTCTCTATGGGAACTATACCGGCTAATAAACCCCTTATAATATAAAAGGCTTCAATTTCTTCGTCAGTAGTTACTATCTTTGATGTTGTGGCTTGCACGTTGGATTCTGCCGCAGTATCTTGTACACTGTCGGGATCAGGCTCTTCTTTTGATAAAGCAGATGTGATTTTCTGATTCACTATATCATTAATAAAACCAGAGAATGAACGCTTAACGACAGGAGTAAATTTGTCTATAATTTTTTGGGTTTTAGGCGCATCATATATATCAGAAAGAATGAAACGCACAAAAGGATCGGAAGGATTCTCTAATTCTTTTGCAAGGACTTCTTTTATAAGAGAAGTATACTTGAGTTCTTCGGCAGTACTGAAAATTTTTTCTTTATCAAAATCATCTTTGCAAAATTTTTTGAGTTCATTTATGCCTGCATCTTTTAGGTTTAGCATATTGAGTTCCAGAAAGGGAACAAGATCCATTTTATTTGATTCTTCCAGATCGGTAAAGAATCTGTATATTATTCCGTTTGTTAATATGCCGAATTTTGCTTTTGTTGTAGAAAAGTATCTGAAAAGTTGTGAAGCATGGCGCTCCAAAGCTTCTGTACAGCTTTTACACTCAATCAATATAGAAGGAACCCCATTTTCTAAAATGGCATAATCCACCTTCTCGCCCTTTTTCACACCGATATCAGCAGTAAATTCTGGACAAAATTCATTGGGATTAAAAACGTCATATCCAAGTAATTGAAACATGGGAACAACCAAAGACATCTTTGTGGCTTCCTCGGTAGTTATGCTATCTTTTAAGGTTTTGACACGGTTAGCGAGTTGTTTAACTTGTTCATTGAAATCCATAAAAGTCCCTCCTTGAAATTTTATCTTTTTCCCCTTCGGTACCACTCGAAGGGTATTATTTTGCCGAGTTTGTAGTTCCTGTTTTCTTTAAAGGTTCATTTGCTGCAACAGATGAAGATTCTCTTTCTACTTCAAAACATTTTCCTAATACTATACCACGGTCTTTTCTTTTTTCTAAGGAACAAAATGATTCTAATAATTCCATCACGTCTTCCGGGAATCTATGGTAATACCTTAGAATAACCTCTTCATCCGAAGTTATCTTTTCTCGTTGTGAATTATTCAATAGGTAATCTATGGAAACATCTAAAACAGTTGCAATTCGTATAAGTTCTTCTGCAACTGGCTGTGAATTTCCATACCATAGAACATCTAAACGAGTTTTTTCAATGCATGATTTTTCGAGCATTTCTTCATAAGAAATTTCTTTTGCGTTGGCTATTTTACGAATAGACCAGTTTGCATCACCTTCTTCATAAAAATAATTGTAGCAATCATTTTTTTCTGAATCAGATTTTTTTAATCCCAGTAGATAATCAACCGAAACGTTATAGTATTCAGCTAATTTAATTAGTATATCAATTTTAGGTACACGTTTATCGTTTTCGTAATTTGCCAGAGTACTTTGTTCTATATTTAAAATGGAACAAACTTCGTGTTGGCTTTTTCTCCTTAATTCTCGTAAATATTTTAGTTGCTCGCCTATCATTGTTGCACCCCCTAATAAATATTGTATCACATATTGAAATAATTTTTGATTGCAAATTGAAATATTTACAATAAAAACTATTGACAGATATTTCGATTTGCTATAATGTATATTTCATAATGAAATATGGAGGCAAAAATATGACACTTAAAGAGTTCAGAAAACAGAAAGGATTATCTCAAACAGAACTAGCTAACCGTGTTGGATTAAAGCAAACTACTATTTCGCAATATGAAAATGGTTCCAGAAGACCCAATTTACATATGGCAAAAAAAATAGCAGACGCTTTAGGCATGTCGTTAGATGATTTTTCTTGCCTTTCAACATTTCAAAATGAAATATAATTCATTATATGCTATGGAGGTGAAAAGAAAAATGGCATCTGCAGAAATGAAATTGCGTGAATACGCACAGTCAAGTCGGTTTAAAAGAGCAATGAATGAGTTGGCAAAAAATAAAGAGTTAACGATTAAGGACGCAGAAAAGAAGATTGGTTTGGAAAGTGATTTTACAGAGAAGGTAGATCAAGGTATTAAAGAGCTTTCATTAGAAGATGCAATTAAAATTGCTAGATTCTTCAATACGACTATAGATTCGGTTCTTGATGGTGGAAAGACAGAGATACGTATTGAAAATCGTTATTGTGAAGATGGATTAGCCTCCCAATATTTTGCTGAATGTATTAACGCATATGCGGGGTTATTGCATGAAAAATGCATGAATGTACATTTTAAAGGAATTATGGATGATGATGTGGCGCAGGGAAAGGCAGAACTGTCAAAAAAAGAGGTAAAACTTGTGGAGCGGTATAACGTTCACATGGAAGAGTTCGAACGGCGGAGGATTCAGCCAATGGATGCGGCAAATTGCTGTGATGAGGTTCTTATTAATGAACTTAGAAAAAGAGGGTTTAGAGTGGAGAAGGAGGGGTGATTGTGGGACGGAGACCAACGAAGGCAGTGGATAATCCATTTTGTAAGGCAAGGCTGGAAGCTGCTTGGTATAATGACAGGCTGTTTTCGAAAGAAGGGGCATCAGAGCTACTTGGAGTATCAGTTTCAACGTTGTCTGATTATGAACTTGGTGTGACTAAGGTAATACCGCCAGACATGGTGGTGAAGATGGCGGATTTATATAATGCCCCTGAGTTAGAGAACTATTACTGCACAAATATGTGTCCGCTTGGCTGTAACATCCCCAAAGCCAGTGTGGAGGAATTGGATCGGATATCTCTCAGGGCGTTAGCGACTTTCAGAAAAGTGGAAGAAACAAGGGAAATCCTGTTGGATATCACCGCGGATGGAGTGATCGCAGAAGAGGAAAAGGCAGATTTGCAGAAAGTACTTTGTAATCTGGAAGAACTTGAACAGATAGCACAGAGCATGAAACTCTGGGTTAAGAAGAATATGCAGGAGGAGCCATTATGACGAGAGCGCAGGAGGTAATTAAGAAGTATATCCATATTAATTTTCATTCGGATAGCGTTTTACTTTTCCCGGTTGACAGGGATAAGGTAAAGCTGATCGATTCGGAAGGGGAAAGCATGGTGTTAACAATAAATATCTACGGCGACATCATGGATGCTGAATCGAAGCAGATCTATGCGGTGAGTGACCTGCCGCATGAATTAGAACGCATTGACCTGCAACTGCCGCAAAGCTGGAAGGAGGTTGACCGGGTATGAGCACATTGACCACAGCGCCGGGAGTGATCTCTGGAGCGGGCAGTTATTTTATCGGCGTGGAAGAGGTAATGGGTTACCTCGGTTGTAAGCAGAACAAAGCCTATGAGATCATTCGGGACTTGAAGCAGGAACTTGTGGAATCTGGGAGACTTACTCCGGCATATCCGCATGGTAAGGTTCCTAAAAAGTATTTCATGGAGCGGTGCATGATCGAGGAATAGGAGGTGTGTTATGGCGTACTACAATGTCTGCTCAAGGTGTGGGGCGGCGCTGGATCCGGGAGAACGCTGCGACTGCGAAAGCGAACAGGAGAAGAGGAACAGGCTTTTTGACAGGAAAATAAGTCTGGACCGTGTGACGGGGCAGTACTCATTTGTTTTAAGTGGGAAGGAGGCACTTTGTGTTACAGAAACTGCGGATTAGATTTTATTTCATATCAAAATATTCTGGATGGTATATGGCAAAAGTGCTTCTGCCACTTGTGGCGGCTTCAGTGGTAGGTTGCCTGAGTATCCGACAGGCATACCTTAAAAGAGGATATTTTGCGGTCGGCGGTGAATATTTTCTGATTCTGTTTACTGCGTGTGCATCATACAAGACTGTTCATATTGTTTTCTGCCTTTGGAGGAGCAGGAAGGCAAGGAGGAGGATCTATGGGAGAAGTAAGAAAAGAAGAGGTGCAGGAGCTTCTTGGGTTCGGCATCTCAGACGAACAATTTGAGGATGCGCTTGGATGCGCAAAGAGAAAGCAGCGGTACATTTATAGCCGCGAGGAAAGGTCGGTTGTATTGCAGAATTGGTACCTTGTAAAGCTGACGGAGGAATATGTAAGGATCAATGCTTTCTCCCGTTTCACAATGGATTTATGCAGGACACTCTTTGATATGGAAAAAGAGCACCAGTTCAATGAACACGGCGCCCTATCGGATAACCATATCTTAGCAGATTCTGCTTTATAAATCAAGCACGAATTAAAGATATGGAGGTAATTTTCATGGGAAACAATTCTAACGTACTGGCTGAAATCCAGTCAAAGTATCAGAACTGCAATCTGCTGGTACCGGCAGCAACATCTGTGCAGATCAATCCGTTTTACAAATGCTCCGTCATGGAAGTGGTCGCTGACACTTCGGAGCGGTCCGGTGATATTTTTTCCGTAGGAAAAGTAAAGGTAGGCGAGTATCCGGACGGAAAGGCAAAATATGAGGCAGTGTTTTCACCGGCAAAGCCGCTGCTAATGAAGCTGGCAACCGCCGCGGGAATCCAGTTCCATCCGGAATACACGACGGTAAGGCGTGAAAACGCGAACACCTATGTTGGCAGGGCATACGGCGCCTTAAGACTCCCTGACGGCAGCTATAAGACGCATGCCGAGACAAAACGGGTTTGTTTGGATGATGAAGAGGCGAAATACCGCTTGGAGTTTATGGACAAATCCATTACGGGAATAACCGACTGGAGGGCGGCAAAATCAGCAGAGGAAATGTTTAAAGGGCATTGGGAAGACACAGACGAGACGAAGATATACAACGGCAAAGAGTATCCCGTCAAAAAGTATGTGATCGATGACACTGACAGGGAAAAGTATATCGAGAGGTCTCTGCTCGTCAATATGACGCTCCTTCGTAAAACGGCATCCGAGAAAGCGCAGACAGGTGCGATCCTTCGGGTAGTAAGGGCGCTGCTTGGAATTAAAGGGACATACAGCAGGGAAGAACTTTCGAAGCCGTTTGTGGTGCCAACAGTAACATTTGCGCCCGACTTTAATGATCCGACGGTCAGGAATGCAATGCTCCAGCAGGGAATGAACTCAATGGGGAATATGTTCGGGACGGCATCCGCGCCGCCGGCGATATCAATCGCATTTGCGAACGAAGCCTTTTCAGATAGTTTCGATCCTGAGGCGGAGATCAATAATCCTGCATTTGCATCTGATATGCCGGCGGATGATGAAATGCCGTATCAAGATGCAGGTACACCGCCTCAGGACATACCCGAACCGCCGCCGCAGATGGGTGGAAGCAACGGGGATCTTATCACGCAGGATCTTTATTGCGACCAGTGCGGCGTACATATCAGCGAAAAGGCATATGAATATTCCTTAAACAAATATGGAAGGCCACTTTGCATGAAGTGCCAGAAAGGAGCAGGAAGATGAAAATATTACATACTGGGGATTGGCATATCGGCTCTTTTAAGGGACCGGAACAGGACGGGGTAAACCTCCGCTCGCTTGACACGCAGAAATGCCTTGAAGAGATGCTGCGTGTCGCAGAGATAGAAACGCCTGAACTTGCTCTTGTGTCCGGGGATATCTTCGACAGGGCGGAGATCTGGCAGGGCAGGAGTCATAAGGAAGTATTGCAGGCGCGGAGTATCATAATGAGGCTTGCAAGATTATGCGGAAAGGTGATCGTAATGCGAGGCACACCAAACCACGACAGTGGAGAGGCCTTTGGTGAATTGCAGGCGCATTTCGAACTGGTACCGAATGTTGAGATCGTGATGACTCCGCAGGTGATCCAGACAGAAAAATTTGATATCGCGGTGCTGCCGGGGTTTGACCGGGGAACATTTAGGGCGAAATTCCCGGGGCTTGGGAAAGAGGAGGAACACGAGGTACTGACAAAGGAACTTGCGAATGCAGTACTCGGTCTGAAAGCGCAATGCGATCCGGAAAAAAAGAGCATCCTCATGTCTCATTACACGATACCGGGATGCAACTCAGAGAGCGGGCAGGTGATGATGCTGACGCAGTTCGAGCCTGTTCTTCTGCCGGAGAGTCTGATTGCAGCGGATTTCGATCTGATCGCGATGGGGCATATCCATAGACCGCAGAAGCTTCCGAATTTGGAGAACTGCTATTACTGCGGCGCTATTAACTCGATGACGTTCAATGACGAGGGACAGGAGCGGGGTTTCTGGATACACGAATATACGGAAGATGGGTGGAAAGCGGTGTTCTATCAGACACCTTACAGAGAGTTTGTAACTTTTCATTTTACCGACACGGATATCACGGCGATCAATCTTGGGCATCTGGATGAAGTGGCATTCAACTGGTGGCGGTATAACGGTGGGGTACTTGATAATATCGTGAGGATCCTCTACACGTGCTCTTATGAGAAGGGCAAGGCATTAAATACAGCACTGTTAGAGAAAGCTTTATATGACGACGGCGCCTTCTATGTGGCCGGCATACTGCCGGAGAAGGTTGAAGAGGCGGTTGACCGGAATGATCTGTCTGATACGACGGATCCGGAAGAAAACCTTCGCAAATATCTGTCTGATAAGCAGTATTCGGATGAACAGATCCAAGGCTTGATATTGAAAGCAAGACCGATCATCGCACAGGCGGAGGCGGGAATGTCGATGGCGGCAGGAACAGGATCATTTGATCCGGTGGAGATTGAGGTCAAAAACTACCGTAACTATGAGGAAGAACATTTCAACTTTGAGGATATAAGTTTCTGCACGATCAACGGGCAGAACGGTGCAGGGAAGAGCAGCCTGTTTATGGATGCCATTATCGACTGCCTCTATGAAGAACCGCGGGAAGGGGAACTGACAGGATGGATACGCAATGATGAAAAAGCGAGATCCGGCGCCATCATCTTTACATTCAGAATCGGGGAAAAGACCTTCCGTGTAACGAGG
Organism: uncultured Lachnospiraceae bacterium; assembly: GCA_951800685.1. Taxonomy (GTDB): domain Bacteria; phylum Bacillota; class Clostridia; order Lachnospirales; family Lachnospiraceae; genus UBA3282. The sequence continues at coordinate 16,596 of CATOJY010000022.1, forward strand.
ACGAGGGCGCGATCCGGGAAAGGGACGTTGAATCTTTCGGAGCTGGTGGATGGAGAGTGGCGCGACCGCTCTAAGGAGAAATATAAGGATACACAGACGGAAATCGTCAATATTCTCGGTATGGACAGCCTTACATTTAAGAGCTGCGCTTTGATCATGCAGGATCAGTACGGATTGTTTTTGCAGGCATCGAAAGAAGACAGGATGGTTATCCTCGGAAATCTGCTCGGACTTGGAGTCTATGAGGCAATGAACAGAATCGCGGGGGATACGGCGAGGGAGTTCGGGGCGAAGACAAGGGATCTGAAACAGGAAATTGAGATCCATGATGCTACGATCAGGAGTCACGGGGATCCGGAGACTGAGTTAGAGCAGAAGAAATATGAACTGCAGTTGAAGACAGAAAGTGCTAAGGAAGTGACAGGGGAACGCGACAGGAAGAATGTGGAGCTTCTTTCTTTGCAGGAGGCGCAGGAACGGTGCAATAAGCTGTCAGAAGCCATTTCATTGCTGACAGCAAAAAAGGCTGCTACAGAGACGAATAGAGGTACTCAGGAGGAGGTTATTCATAGCTGTCAGACGGTCCTAGCAACGGAGCAGACGGTCATGGAAAATGCTGGACGGTACCGCGAATTGGAGGCGCGGAAAGTGGAACTTGCTACGGCCGTTGCGTTGTTCGACACAAAGCAGGATGAAGAAAGAAGGACTGCTTTAAATGTAGTCTCGTTGAAATCGGATCTCACTGCGGCAAAAGCAAGACTTCTGTCGGAACAGGAAAGGCTTAAGGTTTACGAGGATGCTACCGGCGATGATGAAATCATGAGGAAAGCAGAGGAATACCAGATACAGAGGTCGGCGTTGGATAGCATCCGGGAACTTGCCCTGAGGCATCAGGAGGCAGAACAGAAGGTACAGGAAGCGGGCGCGGCACGGGAAAGGGTCAGAAAAGAGATCGAATCTTTGGATAACATGATCGGCTCGACAAGGAGTTTCCTTGGAAAGGACATTGCCATCCTGTCAGACAACTGTGGATGTATTGATATCGGGAAAGCAAACTGCAAATTCCTTGAGAAAGCAAAAGCATCCAAGGACGAACTGCAGAGGGAGGAGGAAAAGTACAGGGAAAAACGAGAGACTTTTAAAGCGGATCTGGATGAAAAGGAAGCAGCGGTGGAACAGGCAGCCGTGGAGCGCGACGCGATCGGGTATGATCCGGAAAAGAAAGCGGACGCTGAACGACGATGCGCAGAGTTGTTCCCGTATATTGCAAAAGCTGAGCAGGTCAGGAAAAAAGCTGGCGAAATGGCCTTGATCAAAGCCTCGATCGAAAACATGCAGTCAAATATATCGGACATTGAAAAAAGGCTCGCAGAGGCGAAGGTAGAGGACGAGAGGGCAAAGGAAGAGTTAGAGCAGTACCGCGGATCGTTTGAGGAAAATTCAAAGGTGGAGTGGGAGATGGGAATACTCTCTCCGTGGCCGGAGCGGGAGAAGCAGCTGCCGGTAATCCGGGAAAGGCTTGCAAACGCTACGCAGCGGATCAGCGAGCTGGATCAGCAGCTTGCGGAGCAGGAAAAGGAGTTAGAGGAGAAGCAGGCAGAGCTTTCGCAGGAACTTATAAAGACCACCGGCCTTGCAGAGAAGCAGGAGGAAGTGAACAGGCTGAATTCCCAGCTTGAAAGCATCGAGATGGAAATCAATTTTCTTCATATGTCCATCGGTGCGCTTACACAGGAGATCGGGCAGATTGCAAAGCTGAAAGAGGATATATCCGCATTGCAGGAGCGGGAGCGTGAGGCGGCGAAGGAAACTGCGGATTATGACATCTTAAAAGCTGCATTCAGTCAGGACGGGATTCCGCACCAGATCGTCCGGACCATTATACCAAAGCTGACGGCGACAGCGAATACGATCCTCGGGCAGATGACCGGCGGGAAAATGGGAGTGGAGTGCCGTCTGGAAAAGATGTTGAAAAACGGAAAGGAAAAGGCGGCCATAGACATCTTCATTGAAGAGTACGGGAAACCGGCGCTTCCGTATCTGTCAAAATCCGGCGGGGAGAAGGTCAAGGCTTCCCTGTCCGTGATACTGGCGCTTGCGGAGATAAAATCATCATCGGCTGGGATCCAGCTCGGCATGCTGTTCATAGACGAGCCGCCATTCCTTGACGCCGACGGGATTCAGGCATACTGCGACGCGCTTGAGACCATCCAGCGGCGGTATGCCGGTATCAAGATCATGGCAATCACACATGATCCGACCATGAAAGCAAGGTTCCCGCAGAATCTCGACGTGGTGAAGACGGAGCACGGGAGCAAGGTGATATGTTAGGAGGAACCGCGGATGGCAGATAACAAGACATACTATTATCTCAAGCTGAAGGAGGGGTTTTTTGAATCAGAAGATATGAAGCTGCTACAGGCTACGAAAGACGGATATCTATACAGCGATATACTCTTGAAGCTGTATTTGCGTAGTCTCCGGCAGGAAGGACGTCTGATGTATAGGGATATCATTCCCTATACACCGGAAATGATCGCAACGATCACAAACCATCAGGTTGGGACTGTGGAAAAGGCAGTCAAGATCTTAGAGCAGATGGGATTCATTGAAATATTGGACAACGGTGCAATTTATATGACCGACATCCAGAATTTTATAGGTCAGAGCTCTAGCGAAGCGGACAGAAAAAGAAAATATCGAAGTGCCATAAATGCAGAAAAATCAAGGCTTTTAATGGATAACAGTGAGACACTTGTCGGGACAGAAAACGGACAGATGTCTGGACAAATGTCCGACAATCGTCCACCAGAGATTAGAGATAAGAGTATAGAGAATAGAGATAAAAAGAATATAAATACTTTTGCTCAGAGCTCTGGCGAGCAGACCTCCGAGCCGGAGGCGGATGTTGAAGCGCTTATCCTCAATGACGGGTCAGAATGGAGACCAACGGAAGCATTATTCGCAGAATACGTAAGACTTTACCCAAACGTGGATGTAAAGCAACAGTTCAACGTGATGCGCAGTTGGTGTCTGTCAAATCCGAAAAAGAGGAAAACCAGGCGGGGGATCACGAGGTTTGTCAATTCGTGGCTTACAAGAGAGCAGGATAAAGGTTATCGGAGACCGGCTGACAATGGCTCTTACAAGCAGAGGCAATCAGAGAGCGGGTACAGTCAGGAAGTCCTAAACCGTCTTGCGAATGAAAGCTGGGGTGATCCGAATGGATGAAATGAGCGCGTTCTTGCGTGAAATTGACAGACGTAGGCGGGAGTATGCAGGCAGTGCAGATAATCCAGAGAAAGAGACGGAATACGAATGCCGGCAGTGCAGGGATACTGGATTTATCACACGGATGGATGAAAACGGCTGCGAAATAGCCTGTAGATGTAAATGCTATGAAATTAGGCGTTCTAAGGAGAGGATGAGGAGAAGCGGGATATCTGTTGAATTTCAGAAAAAGACGTTTGATAGTTTCACCACAAAAGGGAATGCCCAACTTGCAAATGCCAAAGAAAAGGCGGTGCGGTATGTGGAGTATTTCGCGAACAAAGAGCATGACAGGCATAATTCCATCATGTTTACCGGACAGGCTGGGTCAGGAAAGACACACCTTGGAATGGCAATTTGTATGTCGTTGATAAATAGCGGTGTGGCGGTAATCTACATGGCATACAGGGATGCAGTTACGAGAATCAAGCAGAATCTTCTTGATGAGGTAGCTTATGACAGGGAGTTGAATAAATACACGTCGGCACGGGTGCTTTACATAGACGATCTGTTAAAGGGGCGTCTCACAGATACGGATGTCAACATCATGTACGAAATTATGAATTATCGTTACATGAATAATATGCCCGTTATTATCAGCACAGAGAAAACAACGGATGAACTTTTAATGTTTGACGAGGCAATTGGAAGCAGGCTGATTGAGATGTGCCGTAGAAACATCATCCAGCTGCACGGCAAAGAATTAAATTACCGGCTGAGTTAGGAGGTGGTTGTGTGGCGCGGATAAAGCATATTGGAACGGTCAACGACAAAGAGAAAGATTTCCTGAAGCTATTCGATCAGCTGACATACTCACGGAGCGGCTGGCAGGTATGGGAAGATTTAATGACGGTGATGGCATGCAGTATATGTAATGCGGTTGACCACAGAAAGGAGGCGTTTGAGAGAAGGGAAAAGCAGTACGAAAGGGCAATTAAAGCCCTCGGCGGGGTAGATATACCGGCGCAGATGCTGGGGATCATAACAATTGCTCTGGAAGAAAACCCAAATCAGGATTTCCTCGGAAAGCTGTATATGAATCTCAATCTTGGAAGTCATTGGCACGGGCAGTTTTTCACCCCATATCATGTCTGCGAACTTATGGCGAAAATGCAGATTGGAGAAGGCTGCCGGTCAGAGATCGAAAGCAAAGGTTATTTGTCGATAGGCGATATGTGCATTGGCGCCGGGGCAATGTTGATAGCTGCAGCGGCAGCATTCCGGGAATGCAATGTAAATTATCAGACCAGCGTAGTGTTTGCCGGACAAGATATTGATCCTGTGGTAGCGAAAATGGCATATATTCAGCTTTCGCTCCTTGGATGTCCCGGATACATTACGGTTGGCGACAGCCTCGCGAATCCGCAGACAGGACACATCCTATTTCCGCAGGAAAAGGAAGGGCAGGAGCTGTGGATCATGCCGATGTTCATGCATCAGATATGGGAAATGCGCCGTACGGCCATGCTGATACGAAATTTATTTGGTGGAATCGAAACCACGGTAAAAACAATGGGAAAAGAGCGCTATTATATGTTTTTTAATTTCGATGAACAGGAGGGTCAAAATGGGAAATACGAACTTATCGGATAAAAGCAGAGAGGCTTTGAATTCCGAGACATTTCAGAAAATTAGAGAAGATATGAAAGATGAAATCGTAAAAGAATACCTGAAAAACGGATATGCAGATGAAGACAAGCAACACGAAATCACAATATCTGGTGTAACGTACAAGATTCTGGAACGTGAGAAATTCACTACATTCTATGATTGGCTTGGCAACACGTTGTTCGATGTCGACAATGAGGAGCTAGCTGCTCTCTCTGAAATCAACTACGGAGAGATGAAGGATGCTGGGAGAAAACTTGAACCAGAAGAAATCACTGATGCGTTTGAGAAAGAAAATGATTCCACAGAAAAAACAGCGGATGCTGCGGAAAGTGGAAAATTGGAGGAAGATAAGGACAAAACAGAACAGTCTATACCAGTATATTCGGGAGTAGATGGGGCGATTGCAAAGTTGCAGGCAGAGTTGGAAAAGGCAAAAGAAAAGGAATTTGCTAAGCCAGTTATTGAATATCTGATGGAACGATGCAGACAATCAGAGAGTTTGGCGGCGGATATCAGCCAAAGTCATAAGACTTGGGAAAAATGCTACAAGTATATCTATGAAGAAGCAAGGAAAAAGTTGAATAGTAAATCCGGACCGGTGCGTGATGATGTCGTATTTGAATGGGCCGAAGATTATTTTCATTTGGATGATAAGGCATTGGAGGAAAAGAAAGCCAAGGAAGAAGCGGAACGGAAGAAGAAATCTGCTGAAAAAAAGAAACAGGATACGGAGAAGAAAGGGAAAACCACATCTGTAAAATCTCCTAAATCTGGAAAGAAAGAAGAAAAGAAACCGGCAGTATCAAATCTGCAGCGTGAAGTTCAGAAGCCAAAGCCAAAGAAGAATGAACTGGATGGACAGATAGATTTCTTCTCCATGATGGGTATGTAGGAGGCGGTATGGATGAAAAAGAAAGACTTGCGAGAGATACCCATTCCAAAAGCAGATATTAAACAGATTAGAGAAATCGCAGTAAAAGGTAAAGAAATTCGCGGAGTTATCGTAACACAGAAGAAAAAGGCTGATGAGCAGGAAACATTGGTGCTTAATGTGTATCAGGTAAGTGGAAAGAATAGAAAAGATATATCACTGTTATTCCGAGTATTCTGTCAAAAAGACGATTACACAACCTTGGAAGTTGATAATAGCAAGTGGCGAACTGGAGCATTGCTATATCTGGTGTGCAGGGATAGCGGTTGGTGTGAATACTGGTGGAATTACAGTCAGCTGGAATTTATATCAGATAAGGATGCGAAGCAGGCAGAAAGCACATTACGCAAATGGACCAATAACAATGAGGAATATAAGGAAAGAGCCGCATTTGCAGTGCTGGACAGATATCAGAACCATATTAAGCATATTCGACTGATGAAAAAGCACAAAAAGGAAACAGATGTTATAGATGCCGAAATGGATAAGTTCGGAGAACTGCCAGATGATTATCAGACATTCATCGAAGAAAGTGTGTTCAAGGACGAAAATTATATTTTCTATAACACCAAGAGAAAGAGAGCATTCTGTACCAGCTGCAAACATACCTTTATCCTCGAAGATAAAAAGCTTAGACATGAAACAATAGGCATTATGAATAGTCGGGATGAGGTAAGACATAACCGCACAGTATGTTGCCCGTATTGCAATAAATTCCTCATGGCAAAAAGCGAGGGAATGAGCAGACAAAGCTTGGTATCGGTGCAATGGAGCGTATTGGTTCAGGCACATAATGAGGAGATTCTGACAAGATACTTTTGCCACATAAAAGATTTTCGCATAAATTTCCATAATCCAAAGATAACTACCAGCGAGGGCTACCGAACAGTACATAAGGCAGAAAGCGTAAAGGATTATATGTGGGCACATTATAAGACCACAGGAGATATGAGGTGGTGCTATTACAGAGATAGAGGAAGTTCATGGTATCCGCCGGCAGAAACAATAGCTCCAAGAAGTGTTGTGGCGTATAACACCAATCTGCAGGAAGTGGTTGCAGGAACCTGCATGAAATATAGTGTTCCGGATATTTTCATTAAAAATGTCGCAAACGACAACAGACATTTTAATTCTCCGTGGTTGATTGATAATTATTTCAATTCATATCGCCAATATCCGTTCATAGAACAGCTGCTCAAGGTTGGTTTTTACAAAATGGTACAGGAATTTCTAGAAGATCACAGAATGCGAAACACGGACTTAAATGGTGGGTGTAATAGCATTTTGGGCACCTTGGGAATTAACAAATATCAGTACAATATGCTCCGTAAAGTAGGGAATCCGAGTTTAAGAGATTTGGAGATATTGAGATATAAGCCGGATTTGAAGTGGGATGAGTTCTCGGAACTTCGATATGTGCATGATGATGGGTATGCTTGTATGTACAAAAAATTTATAGATCTTATGCAACATACCACCCTGTATAAATTACTCAAGTATATCAGTAAACAGAAAATTACCCATACACAGGACTACTTTGATTACGCTGGTTGGCTTGAAGAAATGGATTACGACATGAAGAACGAGTTCAATTTGTTTCCGAAGAATTTCGAAAAGGCACATGATGAAATGTCAAAACAATATATGAAGTTCAAGGACAAGCAGGCGAGAGAGGAAACAAAGAGATTCAATCGCATGTTGAAAAAGATGAAAAATAAAACTGTGGAAGTAGAGGCTATGAAGCTTGATATCCAGGGATTATTTATCAGACTGCCAAATAGATTAGAGGAGCTAAAGGCTGAAGGAGAAGCACTTCATCATTGTGTTGGAACATACATGGAAAAGGTGAGAAAGGGAGAAACAATGATTTTCTTCATCCGACAAAAAGAAGCACCGGAGAAACCATATTACACACTGGAGTGGCATGGGAGAGTTATCCAGTGCCGAGGATTCCGAAACTGCGACATGACGCCGGAGGTTAAAGCATTTGTTGAGATGTTCCAAGAAAAGATGACGGAGTATGAGAATGTACCAAAGAAACAAAGAAAGGCGGGATGATATGGCAAAACAGGAAAGACATAAAATCAAGAATCTGCTTATGAAGCTGAATGATGAAGATAGGAATACGCTGGTATGTCTGATTGCGAAAGCTGGGTACGCTGTAAGGATTGGAAAGGAAAGACCGGGCGGAAAAGGTCAGACAATGTATTTTGTAGAATATTGGGAGGAGACAGAAGATGAACAAATCAGGAATTGAGTGGTGTGATCATACATGGAATCCAATCACTGGATGTCGTCATAATTGTCATTACTGCTATGCGCGAACTATGACAGCGAGGTTTGCGGGTGACATACGGTTGAACAAAATGGCTAAGCAGGATTATCGCATGGTACCGGCAGCTGACGGGGGACCGGATCTATATGTTTTGGATAAGGCTATGTTGAATGAAACGGAGAAGCCGTTGGTATATCCGTTTGGATTTGAACCTACTTTCCACCGCTATCGCATGAATGTTCCAGGCAAGCTGAAAATGGGGAATAACATTTTTGTTGGCGCAATGGCAGATATATTTGGTGCATGGGTGCGTTCTGAATGGATAAAAGAAATATTAGACATTTGTGTTACGAATCCTATACATAATTATTTATTTCTCACCAAAAATCCAATCCGTTACATAGAATATGGGGTGCCTACAGGGTTTGATAATCTCTGGTATGGAACGACAGTAACAAGAGAGGAAGAAATGATCCGGTGCAGCTATCTTCCGGAAGGATGCAAAACCTTTGTGAGCATAGAACCTGTGCTGGGCGATTTGATATCAGAGGAAAACAATAACCTGTTACAGCGTGTAGACTGGATTATCCTTGGAGCAGAAACGGGCAGGAGGAAAGATAAAGTAATTCCAAAATGGGATTGGATCAGGAAGGTTATTCTGCTGGCAGATGAAAATGGTATACCAGTATTTATGAAAGACAGTCTGATTCCTATTATTGGGGAAGAGAATATGCGTAGGGAATTTCCGGAGCAACTTCAACACTCAGATGTAAGCCCCAAAATGAAAAAGAAGCTGTTCGGCATATGTGCTGAATGCAAGGAACGGATGAAAAAGAGCGACATGATTACGCTGTTTGCGAGATCAAAACGCGGAGAACAGCCGAAGCAGTTTGGGTTTATGTGCAGGGAATGTTTTAAGAAATTCTGCAAAGAGCTGGGTTTGGATGTTCCTCTGCTGGCAGAACTGGCGGACAGCATTACGATTGATGGTGGTGATACAGATGGGTAAATGGGGCAGGAATGTGGAAGGCTACGCCGACAGTACTGCTGGCATAGCCATAGGGAGAGTATCAAGAGAAGAAAGGAAAAATGCTATGGGAAAGAAGAGAAGCTGCAGACGGACTGACGACGAGAACAGGATCCATGAGAAGGCAGTAAAGCTGCGGAAGATGACAGACGAGCAGCTGGTGAAGTATGTCGAAAGCCAAGATGAACAGGCGAAAGTAGGAAATGCGGTCAAAGAGACACCATCGTTGGAAAGTGTCATGGAAGATATCATGGATGAGATTGGCAGAATCAAAGGAGTAGGAAAAACAAAGCTACATTATATACAGATGATATTGCAGGAAAAATTGGAGGATTACTATGGCTGATCCAAGGCGGCAGATCTCCGGGGCAAGGAGTAGGGCATCGGGGGAGATATTTGAAAAGTGGATTTCCGCAGCGTGTGAATTTTATCAGAGGGAAGGGTATGCAGTTATAGAGAAGACTCCGGAGCCGATGAAGCCACTTGGGAAAGCGGATCGGTCTGGAAGGTTCCTTGCCTGTTTCACGAAACAGGCCCAGCCGGATTTCAAAGGCGCATTGTGTGATGGTAGCTGCATTATCTTCGATGCGAAGCATACGGAAAAGGACAGAATCCAGCAGAACGTCATAACGGAAACGCAATGGGTTACTTTTGATAAGTATAAAGCTATGGGTGCGAAATGTTATGTGGTAGTTTCCATAGGGATGAAAAATTTTTATAGAGTCCCGTGGGATGTATGGAAGCAGATGAAAGAATTGTTCGGACACAAATATATGGCAGACACGGATCTGGAGCAGTACAGAGTGCCTGATAGGAACTGCACAATATTATTTCTGGAAGGAGTGGAATTGAGAAATGAAGATTGATAAGAATGAACTGTCACAAAAAATCAATAAGTTAAAGCAGATCGTACCGAAGAAAACCCCTGCTGTCGCCTTACAGGGCATTTTGGTGTCGGAAGGGTATTTAATCGCCAACAACATGGAACTGGCAATTAAGGCGAAGGTAGAGGGCATAGAGGGGGAATCTTTCATCATTCCGGCAAAAGCATTTGATCTTATCAATAATCTGCCGGATGGAGAGGTGGAGATTGTGCCGGGTCATAAGGGAGAGGCTTTCAGTATTACGATCAAGGTCGATAAGATCAAGAACAAATATCAGACGATGGATCCGGATGAATTTCCGCTGCCGAATGCCGAGGAAAGCGGCGGAGAGTTTACGATCAAAGCAGAATCGCTCTTGACATCCATGCGTCGCGTATCCTATGCGATATCTGATAATGGGAACAACAAGATTATGAACGCACTCTGTTTACAAGCTGCTGGTGGGACACTGAATTTCGTTGGTTTGGACGGTCATGTACTTGCATGGGACAAGGTGGATTTTGATGGAATGTTTGAGCTGCTCATACCGAAGGGAACAGTTGACCGTCTGCTTGCAATTGGAATTTCCGGCGAAGTATCGATCAGGCATAATAAAAACGGTGCGATTTTTACGACAGACGAATATGTGATACATACCCGAATCGTGGAAGGTAAATTTTTTCAGTATGACAAGATGTTTAAGACAGTGCCTATACATACAGTGATAGCTAGGCCAGAGATTTTGAATGCTATGATCCGGGCAAAAATGTGCACCGATGAAAGAAGCCCTGTAAAGTTTACGATGAAAGATAATGATCTGAATATTGCCGTTATGGATACGACAGCAGATTATCATGAGACTGTAAATCTGCAGGAGGAAATACCAGAGGAATTCACGATTGGATTTGATGCGCGGCTCATGATTGAAACGCTGAAAGCTTTCGATTGCGATAATGTGGCGCTCAATCTGGAGAGTGCTAAAATGCCGATGATCATAGAGGCTGAGGACAGTGATTTTAGGGCCATAGTATTGCCAATTAACATGGCGAAATAGGGAGCACTCCTTTTGTAAGAGGTATATCACGAGGAATAAAAGAAGGGCGGCTGGCTCCGCCGCCCGGAAAGGAGTTCGAAGCTGTGGATGCTGAGCATTTCTGGTTTTTGTTCCAATTCCTTCGGGAAGTCGAGAAAGGAATGACTAAAGACGAGATGAAGCAGGTAATGATTGAGAAAGCCATCAATTTGAAGTTGTTTTGCGATTATGTTGTTAGCTGTTCCTATGGTGATATTGTCCTGATTATCTGTATGTTACACGATTATGTGAAAATGATGGATAAAATCAAGGACGATGATATTCAGTGGAAAGCGTATTACCGCAATAAATTTGTCACAATGGCTGATCGGCTCGCGGGGCAGATTGATTATGACTATGACGCTGCTGTTGAAAAATGCAGGAAGAAACAGGAAAACCGTTACAGTGATGTGGGAGAAGACGCCATGGTACTTGCAGTAAGAAGCGGCGATACCAAGAAAAAGGAACCAACAAAGGAGAATCTGAACAAAGATGAAAGCAATAGCAAAGTACCCGGGAGTAAGTGGTCGCTGGCAGACTGGATTATAAGTCTTTTTCCGGATCATCACAGCTATCTTGAAGCATTTTTCGGGAGCGGCGCCATCCTGTTCAACAAATCGCGGTCACATATTGAGACGGTGAACGATCTGGACGGGAATGTGGTCAATCTATTTGAATGGATCCGTCGGGATCCAGAGAAGCTGGCACATGAGATATATTACACGCCGTATGCAAGGCGAGTATATGAGGATGCGTTTGCAGCGGTACCAGAGGACAGCTTGCAGCAGGCGATTAACTTTTACATACGTCTAAACATGGGTCATGGATTCCGCACAAATGGTGAGAAAGTAGGCTGGAAGAATGATGTACAGGGCAGAGAAAGAGCTTATGCCGCGCAGGACTGGGTACATCTGCCGGATAAGATACTACAGGCGGCTGAGAGGCTGCGGGGTGTGCAGATTGAGAACAGGCCGGCAATTGATCTGATACCAAGATTTAATTTTGAAAATGTGCTGATATACTGCGATCCGCCTTATATGTTGAATACAAGGCACGGGAAACAGTATCAGCATGAAATGGACACCAAGGATCACGAAGAACTGCTTACGTTGCTTCTGGACCATAAAGGATCGGTTGTTATCAGCGGATATGAAACAGAGTTGTATGACAAAATGCTTGCGGGGTGGAATCGCTATGAAAAGACGGCGTATTCTATGGTTTGTTCAAAGAAAAGAGAAATTATATGGATGAATTATGATCCGCCGGCTAAGCAAATGACATTCAATGATTACGGAGGTGTGATATGAAAATTTGTCCCAAATGCGGAAGAAAATTTGAGCAGCTGCTTGCTCTCTCTCGAACAGACAATAAAACAATGATATGTGACGAGTGCGGAACGATGGAGGCCTTGGACAGTTTGCCAAATGGCTTTTTATCACCGCAGGAGCGCACGAGGTTAGCGGTAGTAGCGACAGGAAATAAATGGGAGTTGGAAAACTATAATGCTACACATGGATAAGGAGGGTAAATATACATGAAAACAGGTAGTCAGGATATGAAAGAGTTATATGAGAGCAATGCGAATTTTAGGAGATATGTTGATCGTTGTCGCACGAGTGGAGGATATCATACAGTAAAAACCTTAGAATGTGTCTTAAGTATGGCAATCACTCGTGAAGTGGCGGAAATGTATCGGGAAAATCAAGAAGGAAAGACCAGTGGTATGCAATCAACATTTACACCGATTGGAGAATGCAGATAAGTGTAGGATTACAACCTTAAAATAGGGGGAGAACGGATGGGAAAATGGGCAGAAACCAGAAAGGCATATTTTGGCGGATCAGACTCACAGCGGAAAAAGGAGTCTATGAAGAGCAGAGTATTACCAATTTTATTCAACACAAAAATGGTGCAGGAGATCTTGGGTGGTAGAAAGACTACAACAAGGCGGGTAATGAAACCGCAACCACTGTATTACACTGGGAGAAGATACATTTTTGCTGATGATTGTTGTCCGAAAAAATGGGAAGATTGCGATAATATAATTAAAACATATCATTATCAGCCCGGAGATATCCTGTATATCCGGGAAACGTGGGCGTTCATGAAATGCATTGATTGCGATGGGGATTATGCTCAGGGCCTTCAACCCTGTTATGATTTTCAGGCAATCGAATATGATGATGGCGACAGCATATCAGACGGGTGCTTCGTGTACAGGGCAGACTGCAAAGCTCCGGAACGCATTGTTTGGCGGCCGTCAATCCATATGCCGAAACAGGCTGCCCGTATCTGGTTAAAGGTTACGGATGTGCGGGTAGAACGGCTGCAGGATATGAATGGGCAGGATATCTTACGGGAAGGAGTCAACTGTCATGTACACCCGGAAGCGCATTATTTTGAAGGAAATCAGAAAATGATGTTTGCAGAACTTTGGGACTCTACGATTGGGAAGACAGACTTAGAGAGTTACGGTTGGGAGGCCAATCCGTTTGTCTGGGTGATAGAGTTCGAGAGATGTAGGAAACCGGAAGAATTATGAACCATCAGATAACGCTTGAAGAACTGGGATTTATTCCAAAGTCGCGAAAAGAGTATATAGAACCTAAAAAGCAGTATGCTAGTCCGTGTGGTGGATGTATATGTAACCATTGTGCGAACAGTGTAGAGTGCTGGGATGATTGCACGGGTGAAATGGAAGATCCGTGTTTTACCTGTGATGAGTGTATAAATTACGATGGACATGGGAGACGGAAAAACAGAACAGAGTGTGGTCGTTATAAGATCACAAACAAACACGCAGAGTATTTAAGGAAAACATTTAGAGTAAACGGAAAAAGATAAGTTTGTGGAGGAATGAGATATGCGAGATATTGACGAAATGGTTGAAAGGCTTTTGGATATGGATATTATCGGCGAGAACAATTCTATTACGTTTACGGATGAGGCGAAGCAGTTGATACATGAAATATCAGAAAGATGCATGGATGCAACCTTGATTGTAGAGAACAAAGACCGGATAGATCAGTACGGCAAGGGATTGACTGCGGAAGAGGTATATGTGGATATGCTGCACAAAATAGTGGATGCCCCTACAAGTCTGCATATGCGTATGAGTGCGAGGTTGCTGATTCCGGTTATCGACCAGAAGCTGCAGGAGGAAAATGGTGTTGAGTGAAAAAAGAGTAACGTCTACGGAGATTAAAATGGCTCTGGCAAAGTACCATCCGAATGACTTCTTTATATCGGAGTGTAAGACGGATTCTACATATTTTACCGGACCGCAGGGGTTATTGATATTTGATGGGCTGGCAGTTACAAGAAGCTATACAAGTCCATGCATAACAGGCTACGAAATAAAGATCAGTCGGAGTGACTTCCAAAGGGATAACAAGTACCATCTTTATCTGCAATACTGCAATGAGTTCTATTTCGTGGTACCGGCAGGATTACTCAAAAAGGAAGAAATTCCGGACAATATGGGATTGATCTATTATTATCCTGAGACCGGAAAGCTGCTAAAAAAGAAGAAATCACTTTACCGGCAGATAGAAGAACCTGTCGGAGTATATAAGTATATCATTTACAGCAGGCTGGAGCAGGACAGGACACCTTTCTATGAAGAAAGAGCAGATTATGCAAAGGCGTACATTGAGGATAAAGCAGAAAAGCAGGCTATTGGCAGGACGTTTGGAAGTAAAATGGCGAAAGAACTGGCGGAGGCATATTGTCGGCTTGCTGTTCTGAAAGAGAAGGAAGATAGGCTGGGACTTCTTGATAGTCTGATAAAGGTTATGAATAAAAATGGGATCTATTGTTGGAGTCAGGAAAGCTATGTGGAAAAGCTGGATGAGGTCTTAAAGATTGGGGCGGTACCAGATGAGATAAAGAATTTGAAACGGGAGTTAACCGCAGCTTTGAATATCATAGGGCAAATGGAAAGTAAAAACAGTGAGGAACAATATGCGGAGGAAGGAGGATCAGAGTGAAGTGCTCGATTTGTGGTAGAAAGTTGAGGAATCCTAATAGTATGATGCTTGGCTATGGTCCGGTATGCTACAGGAGGAAGTTTGGATCTACACCGCATATTGGACGTAAGGCTGCTGATGTACCGGCATGGGAGAGACCCGATTATAATTTGCCAGGGCAGATATCAATAGAGGAGTACCTGCAGACATTGTCGGTTCAATAAAATGGAATCATGGGAGGGCGGAATCATGGCAAAACAAGACAGAGAAAAGTTCGATGGCATTGATGTGGGGAAAGTGTCGAGCCTCCGCGATGCAGGGTGGAGTGATGAGGCCATTGCGGAGGAAGTCGGCATCGAAGCGGGCATGGTTGATGAGATTGTGATACACCAGAACGAGAAAAAGAAGCAAGAATCAGAGAAGATGGATCCGCAGCAGAGCAGACTTGTCATTCTGACTGATGAAGAGCTGAAAAAAATCTACGAGCGGGCGGCAGTCATTGGAGCGCAGGAAGCTATGAAACGGTTCGAACAGGAACGTAAGAGCGAAAACGGGAAGAGAGCGGATCGGCGTCTCAGAAACACTAAGCTTCTGCTCCGGAATTACAGGATGCTCAAAAAGCATGCTGAGAACTCTGTATTCAGAAGGGCACAGATGGATGAAAGCGCATTTGATATTCTTGAATCCATGATGAAAAGCCGTGATAACGATGTCATTATCAGCAGCATTAAGGATAGCGCAGCCAGAACTGCGATCATGGTATCTCATGTGGAAGCAATGCTCGGGCTTTACGCCGCATTTTGTGAAAAGTCACCCAATAAGGAGATAGAGTGCAGGCGGTATGATGTGGTGTGGGATATGTACATAGCAGAAGATAACTTGTCGGCCAAAGAAATTGCCCAAAAGAAGAATATGTCAAAAGAAAATGTCTATGTTGACCTCCGGGTTGCAGTTGAAAGGCTCGCAGCACTTATTTTTGGGGTGGATGGGTTGAACGTACAATAAACCCTCCATTTACAAAAAGATTACATTGACATCATGGTTGCAAAGTGGTTTAATGATAGATGTAAAATTCTAATTTGACGCAAGGGAAGTCTGGATATGGTTTCAGGCTTCTTTTTTTATGCAGTTTTTCCGGGGAAGGGGATGAAAGCAGGATACGGATGGCAGTGCTCCTCCAGAAACTAAACAGATTGGAGGATAAGATGAATTACACGATTCTGGTATTGATGATATATGCAGCGGCAATGCTGCTTTCGACGGTACTACTGACACGGAAAGAAAAAAGTGTTATCAGTTTCTGCGTTGGCAATAGAAATATTGGATGGATTGTATCCGCACTCAGCATAGCAGCTACATGGATATGGGCGCCGGCACTATTCACGTCAACGGAGACAGCTTATACGAAGGGTTTTGCAGGGCTCTTTTGGTTTTTGGTACCTAATGTGCTGTGTCTTATTTTGTTCATACCGTTTGCAAAGAAAATCCGAAAGGAAATGCCGGAGGGGGTCACGCTGTCGGGATATATGCACAGCAGATACAGATCCGAAAGCGTGAAAAATGTGTATCTATTTCAGCTGGGGGCGCTGTCTGTGTTGTCAACCGGCGTACAGCTTTTAGCAGGAAGCAAGATTCTTTCCCGGCTGACAGGTATTCCATTCTGGTGCATGACGATCATAATGGCAGTGGTGGCGTTTTCTTACTCCCAGTTTTCCGGTATAAGGGCTTCGATAATGACAGATGCTATTCAGATGGTGTTTATGTTGGTCTTCAGCATTGGCTTCGCGGCTTTTGGTGTAAAGAATGGCGGAGGGCCAGAAATGCTGCTTACGGGTTTAGGAGGGGCCACAGGGGATGCCGGACGCATATTCTCAGCAAGCGGATGGAAAATCTTCCTTGGATTTGGGCTTCCAACCACAATCGGGCTTATGTCAGGACCGTTTGGAGACCAGTGTTTTTGGCAGAGGGCTTTTTGTGTTCAAAAGGATCGGATCGGCAGGGCATTTCTGGTAGGATCCTTGCTGTTTGGCATTGTTCCGCTGTCCATGGGAATCCTCGGATTTGTCGGAGCCGGCATGGGATACGCCGCAGTAGATACAGGAGTGATCAATTTTGAACTGATATGCACACTATTCCCGGATTGGGCAGTAATCCCGTTTTTGTTTATGATTATTTCTGGTCTGCTATCTACGATAGACAGCAACCTGTGTGCAGTATCTTCTCTCACAACAGACGTTTTTCGGGAAAATACAATTGGAAAAACAAAACTTTCCATGATTTTGCTGTTGGCTGCCGGAATCGCAGTAGCAAATATCCCAGGGCTTACGGTAACGCATCTTTTTCTGATGTACGGGACACTCAGGGCATCCACATTATTGCCAACGATTCTTACCTTAAAAGGCGTAAGGCTGATGCCGCGGGGTATAGTGGCGGGAGTTATCGTCGCCATGGTGATCGGTCTGCCAGTGTTCGGATATGGAAATATAAATGGAATCGCTATTTGCAAGACCGTAGGAAGCCTCCTGACAGTTATCATTTCTGGAGCAGTAGCTTTGGTGGTGACAGGAAAGCGGGGTGAGTATCATGGGTGATGCGCTAGGAAGAAAGCAGCGGATCAAAAATTCTGAATGGATCGAGGCTCTCGCAAAGATCGAGCAGACGGTGAGCAGGAAAGAACTGGATCGGCTGGTGGATAAAACCGTGAAGGAGATCAGAAAGAAGACCAAGGGCAAGAAAGCCGTATTTGCATGGAGCGGAGGAAAGGATTCGTTGGTCCTTGAAAAAGTCAGCCAGATGGCGGGCATACAATCTTGTGTGCTCGTCATTTGTAATTTAGAGTATCAGGCATTTACAGAATGGGTGGAGGCTCACAAGCCGACGGAATTGGAAATCATCAACACTGGGCAGGATATGAAATGGCTCGCGGCCCACCAGCAGATGCTTTTCCCACAGGAAAGCAAGACCGCTGCACAGTGGTTTCACATTGTTCAGCACAGGGGGCAGGCAAAGTATTATAAGGAGCATGAACTTGATGGTATGCTCCTTGGGCGGCGCCGGGCTGACGGCAACTATGTGGGAAATAGCGACAATATATACACCAACGGACAGGGAGTGACACGGTATAGTCCCCTTTCTGATTGGAGCCATGAGGAAATACTGGCATTTATCCATTACTACGAGGTGGAACTGCCGCCGATTTACGATTGGAAGAATGGGTATCTTTGCGGTACGCATCCGTGGGCGGCAAGGCAGTGGACCGGTTCCGTGGAGAACGGATGGAAAGAAGTTTTTGAGATAGACAGATCAATCGTGGAAAAAGCCGCGGAGTATTTCCCGGAAGCAAAAGCGATTCTGGATGATCCGCCGGCATAATCCAACGGATATTTGCAGATATCCGTATAAACCGCCATTTTCTCCTTCAAGACAATATGGTAGCCATTAAGAAGGGTGGTCTCTCGGTGAGTAACATGGTGAGACCGCCTTTCTCGATAGGCGATGAAGTCGAGAAGGAGGCACAGATGAAAATAACCACTATGAAACTCTCTGACTTAAAGAAGCCGGAGAAGAACGTAAGGATACACACAGAGCAGCAACTGAAAGAGTTTGAGCGTAGCGTGATGATGTTCGGGCAGATCCGCCCGATCGTGGTGGACGAGAACAATGTCATCCTTGCCGGAAATGGTTTGTATGATACGCTGGCCGCGATGGGGAAGGATACCGCAGACGTGTACAAATATGACAATCTGACGGAAAACCAGAAGAAAAAACTCATGATAGCGGATAATAAGATATTCAGCCTCGGCATTGAGAATCTTGAAACGCTCAATTCGTTTCTGGAGGAACTGCAGGGGGATTTGGATATTCCCGGATTTGATGAAGAAATACTCCGGCAGATGGTATCGGAGGCCGAGGATATCACGAGTAAACTTTCCGAATATGGCACCCTTGATGACAATGAAATCCGTAGCATTAAGAATGCGTCTGAGAAAAGAGAACGGCAGATGCAGACTGGGCAAGGAGAACAGCAGACGGTACAGATTCCGGTTGTAATGATGCATCAGGATTCCATGACAGATCATTCCACCGAAATAGGAGAATTTACTTTCTGCCCAAAATGCGGGGAAAAGATATGGCTATAAAGAGATGCGCAGCTAGTATTGATGTGGTGGAAGCTGCAAAGATTAGGATTCGGAATGTTTTTCGAAATGGTCTTCCAGTTTATATGTCTTTCAGCGGTGGGAAAGACAGCCTTTGTTTATCCCAATTGGTAATAAACCTGATCCAGACGGGTGAAATCAATCCAAAACAGCTTATTGTACAATTTATTGACGAAGAGGCCATTTTCCCGTGTATAGAGGAAAAGGTAAGGGAATGGCGAAAGAAATTTATGTTAGTTGGAGCAAAGTTCGAGTGGTTCTGCCTGGAGGTGAAACACTATAATTGTTTTAATGAATTATCCAATGATGAAACCTTCATTTGCTGGGATAGATATAAGAAAGATGTTTGGGTAAGGCAACCGCCTTCATTTGCTATACGGAACCATCCATTATTGAGGTCGCGTACAGATACGTATCAGGATTTCCTTCCACGGGTTTGCTATAATGGGATAACTATTACTGGGATAAGGACAGCAGAATCAGTTCATAGGTTATATAATGTAGCAACCATGACTGCAGCCAGGAAGAGTATAACAAATAGACATCAAATATTTCCTCTATATGACTGGACTAATAATGATGTATGGCTATATTTACTCCAGGAGAAAGTAGACATACCGGAGGTTTATTTATTCCTTTGGCAGTCTGGGACACAAAAACGACAGCTGAGAGTATCACAGTTTTTTTCTATTGATACAGCTAGGACATTGGTAAAAATGAATGAGTATTATCCTGATCTCATGGAGAGAATAATACGTCGAGAACCCAATGCATATCTGGCATCCCTATATTGGGACAGTGAAATGTTCGGCAGAAATACAGCCGTCAGAAAACAGAATGAGAAAGTCCAGGTAGAAAAAGACTATAAGGTGGCTCTTATAGAATTGTTTTCAAACATGGAAGGGAATTTTCAAACAAAACATAAAAGATATGTAGCCGAACGGTACAGAATCTTTTTTATGAAAGTATCTACTATTGTAGATAATAAAGATTGCAAAATGATATATGAGGGGCTTATAACAGGAGATCCTAAATTAAGATCGCTCCGTGCACTGTATCAAAGGATATATGGAAGATACATTGAAAACGCTAAAAAGAAGGAGACATTGTTAAATGGATAATAAATTAATCAGCCCACTTTCTACGTTACAGTGGGTATATAGAAGCATTGTAAAGCCGAATGATTATAATCCAAATAAAGTATCAAAACAAAACTTAGCACTGTTAAAGCAATCTATACTGACAAATGGATGGACACTGCCAATTGTGGTACGTCCTGATTTAACGATTATAGATGGATTCCATCGGTGGACTGTTTCTGGAGAAGAACCACTTTTTTCTATGCTTGATGGAAAAGTGCCAATAGTTATTGTATCTCATAAAGATAGAGCGGGAAATATGTATGGAACTATCACTCATAATAGAGCGAGAGGTACACATTTGCTTGAACCTATGAAAGCAATTGTTAAGGAATTATTAAATGATGGTAAATCAGTCGAAGAAATTGGGAAGCAGCTTGGAATGAAACCAGAGGAGGTATTTAGATTATCTGACTTTTCTAAAGAGGATTTTCTTCATATGATGGTAAAATCAGAACATAGGTTTTCAAAAGCAGAATTTATAACGAAGCTTTAACGTTATAACGAGCGGTATTCGTATGGATAAAGAAATGGGCATAATGCCCATTTCTTTATCAAATTTTCTTAAAACAAAACAATAGCGAGGTGGTGGTAAATGGCTAGGGTTAGAAGTCCAAATAGTATTGAGGCAGAACGATTATACCATGATGGCATGAAATTAGTTGATATAGCGAAGCGGTTTGGAGTTCCAGCAAGTACAGTTCGCAGATGGAAATCTACCCAGAAATGGGATGATAACAACGAACAATACAAAAAAAAACAAAGCGAACGCTCGGATAATTCGGAGAAAAGCAAAGAGAACGCTCGGAAATCGAGGGGAGCTCCAAAAGGAAATAAGAATGCTGTTGGACATTCTACTTCTGTGCCTAAGCGAAATAAGAATGCAGAGAAGCATGGAGCATATTCTACGATCTATTGGGATGCATTGGATGAGGAAGAAATATATCTTATGCAGGAGATCTCGCACAACGAAGAGGAACTATTACAACAGCAGGTTGCTATGTATACCGTAAGGGAACGTAAATTTATGCATCAGATTAAAAGTTTTAAGGAAAAATCAGAAAAGGGACTGTATGTAAAAGGGGTGAAAAAAAGAGTAAGAACCAATTTTGATGAAAATGGGAATGAATATGGCAAAATGGAAGAGACTGATACAGAAACTGAATATGCTATCAAAGGTCTGGCGGCCTTAGAGGCTGAGCTGACAAAAATACAGCGTGCAAAGACGAAGTGTATTGATTCGCTGATCAGGTTGCACATAGCTGATGAACATCATGACTATTTAATGCATGGATGGAAATCAAAAACGGAAGATGATAGCGTTTGCACTGATAACGGGGAAGCGGATGATGTAATGATATATCTTCCAGAAAATGGACGTGATAAGAAATGAGAGTTCTAAAACCGCAAGAGGGTCCACAAGAAATTTTTTTAAGTACTTCTGCAGATATTGCCATATATGGAGGTGCCGCTGGTGGTGGAAAGACATATGCTTTGTTACTAGAGGCAGTCCGACATACCAGCAACCCCAAATTTGGTGCTGTGATATTTAGAAGACAGTCAATACAGATTACACAGGAAGGTGGACTGTGGGATTCAAGTTTTGAAGTATATGGCGGAATTAAAGGTACAGTTCCTAAAACTTCACCGAGATACCATTGGAAATTTAGATCAGGTGCAAGAGTAGGATTTGCGCATATTGATGGGGACAGGGATTTAGGGAAATGGCAGGGTTCACAGATCGCACTTATCGGTTTTGACGAACTGACACATTTTACTAAAAAGCAGTTTTTTTATATGATGTCTCGTAACAGAAGCGCTTCCGGAATAGATCCATATGTAAGGGCCACTTGCAATCCTGATGCAGATTCATGGGTAGCAGATTTCATATCATGGTGGATAGATCAGAAGACAGGATATCCGATACAAGAACGTAGCGGAGTTATTCGGTACATGGTACACATGAATGATATTGTGCACTGGTTTGATACAGAAGAGGAAGGAATAGACTTTGCTAAACAAAGTGGGCTAGATGAACAGAAAGCAAAGAAATCTGTGAAGAGCGTTACCTTTATTGCCAGTACGTTGCAAGACAACAAGATCCTCATGGAAAATGATCCAGGATATTTAGCCAACCTATTGGCCTTACCAGAAGTGGAAAAGGAACGACTTCTAAACGGCAACTGGAAGATCAAGCCCAGCGCTGGATCCTACTTCAAGCGTATTCAGATAGGGGATATTCTGACGGCGATCCCAGATGATATTGTGGCGATCTGCCGTGGATGGGATCTGGCCGCGACAGATGAGGATGAGAATAAAGAAGCTGCTTATACTGCCGGTGTCCTGATAGCAAAGAGGGCATGCGGCAGATTTTTAGTTCTGGACGTAGTAAATAAGCAGTTAAAGGCCGGTGATGTCAGGAAGCTTGTCTTGACAACGGCAAAGGCAGATAATGCGAAATACAGGAAGTACTGCACTGTACGTCAGAGGCTTCCGCAGGATCCAGGGCAGGCCGGGAAAGAACAGGCAGGAAGTTATATCAATATGATGGCTGGATATAATGTCGTTACAAGACCGGAATCCGGGAGCAAAGAATCACGGGCGGAGCCGATGGCCGCGCAGTGGCAGCAAGGATTTTTTGATGTCATGGGAGGGGAATGGAACGAAGAGTATTTCAATCAGCTTGAAAGTTTCCCAGAGAGCAAGTTTAAAGACATGGTTGATGCAGGAAGTTCAGCATTTGGAGAGATAACAATTTACATGAAATTTAATATCGACAGCTTATTGTAAGTAACTGCTTATTGTGATTTGACCATGAGCAGCAGGAAATAAGGAGGTGATCAGGATAAATGAAGAACAGCATACAGGAATATGTCCGTGAGCAGAATGGCCGGCGTATTTTGGATATGAAATATGCTAAGGGCGATGGGCAGGAAGAAAGTGGCGCTGCCGGACAGGAGAAAGGCATGCATTATGATGGTTATAGTAATTTTCTGACAAGGTACGGCACTAAGAATGACAGCTCAACGGCATATACATATACTGCAGAGGATATCATTCCGGATATGGATCTGACAGATCAGTACATAGGGAATGGCTTATTTTCAAAGATCATAGATGCTCCGGCAGAGGAAGCCGTCAAGCATGGATATGATTTTAAGCTGAATGACCAGGAGGCAGAAGATTTCATTTCAGATGAACTCGACCGCCTCGATTGGGAAGAGACAGCAGCAACCGCGATCAAGTGGGCAAGGCTCTATGGCGGCGCCATTATAGTGATGCTTGTGGATGATGGCTGTGACCTGGATGAACCGCTTGATTGGGATGAAGTGGATGAGATCGAAGAGCTTCTTGTTTATGAGAGGGCGGTAGTACAGCCCGACCAGTCTTCTTTATATGATCATGACACAGAGGGGCGGAAACGATACGGGAGCAGATTCCAGAAGCCGGAATTCTATACTGTAAACAGCCGGTTCGGCAAATTCCGCGTGCATGAAAGCAGGTGTCTTGTATTTCAGAATGGGAAACTGCCAGAAACAGGGATCTATTCAACGTATCTTTATTTTGGCATACCGGAACTCATGCGGATCAAGGATGCACTGCGTGATGCGGTCATATCACATTCTATCGCCCCGCGACTGCTCGAAAGGTGCGTGCAGGCGATCTATAAGATGCAGAACCTTTCAAATCTCCTCGAAACTCCTGACGGGGAAGAAAAAGCTTTGAAACGTTTAGAGGTCATTGACCTGGCACGCAGCATACTGAACAGCATTGTGATAGATTCTGACGGTGAAGACTATGACTTTAAGAGCATGTCTCTTGCCGGTGTTAAGGATATCATAGACACGACTTGTAACATGCTCTCCGCCGTTACGAACATTCCGCAGACGATATTGTTTGGACGGTCTCCTGCTGGTGAGAACAGCACCGGTGACAGCGATATGGAGAATTACTATAACTTTGTCAATAAGATTCAGAAGATGATGCTGAAAAAGAATATGCGCATCCTGCTGGATCTTATCTTTAAATGCGGGCAGAAGAAAGGCGATATCAAAGAGATACCGGCCTATAAGGTTGAGTTCACGCCGTTATGGTCTTTGAGCGAGGCAGAACAGGCAAATGTGGATGCCGTTAAGGCTACAACAGAGCAGACAAAAGCAGCGACCGCACAGATATATGTGGATATGCAGGTGTTAGATCCGTCAGAAGTCCGCGAAGGGCTTAAGAAGTCAGAGGAGTATACGATCAATGATCTGCTGAATGAAGAAGATGATCTTGATATTGCCGGCCTGCTCGGTGTCGATCCTGCAGAAGAGGAAGAGACTGTCACGGAAGAAGCCCAAAACAGCACGAATAGTGTTAAGGGTATATTAAGTTCCACTGGTGACGAAACAAAGGCTCCACGGGACTATAAAGAGGTTACAGGGGTACATGGGGATGATGATATATCACAAAGTAGAGGGGTTGGCGTTCTGGTCATCAAAGATGGAAAAGTGCTGACAGGAACCCGTACAGATGGTAAAGGCATCTGCGGTCCGGGAGGGCATATAGAACCAGGAGAGCATCCAGAAGAGGCGGCGAGACGGGAGACGGAGGAGGAATTTGGCATCATCCCGCTTGAATTGATACCGATCGGACAAACCTCAGGCAGACAGCCTGAACTGGATTCCCTTGTTTTCTTGTGCACAAGTTATGAGCAACATCCGCGGGCAGACAATGAGGAAATGACGGACAGCAGGTTTATGAGCCTTGCAGATCTGCTCAGCGGAGACATGAAGCTGTTTGTGCCGTTTGAAGATTCACTCAATCTGCTGATCGATGCACTCGGTATGAGACAGGATGAAGGAAACAGCAATTCCGGGAATCATAACCATAAGGGGCGCCCTGGTCAGCTCGGCGGTTCCGGTGGTGGAGGAAGCAACCTGGGAAAACCTTTGTCAGCCCAGCAGAGAAAGGAATATGAGAAGAAAATCGTTGGACAAAGAACCAGCAAAGGTGTTACTATTAAGAGGCTTTCAAAACATACCTGTGACAGGTGCGGACAGCGGAGGATATCAGCGGATAAGGTCAAGGAGGCCGTACAGCATCCCGAAACGGTGAAGCGGGATAATACGCATGATGGCAATAAGTTCAGGTATCAGAAGGGACGCGTCATTGCTGTCGTAGACCATGATAATGGTGAGATCGTAACGGTATTCAAACATTAAGCATTAAGGAGTGTGATCATATGAAGGGAGAAGAGAAACTGACTGAGCAGCAGCTTGACTTTGTCAGCCGGGAACTTGGTCTGACGGAAGAGGAGTTTTTCAAAAGAAAGGTAAATGACTATGATCAGCTTATCGAAGAGTGCGCCGCAATAGAGATAGAGGAAGCGATCAAAGCCGGTGATAATGATTTGTCACCCAGAGGAGTGATGGCAGTTGAGCTGGTAGACCTGATCCATGGTCCATATTCAGAAGATGAATAAAGGAGGCAGGACATGAATAATTTTAACATAATCTACCGGATCCTAAAATATCTGGAAAAGGCAATGGATTATGACGAAGCTGATCTTGATTTTATCTCTGCTGAAAAGCTCGGCGTGACACAGCAGCGGTGGGTATCGATCATGGAAATGCTGGAAGCAGAAGGGTATATTATAGGCCTTTCGATCAAGCGTTCTATCGATGGAGAAGTATGCTGTTCTGTATGCCACCCTCGGATAACGCTGAAAGGGCTTGAATACCTACAGGAGAATTCGATCATGCAGAAAGCGGCAAACCTGGCAAAGGGTGTTGCTGATGTTATCAGCTAAAAAGTAAATAGTGTGCATTTAGATAAGCAGTCTGTGTCGAATGATGATACAGGCTGTTTTTATTTGCGGAGGTGATGATCATAGATGAAAAGCTGCAGAAAGAAGCAATACAGGAGATCTGCCGTAATAAATTCCATGGGCACGATATCCTGATATCCAAATATACGCCTGTCTTCCCAGCCGGCATAGAACGTGAGTATGGCCGCATCGCAAGACAATACATGCGCCTGCTGAAAGAATCGATCGAAGAGGAGATCCCGGTTCTGAAAGAGCAGATCATGAAGGAGCGCGGCACATACCGGAAGGACTATCGTTCAGATAGCATCAATGATGTTATGGCGCTGTTGGAGAAGGTCCTGGATAAGATACAGAAGAGATTCACAGAGAAGACGCAGGGATATGGACTGAGAAGGAAACTGGAATCCCTTGCGAACATGACAAGGAAGCTGACGATCCTGGAATGGAAAAAAGCGGTTGATAAGACGCTGGGCATCAATATCATGGAAGATTACTACATGGGTGAGTTCTTCCAAACTGCACTTGACAGATGGGTGGATGAAAATGTGTCGCTGATCAAGACGATTCCGGCAGATACCCTGGGAGATATGCGGGTGATCGTAAAGGAAGGATTTGTGAACGGAAAGTCAACGACTAAGATCATGAAGGAAATCCAGCACAAATACAATGTCGGGAAATCCCATGCACAGTTTTTAGCAAGGGACCAGATCGGGAAGCTGAATGCATCCATCAATGAGGCACAACAGCGTGATGCCGGGATAGAAGAATATATTTGGGATGACTGCGGTGACAGCCGTGTTAGAGAGTCACATAAGGCACTCAATGGCAAACGGTTCCGGTGGGACGATCCGCCTGTTGTGGATGTAAAGACAGGCCGCCGTTGTCATCCTGGGCAAGATTACAGATGCCGCTGCCGGGCAAAGCCGGTGTTTAAGTTTGGCGTATTTAATGCACCGGTATCGAAGAAGGAATAGAGGTGATGACAAATGTTAGGGCTTGCGCAAGATTATGAAAACGAACTAGCAAAGAAGATGCGGGAGACATGGGGCAGGGAAAAATATTGGTATTATCACAGAAGCTCGTATTTCTCACCTGTAGATGTCAAGGATGACACCTGGAATGCTGCACAGTTTGTTTCCCTTAGTCCTTCCGGTGAAGTGAACGGATATCTTGGATATGGCATAGACAGGGAATGCCGCTATGTGACATACCTTGAAATCATCAACTTTACAGGTGATATTTCCTTTGGCATTGATGTCATGACAATGATAAAAGACATCTTTGAGGTATACCGGTATCGAAAGATCGTGTTTACTGTGGTTGTAGGGAACCCTGCTGAACAGAAGTATGACCGCCTGATCAATCGATATGGCGGCCGGATTGTAGGGATCTATAAAGAACATGTCATGTTGCCGGATGGCCAGTACTATGACGAAAAGATATATGAGATCTCCAGGACAGATTACTATGCCTGCAGATGGAAAATAAGCATTGAGTGACGCTTGCAGATGCAGGCGTTTTTTATTGCCTTGAAGGAGGTGGGAAAGGTTGAAAAAGGCAGTTAAGAAAAATTACAGGAAGGACAGTCTCAAGCTTGACCAGACGTACTATACGGAGGAAGGATATCTGATTGACCACCCAGTCGTTACACGGTGCGGCATCTTTGAATATGCGGATCCTGATAAAGATGGTGGTGTCCGCTATGAGCTACGGCTACCGGAGGAGGTATTTGCTGAGAAGAGCCTTGCCAGTTATGAGGGAAAGCCGATCATCATTACCCATGATGCTGGGGAGATAGACAAAGATAATGTCCATGACGAACAGATCGGCACGATCCTGAGTAAAGGGTACCGGGATGGGGACAAAGTCCGATGCAAGATCGTGATCCATAATACAGGCGCGCTCAAGGAATGCGGACTAAGGGAACTATCGCTGGGTTACGGCCTAAACCTGGATGAAACTCCAGGAGTACACAATGGTCAGAAATATGACGCGATCCAGCGTGACATTGAAGTGAACCACCTTGCCCTGGTCGGTGAAGCAAGGGCAGGAGACCGTGCGAGACTGAACATCGACCATAAGGACACAGCAACAAGAAAATATCTAAAAGGAGGGCCAGTAATGTTTACAGAAAAGAAAGGGACGAAGAAAGGAACAAAAAAGCCACAGGCAGCGACAAGGTACGACAGTGACCTTACGCCAGAGGAATTAGAGCAGGCGATAGCACTGTTTAAGGCACAGAGGGAAGCATCTGGCGCTGATGAAGGCGAAGAAGTCAAGATGGATGCTGAGGACGTCATCAACGGTGTGCGGGAGAGAAAAGACCGCAGAGATTCCGAGGAAGAGCAGATGGATGCGGAAGAGATCATCGCAGAGCAGGAGGGTGACATTGAAGCACTCCTGGGCGTCATTGACGAATTGCAGGCGGCGAGCGACATGTCAGCGGCAGATGAAGACGATACGAACTGTGATGATGGCGATCAAGAAGAGAACACGGACGAAGACGATTCCGAAGAGAACACGGACGAAGACGATCAGGAAGGAAATACAGATGAGGATGATAAGCCCGTGAACATGGATTCCGTTGATAGTCTCGTCGAACAGCGTCTCCGGGATTATCTGGACGTGTGCCGCATCGCTGACCGGCTGAACCTGGACGGGGTGGAGAACATGAGCCTCAAGAACGCCCGTAAAAAGGTGATCAATGCAGTCAACCCGAAACTGCGTTTGGATGGGAAATCCGATGCGTATATCAATGCTGCATATGATATTGCGAAACAGAGTGTTGCAAGCCGTAAAAAGGTAAATGACCAGCGTAAGCGTATCATGTCAAGCAGTAATTTTGACAGCATGGATCTGGGGAGCGCTGGAAGCTCTGCAGCATCCGCGAGGGAAAAGATGATCGCAAGAAGAGAAAAGAAGGATGGAGGTAAGGATTGATGGGAGTACAGACAAGTTACAACTACAATATCTCAAAAGGGATCGTCGGCGGATTGTACGACATTTCCTATTATGAGAACAACACCTTTATTACGCCGGGCGGGATCCCCTTTGGCTTTGGTGTTGTCAAGGGTGCAAATCCCGGCGTAGATGTTAAGCTGCCGGACACTACCAGCAAAGCAGCGGATTTTGAAGGTATCGTGCAGAATGGTTTTACGACAATGCAGGATATGACGGGGAATGCAATCCCTGAGAAAGACCAGAGTATCGGCGTATTACGAATCGGTAAGATCTGGGGTGCTGTTGGCGCTTCTGCAGAACCGGCGTATGATAAGCCGGTCTATCTGATCACGGATGGTGAGGAGGCAGGACGCTTTACTACTGTGGAGGATGAATCTACAAAGATTCTTTTACCACTACGGTTCATTAGCGAGAAGGATGATGATATTGCACCAATCCGCGTCACAGGACAGATTATTGTTGAACAAGCGGCTGATAAGGAGGTAAGTGGATCATGAAAAAGAAAAAGCATATGAACTATGACAGGGCAGATGCAAAGACCTTGAGGAGCGGTAATATCTGCCTGGCAATGGTCGGCGGTGAGATGCGTTTTGACAGTGTGGAGCAGGCGAGCGTATTCTTCGCGAGGGAACTTGATTATATCAAGACACAGACCTATGATGTAGAACATCCGGAGATGACTGCGTTACTCCTCTTCCCGGTAACAAGTGAAGTGCCGGAAGGAGCAGAAACATTTACATACTACAGCTATGATAAGACTGGCATTGCGATGATCATCAACAATTACGCAACAGATCTTCCAAGGGCAGATGTGAAAGGGAAACCGAACACCGGTTATGTAAAGTCACTCGGTGACAGCTATGGCTATTCCGTGCAGGAGATGCGTGCTTCCAGAATGGCGAACAAATCCCTTGATGTGCGGAAAGGCGAATCGGCTAAGTATGCAATGGACTATGCAGTCAATAAGATCGCCTGGGCTGGCGATAAGAAGAATGGATTGGTCGGGATCCTGTCAGAGGAAAACGATATTCCTAAGTTTGTCCTGTCTACCGTAACAGTTGATGGGAAAGAACGGACGGAATTCCGTTATAAGAACGCAGACCAGATCCTCGATGATATCAACGGGATGCAGAAGTATGTCGCAAAGATCACAAAGAATGTTGAGAAGCCGGACACGCTTGTATTACCGTCTGATGTCTACATCGATCTTGCAACACGCCGGATCCCTGATACAGAGACAACCGTACTGAAATTTATCATGGACCATGCGCCTTACCTGAAGGAAGTACGCGAAGCCAATGAGCTGCAGGCAGAGTCTGGAGATATCAACCCGACTGGAAGCAATGTAGGATTCCTCTTCACAAATGATGAGCGGAAATTATCACTTGAGATCCCGATGCATTTCTATCAGTACCCGATACAGGAAAAAGGACTGGAGATTGAGGTACCTTGTGAAGAAAGAGTCGCTGGTATGGTTATTTATTATCCGCTCTCTGCGCTCCTTGCAGAAGGAATCTGACAATATTACAAAGAGACTACAAAATTATCGATCCCCTTTGGAATTAATTGCCGAAGGGGGTCTTTCTTGATAAGAAGGAGGACATAACATGTTAGTAAAAAATAATTCGACGAAGATTATTGGCATTCAGGAAACGAGCATCCTTCCTGGGGACACAGGAAAGATACCATCCGGGTATGAGAAGAACCCGATCGTACTTAAGTATATTGACAACGGAACATTTTCTGTAGTCGAGCCTGCAAAACCTGCAAAGAAGGAGAAGGGCAAAAAAGATCCTGCAGAGGGGGCAAAGAAGACGGATGATCCTATGGACTCCGGTACAGATGATGCACAGGGACAGCAGGCCGGCGCATAACATGGGTGATGCTTATGAAGATTGACAGTGTGCGGAAGATAGCAGCCATCCTCAGAACGATCGCGCCGGAATTTAAGGATAAGACAGATGATGACCTGAGGATCTGGATAGAACTTGCAGAACCATATCTCAGTGAGAGCAAGTATGGGAAACTGTACCCGCAGGCAATAGCGTACCTGACGGCGCATAAGATGTCGCTTAACGCACCAGCACAGGCAGGATCAGCGGATGAGAAGATTGATATCTCCGTAAAAAACACGATGAATGTCGCATCTTTCACAGAGGGAAGCACAAGCATCTCTTTCAACAATTCTGCCGTGAGCGGCGGCACAGCGTCAGGTGACGCAGATGCAGAGTATCTCCTGACAGCATACGGCCTGCAGTTTTTAGCGATCAAAAAGCGCTGTATCGTGCCGATCATGATCGCTGGCGTGAAAAGAGTGTGATGATGTGGAAAAAGTAGTTGATACCTGGACAGAAGAAGGTAAACGCCTCATGAAGGAGCTGCAGGAGTTAGCAGAACTGGAGGTAAGGGTAGGTTTTCAGAGAGGACAGAATGCAGGCTCTGCCACGGATGATAGTTCCCGTGCGGATCTGGTAGATATTGCGATGTGGAATGAATTAGGGACAGAGCACATCCCTTCCCGTCCTTTTATGCGTGACAGTGTAGATAAACATATGCAGGAAATTGGCGAGATGGTTGCAGCACAGAAGGATGCACTGCTTAATGGTGCGACGGCGAGAGAGATATTGGGTACAATCGGTCTTTTCCAGCAGGATCTTATGCAGACAGAGATAGAGCAGGGAGATTTTGCAGCCAATGCGCCTGCTACGATCAGAAAAAAAGGCTCTGACAAACCGCTGATCGATACCGGCACGATGAAGAATTCTGTGCATTATTACATTGTGAAGAAAGGGAGTATGGACTGATGGTACTGGATATATTTAAGAAACCGTATACGCTGCGGCGGTTTGAAAAAACAACGATTGTAAAGGGGCGTGCTTGTGCAAGATATTCTGACAGTACAGTAAAGCTGAATGTCCAGCCGCTTACGATGACGGAGCTTGTCACGCTCCCGGATGGCATACGGCGCTCAAAGAATATCAAAGCGATCGGAGGAGCATTGATCAGGACGGCAGATGATGTGGCAGGTACACTAGCTGACAGGCTATATTATCGCGGTGAATGGTATGAGTGCACAGGAGCGGATATCTGGGGAAATACGCCAGTAGGGCAGACAGAAGCAGTATTTGGCCTGGTTCCCAATGTAGAGAGCGGGGATATCCTTTTATCTCCGGCTGATGAGACGGGGAATGAAGACAGTACTAAGGAAGGGGATCAGGAATGACATTATCTGGGATCAAAGATTTTTTATGCGATCTGGTAACCGGGGCCTTCCCAGAGAGCTGTGTGATATGGGCAGAGCAGTATAATGCAATGCATCCACTCCCTCAGGTTACGTTGAAGCTGAAAGACATGTCACTCCCACGGCATCCGGTAAGTATTATAAGAGATGGGATAGTATGCTCATATTATGAGTGCACTAAAATACTTGAAGTAAATAGATACACAAACAGCGTGACAGGAGGAGCAGGGGAGATCGCCACATTGGAGAATCCAGCAGTGGATGATCTGGCCCGGCTTCTTTTATTTTTGCAGTCAGAGATAGGGACCGAGCAAATGTATGTGGCAAATGTATGCATAGAAGGTATGGGTCCGGTACGCGACCTTTCGGAACTTGACAGGACGCATTACAGATACCGGGCTATGCAGGAATATACAGTGCGATTCGAGCTTGAATATAAAGTAGGTAAAGCAACGGTGCATGTCCCATTTGCTGGGGAAGGATTGGAACCGGTAATGGAACCGATTGGATATTTTGAAGATGTGGAAATAGAAACGGAGGACATTTATGAGTGAGATTTTGGACAGGATTGTCAATTGTAACATATCTATTGAGAAGCCGGTGATGGACAGCGCCAGTTTTGGGACGATCCTTATCATCGGTGATGCGCCGCCTGGTGGCGGAAACGATCTGAGACCTGTGGATCGGTATACGTCCCTGGCAGAAGTTAAGGATGCAGGATGGGAAGAGCAGTCTGAGATCTATAAGGCGGCAAGGGCAGCTTTCTTGCAGGAACATAAACCTGAGTTGATCTATATTGCGGTACGGCAGGAAAAGACTGCAGAAAATGAAGCATCAGGCAGCGAACAGGAAGAGGGTACAGAAGATTTGACACAGGCGGACAGGGCAGAAACAGGAACCAAAATTAGCCTGGAGAAGTTCTCTGATACGGTCAATAGAGTAATCGGTATGCCTGGGTGGTATGGCCTTGCGCTTGCTGGGGCAGATACGGCTGATTGCGATGAAGTGGCGTATATCATTGAAAGTACAGAAAAATTGTTTGCTTTTTCGATCCAGTCAAAAGAACTTCCGTTGAAACTCAGCAGGACTGATTATTTGCGGACTTTTGCGATATACGTAGAGTCAGCAGAAGAATATGCCCATGTAGCATGGCTCACAGAATGCTTTTCTTATGCTCCTGGCAGTGAAACATGGGCGTATAAGATGCTTTCAGGAATCACACCTGCAGAATTGACTACACGGGAGATGGGGAGATTCGATGAAGCGAACGTGAATTATTACACTAGCTGTGCGAACAAAGATATCACATTGCAGGGGAAAGTGCTCGGCGGTGAGTGGATTGATGTAATCCGGTTCCGGGATTGGCTGAAAAATGAGATGCAGATAAGGATCTTTTCGTTGTTTGTGCAATACCCGAAAGTTCCGTATCTTGATTCCGGGATAACGCTTGTAGAGAACCAGATGCGCGCAACCCTGCAGGCGGGCCAGGAAGCCGGAGGGATCGCGGAAACAGAATTTAATGAAGATGGTGAACCGGTAGAAGGATTTACGGTCAAAGTGCCGAAGGCATCATCGTTGAGTGTTGCACAAAGGGCCTCTAGAAAACTTACTGGATGCAGCTATACTGCAAGACTCGCGGGCGCTATCCATGCAGTTGAGATAAAAGGCAATTTAGTATTTTAATAAAGGAGGATGACGTAAGATGGATGGTATCATGACATATAACAGCTCAAAGGTCAAGATCGCCCTGGGCACGCATGCTGTAACAGGGTATGCAGAGGATTCCTTTGTCGTCATAGAGCCGCTCGATGGCGGTGTCACATCAAAAGCTGGATGTGATGGGGAGATCGTGCGGTCAGTAGACCCAAATGAGCGGTTTAGCGTGAAATTGACATTGCTGGCAAGTTCTCCGACACATAGATTTTTGTTGAACAAATACCGGCAGGATAAGAAGGACGGATCCGGCATCTTCCCGATCCTGGTCAATGACCTTACAGGAGAAGAAAAATTCTCGGCAAATAAGGCATGGGTAACAAAGATCCCTGCAAAGACAAACGGGATGCAGTCAAACAATAAGGAATGGGTACTTGAGACCGGGCAGGCAACCGCAGCATATGAGTAGGAGGGGTGAAAAGTGAACGAAGCAAGGAATATCGCAAAGATGATGAATCCGACAGAGCAGAAGATCGGTGAAAATACGTTTTACATTTATCCGCTTCCGGCATTTACTGCGGCGAACCTGAGTGCTGATGTGGTCAGCTTGCTTGCGCCGCTGGTCGGCGGTATCGCGGGTGCACTTGCGGCAGGCAGCAAGGACGATGGCACAGGAGAAAATAAAAGCTTAATGGATATGGATGTCAGCGAAGCAGCCCCGCATATAGCAAGGGCTTTTTCTTTGCTTTCTGCAGATAAGACAGAGCAGCTTTTACGGAATTTGTTAACAAATAAAAATGTCGTAGTAAAACAGGAGGGGAGCCCGGATGCGGATTATCTGACAGAAGATAAATGCAATGAGATCTTCTGCGGCAATGTGCAGAACATGTTTATTCTTGCATTCCACGTGATTAAGGTGAATTACGGAGATTTTTTCGAGAGTATCGGGAGCCGATCTGGCAGTGTGAAGACTGCGGTGATGGGTCTGGTATCTCCCGGTATGGCACCCTTGACGTAAGCCAATTCTGCGAACTGGAAATGAGAATGTATATCCTGATAAAGGCAAGGCTGGCTAGCATGGAAGAATTGAAGACCTGCTATACGCTGGGAGAAGCATTGAAACTGTATGCGCTTTACAGAATGGATCTGGATATCGAACGGATGAAGATAGAAGAGATGAATGAAAGGGGGGAATAGCCGTTGACGATACGTGATATAGCGATCGCTCTTGGTTTTAAAGTGGATGATGATTCACTAAAAGAAGCCGAAGGAAAGATCAACAATATCAAGAATTTTGCCGTGAAAGCGCTGGGAGCTATCGGTATTGGCTTTTCCCTTTCGCAAATGAATGCCCTTGCAGAGGAATTTAACGGCATCAATGACCAGATCAGGAATGCCACATCTGCCCTGGGTGATCAGAAAGACATACAGGCAAAGATCATGCAGTCCGCAAACGATACGAAGATGGCATATGCGGATACGGCAAAGACAGTCGTCGCCCTTGTGCAGGAAAATAAGGAACTGTTCGGCAATATTGATGAAGCGATCGCTTTTAATGATGCGCTGGTCAAGACCTTTAAAACGGCCGGAAAGAGCAATGAAGAGATCAGCAGCCTTATGGAAGCAGTCAATAAGTCTTTTGCGAAAGGCAAGGTCGATACAGAGACCCTGAACCAGCTCATGGAACGCTCGCCGGAGGCAGTAGCTTATTTGAACAAGCAGTTGGGCAGTACAACAGACCAGCTCGAACAGATGGCCGCAGACGGCAAGATAGCCTTATCTGACCTGAAAGAGGCGTTTGTAGGGAATGCAGATGCAATCAATGAAGCATTTAGCGGCCTGGATTATAGTATAACTGACGGCCTGCTGTATATCAGGAATAAATGGGGCTACTGGCTGGATGACATCAATTCTAGTATTGGCTTGACAAAGACATTATCAAAGTATATGACACGGGCGTTCGACACAGTTATGAAGGGGCTGGACAAGGTAAAGGACATTGCCGTCAGGGTAACAGAGAAATTCGGCGGCATGGAGAATGTACTCCGGTTTATCGGGATAGCGGCGGCAGTCGCCATTGCTGCTTTTAAAGGAAAAAAGATTCTGTTGTTTCTAAAATCTTTTACGAGTCTGCTGAATGTAGCGAACCTAAAAATCATGGCAATTATAGCCGTAATACTAGCAATTGCGCTGATCGTAGATGACTTCATAAATTTTATGCAGGGCAATGACAGTGTCATCGGTGATGTGCTTAAGAAGATGGGGTATGATGTCGACGAGGTTCGGGACAGAATCATCACAGCG
Source organism: uncultured Lachnospiraceae bacterium (assembly GCA_951800685.1). Lineage (GTDB taxonomy): Bacteria > Bacillota > Clostridia > Lachnospirales > Lachnospiraceae > UBA3282. The sequence continues at coordinate 52,880 of CATOJY010000022.1, forward strand.
TGGAACAAGGTCAAAGGATTCCTGACGCAGGTATGGCTGGCGATATCCAGTATAGCTGGAACTGTAGTTGCAAAACTGAAAGAATTCTGGCTGGAAAATGGCGAAGAGATCATGGCAAGGCTTACTGCCATCTGGGACGGGCTGGTAACATACCTTAGTGCAAGATGGAACAGGATAAAAGAGGCAGCAATTTTTATTTTCAATCTGTTAAAGGCTTTCTGGGACCAGTGGGGAGATAAGATAAAGGCAGCTTTTTCCGCGATCTTTGCAATGGTCGGTGAACAGTTCATGGCGTTCCTCAAAGTCGTACAAGGATTTGTTGATATCATAGCCGGCATATTCTCAGGCGATTGGGAGCGAGTATGGCAGGGCGTACAGGAAGTCATAACCGGAGTCTGGGAAGGGATACTGTCTTTTTTACAGGGCATCTGGAAAGCGATTTACGCGCTGTTTGGTGACCAGATAGATGCGGTCGTGGAGCAGGTAGAGGGATTTGTAAAGAAGATCACAGACATGATGCAGGGGATCAAAGACTTCTTCGGTGGGATCGGTGACAGCATTGGTGGCTTTATAGGTGATGTCGGCGACTTTTTTACTGGAGGAGCGAAAGTAACGAATACCACAGTTGCAAATGCCAGCGGTACAGGAAACCGGACGAACAATGTGAACCAGGATGTGAAGATTGAAAATAAATTTTATGGAGTAGATCAGCAGACGATGTCAAAAGCAGCGACAAAGTCAGCAGATGACACAACGGACCAACTTGCAAAAGGCCTCAAGTATGGTACATAAGGAAGGAGGCGGCATAAATGAGGTTACGGCCATGTTCGGTCAACGGGATTGAATTTGACGCCCTGATCAGCGAGAGTAAGTCACATTCGGCAGAGGTTCCAGAATACGCAGTTGAATCTGGATTTTCGGTATCAGACAATATCAGCATCAAACCGATGGTCATTGAGATCACAGCTAACTTGACAAATACACCGGTCACATGGGATTCTCACGGAAACGGGAGAGTAGAAACGATAGTGGCACAACTTGAGAACTTGTATTTTTCGAGGCAGCTTGTCACGGTAATGACCAGCACAGATACGTATAGAAACATGGCCATCACGTCACTGGCTGTGCCGAAGGATACAGAGAATAAGACTTCCAGGGATATTAGAATTACGTTGAAAGAAGTGACGATTGTTTCAGCGCAATCAACTACTATACCGGCCTCTTATACCCGTGGCGGGGATACGGGAGCGAATGCAGGGACTTCTGGCACTGGTAAGTCTTCCGGAAGCGGAAGCGGGAACGGGACAGGTACTTCTGGATCTGGGAAAGCAGAATCAGAGAAGAAAGCATCAATTTTGTATAATCTGATAAATAATTGAGGTGGGCAGTATGGTTGAATATATTCAGGTCCCGAACATGAACGACAGTTTTTCGCGTGTGGTGTTATGCCGGCAAGAATACCTGGTTCGGTTTACATACAACGGTACATATGATTACTGGTCGTTCGGGGTCTATGATAAAGATAAGAATATCCTCCTACAGCAGAGAAAGATCGTACCGCTGGCGCCGTTGACGCATTTTGATGTGTCTGTCAATATCCCGCAGGGAATATTTGGGTGTTTCACAAACTTAAAGCAGGTCGGAAGAAATGATTTTGTGAATGGAAAAGCTGACTTTGCTTTTATACCATGGGAAGACCTGGATGAATGGAGGATGCGGAATGAGATTATTCGATAGGCAGGCAAGGGTAACTATAGGGGAGGGCGGCGGATCCGGATTTGAGATTGGAACCCCAGGGGCGAATGGGATCCCGCTGCATGTAAAATTTTCTTTTGAAAAAGCGGATGTGGAAAGTCCGAATACGGGGAAAGTGACGATATGGAACTTAAATAAGGAGCATCTTGCGGAACTTGAAAAACAAGACTGTATTGTCATCGTACGGGCAGGGTATGCAGATAATATCATGCAGGCTTTTGCAGGGACGGTCACAAATGCATCTACGTCAAAAGAAGGTGCGGACCGTATGACAGAGATCGAGCTGTCCTCAAATATGGTGGAGTTAAGGGACACAAGTTTCTCGCTCTCTTATGCAGAAGGAACAAAGACGGAAGTTATCTATCAAGAAGCTGCGGCAAAAATGGGGCTTCCAGCCAGCTTTTCTCCTGGGGCGCTGGTACATCAAACAGTCCTTGCGGGCGGATTTAGTTTTGTAGGTGGGGCAAAGAACCTTTTAAACAGGCTGACACGTATGGACGGGATTAACTGGACGATACAGGATGGCATCATTCAGTTTCTTAAGCCGGGAGAACCGATCTCAACAGATTGCTATGAGCTGAATGCTGGAAGCGGGCTGATCGGGATGCCGAAGCGTGTGAACATCTCAGCAGGAAGTGGGAGCAGTAAGGGAGGATCCGAAACAGCAGATTCCGGAAGCGAGTCAGCACAGCTAGGGTGGGAAGTGACATATCTCATGAACCTGGCGATTGGCGTAAACAGTTATGTGCATATCAGCAGCGAGGCGGTGAACGGATATTTCCGCGTGCAGAAGATATCGATAGAAGGTGATAACTACGAAGGGGACTGGCAGTGTAAGGCAACAGTATTGGAGGTGACAGGGGCATGATGCAGGAATTTGTACAGCAGATGGAGGAAACGATACGGGAGGCAACTTATGATATGCATACGGCTCTTCCCGGTACAATAGCAGCGTTTGATCCGGTATCTAGTATGGCAACGGTAAAACCGGAGGGTTCTGCAGCAATGAAAAATGGTCAGCGCCTCAAATATCCATCGATCGTGAAAGTGCCAGTAGTTTTTCCACAGGCCGGCGGACAGGACACTGTGATAGCGTTTCCGGTAAAGCCAGGGGATGGATGTCTGATCATCATCTGTGAGAATGACTTGAAACCGTGGATGAGCCATGGGAAAGAGACTGAGAGCGATATGAAATTTGACCTGACAAACGCCGTGTGCATTCCGGGCTTGTTCAGCGAAGGGAATGAGGCGGTGCAAAAGGCTGTAGAGGAAAATGCGGTCATCATAAAAAACAAGGACATGGAGATGATGCTGAAAGAAGACAAACTGCAGATCGAATATAAGCAGAACCGTATACAGGTGGATCCTGATAAAGTATCTATGAAATGTGGTGGAAAGAGTCTTTCTGTAAAAAGATCACGGGTGGAGATAGAAGGCGACCTGTATGTAAGCGGTTCCATAGAAGGAGGGTGATATTTACCATGAAAGATATCCTGCTCGATAAAAAAGGTGATATTGCATTGACGGAAGAAGGTGATATCTCCCTTGTCACAAGCCCTGTGCAGGCGGTATTGATCAAGCTGAAATGGTTTTTTAAAGAATGGGTATTTGACCCAGAAAAGGGGATTCCATGGTTTGAGTCTATTCTCGTAAAGGATCCGGACATCGACGGGATCAAGAAAAGGATGATCAGGGAAATGCTTGATGTAGATGATGTGCTGGAAGTGCCACGTCTGGATATCTCTGTGGATCCGAAGACAAGGCAGGCAGATATCAGGTTTACGATCCGCACGGACAAAGAAACCTATGAGGAGGAGGCGGTACTGCATGGATGAATATGGCGTGACACAAAATGGATTTGTGCGGAAACGACTTGATAAGATAAAGGAGGGCGTATATGAGAAACTGAGAGAAGGCTGGGGTTATGATGTCACAATCAATCCGCAGTCTTTTTTGAATGTCCTTGTGACAGGGTTTTCTGATGAATTAGCGAAAATCTGGGAAGTGGCAGAAGATACATATTATGCTATGTATACGATGAGCGCGGAAGGGGCAAATCTGGATAATGCGATGCAGTTCGGCGGCATCACAAGGGAGCGGGATTCGAGGACAACATATATGCTGGCTTGCACAGCGCCGGATGACACGATGGTGCCGTATGGTGTACTGGTAAAATCTGCGACGAACCCTGAAAAACTATTCCGGTGTACAAATACACAGGTGATTGGCCGTGAAAATTTCAGGAAAATCGTGATAAAACCTTATATGGAATCAGGTATCGACTTGTTTTACATTACGGTCAACAGGAACAGTTATCAGTATGTCCGTCATGCTGGTGAAGGTGCAGAAGATGTTCTGAGGGCATTTGCGGATATGATAGACGAAAAAGGTATAAAAGTATGGGTTGATGAAGAAAACCTCTCATTGGGGCTGGAAGACGTTTATAAGCAGACCTCAAACACGCTTGCGATATCAAATAACCTGCTGGTAGAGTCTGTAACGTCAAATATCCTGTTTGAAAGCATGGAATATGGCCCCGTCGTGATAGCAGACGGCTTGATCAAGGAGATGGTGACACTTGATACCGGGATCAGGGAGATCACGAATGATATAGCACCGGTGTTAGGCAGGTTTGAAGCAGACGATGTAGAAGCCAGGCAGAATTTTGTAAAACGCTGCGCAACGCGGTCTAAGAATATGATCGAGAGTGTCACAGCAGAAATCTATAATTCTGTTGATAATGTGTTATCTGTCGCTGGATATGAAAATGATAAGGAGACTACAGACGCAGAGGGCAGGCCGCCTAAATGCGTCGAGTTTATCGTTGATGGCGGGGACGAAGGGGAGATCGCTAACATAATCTACCAGAAAAAGACAAATGGCGTAAGAGCTTATGGGAATATCCTGATGGATGTGGCAGACATGTTTGGCAACATTCACAAGGTCGGGTTCAACAGGCCCGATTATCTTTACGTATGGATGAAGATCGTTGTCACGAAAGAACAAGGAAGATCTATTGCGCCGAACTATGCACAGCTTGCGCAGGAGTCAATACTGGATGATGCAAAAGTACTGCAAGTTGGTGACAGCGTATATCTGCAGAAGTTCCTCACGAATATCTATAAGAATCTGGTCGTTGTGTCAATGGTGGATATCAGGGCCTTTGCGGCGTCTTCTGAGAAATATATACCAGCGGAAGAAGAGTATAGACCGGATAACATCGAGGTGAGCCATAGACAGAAAGCCGTCTTTGACGTTTCCAGAATCGAGGTGGTACTGCGTGATAAATCTTGAGAGTATCACAAAGAGCTTTCTGGATAAGTTGCCTGAGCAGTTCAAACGCAAGCATAATATAGAGGTGCTCGTGAGAGCTTTTGCGGCAGAGATGGAAGAGCTTGTAGAAGTATTTAAGGAATTGGAGACTCTTCGTTCGCTCACTAAAGCGTATGGGAAACAGTTAGACGGGATCGGGGAGCTGGTAGTCCTATCGCGGGTAGAATCAACAGCTTATGCAGGGGTTGTTGATTTTTCTATCCTTGATGATACCAGGTACCGGCTCTTTTTGATGTATAAAGCATTGCGGAATGCGAATATGTGTACTTTTCCGGAACTTATGGAGATATGCAGGCTTCTATACGATGCAAAATTGTTATACTACAGGGAATTTGATGACCATCCGGCGCATTTTAGCGTAATGGTCGGTGCCGATTTCCAGGATTGGATGATGGGCATGTTGAATAACGTTAACCTGACAGTAAAGCCTGGCGGAGTTTCGATAGAGCTTAAATTTTTTGAATTGGATTTTTTTGGGTTCAGCGATCTGAACAAGGAAGCAAAAGGATTCGGGGAAGCAAAATTTTTACATATCATCGGAGAGATGTCATAAGAAAGGAGTGGCAGAATGGCAGATTTGGAGAACATGGCCGGTTACGATATCAACACCGCAGAAGAAGAGGAGCTGTTTGAGAGTCTATTTGCGGAAACAGGCAGCCGTGAAAATATCAGCATAATAAATTGGAAATCCGGCTGGCCGGCGATCGTCGGCGGTATAAATGGAATCCCGACGTCAAGGCAGTTTAACACATTGCAGTATATGACGGATCTGAAATGCTTCATTTTATACAATGCGGTCGTTGCGCTGCAGCAGGCAGGAGCAACCGGAATAAAGATCGGACCACCGCAGGAACTTGCAAACAATATGATCTTGTTTGAAACGATCAAAGGGACGAATAAGATCGTCCGAATGAGGCGCAAGGACAAGGATGGAAAGGAAAGTGAGTATGATCTTGCGGCCGTTTTCAAGATGGCCGAGAAGAGGGAAGGAATTCAGTCAGGGGAAACATTGTCTACGTTATTTGGAAAGATAATGAAATTTCTTGTAGATCTGAAACCAAACTGCTTTTCGGAGGCAGATGATTCGTTCGTGCAGATGACTGAACTAACGTATAAGCCACCATCTGAAAGGACAGAAGGAAGCTTGTATGGCTTGATTACAGATAAGCGCGGACTTATTATCGAACACTTTGACCGGTATGTTGTAGGAAGAGAGGATCCCCCTGTAGAAAGGACACTGTACGGGATAGAGACACGGGAAAGAACGTCAGCAAAAGAGGATCCAAGCCCGTATGTTGGCATATTGAGTAATATCGTACATATCGAAGAGGGACAGGAAGTAGAACGCAAGCCGTTCATGATCTATTCCGTGAATAAACAGACAAGGGGGTAAAATAAAACATGGCTGATAATTCGACAAGATATAGGATAGAGGAATTACAGGATCATCTGGGAAATGTTGTCTATCCGCAAACAGATGCACGTGGAGTATGGGTAGATGAGTATGCCTTGTATGCGTTACTAAATGCAAGCATAACGGATGAACAGATCAATGCAGTACTAAATGGACAGGGAGGCACAATATGAAAAATATAGCAGAACAGATCGTAGAAGGATTGAACAAATTCTATGTAGGTTTTCAGAATAGGAGGGTTCTGAAGACGATGGAGGAGATCGAGGCAAATACCGATGAGCAGAATATACCATCGGCGCTTCTTCTTGGTGAATTATATAATAATTTAATATTCCCGGACGGGGTACGGTTTTACCCAGATATCCATGATGGCAAACGTGGCTATAACACAGATGTTGCGCGGGGTGCTGATACATTTGTCCCTTTTAGCAGCGCAGAAGTTATAGAAATAACCTCTG
>CATOJY010000023.1 GCA_951800685.1 uncultured Lachnospiraceae bacterium
TTCTGATTTTTCTATTATTTTCCATGATTTTGTTATATAATCTTTTTATAAAGTTTAAAAGGAGGAATAGTAATATGGCAAAAGAAATGATTGCAATGCTTCTCGCCGGCGGACAGGGTTCCCGTCTTTATGCGCTGACCGAGAAGCTTGCAAAACCGGCAGTTCCTTTTGGCGGTAAATATCGCATCATCGACTTTCCGCTTTCTAACTGCGTCAATTCAGGCATTGATACTGTAGGAATCCTAACCCAGTATCAACCACTGGAATTAAATGAGTACATAGGCAACGGTCAGCCCTGGGATCTGGACCGTCTTTACGGAGGCGTACACGTACTGCCGCCCTATCAGAAAGCACACGGTTCAGACTGGTATAAAGGCACAGCCAACGCGATCTATCAGAATATATCCTTTATCGAACGTTATGACCCGAAGTATGTCATCATTCTTTCCGGTGATCAGATCTGTAAACAGGACTACAGCGATTTCCTGAAATTCCACAAGGAGAAGAACGCAGAATTCAGCGTAGCCGTTATGGAAGTGCCGTGGGAGGAGGCTCCCCGTTTCGGCCTGATGGTGGCAGATGAAAATGACAAGATCACTGAATTCCAGGAGAAACCGAAGAACCCGAAGTCCAATCTGGCTTCCATGGGTATCTATATCTTCAACTGGGATATCCTGAAACAGTATCTGGAAGAAGATGAAGCCGATCCGAATTCGGCCAATGACTTCGGTAACAATATTATCCCTAATCTCCTGCGGGATCATCGTCAGATGTACGCCTATCATTTCAATGGTTACTGGAAAGACGTGGGAACCATAGCTTCTTTATGGGAAGCAAACATGGAAGTTCTGGATCCTGAGCACAGCGGTATCAATCTTTTCGATGAGAACTGGAAGATCTACAGCCGCAACGCCGGCATGACCGGACATAAGATCAACCCTGGCGCAGTCGTGGAGAATTCCATGATCACAGACGGCTGCCGGATCAAAGGTTCCGTGAAGCACTCCATTCTTTTCGGCGGCGTAAAAGTAGATGCCGGCGCAGTTGTGGAAGATGCAGTCCTGATGGGCGGCACTACCGTTAAGGCAGGGGCTGTGGTGAAGCATTGTATCGTTGCTGAAAATGTGACAATCTGTGAAAACGCTGTGGTAGGCGCAATGCCTTCTGGAGATGAGAACGGTGTAGCAACCGTCGGCTCCGGCGTTACAATTGGTGAAAATGCCGTGATCGGCCCCAATGCCATGGTCAGAAATAATGTAGAAGGTGGTGAAGAACAATGGTAAAATCAAACACAAGTGTAGTCGGTATTATTTTCCCAAACAGTTATGATGCCCTGGTTCCGGAACTGGTCAGCGTGCGTTTGATGGCTTCCATTCCTTTTGCCAGCCGTTACCGTATCATCGACTTTATTCTGTCCAGCATGACCCATTCTGGCATTGACAACATCTCTGTCGTTGTCAATAAGAACTATCACTCCCTGATGGATCATTTGGGCTCTGGCCGTGAATGGGATCTGATCCGCAAGAACGGCGGTCTGCGTATCTTTCCTCCTTTTGCAGAGAAGGAAGTTGGCGGCCCTTATGTAGGACGCGCCAGCGCACTGGCAAATCTCCTGGATTTCTTAAGAGACCAGAAAGAAAAATACGTAATTATGTCAGATACAAATGTTGTTGTCAACTTTGATTTCAGTGCCATGCTGCAGGCTCATATTGACAGCGGCGCGGACATGACAATTGCCTACAATGAGCAGGAAATCCCTGAAGAACTGCTCAATTATCCTGCCAATGACAAGATCTTCTATTACACTTTTGATGTGGAAGAAGGACGGCTTAAGAAAGTATATATCAACCCGAAGACAGACGGCGTACAGAAATTATCGATGAATATCTTCGTTGTTAACCGTGAGCTGCTCATCGATATCGTAAATGACGCTTACATCCAGGGACGCTCTTTCTTTATGCGTGATGTCATTATGCCGCAGCTTGGTAAACTGAATGTGCAGGCTTACAAGTATACCGACTATGTGGCACGGATCAGCGGCATGAAGAGCTACTTTGAAGAGAATATGAAGCTGTTAGACGACTATAACCTGGACGCTCTCTTCTCTTCCGCTCCTATCTATACGAAGATTCGTGGCGATAACCCGACCCACTATAAGAATGGCGCCAAGGTGCAGAACGTGATGATGGCTGACGGCTGCGTGATCGAAGGTGAAGTGGAAAACAGTGTAATCTTTAGAGGTGTCAAGATCGGCAAGGGCGCTACCGTGAAAAATTGTATTTTGATGCAGGATACCGTGGTGGAAGCTGGCGCGAACGTAGAATATCTGATCACCGATAAGAATGTGACGATTACAGCCGGCAAGGAAATGAAAGGCACTGATACTTTCCCAGTTTATATCGAGAAATTTAAAGTAGTTTAGGTCAAGTCAGGAGTGCCTAATCCTGCACTGATCTCTGCGGACTTAAGAAAAGATGCGGACAATCGTTACTTGTTCCGCATCTTTTCTATATTAGGTATTGCATACATACCTTGCTGGCTAAAATCCGTACTCCCACTGCATAATGCATAAAGTATCATGTGATTTATTACGCGCAATTACTGGATTTGCACTCGCCTAGCAGTTCTGTAAAGTTGCATCAATGCAGATTTATTAACATTCTTAGGCTGTTGCCTTCTTCACAGATTAAACTCTGAATCAGGAATGCTCTTTCACATATTGCAAAAATTCAGAAGTTTTTGACCAATATTTAATTCCCCAATTTTCAAAATTCCATTCATCCATGTATGCATTGCACTCAAAATCAATATAATAAATTTCTCCATTCTGCACCACAAAATTTGTCGGAAAATAATCTATATTCATATGCGCAGCATATAGCAAATCGCACATGCTACGCAGCTGATCAACATAGACCGATTTCATCTTATCCTGCAAAACCAACTCATAGATGGTATCACCATCAATAAACTCTTTCAAAATGCGTTCCTTTTCCAGATCGACATCAATCATAACAGGAATTTTTATTCCGATTTCTTTCAGACGCTTATAGTCGTTTAATTCTGCCTCTATCTTATTTCCAAATTGGTAATACTCACAAGGTTCATGGTGAATCTGCTTGAGAACATATTTTTGATCCTCATCGCTTGCCAGATAAGAATATCCACCTTTTCCCTTTCCTAATAACTTATGTATTTCATACTCTTTTTCATTTACCCTTATTTTCTTGTTTATAATTGTCACCTCTCATTCCGATTTATACACTTGATTATAAAAGATTGTTATGTTACCCGCAATGCATATTGATAAGATAATTTCTAAAGGAATACCCAAAAGAAAAAGGGGATATCTCTATCCCCTTTCACTGTCCGCACTCGTCATATTATCGTCCCATGAAACCACTAGGCACCAAAGATCAATAGTTTTCCGGCTTGATTTCAAAATATGCCTGCGGATGTTCACAGACAGGGCAAACATCCGGCGCATTACAGCCTACTACAATATGTCCGCAATTCCGGCATTCCCAGACTTTTACCTCACTCTTCCTGAATACTTCCTGCATCTCCACGTTGTGAAGAAGCGCCCGGTAACGTTCTTCGTGCTGTTTCTCTATCTCAGCAACCAGACGAAATCTGGAAGCCAATTCGGGAAAGCCTTCTTTCTCTGCAGTCTCTGCGAAACCCACATACATTTCCGTCCATTCATAGTGTTCCCCTGCCGCCGCTGCTGCAAGGTTCTCTGCCGTGCCCCCAATGCCATATCGCTCTTTATACCAGATCTTGGCATGTTCCTTCTCATTATCAGCTGTTTCCTGAAAAATTGCTGCTATCTGCTCAAATCCATCCTTTCTCGCTTTGGATGCAAAAAAAGTATAATTATTTCTCGCCACAGATTCCCCTGCGATCGCCGCCTCCAGATTCTTTTCTGTCTGTGTTCCGGCATATTTACTATTTCCTGTCGGTTGTGCCATAATTTCCTCCATTCCATACAGCACATAACATCTGTCTGATGTGTCTGCACCTGTCTGTTTTTCTGCTTACCTAGAGTATGACACAAATGGAGGCTTTCTATGCAGATCTTACGCAAGTTCATAACAATTCAGTCAGCGTCCTAATCTTACGAACACGTATCATAAATGAACTGGCAATACTCCCATTCCTTAATCACTGGTCAGTTCCGCCGTCATCTCGCGCAGCCACACCAATTCTTCCTCTTCCATCTCAGGCGCCAGTGCTGCATACACTTTTCTATGGTACTCATTCAACCATTCAAGTTCTCTCTCTGTCATTAATTGCGGCAGGATCGCTTCCCTGTCAAAAGGAACCATCGTCAGCGGTTCCAGATACAGGAACTGGCCATACTCGTTCTTCTCTGCCTTCCTGCATAGCACAAGATTCTCCAAACGAACGCCAAATCTTCCTTCCAGATACAGGCCTGGTTCATCAGAAATAATCATTCCCTCTTCCAGAACAACGCTCTTTGTCCCAGGAGCGGTACGCCAATGGAACCTCTGTGGTCCTTCATGCACCCCAAGAATATAGCCAACGCCATGTCCCGTTCCATGATTATAATCCAATCCTGCATCCCAGAGTGGCTGTCTTGCCAAAATATCCAGATTCTGCCCGCTGACGCCTTCCAGGAACCTCGCTGCCCCCAGAGCCAGATTACCCCGCAGTACCAGCGTATAGTCCCTCTTCTCCTCCTCTGTCAACTCTCCCAATGCGATCGTCCTGGTAATATCTGTGGTCCCTTCCTTATAATGTCCGCCTGTATCTGCCAGACAGAAGCTCTCTTTCTTCATTTCCACATTCGTCTGCTCTGTCGCTGCATAGTGTACGATCGCTCCATGCGGGCCATAGGCAATAATCGGTCCAAAACTCTGCCCCAGATAGCCATCCATCTGTGCGCGAAATGTCTCCAACTTCTCAGCTGCGCCCATCTCTGTAATGACTTCTCTTCCAATCTTCGTCTTCAGCCAGTGTATAAACCTGGTAACCGCAACACCGTCTTTCACATGAGCTGCGCGCATATTCTGCATCTCGGTAGACGTCTTAACCGCTTTCATAAGTACCACCGGACTGCTTTGATCCAGGATCTCTACCGACTCTGGTATACTTTCTGTCAATCTGTAATTCACCACGCTGCCGTCCAGCCAGATCTTCTTTCCTGCAGGCAGATTCCGGACAGATTCTTCTATCGCATCATAAGGCTGAATGTCCACACCCTCCTGCAACAGCTTCACCCTCAATTCCTCTGCGAAAATCTCTTCATGCACAAAAAGTGTGATCTGCTCTTTCGTCAGCAGAAGATAGGACAGAAAAACAGGCGTATATGCTATATCACCGCCACGCAGATTAAAAAGCCAGGCAATCTCATCCAACGCAGTAACTAACAGATAGTCTGCTTTTTCTTCCTGCATTTTAATCCGTACTTCCTGTATCTTGTCTGTTCTGCTCTTACCAGCATATTTCACATCAAGTTCCCAGACTGGCTCTTTAGAAAGGTCTGGACGATCCTCCCATACCTTGCCTACCAAATCTTCCCTGCCATCAAAGGTAATCCGCTTTGTATCCGTTTTTTTCTGGATGGAACCTACAAATTTTCTGTTGACGGTCCGGCCATCAAAACCTACTATAGCCTCCTTAGGCAAATGATCCTGTAAATATTTCTCTATGGAAGGAACCTCCGGCTGCCCAGAACGCATAAGCACGATTTCACTATCCTTCAACTGTTCTGCCGCCTGCAGAAAATATCTTCCATCCGTCCATAAAGCCGCCTGATCTGGCAGAACCACCAACGTGCCAGCCGACCCGGTAAATCCCGACATATATTCCCGCGCCTTAAAATAACTGCCTACATACTCCGAACTGTGGAAATCATCTGTCGGAATGATATATGCAGAAAGATTCCTTTCCTGCATCAGTTTACGGAGCCGTTTTAATTTTTCGTCTGTTTTCATTGTAATCCATACGCCTTTCTCTCAGTCTGCACTTTTCACGCTTCCTGGAATTCCCTGAAACATTCCGTAACTCTCAGGCGGCATGCTTTGCTAACCCAGCGTTTCTTAATATTTTTCTCATGCTAGATCCGTACCAATTCATATTGATCCGTACCAAGACCAATTTTCACCGCATGCTCAATACAGCTTCTCCATTCGGTATCCGGATGTGTCATATGGAAATGATCATGGCCCTCTTCATTGCCGTGCTCTTTCAGATTTTCTCCCAGAATACTGCTCTCTACCGGCGTCATCTGGTTGCACAGATCTGCACAAGCCTGGTCCAGTGCTACCGGATCAAAAGATGCCAGCATTCCTACATTGGAAATGATTGGAATATCGTTCTCTGCATGGCAGTCACAATTCGGAGAGACGTCACAGATCAAGGAAACATGGAAACAGGGGCGATCCTTGCACACCGCCAGGCTGTATTCCGCCATCCGGTAATTGAGCACTGCCACTGAATCCTCAAAATCTGCTGCGATCGCATCCTTCGGGCAGACTGCCAGGCAGCGGCCGCATCCCACACATTTATTATGATCAATCTGCGCCTTGCCATTTTCAATTACCGGTGCACCATGCGCACAGATCCTGTCGCATGCCCCGCACCCTACACAAGACGACGGATCCACACTGGGCTTGCCGTCGCAGTGCTGTTCCATCTTCCCGGCTCTGGAACCGCATCCCATACCAATATTCTTCAGCGCGCCGCCAAATCCGGCCATTTCATGTCCTTTGAAATGCGTCAGGGAAATAAATATATCCGCGTCCATGATCGCGTGGCCGATCTTAGCTTCCTTCACATACTCCCCGTCAATAGGAACCAGCGTCTCATCCGTTCCCTTCAAGCCATCACCGATGATCACATGACAGCCTGTCTGATACGGTGAGAAACCATTTATGTATGCTGTCTCCAAATGATCCAGCGCATTCTTTCTGCTGCCCACGTACAACGTATTACAATCTGTCAAAAAAGGCTTACCGCCCAGTTCCTTCACATAATCTGCCACTACCCTGGCATAATTAGGACGTAAAAAAGCCAGATTCCCATATTCTCCGAAATGAATCTTGATCGCCGCGTACTTGTCTGTGAAGTCGATCTTCTCAAACCCCGCCGTTTTCATCAAGCGATGCAGCTTCTGCAGAAGATTCTCATGCTCCGTCGCCTTAAAGGTTGTAAAATATACATTTGCTTTTTCCATACCACTCTTCCTCCATTGTCCTATTTTGAATAGATACCCTTAATCCCCCTGAATTCCTGCTTTATCACAATGTAAAAATTTTATCACATCTACGTCGCCTCCGCTACCCATCTGCTTAAAGTTTTTTATTTCATCTGTTTTCTTAAATTTACAGCTCAACTCTTTTTGCATATCATTTCTTGTCAGGTTGACAAACATATGTTTGCATTTTATACTAATATTTATAAGTTGTACACACCTGTCATAACGGCTTCCAATTAATTATGCAATGACTGTTTTACAAGCCAGAAAGGTGGTGCTCTGGCAAGAAGGAACGCCCCTGATATATATTCACCACATAAGTTCAGATACTATGACAGAGAAGTTTCTTTCAAGGAGTGTGTCTTTATGAAACAACACACATATCTATGTATCGACCTGAAATCTTTCTACGCCTCCGTAGAGTGCGTTGCAAGAAACATGGACCCCATGACTGAGAATCTGGTGGTCGCCGATCCGGAGCGGACTGAAAAGACCATCTGCCTGGCCATCACGCCTGCCATGAAAGCACTTGGCATCAAAAACCGATGCCGCCTTTTTGAAATACCCAAACACGTCAACTATACCATTGCCCCGCCACGGATGCAGAAATACATCGATACTGCCGCTGAAATCTACGCTGTTTACCTGAAATATGTCGCCAGAGAAGATATCCATGTCTATTCTATCGATGAGGTCTTTATAGATGTCACAGACTACCTGACGCTGTACCAGCTTTCTGCCCGTGCATTGGGATCTACGATCATGAATGATATCTATAAGACTACAAAGATCCGTGCCACCTGCGGCGTGGGTACAAACCTATATCTTGCTAAAATCGCACTGGATATCACCGCCAAACATGCCGCCGACTTTATTGGGGAGCTGGACGAGGAAAGTTATCGTACTCAACTCTGGGGACACAAGCCTCTCACCGATTTCTGGCGCATCGGCGCAGGGACTGCACGACGGCTGGAGCCATATGGTATCCGCACCATGCGTGATATTGCCGAAGCCGACGAAGATTTTCTCTATCATCTATTCGGTATCGATGCGGAGCTGCTGATCGATCATGCCTGGGGAAGGGAACCTGTTACGATCGCCGACATCAAGGCCTACCGGCCGCAGTCCAACTGCCTTGGAAGCGGCCAGGTACTCTCCTGCGACTACCCTTACGAGAAAGGCCTTCTCGTCGTCAAAGAAATGATGGATCTTCTCTGCCTCGATCTGGTAGAAAAAAATCTGGTCACCAGTTCCATCACCCTTCACATAGGCTATTCCAGACGCTTCAATGTAGCCTCTGCCCACGGTACTGTTTCCCTTGACACACAGACCAGCTCCGACCTGCTGCTCATTCCGGCAGTGACTAGGCTTTACCAGCAGCTCGTCAATCCCTCTTATCCGATCCACCGCGTCAACATTACCTGCAACAACGTCATGCCGGAAGAATACCATCAATACAATTTCTTCCAGGACAGCGCAGAATTAGAACGCAACCGCAAAATCCAGCAGGCAGTCATCAGCATCAAGCATAAATTCGGCAAGGACGCCATCCTAAAGGGCATGAATTTGGAAGAAGGCGCCACAACCAGAGAACGAAATCATCAGATAGGAGGACACAAAAGTGGCGAGTAAACCTAAGAACAAAATGCCATTGGAAGAGCGGGCCAAACAATTTATGCCTTTTGCGGCACTCAAAGGCCTGCCTGACGCACTGGCAGCCAAAGAAAAAATCACGGTTCCGAAAATAGAACTATCCGAAGAAATGGCGGAAGAACTTGACCGGAAGCTGCATCTCCTTCTCAAAGGGCAGATGGCTTCCATCGTCTATTTCCATAAAGAAGAATATGTCAAATTAACTGGCATGGTCGCCCGGATCGATCCAACATGCCGGTTTGTGCAGATCGTCAATACGAAAGTTGCATTTGAGGATATTTTAGATATTCTGGATGTTGAAGGATCTCAGCAATCATTTTAATAACTCCAGCAGCTTGCTGGCCTCTCTCTGGTTATCCGTCTGCCTTCTCTCTGCGGCCGCATGCCTATAGCATGCCAATTTTTTTTGATCCTGTGCCATCTCCAGTATGTTCTTTGCTATATCCTGTGGGTTGAGCGCACAGATCTTCCCGTCCACCCCATCCTCTATTTGTTCCCTTACACCGCTATGCTCTGACACCAGCATGGCACATCCTAGTATCTGCGCCTCTTCTATCGCAATACTCTTACCTTCGTAATAGGTTGTATGTACATACAGGTCACACTGCGCATAATAAGGATACGGATTCTCCACCGTTCCTAAGAGAATAAAATCCTCTTCCAGTCCCAGCATTTGAATCTGTTCCTGTAGTTTTTTTCGGCTCTCGCCCTCTCCCAGAACATACCACCGGAAGGCTCTGTCAGCAGCTTTTAAAATCTTCATAGCATCAATGGCTACGGGAAGCGCTTTTTGCGGAACCAGCCTTCCTACTGTCAAAATCCGAAATCCATTATACCCATCTGAAAAGCCTCCCTCTTCTTCTGCCTTCCGCATAATCTTATCCCTGTTGATCAAATTATAGAACACGTCTGTACGATCGCGGCATTCTGGATAAAAGGTGAGAAAACTTTCCTTTACACTTTCAGATACAGGGAAAATGCGATCGAACTCGATATAACAATCTTCATCCAGCTCTCTGCTGTATCCCGCAAGTTCATAGTTGATATGGATAAAAGCCGCTTTTTTCCTGGCTTTCACATAAGAAGCCACATAATACGCAGATCCCCCCTCCAGATAAGCTACCGCGAGATCATATTCCTGCTCCAGCCTCTGTGCTCCATCCGAAAGAACCTTCCAGAGAAGTTTATCCTTTTGTATTTTCCCCTTTTTAGTCATCTCCCGCAGATTCCTAACGATATATTTCATTCTTTTGCATATTGTTCCTCTGATGAACATACTTCTTATCACGGTCCTAATAAGCCGGATTTTCCCGGAATGATCAAGTACCGAAATTGGAAAATACGTTGTATTTAATAAATGTACTTTATCTGGGATCTGGCCAATCAGCTCTCCTTGTCCAGTTAGTACGAACAAAGATACCTCGTATTTCTCCGAGTCTATCTGATCAAACAACTCCAGGATTCCTCTTTCACCGCCGCCGATTCCCATGGTGTTGATCACAAACAGAATTTTTTTCATGATATCCTCCATGCACATCACAAGCCTGCTTGCGATACTGCTTAAATAGAAAACTGAAAAATCTCTGATTTTTCAACCTAATCCTCCTGCAAGATTATAGGGTTCCTCTGTATCCTGTTTAAAATAGTAACAAACAAAATTGTCGTCCTCATAATATATTTTCAGTTCTGAAGGGTGCAGCTTTGCAAAATTCTGACACCACTGGTATGCTTTTGATTCCATAGCAGTACGGCCCTTAGCATACGGTTCCCAGGCAGCGCCTGCGTAATCCTCCAGATTTTCTTCCGCTGCTTCTTCTGAGATTTCCGTTGCCTTGATCTGCGTATCTCCACTCTTTCCCAACCACGAAGGCCCATTGTAATAGTATACCTGATGGTATTCAATCGGCCTCTTCTCTACATAGATAAAAACATATTCCGTTGCAAGTGAATACTGCTTGCCCATACACTTCTCAAGAAACACTGGAATCTCTTCATGCTCCCCATAAAGAGCAAGTTGATGAATCTCCTCGTGTGGTGAAATTACTGTATAAGTGCCCTCTGGATATTCACTTATAATAGCTTCTGTCACTTCCACTGCTGCATCATATCGATTCAAGGAACAGGATAAATAACTGTGAAAATTATCCTGGAAATGCATAAGCCCATATATACCGATTGCAAAAAGATAGGACAATCCCTGTAAAATATAATCTTTCCGAAACTGTGCTGCTACTGAAAAAAGGATGTCCACCGGCATCATCATCACGGCAAAGTTCATGAGAAATCCCTCTGCACAAAAACGATGTTCTGGAAGAAGCACCGGAAATCCCAACCCTGGCTCCAGGATCGTGACGCAGAAAAACACCGATAGAAAAGAGAGCAGGATGATTGGCGGATACGCCTTGCCAATTCCCTTAAGACGGGCAGCGTCTTTTACTCTGTTTAAGACGCAGAATAAGATCATGCACACCGTAACCCAGAAGATCCTTCTCCCCCTTTCTGGTTTAAACATTCCCTGATATCCATTTTGATACATTACTTTTATAAAATATTCTGTCTTTATGATACCTGACAGTAAGCGCTGCCCAACATAAGGCAATTTTTCTACAACCTCCAGATCTTCCTGTGTGAGGTCTAACGGCCCTCTGACAGATTCCACACCACTCTGCACACTCTCATGACTCATCCGCCCTGCATTGCTGCTCTCCATTTCACTCAAAGCCCATCTGATCGATCCCTCGAATGGTATTCCGGAAAACAGCGCCCCCGCCATCGGCACGACCGCAATCATGCATCCACAGACCACGGAAACAAACAATGGAACAAAATACTCCACACGGAATATTTTTCTAATATAAAATACGGCAAAAGATGTACAGATCAGAAATGCCATAATCGTTGTAAAATAGTGGGACGCAATCGATGCCGCCAAGGCTAACAGCAACAGCAATAAATTTTCATCCCAGCAAAATCTTGACTTCTTTTCTTTTCTGACAACATGTCCTGCATATTTCATATAGCGTATAAAAAAAGCAGCACACAAAAACTGGGTATGTAAACCAAATTCCATGGGAAGCGTGATCGGAAGGCGGTATATACTGTGCCCCCGCCCTCCGGCCAGATCAATCATCATATATATAAGAAGTACAAAAATCGGCGAGTAACGCCAATGGAAGACTTCCCGCAATAGAATATACGCGGAAAGAAAAAACAGCATTAAGTGAATACACTGGAAAAACAACATCATGCTATAAATCCGAATGCCAAACATTGCATACAGACAGTAGATAAAACAATGCATCGCCTCTGGATAAATTCCTCCAGGATAGATGTTGCCTTCCACCAAGGCATTTACCCAGCCATGATGCTGATACACATCATAAATACTGTAGGAATGTATCTGAAATGCCCCATATGAGAAATACATCATCCCAAAGACCAGCACTGCTGACAATAAAATATACTCCCCGCTTCTTGCAGAAAATCCCTTCCACAATTCTTGCATCCACACGCGAAGTATCTCCCGTTTTCTCTCACGGTCAGCCTTCAGCAGCACACTGCCTGAACACATACGCAAAAACGCCCCGAAAAAAATTCCATAGAATATAACTGCGACCAGCCTCGTATGTAGAATACCGAAAAGCCCTAATAGAAGGACTATCGTATTGACAATAAGGATCTGTGCCGTAACACAAAAACTAAAACGGTATGTTTTGGTCTTCCCTTTCAGATAATTTCCAAAAACAACAGAAGGCCAGACAAACATGAAAAAGAAATATCCAATAAATATTTTTACATATTCCATCAGCCAATAGGTATTCACTTTTTTACCCTCTTTTTTCATTTTTCAATCTTAAAGCCACATCTTTTATAGAATAATAAAACACACTCGGAAGATATAAGAAACAAGTCAAAACCGGAAATACCGAATCCTCTATCATACGATGATCTTTTAACAGCCGTTTACTTCCTATATACAAAATTGTATCAAGAATCTTATATTTCAATTTCTTGTCTAATTTCAACCGCTGCACAATATAAGCCTGATATCCACGGGGATTTTCACGAAAAATTTTGTTGCTGTTTCGCGTATATCCATCCTCCAAATACTCTGCTCTATAAAAACTCTTATCTGTGATATACAGAGTCCCCTCTTGATCTAAACGATCATATAAATAAGATTCCTGTATAAATTTTTCACCCTCAAATGTCGGAAATTTATACTTTCTAATCAATGCTGTCCGGTAGACAAGCATGGCTTCCCCTCTCAAACCATACTTTCTATAAGCATCATATAAGGTACAATACTGCGTCTTATTGCCCCAATACGCCATAGGCGTGCCATCTAACCGTTCTTTCAAAAATATCATGCCTACTTGATCCGAATGCTGCTTCCATAACAATAAAATGTCTGTAACTGCATTCGGTTTCAACACATCATCTGAATCTACGCAGGCAAACAACTCCATCCGCGCAAGTTCCCCTCCTCGGTTATGCGCCTGTGCCTTTCCTGCATTCTCTTGCCAGAAATAACGAATCCTTATCCTTCCCTCCTGCTTCCAGCATTCGATCAGGTTCCTCGTATCATCTGTTGATCCATCGTCTACGACCAGCCATTCAAATGCAGAATCTGTCTGCGCGCAAAGCGAGTGGTATAAAGCCGGCAGACAGTATGCCCGGTTATACGTAGGCGTAAAAATTGTAAGACCACGCTCCATTGCAGCTCTCCCATACTCTTTTCCGATAGATTCCGACCATCGCCTCCTCTAAGAACATGATATCTCATCCATCCATCTGTCAACAATTCGACTGATATCCAAATCTTTGCCTCTCTGTATACTTTGCTGTTTATAGTGCGTTCTTTTCCTATTGTCTCTCAGCAGCTTTACGATTGCTTCCGCCATTTTACTTTCTGCCCTCTCTAAAGGTTCATCGCCTTTATATTTCTTTCCACTGCATACCGGAACCAATATGCCGTATTCTTCTTCTGAGATATCCCTGGTTCTTTCACCCAATACGTCCAGACCGGGCGCAAGGATTTCACGTACGCCAGTATGAACATCCGCCGCGATACATGGCACCCCACAACAAACCGCCTCAGCCAGCGCATTTGGATAGCCCTCTGATAACGATGGCAGCACAAAAATATCCGCTACAGAATAATACCAAAACGGATTGTCACTATACCCTAAAAAAAGTATCTTTTCATTCAACCCATAGATCCCAGCTAATCCTGTTAAATATTCTTTTAACCTCCCATCTCCTACAACCAGCAATTTCGTTTCCGGTTCTTGTTTTACCACCTCCAAAAACGCCCTGATCAAATGCCATTGCCCCTTTTCCTCAACCATGCGTCCCACAGTAAGAACTATCTTTTGACCTTCTTCACAAATCTTTCCGCTTGTTCCTTTCTTTGGCACTATTCGCATTCTCTCTTGTATAAAGGCAGTATCGCATCCGTTTATAATTGCTCTGATTCTATCTTCCGTCAGCTTCAATTTTCTTTTTACTTCTAATACAATTTCTTCTGAAACAGCTATGATCCTATCTGTCCGGCGATACAAGATTTTAATAAAAAAGAATAAAAATATTTTATTTACAAATCCGCCTCCATCGCCCACAATGTTACTGTGAATAGAAACAATCGTTTTCCCATATTTTTTCCCCGACAGAGCGTTTGCAATATTTGAACTGGGAAGAAAGCTAATACAGGCATCATACCGATTTTTCTTTTTTATTTTTCTCAAATACAGCGTCTTTCTTACAATCTCACTAAGAAGATAGAGCACTGTCTTGTTTTCTCTGTACGCTGAAAGATCCAATGATAATATATTTCCTCTATATGGATATTGAACAAACAATTTATTGTTTAACAAAATATCCACATGCCAATCCTCTGGAAAGTGAGTCACGATATTCGATAATGTCCGTTCTGCCCCTCCTCCTTCCAAGGTTGAGATGATAAACAGAACACTGCTCATACCCCTTCCTCCCGTCCAGAATCACTTTTATTCCCAAACTTTTTATACCAAACATCCAGATACCTGCGGACGATCCGCTCATCATCGAACTTCGCATAATACTTCTGTTTGATTTCCGGATAAGACTTTAAGGCCGCAGAAATAACAGCTATACTCTCAGCCTGATCACTATCGTCTTTCGGATCAATCAGATACGCCGCTAATTCGTCCGTCAAGATCTCGCAAGGCCCATGCAGACAATCAGAAGACACAACTGGTGTTTTACAGCGCAATGCCTCTACTAAATTCAAAGAGAACCCCTCATATCTGGAACACGATAACAATAACGACGCATTGCTGATCCACTGCTCTGTATTTCTCTGAAAACCAGGAAGAAAAACATACTTCTCCAACCTGCTTTTTGCAATTTCACTTTTCAGCTGCTTTTCCAACGGCCCTCTGCCTATATAAACCAGATCATAATGATCATAGAATCCTCCTTCCCGGTACAATCTCAATGCACGTAAAGGATTCTTCTGCTCTACCAGCCGTCCCATAACAAGAATATAAGGCCGTGAATGAGGTGAGGAAGGGCACTGTCCCCATCGTGACCCTATACTACCACATGGATTATAAATCGTCGTGACATTTTGCGGCCGTATCTTATATCTGTCAACCAGCTCTTCTTCCAGCCCTTGCGATACTGTTACCAGTTGCTTCCCTTTCAGTACGATCTTCAAACATGCCATAGAAAGCCACTCTTTACACCCAGCAGACATCCCCCACCTGTTATGCATAACATAAAGCGTTTCTTTCCTCTTTCTTGTCAAGGCTGCCAACAAATACGAAGGCTGCAAATGGGCCGTCACCAGTACGTACTCTTTTCCGGAAATAAAAGCATTTATCCTCGGCACAGCCCTAAAAATATGCATAAGAGTTCTCAATGGAGACGTCTTTGTACTGATTCCGGCTGAAACAATGTGGATATAATCCGGAAGAGCATAATCCGGCAAGGCATCATAAATTGTTACAAAATCACTCTCTATTCCCAGCTTATGAAGTTGTACAGCTAGGCTCAGACAAACTCTCTCTGCTCCTCCGCCCGCAAATGAATTTAAAAAAAATAATGCTCTCAATCGATCTCTCCTATTTGCCTCGTAGTTCACGTGGAAGATCCAGGGTATGGTGATACCAGTGGAAAAAGTCTGCAATGAGTTTATAGAGCGGATAACATACACATCCAAGCTGAAACACCATCCTTCTGCACCAATCCACCTGGGCATACAGCCGCGACTTCCTTTCCACATGAATCAGCTTCTCAACATACTCTATTAACCGTCCATCCTTGTTTCTCCTGCCCATTTCATACCATAGTACAATCTCACACAGAAGAATCCATTCCGCATAGACAGCCCTTTCTGTCCGCCCCCTGTTTATTTCATGATCCCGCAGCTTTGTTTGTACTTCTAATCTGCTCTTACAGGATTCTATCGTATATTCCTTATCATGTTCCTTCTCCATCCTTCTATAAAAATACCATTTCCGAAATACTACTGTAACATCCGCTCCGTTAGCAATCATCTGATGGAGAAACAAAGTATCCTCGCCATGGGTAAGTTCTTCATCAAACCGTATTGAACCAATCGCTTCAGAAAGAATCATTTTCCCGCCAATCGCATCAAGCCGTAATCTAGGATGTGCAAAAGTTGATGGTTTCCTTGCCTGATCATGATTCAGGTAACAGCAATTTTTTCTGTGATCCGGTTCCATTTGGAAACTTGCTGGTTTCTGAAATTTACCTTTTCTCACATAACAAAACTCCGTCGTCGCTATGGCTGCTCTATTCTCCTCCTGCAGACTGTAAAGCGCCTCCAGAAGCTGGGGATGGATAAAATCATCACTGTCCAGAAAAAACAAATATTTTCCCTCTGCTGCATCAATACCTGCATTTCTAGCAGCGGACACTCCCCTATGCTCTTGCCAGAGGACCCGTATTCTCTGATCGCCCTCGCACAGTCTTTCACAAAGATCTCCGCTGTTATCCTGCGATCCATCATTGATCAAAATAATTTCAAAATCCCGGAAAGTTTGTTCCAAAACAGATGTGACGCAGTCACAAAGATATGCTTCCGTATTATAAACCGGGACAATCACCGAAATCTTTTTTTCCATTGCACGCTCCATACTTTTATACCACTCCATAGAAGATCACGGAGTGCCTGATAAAATCCTTCTTTTTCATACCGCCTCATTTGGCATAAAGCCGCAATCACTTTGAATATCTCCCTGTATTTCACTGCCAGAAAATATCTCCGTCTGCTTTTCCAGTACATTATCCGACCGATGGATTCTTTGTCTTCTATATGGCATAGCAAAGCAATCTCATCAATCAGCTTCTCATAATCCTGATATTTCTTTTTTTCCTCCTGCTCTGTCAATTCTGTTCTGGAATGGCTTCCTTGTCTGACACAGACTCCATAGAGTTGTTCAGGAATCGTCGGGCACTTATGGTAATACATAAAGGGTAACAGCATCTGGAAATTCTGCCCAACGTCATACTCAGGAATATGCTTTTGAGGATAGATCTCAAAAAACTTCTCCGCCCTTAACATATAACACCCGCAGCACACAAATGTTTTAGATTCCAGAATATCCCAGAACAGATCTTCTTTGGATAATTCGCCAGTACTTTCATCCGCTGGTACAATCTCCTGTGTCCGCTGATCGAAATAATATGCCAGGGACCTGACACATTGATACTGTGGATTCTTCTGCAGAAATCTCACCCGCTTTTCTACAGATTCTTTCTCCAGCCGGTCATCACTGTCCGGCCAGATCAAATACTCTCCTGTCACATAAGGCAGTCCACAATTAATCGCTGCCGAAGCATTTCTATGAAGCGCTCTGACGATGCGGTAACCGTACCCCTTTGCCTGAAATCGCTTACGGTAGCTTTCCGCAATCCCAACAGTACCATCTGTCGATCCATCATCCACCAATATTATTTCGATCTGCGGATACGTCTGGCTCAAAACTGACTCCAACATTAGCTGCAGATGAGTTTCCCCGTTAAACACCGGAACCACCGCTGATACTCTGCCCTCTGCAAATTTTTGTTCTATCTCCTCCGATTTGAAACTACTCATGCTCTACCCTGCTACTTCACTCTCACAAATCCTTTATTCTCTATTCGATACACCATGTCGCACTCATCCGCCAAACTCCTATGATGAGTGGCAACCAATATCGTTTTGTTTCCTTTCACCTGCCGGATCGAATCAATAACCGCCTTCTCTGTTTCCAAATCCAGGGCTGCAGTCGCCTCATCCATCACCAGAAGCTCAAAGTCTTTATACAAAGCTCTCGCCAGCGCAATTCTTTGGCGCTGCCCTCCGGAAAGCGCCGTTCCATTCTCGCCAATCAGCGTATGGATACCCTCCGGCATCTGCATGACATCTTCCCACACATGCGCACACTCCAAGCATTCCTTTACCTTTTCACTGTTTTCTTCCCCTTCTTTGGCAAAAAAGGTAACATTATGACAGATCGTTTCCCCATTTAAATATACAGTCTGCGGGATATAGCTGGTAATCTCTCCTATATTGGCCCTGCATACTCCCTGCTCGTCTGTATGGGTCACAATCTCAAAATCATCATATAAGATTTTCCCTGCCTGCGGTGTCAATAACCCAAGGATCAGATCAAGAAATGTTGTCTTACCAATACCAGAAACCCCGATCACTGCGACTGAACATCCTGCCGGAATCTCAATAGAGGCATGTTCAAAAATTTTTTTTCGATCATTATAATAAAACGTAAGATCCTGGACAAAAAGCCCTTTCTGGAAAGTCAGCTTCTTATATCTGTATTTTTCTTTCTCCCGTTCTGTCTGCCTGATTTCAGAATATCTGGACAATCCTTCTTGCAATGCTTCATAAGACTTTTGTGAAAATTTCATATCATTAAGTCCACTTACAATGCTATACGCTATTGGTATCATCTTGATCAGCATCGTCAGATATACTAACATTGATGCCAGAAAAATCTCCGTACCTTCTCCCGGACGATTCAGGAAACAGGCCAATATGATGAACAAAGCTGTCATCACGAAATTCTGCATGATCATGCTCATCATGCTTCTTTTATACTGATACTGCTTTTGTATCTGTGCATACTCCTCACTGACACTGCTATACCGTTGCAAAATGACATCCGCATTGTCAGCGATCTTCATTTCCTTGAAATTTCCGTAAGCGATCGTTACCTGTGCGTTTGCCTTGATTGCAAACATTCTGGATCTTTCACCATACATCTGTATCTGATTTCTGTAATAGAAAAACATCCCTGCCATGAACAGCATAAACACTGCACAACTGGTCAGTCCCAGCCACTTCGAGGTGAATAACATCACCGTAAAATACCCCATCATAGTCAACATATTGATCAGGCTCTCAAGACAGGTCAACAGGATATTCATACAGTTTTGGGTATCACTGCGTACTATGGCAACTGCCTGCATCGGACTCTTCTGGTTATGATGCAGCAAATCTTCTTTCAACAGTACTTCACATAGTTTTTCAGACAACCGTTGTGAGCCGTTGTAGAGAAACCGGTTCTGGACCCTGCATTTATAGAGATCGAAAAACCCTTTTAAAATAGACAACAAACCCATAAAAAATGTGAATACAACAATCTCTTTCGATGCCTGTTGTTCACGCATGACAACGTTGATGATATAGATGATCACCGAAAAGTTAATAAGATCCGTAGCCGGACTGACAAAATCTAACAAAATCAAGATTTTCCAGTCACTACGCTCCCTTTTCTCTAGTATCCCTATCAAATATCGAAACATTTCCAGCATCTTCGTTTCCCTCTGAAGCACATCTTATCTTTCCATCAATTTCGCTATCATCCAAAATGGCAGACACCTATATAGCAGCCAAAATATCCACCTTACTCTTGCCTGACTAGTCTGACTCAATAGTCTCGGTTGTAATAAATCCTTCTTCTTACATACAAACCAGACAAATTCCCCCTCTATTTCCTTCCAGATCCTTTTCCCTCTCTCAGAATGTACGATTACCATAGAAGTCCCCATCCCATCCTCCAAATCAGGCCGGACGCAGTCTATCGACCAAAAATCTCCAATCGTAAAATCACTGTTCCTGTCTACCGAACAAAACTTACAATGATGACAGGATGGACGCAATATATAGTTTCTAAAATACATTTTGCAATAAATATCCTGGTAAAGGGAATCGACATATTCTACGCCATCGATAACATAAGACCGTACATGTCCATTATCTTTATTTCGTTTGTCCCGAAAAGAAAATACAGTCATTTTCCCTCTATGTTTATGCTCCAGATACCTCACATAATCCTCCCAGATTCCTGGAGAAGGCACACCATAACATACCAGATCCACAACAATCAGTTTTTCATAGGTTTTTTTCAAAAACAACATAAGCGCCTGTGCCTGGCAAGGAGTTCCACAAAAAAGAACCCATCTGTTTTCTTCCAGATTTTTCTCTATTCTTCTGTAGATCCCCTCCATACTGCTCTGAACATACTTCGTCCTCTTAATCCGTTCAAGCTGTATCTGATTTGATGCTTCTGTATGGATCACACGCATATTCCCATCATATCCTGCACCATAAACGCTTCCTTGTCTCTTAATCACATACTCTGCCAGTACAGCAAAGACACCCCCAGAAGAGCTGGAATATCTAAGGCCTTCGTCTTTTGCCTGGGCACCCAGATAAAGCTTGAGACCTCCACCTCTCTCCTGCTCCCCAACTGGACATACCTGTCTGCATTTTCCACATTCAGTACAGACTGACTGGTTAACCTGTGGATAACAAAATCCTTCCTGATCGCGAATCATGGTAACTGCCTTTGCAGGACAGATTTCTGCACATGCCCCACATCCACAACAGGCCTCTTTCTTTTGATACTTTTTCATCTCATAACCTCAAAGTCAGCAAAATTCCCTTGGCCTAATATTGTCCATTAGAAAATTTCCGGCTGCTTCCACACTCTCTTTGATCCGCTTCTCAACTTCCCTCCAATCAACGCTGGCCTCCGTTTCCACTCCTGTATTCTCCTCATACAGCCTGTGTTCCAGTCCGCTAATTTTTAGTATATTGCTGATTCTTTCTCCGACACTGCTATGTAAAAAAGCAACAAATTTTTTCTGGAAGATAATACTGAAAGCGATCACATGAAAAGAACTCGATATCACATAATCTGCCTGGTGAACATATCCTAAAAATTCTGAGGGCCCGGCAGTATAATCTGTTACAATTTCCGCATCATCTATCGCCACCCCATCCGTGACTTTGATAATCTCCCAACCTTTTGCAGCCGACAGTTTCTTTGCGAAATCAACCAGCTTATCGTTTTGTTCTGTCATATAAATAAAAATAAATTTCTTGTAAACCGGCAGTTTCGTGATCTTTTCCCACTCTTTCTTCTCCAACAGAAAAACAGGATCCAGAACGGCAGTCACATCCTTGTCATAAAATTGTTTTACATAGGAAACAGCGGCTCTCTCCCTGACGGAAACAGCATCCACATGTTTTATCAATTCTGCAAACGTCCTGTCGTACTTAGAAGGAAGGGCCGCCGTCCCTAAACTAGCCGCATAAGCAATTACTTTCTCTTTATATGGATTTTTAAAATGACCAAAATACGCCTTTCGCAGACCGCACGTAATACTGGGATTCCAGATCTGGTCACTTCCTACGATATAATACCGATAAGTAAGCTTCTTTAATTGCGCATCCAAATATAACTTTTTTCTCTTTCCTTCCGTAAGACATTGTCTTCTAAAGCATTCCATCTTCGTTCTTTTCTCAAAAAAAGCCCTACCCATCTTTAAATTCTTTTTCCATCTATGCCACCCATAATACAGAATACCAGGCAACCCTCCAACAGGTATATAGGGGATCCACCAATGTCTCCCTGTCATATAAGGTGGTTCATACTGCACGATCTCAACTTTTATCTCTCTCCGTCTCAGATACTCTTTCAGGCCATAAGCCTGCAGCATCGCTCCATAATTGTCTGCGCAGTGAAATGTCAGGATCCCCACATCATTCATAGCTTTCCTCTCCTGCTTCGTATCTTTTTACCATTTAGAAATCTTACATAATCGAAAGAATCCAAATACCGCCTTCTCAGAAATCGATCCCTAAAATCTATGACAACTCCCACTTCCTCCCGATCTTCAAATCCACTAATACAATAGGCGGAAGAAAATTCAGGATACTCTACATGTGTGAAAATAACTTTATTTTCATAGGGCAGCTGGTCAAATTTTTTGATTGTTTCATAAGTACAACCATCTTTTTCTGAACCGACAATAAAAAGATTATCCCATCTGATTCTCTGTTTTCTTTCCTCCCATTTTAGTGCTCCTTCTTCAAAACTGTTATAATGGATAAAATGGATTCTAACATCTCCTAACAGACCGACCGGATACTGCATATTCTCCTTGACTTCCACCAGTTTCTTCTCCATATACCATTCCAAATTGCCGGCCATCTTAACAAAATCATTCATCTCGATCATCAGATTAACCGTAGGCGTAAGATACTCTAGACCGAGATCATAATACATAAATGCCCCCGTGCAGTTCGATCCGATAATCGTAAATTCTTTATTCCTCAACCGATTATATTTCCTCTTTTTGTACAGCTTCCATTCTCTCTCTTTCACGGTATTAGAGACAGATAATACCAGCCTTTTTATCATGTTATTTCTCGCTTCCCAAATTATACGGCAGACTTCCTGCATCCTGCCTGAAATAGTAGCACACAAAATCATCATCCTCATAATAGATGTTCAATACCGAGGGATGTCTCTTAGCAAACTGCTGACACCAGCCATACGCCCTCGATTCCAGAATCGTCCGGTTTTCAAGCTGTAAATACATCGACCAGGCATTATCATACGCCGGAAGTTCTTTCGCCGCCTCGCTCTCCGAAATCTGTGAAGCCAAGATCTCAGGGTTCTGGCTTGCTCCACTATTCGGATATTTTATGGCATATATATTCCAAAAAGGATCTTTATATTTTTCTTCTCCCATCCACCACGGTCCCTGGAAAAAATGAGACTGCGCATAGAGAAGCGGCTTTTTCTCCACATAAATAAATACATATTCTGATGGAATTGAATACGTTTCCTTTTCACAATTCTCCACAAAGGTAAGCAGCTCCTCATGCCACCCATATTGAATCACGGGATAGAGCTCATCCGTAGGCGATACGATTGTATAACTGTACCGTGGAAACGTATTGATAATAGATTCCGTCACTGTCACCGCCGCATTATACCGCGACATTTCATAGAATAGAAATCCTCTAAAATTTCCTGTCACTACAACAGTTCCATAGATTCCTGCAAGTGATGCCAATGACAAAATCCTTAAGAGAATGTCAGTGCAAAAACGAAGCGATTCACAAAACATAAAATCTATTGGCATCACCATAACTGCCAAAAGCAGTATGTGCCCCGGTGCAAAAAAACGTCCTTCCGGTATGAGATCCGGTAGTCCGACCATAGGCGCAACATATACAAATATGTACAGTACAGACGAGAGGATCACCGGACGATATCCGCCATATTTCTCATGAAACGGTTGTAACCGGACAATACGTCCAGACAGCCAGAGTAATCCTATGATGACTGCCGTGATGGCAAAGAACCATCCTCCCCTTTCTCTGCCATACAATGCAGAATATCCTTGATCATAAATTTCAGTCACACCACGTAGGAGCGCTGCTGTAATGCTAATTTCCTTACGCTTGCTATTCGTCTCCTCTTCTACCGTCTCCTGTTCCCCCACAGCATCTTCCTGCTCCCGTAACTCCCTGCTCTCCTTACCACTCATGGCATTCATTGCCCAATCAATAGATGCGCTAAAGGGAATTCCCTGCATCCTTGCACCCGCCATAGGCGTCAACGCAATCAGACATGCGCCAAACAGTGCAGCCAGCAAAGGAAGCAGACCGTTTCTGCTAAATGTCTTTTTCCATGCAAAAATAACAAACGCAGAGCACAAGATCGCCATCATAAGAACCACATGAAAATGAACTGTAAGTGCCGCCGCCCAAGACATCATAAACAGAAAAAGGGCTTCCCGCTTCCTTCCGCTTTCCTGGTCACTTTCCAGATAACTGGCAAGATAGAGCACACACAAAAACACGGTATGCAGTCCAAACTCCTGCGGCAGCGTAATCTGCAGCCGGAACATACTGTGAATCAGATCCGCATTTCCCAAGTCCAGGGTCAGAAATAACATGAGCACAAGCAACGGTGTATACCGCCAGTGAAACACTTTTCTTAACAACAGGTAAGCTGCAACCATAAAAACAGCCACATGGATTCCCTGCAAAAACAACAAAATGCTATACACGCGGATCCCCAAAAGCGTATGCAGACAGTAAATAAAACAGTGCATGCCCTCTGGATAGATCCCTTCCAGAAATATTTTGCCTTCCAGCAATCCATAGATCCACTTATGGTGAATATAGAGATCCCCATACCCATAGGAGGGGATCTGAAATGCACCGTAAGAAAAATATCCCATTCCAAAGGCAAGCACCAACAGAAGAATACCGTATTTCCAGAAAAAACGGCTGGCTCCCGCTCCCAGGTTCCAAATCTGCCCTTTTACTTTTATCTTGACTTTCTGCCAGTTACAGGATTTTATTCTTTTCCAATAATCAAAGCTCAAAAAGCGCACTGCTTTTTTTGCATGTCTATAACACACCAGGAAAAAGAGCAATACAAGAACCAGCGCCCTGTATTTTCCTCTTAATTTTCGGACATCCGGGAAATCTGCTTCCATCATTCTCCGGTATTCCCCATCAAGATAGGACACCATGTTCTTGCACAACGCCAATAAGAAAATACCGTAGATAACCAGACGAACGCTCCATGGACGCAAACCATGAAATAAGCCCAACACCAAAACAATCGTATTGGCCATAACGATTGGCACAGTAACGCAAAAACTAAAACGATACGTTTTCGTCTTTGCTTTCAAATGACTGCTAAATACTACAGAAGGCCAAAGAAACATCAGGAGCAGATAGCCACAAAATACCTTTACGTATTCCATTATCCAATACCATGGATCCATGTTATCTCCCCTTCCTGTCAATGATCGTATAACTCAATGCTGCCAATACAATACCCGTATTCTTCCGCCTCCTGCTCGTTCGCCAGAAGAATCCGACCCCCGGTTTTTGAATCAGTAATAAAAAAATATACTTCATACTTTGTTTTTAACAATATATCTACAGGAATGTCCGATGTAAGAGTCAAATGCTCTTCCGCCTCATTACCTCCTGCTAATTTACGCAAATCTCCTTTCATCGCATAAGTCAGATAAGTACCTTGTTCTTCGTCATAAAGGACAATGCCAACCTCAGGTTTTGCATACAGTGGCGCAAAACCAACATTTTTCATCGTTACCCCGACTTCCAGAAAATCTGAAAACGTATTATGGTGAAATGCCACTTCCTGGATTAGCAGACGATACCCTAAATGTCGTTCAATATAAGTATACCCATCCATACCTCGATAGCAGCCTTTAACCTTGACTTTTACATTCTTCCATTTATCTAAGACCGCCTGATCGTGTCCTGAATTCAAGTAGGTTACATGCATTGCTGCAAGATCTGTTACCGCATTATCAAAATCATTGTATTGATTGTCCTGAATCACCTCTCCCCCGTTCGGGACCTTCTTACAGAGCTCTCCTTGAAACTGCAGTTCTTCCGTCCGTTCGGAAATTTTCTCCCCTGCAATTTCCTGTATGCGATAAGTGCCATAGTCACTTTCACTTCCAAGCATACCGTCATTATACAGACTGAGTCGTCCGGCGAATGCATGCTCTTCCAAAGCTTGCTGTGATATTTCCTGCATTCCAGTAATCCTACGCCACTGTTCGGGGGTCCTGACTGCAAGAAAAATATTTGGATCCGTTACGCAGTCCAGCTGCTCTATAAGCTGCTGCATCTGCACATCGCCAAAATACTTCGTTCCATTCATCTCACCCCAATTACCAATAAACAATCCCTGTATGATAAAAATAGGATTGTCTGTATCTTGCAGCACAGGTTTTAGCTGCTCCATATGCCGTAATATGATTTCTATCGTTTCCGGTTCATACTTATCATTCTCTCCATCCCAATCGTACATGAATCGAACGATCAACTGCTTATTAAGATCTCCAAGGGATTGAAACAAAGATTGTATATTTTCTATTCCTTGCTTGCTGATCTCACCATCACGATAATTTTGCAAATTAATTTCAACCAGAGTGAGACTCGTATCTTTGTCTGTCCTATACAGTTCCTGAACAAGCTTCCAGTA
Source organism: uncultured Lachnospiraceae bacterium (assembly GCA_951800685.1). Lineage (GTDB taxonomy): Bacteria > Bacillota > Clostridia > Lachnospirales > Lachnospiraceae > UBA3282. The sequence continues at coordinate 26,227 of CATOJY010000023.1, forward strand.
ATTGACCTGCTCGTCTGTTATCATGAAGCGGTAAAGCTGGTAGAAACCCCTCCCAGGATTTTTAAGTTCCCGTGATGATTCTGTAAACAGATAGCTTTCCATTCTGATATTTCCTCGATACTTATGAAACATTAACATACTAAGGGATAAAATCATGATCATTCCAACAAACAGCACCAACAAGAAACGCCTCCTATTCGTTTTGATCATATCCTCTACCCCATTTTTAATATTTTGACCCGGAAGGCAACAGCGGCCACGCTACAGAACATACGTACCATGTACCAGACTGGCTCAATCCCTGAGTGCATACTTTTACCATCTGTTCTCACATGCATCACCGCCGGTATTTCGACCAACTGAAATTTCAAAAGCAGCATCTGCATAACCATATTGGCATCTGGATATTGATGATCAAAGTTATTATATTGGGAATAATAGGTAAAAGCATCTCTGCTTAATCCCTGAAGTCCTGTTGTTGGATCTGCAATCTTTCTCCCCGTCGCAACCTTGATCATGGTGCGAAACAGCCAGAATGCAAATTTCTTAAACACAGAAACGGGGAATTCCGAACTGCCTTCCATAAATCTGGACGCCAGCACAAGATCAGGTTGTCTGTCACTCTCGCCATTGCTCCTAAGTTTTTCATAGATAAACGGAATATTACAAGCATCATGCTGCCCATCCGCATCCATCTGAATAACATATTGATAATTTCTTCGGACTGCATACTTATACCCTAACTGCAATGCGCTGCCATACCCTAGTCCAAATACATTCGTGATCTGTGCGCATTGGTAATTGCTGATGATTTCCCCGGAAGTATCTGAGGAAGCGTCATTAACACACAGGATATCTGCTATCCTTTCTATCTCTGGCCGTGACAGCTGTTCCAATACCTTCTGTATATTTTTTTCTTCGTCTTTCACAGGAAGGATGATCAGCAGATCTTTGCTTGATTCTTTGCCTATGCTCTTGTCTTCCTGACGGAGCAGTGATACTTCTATCGCCAACTCATGGTTTTTGAGTTTCATGCGGGACAGAACCAGACTAAAAGAATAACAGACTATGAGACCGATCATGCTCATACAAATCACGGTGCCTTCTCCATAAACGTTCCCCTGCCATACACAACATCGTGACACTGATCCCATGACAAGCAGTAACCCAAAAGTTTCCCATATAACAGCAAAATCCGCTGTCATTTTTTTCACAGCAAGAAACCAGAAGCTGGATAACACAAGTGCAATCCCGGCAGCCGCTATCGCAATTTTTATGATACTTCCTGTTTCCATCTTTTATTTCCTTTTTGTCCCCCGTCCGTTTTCTGGTAAACGATACTTGATGGTTTTTTTCCACTTCCCCGTTTAAGAAGTAAGCCCTTGCAGAAAATATTCCTATCCAGATTTCTCTCTACCCGCCGCAATCTGCCATAAGCAACTGTCCACCCTGCAAAAGCTCCGAGCAGAACACCCAGACCATACCAGATCTCTGACATATGCATAGCGACAACACTTCCCAAAAAAGTCACGCCGCAAAAACAAAACGTTGTCATAACAGCCCCCGCCAGATCATTGTAATAATACAAAAAAAGGATTGCTGCATACATCAAAAACAATATGAAATACCCCGCTGCCATACAGGGATAAATCCGCATGACCATACCCCCAAGGCCAATTCTTGGCAAAAGAACAATACAGAGCAGATACAACACCACAGATATGATAAACTGAATGCGCACCAGACTCATCAGCTCACTGCTGATCTGTCTAAACATCCTCCTCTGCGTATTATTGATATCAGCGCGTTTTCCCCCAATCACAGCTTCCGAATAAGCTCTGTATTTTTCATGAAAATGCATCTCTATCCTGGCTATAAAGATAACTGTAGCGGAGATGTTCGTAAACATGGCAATGCAGGTGGCCATATCATACGGCTGATTGCATACGAAACTCTTAACCACCACAATTCTCATTTCGCTTGACCAAAAGACAAAATTGTGAATATATAAGCCAAGAATATACAGGAAATTAGCCGCCATCAGCTGCCACCATTTCCCATAATATTTCACTACCGCTTTATAGCGGTTACTGTTTTGCATAAAATATCTCTTGACTGTAGCAAACTCCATTACTGCGATCAGAAAGAATCCTATCATAAGAGAAAACAGTATGCTGATCGTCACTTCCCAATGGAACCAAAAACAAAGAATAGCTGCTATCACAAACGCCATCATCATCCCTAATAGGAAATACAACGAAATTTTCTGATAATCCTTACAAATAGAAAGGTAAATCATCGAATAAAAAACCAGTACCAGTGAAATATAGCCACAAAATCCTACAAATACATAGAATACACTGACTCCCCCAACGAAATGCTCCCACAGACAAAATGGAATTCCCAGAAGACAGCTAAACACAATATTGAACATCAGACCCAAATAATAACAGGATAAAATATCCTGGTAACGTTCTTCGAAGATGGCATCCTGTATATATTTTGACGATACTGCATTAAAAGGCGCTGCTGTCACCAGTGCAAAGATAAAGGTGTACAATATTGTGCAGAAAAAAACTTCTCGCTCCAGGTAGGTTGTGCTATTGAGCCCCATCACCCATCCCATCAAAACAATGTTCAATATAACCAGTACCATCGGTGCTACTGTTGCAATGGTACTGTAAACAAATCCGACAAGACTCGAAAAAACAGATTTCTTTTCGAATATGCGGTTTAATCTGACGCCAATTCCTGCCATAGACCTACTCCTCCTCGCTATGATCCTTCAGCTCATCTTCTTGAAAAGCTAGCTGCATACTGTCAGCAAATTCTTTATAGATCGTCCTGTAAGCATTCAGCATATTTTCTACACGATAAATTGCCGACACCCTTCGATATCCATTTTCCCCCATCTGCATACGTATCTGCCGGTTCCCAGCAAGAGTAAGAATTGCCTGCGTGATCTCGCCGATATTCATAATATGGGTAACGATTCCTGCGTCCCCAAACGTATCTTCTGCTCCGTTCCCCAGGATCAATCCCCTGCAATCCCCTACATCCGTAGCAATTACTGGCTTATGGGCAGCGAAGCTTTCCAAAATCGTCAGCGGCTGTCCTTCGCTGATGCTGGTCAGAATCATCATGTCCATCTTGCCATAATATTCCCTCACATCTACCCTGCCAGTAAAAATCACATCAGAAATCCCCATGATCCCTACCATATCAAAACACTCTTTCGCATAGCTCTCATCATCCTGCCAGGGGCCCATGATCCAGAGTTTCAGCCTCGGTTCCTGTTCTTTCGCAAATCCAAAAGCTTGAATCAATGTCTTGACATCCTTGATCGGCGTCACGCGAAAAACTGCGCCAACATAGATTTCCTCCTGCTCTGCCTCCGTCTTACCCAAAAGATCCTGAAATTTTTCTACCTCAATGCCATTCGGTACCACCATTGTTTTTTCTATTGGACACTCCAGTTCCGCCTGCAGTTCCCTGGCACGTCCATACAGACTCGTTACCAGCTCCGCTCTGTCATATGCCATCTTAGACATCTTACGGAACTGCTCGATCCAGATATTCTTATAGATCCCTGTAACCCATTTTGATCGGATCAGCTCCTCCTCCCGTTCCCTCGTATAGATCCCATGCTCTGATACCAACATTCTGCCGCCATGAATATGCTTTCCCATGCCTCCCAAGATACCTGCATACCCGGTGCTCAGACAATGATACACATCCGCTTTTGGTATTTTCATCTGTAAAGCCCGAAAAAGCGGCAGATAAATGGAACGCATCGTCCAAAGAAAGTCTGTAAATACAATCTGGCTGTAGTTCAAAAGATAGAATTCCGTCACTGCATTTAGGAAATCTTCTCCCATCAGCAGATCGTTCAGAGAATGTTTTTTCTTCTGGAAGAAATCAATCAAAGCCTCCCACTCAACCCGTCTGCCGAGCATAAGGCTGCGTAAAGCCTGATATTCTTTCTTATTCATCCTTCCTCTGCCTCTTCTATGTTTGCACCAGTCCAAATCATCCAGATAAAGTTCATGGACTTCCACAACATTATCTGGTAGTTCGTACACAAATTTCCCCCGCAGATCTCTGTTTGCTACGATGGAAAGAATCACAAATTCCTCTCCTGGAAAGGAACGGATCAGGCCATGTGCCCAGCTGGACATGCCTCCTACCGTATATGGATAACATCCTTCCGCTATTATGCAAATTCTCATTCTATCTCTTTCCTCTTCCTATTAATAGGCTGCCTTTAACGTTATCTTTGCTTTTTCCTGTTCTACTCTGACCAGATATGCGTCTTCCTCCAACTGTTTCCAGCTTCCGCCTTCTACACTTTCAATCTTCTCACGATTCGTCCGCAGTACAAACCACACGACTCCTTTCGCACTGTTCCGCTCCAAAGAGATCGTATTAAATTCTCTGTATGCTTTATAATCCAGAGCTAGAAAACTGCGGATCCGTTCATCACATTCTGATACCGTCGTACAGTCAAATCCTTGCTCACCAAATCGGTAATCCTGCAGATTCTTGCGCAGGATATTGGATGCCAATGCCCATTCATCCTTCTCCTCTTTTGGATAGACGATATCTTCCATATCAACTAGTACGCTGACATAGCCAAGCGCTGTCTCCAGGCATCTGCTCCGGAAATCATACCGTACAGTATCTTCTAAACCATCTATTACAGCACACTGTCTTGTGATATATTCCGAAAGATAACCAATCACTTCTTTGTCATCATTTTCTTCTTCGTACTTTTCAACGACCGTCCTCACAGAAGCAAACAGATCCTCCTGTAAAACTGCCCAGACTTCCTTCTCTGTCAGACCACCCGGATAGAACGAAGTAAACTGATAAGTTGGCAGCGCTTCCTGCATGAACTCTTCATCTTTTGCAACCTTTTTCTCTATGGATGTGTCCGAATGACACGTGCCAGATAATCCAGTCTCTGCACGCTGTTCATTTAGAAGCTTCATATAACGCTGAAACTGAGACACATCCGGGTAGCTGTCGTCCTCATAATCCAACTGTGGAGAGAGCATACAAGACAGTGCCAAACTGTGTTCCCGTCGTACTGCCACCACATCGGGCCAGACAACATTCTGGTATAATCCCTCCAGCGACTGGCTGTACTGCTCCATCAGAACATCATCATTCTCCTCTGCAAGCCCTGGATAATTGGCATAAATCAGATTCTGCGCATTGACCACCGGATAGATCTCATAAGACCCCATTTCCGCTGACATAGCCGATAAGATTCCTAAACCGGCTATATCCTCCAGATAGCTGCCATTTACCACAAACACAGGTGCCGTCTCCGTATCCCTGCGCCAGAGGACAGCCGGCAGTTCTGCATCTGTCAAAGCATCCAATCCTGCAGTTCTTTTCTTCGGCATGCCATTCATATAAATCTTACTTTCCGAAGTCACTTCATACCATGGGAATGTGAATTCCAGTCCCTCTTCCAGTCCCTCTTCCGAGTAGACCGCCTCACCTCCCAGTAAGAAATCCTGGTGCAGATGAAGCTCTGCCACAGCCATCTCTTCCGCCCGGATTGTCTCGATCCCCAGAAGCTCCTGCAGCTGCTTGTTCTCTTTGAGTACAGATACCTTTGGCAAATTACAGAAGATGAGCGGAATTCCTGCTTCCACATACGCTTCTAGTAAGTCACAATTTCCCTCTTTCTTCCAGTCAAGTTCTGCAGCCTCGATCAGAATCATAGCAGGCGCTACATCCCTTTGCACTGTCTTTGCCTTCTCATAGGCTTCCAGCGTCGGATATGCTGCCCAATTCCGCTTTGTATAAGAGGTCCAGAGAGACGCCGTCTCACCTACCACTGCTTCCTGATCACCAATAAATATAACCATTTCCCGTAAATCATGAGCGAACTCGCTCTGCCTCTCATTAACATCAGCGCTAAAAGCATCGTTCCTATTTGAGATCTCTGACGTATCTACAATATAGTCATTTACTTCATAATTATTCCAGCTTTCCAACGCCACATTAGAAAACTGGAACAAAAATAACACGATAAACATTATAACTGTAATTGTAAAATAATTTCGACGTGATATCATTTCTACCTCTCCTGTCCATTTCAACAGACATCCTGCTATATTATCTCAGAATCGCAAAATTTAACTGAAAATCCGAATTAATTCCAACGTCTCATTATCAATCACTACATCCGATCGTTTCAAAGCATCAAGCGTCTGAAAAAACGCCTCACTGTTTCTGACAATAAAGTATAACTTCAATTTGCAGGTAAATGCCGCCAACTGGTCCGGATACTGCTGGGCCAGCCGCAGGCACCATTCTTCTGCCTCTTCATAATCCCCATTCTCCAAAAGTCTCAAGGCTATACTTTCATACTGTTGTACTTTCATGCCGACAGGATTTTTTCTATAAAACGACTCCCCTGCCTCTGTCATCATCCGTACAAACCGTTTCTGTTCCAGTTCCGTAAAAACTTTTTGCTTTAGAATATCGTCTGTATAGTTGATCATCAGATCCTCATATTCTGTCTGATCTGGCTCCTCCTCTCTTATCCCCAGATAAAGCTTCTGTACCTCCATACGGAATTCACTCAATTCATGGCTTAAGATGGATGCCGCATAATGCGATGTCTCGGAATCTTTTGTTTCCAGAGCCAGAGAAATCGCTGATAAGGAGTGCCTGATCTCACCTTTGAGCACGTTTAACATTGCTGCCCGCAAGCTCTTCTGGTCATTGACTGCGATCGCCTCTTCTAATGGAACCACATTCATTTCTCTTTCTTCATCTGCACGGATCTGCGTTCTCACACGCTCCTTACTAAATACGACATCATCCAACTCTACCTGGAACCTGAACACGGTCAGATAGAGAAGGTGTACAACCAGGAAAAATAGCGGTCCTATCACCGGGCACAACACCATCACAAGAAACCGGAGAAAATAAGTCCTTCTGTTATCATGCAGACGTTCTTCTTCCCCTTCCTGCTTTCTGTTACGAAAAGGTACTATGATCAGGCTGCCGACCAGCAGATACAAAACCGCCAAAATCGTATTCATAATCACAACGATGAGAAAAACATGTTCCTCCCACGTTAAAATCATAGGGCAGCCCCCTCTCTAAGACGACACTCATATCCTGCATTTCTAAACCGTTCCATAACGCCTTCTGCATTTTCTGCATCTGTGTTGGAGAGCAGGATATAGAAACCGCCATCTTCCAGTACACCCATGTAATCTGTCTGCCGCATGTTCACACCTAATGTTTCCGCCGCTTGTCTGCAGTCTTTTGTCATAATTTCCAACATAACACACTCTGTCAGACCACTTTCCTTAGCACCAAAGAAAGCTCTTGTAAGCTGACCGAAAGCATCTGCCGACATGATCCTGGTCTGTTCCAGATAACGCTCACTTGTCAAAGCGTCCAGATAGCGGTTTGCATGTACAACCGCATTCTGGATCAAAGCGCCGATAATCGTTAACCGATTAGCTTCCGAAAGCGTCATACGCTGCCACGGAATTCCCCATATCATTAAAATCAATTCCATGCTGTCCTCAGTGTATACTGCGCTTGCCATCAAAGGAAGTTTCTCATCCAGCTTCTTATTAATGTAAACGCGGTGTTCCCTCAGATCATGATACAGATCTTCCATCTCTGTATATTTAATCGAATTCCCCAGTTTCTTTGCTTCTGTGGAAGTGAAGGAAAACAAACGGGCATAATCACCGTTCGCCACTGTATAAACTGCAACATCCCGGCTATCCATCAGTTCGCCCAGTACTTTCGAAGCATAGAACAATACCTCCTCAGGCGCATATGCTTCTAAACTGGAAGTAATTTCATAGATTTTCCCCAGACTGTCTCTCTGGTTCACAAGTTGTGTCTCAAAGCTCTGTTTCATACGGACATTACTATCGTTGATGTCCGCAATGTCATCCACCTTTCTACTTAAATAACGCACTTCTTCTTCGTTTTCATCCTTGACAAACTGAAGCTGGTCGCGCATATACCCAACTACCATGCCGATGATAAACAACTGCGCCATCCATATGTAAATATCATAGTCCAGCAATACTTCAAACCCTGTTCTTCCATACATCTGTTGCAGAAAATATCCCGCAACAGCCAACAGCGAAGAAAAAATCGCCTGCTGCTGTCCATAAACAATCGCAAATAGCAGAACATACAGTAAGAAAAAATCCAATCTGTTAAAATATTCACTGCCAGCCGCCTTACTATTTAGCAAAAAGAAGGGAATAAAACAAACCAGATTCTCAATAAAGGGAAACAGCCTCTTAAAAGCAGTTTTGACGCCACGCCAAACTCTTCCAGCCGTACTGCCGTCTGTATCCTCCGCATTAATAAAGGAATCCGCATGACGTTTCATATATTTGACGATCTGCAATACTCCTTCTTCGTAAGATACAAAGATCCTCTGTCCATACTCTTCTTCATAGAGCTTTCCGTCCAGTATGAAACGATACTGCTCTCCCACTGAATGGTTGGCTAACCGGATACCGCCGCCCATTGCCTTAATGACTAACTCCGCCAGACTGATCTCTTTTATTTCCTCCATAGAAGAAATCTGGTAACAGGATCGTGCTGGATGTTCCTCTATCATTGTTTTATAAGCCAGCTCCACTGCATCATTTACGTAGAGCATGGAAAACGATCTTCTGTCACTTGCAGAGATTCTGCCTGTTTTTAGTGCCTCAAGACACATTTGGAAACACGGATTGCTATCCTCTTGTCCTTTGTGTGGTATACCATACAGGTGATCAAACCGCAGAATCTGCACATCCATCCCCTGTGTCTTATGGTAGTTGTCACAGATCTCCTCCCCCTGAGCAATCGCCATAGCCTTGAAACCTCTGGGTGAAACCGACTCAGAAACAGCGACATCATTGTGATATGCTCCACCAAACACTTCATGGGAAGACAAATAGACAAACCGTCCTTTTCCTGCCAAAGAGTACGTGGATAGAAGATTCATCACTGTCGCCGTATAACGTACCGATTCCTGTCGTTCCCTGTGCCAGTCAAAATTTGTATCATAAGCCCCCATGAAAATGACCATATCCGGCTTAACACTCTCGAAAATATCCTTAACACTCTCATCCTCATAGGAATAATCGTACCTCTCAAATACATGCCTATAAGAATTCTGTCTGTCTCTTCGGCCGGTTAACAAGAAGACTCTGTGCTTTCCTTTGTTAAATTTATCAATCACAGCATCCGCTATCCTGCTGCCGCCACCAACCAATAAAATATTCATTTACCCGTTTACCATCCTTATTTTATGACATATGTATCATTTATGACTTACACACCCCTATGGGGTCCTTTTCCCAGACTGTCGCATCCTTTCCACATATGGACAAGTCCCGCAAAAGCCTCCTTCTCCTCCCGTTCAAACCATGCTGTACTTTCTCCTTCTAGAAAAATATAGGGCGCACGGACTGCCAGCTTTACTAGAATGTCACCTGCTGCCTGATCAATCAGATCCGTCTGGTTTTGATTCTAATGCCGTTTCTGGTCAACCGAATCCATTCCAGCCACAGTACAATATCCTGTCCCTTCTCTACTTTCATCACATCTTCCTCGATCACACATGAAATATCTTCATTGTTCGCCAAAGTACAGTTTGATGGACAGGTCTCATCATTCGTAGAATAGAGAAAAGAGATTGACACGGTATCAGAAAATCCATATAATATATACAAAATAACTACAAATAACTAAGTAGTTTTGTCTATTTTTCTGGAATCAAAAAGAGTCCGCCAAACTGTACTTTGGCGTACTGCAAAGTTTCTTTTAGACACACTAAATTCAGATTGACACTGAAAAAAAACTAAGTATAATTATAAAAAATAAACATAAAAAGCAATACAATTTTGTATATATTTACTGTATTAGTTGTAGTACGTCAAAGTTAGATTTGGTGTACTTTCAATTTTCCTCTCTATTGTCGTGATTTATCTGCGTCTCTCTATCATTTACCCCACATCAAAGTACTTATGATTTAGCTACGTAATTGCAATTCCCTGTTCCAGATTCTACAAATCTTCTTTACATTAATGCATAATTTGTTATAATAATGTTGTATATCAGTATATTTTATTGTTTTTATTATGGAAAAAGAAAAAGCACTCTGTTATAATTGAATTATATGTGGGTGACAGGAGGGACCAAAATGAGAAACAAAAACGACAAAATATTACAGAGCATCAGCAAAATGGAACCTGTAGAGGTCGGAGGCGAGGCGCTTGCGATCCAGAAGCGTCTAAATGAAGGAAGAGATAAATTTAATCAGCTGGTTGGCGGTATTTGTAAATCCGTTATGCAGATTAGCGCCCTTGATCTTGCTATGGGTGACAGCACAGATAAAATGGGATATATCAGTAACACAGTCAAGCACATATCTGAAACCGTAGTACGTGCCGCCCAAATGACAGAAGAAAATATGAATGAGGTTGTTAATGCGCATGAAGGTTTTGCTGAATCCATCGCGCAGGTATCTTCTGCCGCTGGTTCCATCATGGATGATATGGAAGCAAGCAGCCAGGAGATTTCTTCTATTGTAGAAGAATCTCAGTTTACGATCGATAAATCTGACCAGATGAAAGACGACATGCAGGAACTTCTTGAGATTATCAAAGGCATGAATGAAGTGATTAAAGGGATCAATTCTATTTCTGCCCAGACCAACATGCTGGCCCTGAACGCTTCCATTGAAGCTGCCCGTGCTGGCGAAGCTGGTAAAGGATTTGCTGTTGTTGCTGAACAGATCAGAAGTTTGGCAGATGAGACCAAACAGCTCACCAGTAATATGGATGGTTTCGTTGCAAAAATCGAGGCTGCCTCCAAGATGAGTTGTGAAAGCCTTGACCATACGGTGGTAGAACTGGAAGCAATGCGCGAGAACCTTAGCAAAGTGCTCTCCAATAATGAACGCAATGTTTCCAATATTGTCAATATAACTGATTCCATTACAACAATTGCTGCTACAAGTGAAGAGATTTTCAGCGCAGTTACTAATGTACAGGACCAGATGGGAAGACTGCGTGAGGAATGTCTCTCCTTAAATGAACAGTCCGATATGCTTGGCGCTGTTTCAGAGGATCTGAAGGTTAATATGCGCCCAGTATCTTTGATCGAGAAAGATCTGGATGATTCCGCTAAATTAATGGGCAGCATGGTACAGGATGTCTTCTATATGTTGAATAACCGTCAGTTCATTGCCAATGTCCAGAATGCGATCACTGCTCACCAGAACTGGTTAAAGACTTTAAGCAATATCGTGAAAGACAGAGAATGTGTTCCGCTTCAGACTGATGATACCAAGTGTGCTTTTGGCCATTTCTATTATGCAATGAATCCACGTAACAAGATGATTTCTCCACTTTGGAATGGATTAGCTGAGAAACATCGCCGTTTCCATGGATACGGCAAGAACGTAATCGTTGCCATTAAGAATCAGGATTATGCAAAGGCTGAGAATGAATACCGTTCTGCTGTCAAGCTTTCAGATGAACTGATCAATGACTTTAAGAAAATTGTCGATAACGCAGAAGCACTTGAGAGAGAACATCTGAAAGTATTTGCTGAATAGTCCTATACCACATACTATTAGAAAGCATCTACACGGATAATCTTTGAGAGAAACTTTATAGAACATAAAAAAGGATATCTACGACACCATCTGTCCTAGATATCCTTTTTTCTCTATCTTAACTTTCTCTCTTAAATTCCCATCTTTCCCAACGCTTTTCCCCTGCTGGCCCTAAACCCTCTATCCGAACAATCAATTCTTAAAACTGTGAATCGGAGCCGGTATCCTTCCACCACGGTTGACAAAAGCATCACAGGAAAAACTGTTCACTGGCATAATCGGTGCATAACCAAGCAGACCGCCGAATTCTACCGTCTCCCCTACGCCTTTACCAATCACCGGGATGAGACGCACTGCTGTTGTCTTCTGGTTTACCATTCCAATCGCCATCTCATCTGCTATAATACCAGAGATCGTCGTCGCTTTTGTATCTCCTGGAATTGCGATCATATCAAGACCTACTGAGCATACACAGGTCATAGCCTCCAGCTTCTCCAGCGTCAGTGCCCCCGTTGTCACTGCATCGATCATTCCCTGATCCTCACTGACTGGAATGAACGCCCCGCTTAAACCTCCTACATAGGACGACGCCATCACACCGCCTTTCTTCACCTGATCATTCAAAAGCGCAAGCGCCGCCGTCGTGCCTGGCGCTCCAGCATACTCCAAACCAATCTCGCATAAGATATCTGCCACGGAATCCCCGATCGCCGGCGTCGGTGCAAGTGACAGATCCACGATCCCAAATGGAACATTCAAACATTTTGAAGCTTCCTTCGCCACCAGTTGTCCGACCCGTGTCACTTTAAATGCCGTCTTTTTGATCGTTTCACACAGTACCTCAAAGTTCTCTCCTCTGACCTTCTCCAGCGCTGTCTTAACTACCCCAGGACCGCTGACCCCTACATTGATTATCTTATCCGCCTCTGTTACGCCGTGAAAAGCGCCCGCCATAAAAGGATTATCATCCGGCGCGTTACAGAAGACCACAAGCTTCGCACACCCCAGGGAATCTGCATCCTTAGTATACTCCGCCGTCTGCAGGATCACCTCGCCCATCAGCTTCACTGCATCCATATTAATTCCTGCTTTTGTAGATCCTACATTCACAGAACTGCATACCCGCTCTGTCACAGAGAGTGCTTTCGGAATAGACCGGATCAACAGCTCATCCGCCTTTGTCATCCCTTTAGATACCAGTGCCGAATATCCGCCGATAAAGTTTACACCAACCTCATGTGCCACCTGATCAAGCGTATTTGCAATCGAAACAAAATCTTCTGGTGTCTTACATGCCGCACCCCCTACCAATGCGATCGGTGTTACCGAGATTCTCTTGTTAACAATCGGAATACCATATTCCTTAGAAATATACTCCCCTGTAGCTACCAAATCCTTAGCTGCTTCATAAATCTTGTGGTAAATCTTCTCATTGACCAGCTTCAAATCCGCATCGATACAGTCCAGAAGACTGATTCCCAATGTGATAGTCCTCACATCGAGATTCTCCTTTTCTATCATTTCGTTTGTTTCCGCCACTTCAAATATATTGATCATATCGCTCCTATCCCGCGTACCCGCATTTATTTTACTAAATCCTATGCATCTGATTAAAGATCTCTTCCTTCTGGCATTTAATGATAACGCCGATGCTCTCACCTAACTGCTCTAATTCTTTCACAATGATGCCGAAGTCTTTGGTAGTCTGGTTAGTGTCCACAATCATCATCATATTAAAATATCCCTGCACGATCGTCTGCGAAATATCCAGTATATTGATTCCATTGTCTGCCAAATAAGTACAAACTCTCGCAATAATGCCTACTGTATCTTTTCCTACCACTGTTATGATCGTCTTTTTCATAATATCCTCCTGCTTCCTGAGCCTTGATCCTTCTTCCTGTTTTCCTATGTTAAAACACTCTCACGCTTTTCATCTTCCATTTCTCCGTCTGTGCCCATATCTAAATCTCCAACATCTGTGAGACTTCATTCCGCTTCGCCACATAAAGCGGAAAATCATCTGCCTGATACGCCGTCTCCGACATCGTCACTTCCACTCTTACGGTTTCATAGGCAAGCTCTGGCAGATTATTCTCCTGACTTAAGTGACCCAACATGACAGCTTTCAGATCGTCATGCAGCAACCTGCTTAAAAGCTTTCCTGCCGCTTCATTGGAAAGATGTCCCTTCTTCCCTAGAATACGCTGTTTCAAATAATAGGGATAAGGACCAACCTGCAGCATATTGGTATCATGATTCGATTCCAGATAAAGCAAATCCAAGTCTCTCAGACATTCTACCGTATAATCATTATAACAACCCAAATCTGTAATAATCCCTATCTTTTTCTTATCATGACTGATCCGGTAAGCCACTGGCTCCGTAGCATCATGGGAGGTCCGGATCGGATAGAGCGTCATATCCTTGATTGTCAGTTTCTCATCTGCCTGAACATATTGGAACAGTTCTTCATCGATGGTTCCCAACGAATGATTCCCCCTGACTGCACTAATCGTCCCCCTGGTTCCATAGATAGGAATCCCGTATTTCCTGGCCAGAACTCCCAGCCCATTGATATGATCCGCATGCTCATGCGTCAGGAAAATGCCATCTATCTCCTGCATCCTGATCCCTAGTTCCTGTAATCCCGTCTCCATCCGTTTCCCACTGATCCCTACATCCACGAGCAGGTGTGTAGCATCTGACCCCACATAAACACAGTTCCCGCTGCTCCCGCTAGCTATACTGCACAATCTCATACCATCTGTACTCCCATAACATCCTCTTTCGTAATTTCCTGTCTATCGGCCACAGAGAATACGTGTTTTTCACATCTTCTTCCAATAAATCTCGATCACATCCCCGCTGTGGATCTCTTCCATATACTGCGCATCCCTGCCATTTAATCTCGTCACAATGCCGCTTCCCTGCGGCTTAGAAAGATCAAAGTCAATATGTTCAAAAACATCCACGAACACGTAAGAAGCCTTTCCAGTAAGATGTACCTGTTCTCCATTCACTGTCACGTAAAGAGAAAACCCTGCAGAACTGTCCTCTATTCCCTGATCCGCTTCATCTCCTGAATCCTCTGCACTGTCAGAACTTTGTCCGCTCTCATTTCCTTCCTGCCCTGCCTGGCTGCTTACCTCTGTTGAATCCTCTAGTTCCCGCTCTATCTCTGTATCCCGCTTCTGATACGTCCCATCGTCTTCTGGCAGCTCGTCAAAAGAATTCGCCAGCTCATTTTCATACTTATCGCGGTCTGAAAGCTGCAATTCTTCCATTGTCCAGACGACTGAGAAATTTTCATAGACTTTACTGTCCATATCAGCCAGCTTATTATTAACATAAATATTCATGTCCTGGTTAATAATCACATCCATAAACTCAGCTACCTGACGGACTGTATAGTAACTTAAAATCTCAATAACATCGTTCTCCTGAATACTGTAATAGCCTGACTGCAATACGCCATTAACACTTGCGAACTTAGGCAGTTCAATCAGCGTATCATTGACCTCCACCCGCATAACTGCACCGAATTCCGGGAGCTGCCCGATATCCAGATGGGCTGCTTCACCTGCTGTGGACTCCACTACCCGGATCTGGTCATTGGCATGGACTGGTGTGTGAATATCCGCTTCGTTACCATTCACTGTAATGACAGCCGACTCACCAAGAGCTCCCCTGGTAATGCGGGGCTTGCCATTCACTGTATAATTCAGCTCTTTTCCGCGTTTCGGAAACAACCCATCATTGGAAAACTCAGCCTGCATAGCAGCATCCACCACTGCCACTTTATTGTTATCATAAATCTTGATCCGCTGATCATTAAAATAGACAAAGATAAAATTATTGCTCTGCTCATAGAAACTCAGACAAATACCAATAGGCGTAACCATCAGGGAATCTTTCCTGGCATTCTCCTCCAGAAATTCTATGTTCTGCATTACCGCTTCACCGCGCACAGCAACTCTTTCTTTCTGTATTCCAAGCTGCTCTGCCAGCGTTTCCGTATAACCTGGCAGCATACCACCGCCACCTACAACAAAAACAGCACTGACTGCCCTGCCGCCGTTTAGTTCTTTGATCTTATCAGATACCTTACCCGTCATGTCAGCGATCACACCTGCTGTCACTTCTTCTATCTCCGACGTACTAATCGTCTGCGACAAGCCCATGATATCCTGATACTCAATCTGTTCTCTGACACCTGTATCACGCTTGATTTTCTCTGCTGTCGCGAAATCTACCAGACAGTGCCTTGCGATCACTTCCGTCAAACTATCGCCTGCAATCGGAATCATACCATAAGCAATGATACTGCCATCTTTCGTAATAGAAATATCCGAAGTACCAGCTCCCACATCTACCAAAGCAATATTCAGCATGCGATACATTTCTGGAATAGCCACCTGTATCGCCGCAATAGGCTCCAGCGTCAGGTTAACAACATCAAGCCCTGCTAGATCCACCGCCTTATACAGGCCATCTACTACATCTTCTGGCAAAAACGTTGCGATAATATCCGCCCCTATCGTTCTCGCCTTGTGCCCCTCCAGATTACCCATTGCATAACCGTTCATATAATAGCGGACCACCGAATAACCGACACAGAAAAATTTCATCTCAGAAGAATTACCACTCATAAATTCGCTATAAGCTTTCTCCACACCCATAGAATCCAGTGCGTAAATATCCTCTCCGACAACTTCCCTATCACCGTCCAGCTCCATATCTACTTTGACCGTAACAGTACGAAGCACACGTCCGGCGGCCGCAATACAGACATCCTTTAATGGTCTGCCAACCCGTTGTTCCAGCTCTGCCTTAACCTCGCCTATAGTTGCGCCCACCTTATAGATATCATGGATCTGTCCATCCAGCATAGCTCTTGTACCATGCTCTCTGATACTCTGCGTGATTACATGGAATCTCTCTCCTACACGATAACCGACTGTACCAACGATACTCCTCGTTCCGATATCCAGTCCAAATACTAATTTCCCCGGAAATTTCATTGTTTCTAACACAGATCTTCCCCCAATTTCTCCTCTATTTGCCTATAAACACTTTCCAGTGTACCTTCATTTTCTATGACCACTGAACAATATCTGTAAAACATTTCCTCTGACAGCTGCCCCTGCATAATCTGATTGATCTTATCATCAGAATAGTGTCTGCTTTTCTTTAATCTCTCTCTTCTAATCTTCTCATCTGCATGGACATACCACATCTCATCCACGATCTGTCCATAACCATCCTCGATCAACAGTGCTGCCTCAATAAAAAGATATTGCAGCTTACCAGCCTGCTTCTCCTGATTGATTGCTTCTAACAGATAAGTCTTCACCGCAGGGTGCACAATCCCGTTGATCCGCACAAGCATGTCCTGATCTTCAAAGATTCTGGCCGCCATCTTCCCTTTATCAATTCTGCCGTCCGCCGCCAGAATGGTATCTCCTAGCAGTGCAATAATCTGATCATAGCATGCTGCGCCTGGTTCTTCCAGCTTATGCGCCACCTGATCCGCCATAATAACGCGACACGCTGTTTTATGTCTCAAATATTCCAATATCTGGGACTTACCAGCCCCTACACCACCGGTAACGCCAATTACTTTCATAGCCTCTTTTCCTTCCCGGTCCTATGATTTCGACTCTTTCTTCCCTGCTAGGTATCTCTTTCTGCCAACTGTCCAGGTTTCCACAGACAGATGCTATTTACTCTCATACCAATCATTCCCAGAACTCATGCCAACTTCCAGCGACACGGACAGATCAGCCGCCTGCCGCATCTCTTCCTCCAGAATACGGCGCACCTGCTGTTCTTCTTCTCTCAAGGTCTCAATCAAAAGCTCATCATGCACCTGCAGGATCAACCGGGATCTAAGCCCTTCCTCCCGCAGCCGTACCCATACCCGTATCATAGCAATCTTCATGATATCCGCTGCCGTCCCCTGAATCGGAGAATTCATCGCCACCCGTTCCCCGAAGGAGCGCTGCATAAATTTGCTGGAAAGCAGTTCTGGAATCGGCCTTCTACGTCCGTACAGCGTTGTCACATAGCCTCTTTTCTTTGCATCCTCCACCATTCTGTCCAGAAACTGTTTCACACCCGGATAAGTCTTGAAATATTGCTCTATATAAGCTGCTGCCTCATCCCTGGATATACTCAAATCCTGACTTAAGCCAAATGAACTGATGCCGTAAACAATCCCGAAATTCACCGCCTTTGCATTACGCCTCTGCAGATCTGTCACTTCCTCAAAAGGAGTATGGAATACCTTAGACGCTGTAATGCGGTGGATATCCTCATCCATTTTGTAAGCTTCGATCAGCTGTTCATCCCCAGACATATGCGCTAAGATCCGCAGTTCAATCTGGGAATAGTCCGCATCCACAAACAGATAGCCTTCCATCGGCACAAATACCTTACGGATTCTCCTGCCCAACTCTACCCGCATGGGAATATTCTGCAGATTCGGCTCTGTAGAACTAATCCGTCCCGTAGCCGTGATCGTCTGGTTGAAAGTAGAATGGATCCTGCCATCCTCGCCAATGCAGGTAAACAATCCTTCTGCGTAAGTTGACTTTAATTTAGCCAGTCCTCTGTACTCCAAAATATCTGACACAATCGGGTGATCTGGTGCGAGCTTCTCCAGAATGTCCGCGGCTGTCGAATATCCCGTCTTGGTTTTCTTGCTGCCTTGGATGCCCATCTTGTTGAAAAGCACTTCTCCAAGTTGCTTGGGAGAATTAATATTAAATTCACAGCCTGTCTGCTGGTATATGGCCTGCTCCAACTCTGCGATCCTACCTGTCAATGCCTCCCCGTACGCCCTCAAGGCATCCGGTCTGACTAATACACCATACTGTTCCATCTCATACAGCACTCTGGTCAGTGGCATCTCAATCTCATACATCAGGGTATCCATCCCCTGTTCCTTAAGCTTCTCCTGCAGCAAAGGAGCTGCCAACAGACATACATAAGCACTGTAACATGCATACTCTATAAATGCCTGCGGTGTTTCCTCATAGACCTGCGCATAGGTGGCTCTGCCGCATACCTCTTTTCTGTCCGGTATGGTAAGTCCTAAATACTCACTGGCAATATCATCAAATGCATAATCATTCTTAAGCGGATTGATCAGGTAGGCAGCAAGCAGCACATCAAAATACCGCCGCTCTTTGTAAGGACGCATAACGTCTTTTCCGCTCTCCTGCCACATCGGTTCCAGGTAAGAATAGTGTCTCTTGATATCAAAAGTATTGATCCTGCAGCATTCTCTGGCACTGATCCTGGAAATTTTATCCTGTAGATACTGTGCCGTCACAAGCCCCTGGCATGGCAGAAAACAGACTTTTTCTTTATGGACCGCAATCGCTGCCCCCACACAGTCCTCCACTGCATCCCCATCCGCCAATACTGTTATCCCCACTTCTGATAACTCCATACACTCTGCAAACAAAGCCTCCACCTGCGTCAACTCTGTCAGCTGCATAAAATATTGCGATTGGACATTGGGCACTGTCATACCTTCCTCAAATCGCGAAAGCAGATTCTTAAATTCCAGCTGCCTGCACAGCATATAGGCTTCTTTCGTATAAAAATTTCCTACTCTGGCCATCTCAAAACTATAGGCAAGATCGCAGTCCACATGAATCGTTGCCAGCACCTTGCTCAACTCAGCCAAATCCTTGTGATTGATCAATGTCTCCCTGATCGACTTCTTACTGATCTCATCCAAATGCGCATAGACCTCTTCTACAGAACCAAAACGGCTGATCAGTTCCGTAGCCGTCTTCTCTCCCACCTTCGGTACGCCGGGAATATTGTCTGATGCATCTCCCATCAACGCTTTTAAATCGATAAATTGTACTGGATTTACCTGATAACACGCCTCCACATCTTTGGCATAATAGTCCTCTACCGTCGTCTTACCACCTTTTGTCTTTGGGATCCTGATTTTAATACGCTCCGTAGCAATCTGCAAAAGATCCCTGTCTCCCGATACAAGAACCACCTCTATGCCTTCCTTGTCCGCCCTCTTCGCGATCGTTCCAAGAATATCATCCGCCTCCAGCCCTGCTTTCTCTACAATACAAATCCCCATGGCCTGCAGCATCTGCTTCATAACAGGCACTTGCTCCCTAAGCTCTGGAGCCATCGGCTTTCTTGTTCCTTTATAGGCAGCATATATTTCATGCCGGAAGGTTGGCGCATGTACATCAAAAGCCACTGTCAGATAATCTGGCTTCTCCTCCTCTATAATCCTGAACATAATATTGAGAAAACCATAGATGGCATTCGTATGAAGCCCCTGGCTGTTCGACAGGTCAGGCACCCCATAAAACGCCCTGTTCAAAATACTATGTCCATCCAATAATACAAGTTTCTGACCCATATAAATCCATACCTTTCTGTGCCTCCATCTCTCCACATTGGCGTACCCCATCATATGATCCCGACAACGTAAACAAGATTCCCGTCACAAGGATCAAAATCGAAATACAATACATAATGCTATAATAATGGCTGCCGCTACCGCTGCTTCCAGACAATACAATGTATAGAGCAGCGACCTGTGTACTCTAATGCCGTGTTCGGCGCTTTCCAATTTAATCAGAAGTTCTTCTTGTAGGTTGAAATTGCTGCCCTGCTCCAGGCGTTCCAAACCTTCTGTGACCAAAAGCTGAATAGTTAGCTCTTCCTCACATTCTGGACAATGTTGTATATGTCCCATGAATTCTTCCAGGCTGCTTCCTCCTAATTCTTCCTGCAGAAAGGAAGGTATTTTTTTCTCCACTTCTTTACAGTCCATACTCTTACCACATCTTTCCACAAAGAGATTCCGACAGCTTCCGAACCTGTCACCCGATTCTATTATGCGCCCACACAGATTTTATTATATACCATAAACATACCTTTTGAAAAGTATATGACCCGAAAAAAAAGCCTGCCGGATCATGTTATATGGATAACATATTCCGTCAGACTTGATCTGTTATGCACAGTGCCCATCTGGTTTCTCAGCTGCCAGTTTGATACCGGTTTGATATTTTATTACACCTGTCGTTTTCCTATTCTACTGTGCTGTATCTGCCACCTCAATCTCTGCCTCCCCGGCAGGTTCCGCAACAGGAGCCACAGTCGCTATCCCATTCTGATCCACCATGTAATCTATCCCGTCAACAGTCACGTTCACATTTCTCTGTAACGCTCCATTTTCATCGTAGTAATAGGTATTGCCATTTGGTCTTACTACCAAACCTCTCTGCATGACCGCATTTTCGTCAAAATAATACTCAACCCCTTCAATGGTCACATCTTCTCTGAGCGCATGGCCATCCTTGGTTGCTAAGAAATATCTTCCTGTCTCATCCTCAAACCAACAGCCCTTCTGCACAAATCCATTCTCATCCAGATGATATTTCTTATCCTCCCAATTCGCCCAACAGGAACGCTGCATCCTGTAATTCGCATAGAATACCTGCTGATCCCCGCGGGTCGCAAAACCATTCGGCACAATAACAGAAGAATAATCCTTAAACTGATAATTCATATCCACTCTGGTAGGAATTCCCGGCACGCTGCCATGGGAAGTATTCTGCCAGAAAGAAGCTCCCTCATACTGCAGTGCATCTGCATACTGAGCCACCCACTTATCATACTTGATATTACCAATCTTATTCTGGAACATATTCTTGCTGGAATATACCACCGGATAATATCCGTGTGCCTCCACAGTAGAACAAAATGTGTTAATCAACGCCTGCAGTTGTTCCTGAGACATATTCTTATGGCAAGGATCCTCGATATCATAGACTACCGGATAACTGACTGTATAGTTACCAATCCACTGCATCAAAAGATTTGCCTCATTCTGTGCCTGTTCTACTGTCGTCGCATAAGAATACAGATAAACTCCAGTTCTGAGTCCTGCTGCACTGGCCCCCTGCATATTAGCATCAAAATAAGGATCTACCCCTGAATTCGTACTTCCCGCCTTGACAAAGACAAAACTGACTCCAGAAGAAGGCACCTTGCTCCAATCAATTGCCAGATTATGTTTCGATACATCAATTCCTCTCGCGATGGAACTTCCCGCTCCAATCGCCTGCACCTGCTTTGCCGGAGCAAGCAGCAAAGCCACTGTCATGCACAGAGCCGTCATCCCTTTTACCCATTTTCCTGCTATCATTTTCCGATTTTTCATCCGTACTTTCCTTTTTAATTATTTCGTAATTGTTACAATATATTACTTTTTTCAACAATCCTTTACAAATATATCACATCTTTCCATCAATGTACAGTAAAAAAACTCGCAACATTTCATAATTGACCCGCTGCAAGTCGCTATCACAAAAAGCCTATGGAATTTAGAAAAAACTACTTGTCAATTTTCGGCAGTTATGCTATTATAAAACTCGGTTGTGAAACACGCCGGCGTGTCGGAATGGCAGACGAGGCAGACTCAAAATCTGTTGTGGGCAACCACGTATGGGTTCAAGTCCCATCGCCGGCAGTACTTAGAATAGCTGGAAACCTTGAAAACAAGGTCTCCAGCTATTTACGTTTTACATGTATTTCGACTGCCGTCTAAACTTTCATTGATTCTTCCCCTCTCCTATAGTAAAGATAAAATCCAATACAGATCATCGCGGACAACAACGACCCTAACGGCGCTGCCCAGCCCATCGGATAGAGAGATTCCGGGAAGAACCTGCTGGCCAGCCATGCGCCTGGAATCCGCACAAGTATAATTGCTGTAATATTATGGATAAAAGAAACCATGGATTTCTGGTCACCACAAAAATAACCGCTGAAACAGAAATGCACTGCAGCAAAAACACAATCAAAAGCATAGGAGCGCAGATATTCACATCCTGCCTGTAACACTGCCTGGTCTCTCGTAAAAAGCCCCACTAAGGTATGCGGCAATAATTGATTGTACAATGCACAGAAAAGTCCCCAGCATACGGTGACTACAAGACTGTAATACAGCGCTCTCCTTGCCCGCTCTGGTTTGTCCGCCCCCATATTCTGTGCCGTAACCGTAGAGATAGCCGACAAAAACGCCGAAGGCACCAGAAACAGAAATCCGATCAGCTTCTCCACGATCCCTACTGCTGCCGAAGCAACTAGTCCTCGGCTGTTCGCGATCACTGTGATCAGAATAAATGCAATCTGGATCAAGCCATCCTGCATAGCCACAGGCGTTCCCACCTTAAGAACCTTAGAGACAATTTCCCTGTCCACAAGAAAATCCTCTCTTCTGACATCAAACCCAAGATCCTGTCTGCGTATGACCACCAGCGCTGCCGCTACACTGACCGCCTGTCCGCACACTGTGCCAAGGGCTGCTCCGGCTGCTCCCAGACCACATATCCCAATAAATACAAAGTCCAATCCGATATTAGTCACACAGGCTGCCGCTACAAAATACATAGGTCTTTTGGAATCACCTGCACCACGGAAAATACCGCTGATCACATTATATGCCATGATCAGTGGAATCCCAGCAAAACAGATCACCAGATAAGTCTTTGTTTCTGCCACCGCCTCAGCAGGAGTTAACATAACATGGACTATCGGTCCTGTGCACAGAAGCAGCACTGCCGTCAATCCAACCGCAAATACAGCAAAAAATACAGTGGATGTTCCTACCGTTCCAGCAGCCTTCTTTCCATCTTTGGCTCCCACACATTGTCCGATGTGCACCGTAGTGCCCAGAACAAATCCTATGATAATAACAGTCAGCATATGCATTACCTGACTGCCAATCGATACCGCCGTAGTTGTTTCCGATCCATTATACAGACCTACTACAAATAGATCTGCCATCCCATAGAAAGTCTGCATAAAACTTGACAGCAGATAAGGCAGGGCAAACATGACCAGATTTTTTCCAATACTTCCCTGAGTCAGATCGTTCTTTTCGTTCATATGCATTCCTCGATTCTTTTGTATCAATCTACCTATAATAAAATAACACAAGCCGAATCGATTGTACATCTTTGTTTTTTCCTTGATTTCAGCCGCTGGGATATTCCCTGCCAGTCAGAGATACCTTCCATAGTCTGTGTTCTGTCATCTATTCACGCGTAATACCGTGCCTGTGCATCCCACATCCGCGTATAGTTTCCCCCAGCCGCATAAAGATTTTCGTGGCTGCCCCGCTCCACGATCTTCCCCTTATCAAACACAATGATTTCGTCACAGAAACGGCAGCTGCTCATCCGGTGGGAAATGTAAATACTGGTCCTGCCCTCCACCATCTGATGAAAGCGGGCATAGATTTCCGCTTCCGCCTTAGGATCCAAAGCTGCCGTCGGCTCGTCCAAAATCACTACTGGCGCGTCTTTATAAAGCGCTCTGGCCAGAGCCAGTTTCTGCGCTTCCCCACCGCTGACTGCAACCCCTTCCTCCAGATCTTTGTATAAATAAGAGGCAAGTCCCTCCGGCAGTTCCTGTACGGTCTTCTGCGCATCTGCCTGCCGCAGCGCCTCCCAGATCTTCTCCTCCTGCCCTCTGCTCCCTGCCGTAATATTCTGCCAGACCGGAAAGGCAAACAGTTTGAAATCCTGGAACACCACGCCAAACAGGCTTCGGTATTCTTCCTCATCATACTTACGGATATCTATTCCATTTAACGTAATACGACCGGACGTCGGCTCATATAGACGACAGAGCAGTTTGATGAAGGTTGTCTTACCCGCACCGTTTCTTCCTACCACTGCCAGTTTCCCTTTAATCCGGATCTGGCAGTTCACATCTTGCAGCACAAGCTCCTCGCACCCCGGATAGTGAAAGCTCACATGTTCAAAAGCTAGTTCATATTCCCCATCCGTCCGTTTTTCTACCGGGATCGAACCTTTCACATGTAGATTATCCGTGTCCAAAAATTCCAGAAATGGTCCCATATAAGTGCAGATTTCCCGAAGTCTTCCATGACATGCAATCAGCATAAAACATCCGCTGCCAAACTGGTTCATAGCCCCTGTATACTGTGTAAAAGCACCCACCGTCACTGCACCAGTCACTGCCTTAAGTGCCACCAATAAATAGGAACCTACCGTAAACAGGCTGCTCACCACTTTATTTGCATCCTCCTCTTCCCGTTCGACATCGCACATTTTTCCAAAAAACTCTATGGATTTTTTCATATTTTCCATAACGTTTTTCAAAATCATTCCCTGCATGTCGTACATACGCACAACCTTTCCCACTTTCGGATCCCCCAGCACCTGCCCCTGCAAATAGGTAAGCTTATTCTCTACTCCTGTATGGGCTGCAAAGATATCCATCATTTTAGCGCCAAACCATTTGTATGCCTTCCATGACCCAAACGCCATGCCAGCAAGCGCTGTGCCAAACAACAGAAACGACCAACAAGGCTGTGCCAGTGTTCCAAATATCCCCTCTCCATGATCCGGCACCGCCATACACACATGGAACACCATAGCCGCTGACAATAAAATCTGCAAAAACGCCCGCAGTAGATCACAGTATTGGCACAAAAGTGCACCAAGTCCTCCGTGCATCTGGGAACGCCTTTCTGAAAAAAGGATCTTCTCAGAGACTTCCGGTTTCTCCATCGTCTCATAGTCCAGCGAAAAAGCCTTTTCGCGCAGCCATACATAGAATAACTGCCATATCCTCGTCCACATTCCCCGAAATTTTCTCTTCATCAACGAAATCGCCACTCCGAAAAACAAATGCACAAGCAAAAGGCAAATGGCCCACTCTGCCGCCTGCACATACTCCGCCCTGAGCAGCCTGTCGATCATCCCTGCTGTCAGAAACAGGCCCACATAAATCTGTACCACCGAAAAACATACTTCCAGCAAATGTAGCGGCAGGATCGTAGAATCTACCTGGTGGATCATCTTTAACAGCCGAAAGCCAATCTTATGCATCGAGCATAGTTCACCCATAGATTTCTTCCTCCTCTCTCTTTTTCTGGTAATATCTTGCCTGTAAGTCAAACAGCTTCGCATAGGCGCCGCCCCGTGCCATCAGCTCTGCATGACTGCCTTCCTCAATGATACGCCCCTTATCTAAGAACAGGATCCTGTCGCAGAATCTTGTTGAGCTTAACCGGTGGGAGATAAAGACCCCTGTCTTTTCCTGGATCATAGCATCATATTTCTCATACATCTCACTCTCCGCTATCGGATCTAGGGCCGCAGTCGGCTCATCCAAAATGACCACCGGCGCATCTTTATAAAGCGCCCTGGCTAACATCAGCTTCTGCAGTTCCCCACCGGAAAGACTCACCCCTTCCTCATCCAGGTCTTTGTTCATGGCAGTTGCCGTCCCTTTCGGAAGGCTGACCGCCTTCTCCCACAGCCCAGCCTTACACAGACTATCCCGCAGACGCTTTTCATCCTCCTCACCCGATGCAAGACAAGAGACATTCTCCACCAGTGGAAAAGAAAAGGCAAACACATCTTGAAACACCACCGCAAATTCCCGGAACACCTCTCTTCGCTGCAGAGACTGTATGTCCTGTCCATCTAGAAAAATCCTGCCGGCAGTTGGACGGTAAAGGCCGCAGATCAGCTTAATAAGCGTCGTCTTTCCGGCACCGTTTAGTCCCACTAACGCCAGCTTTTCCCCGGCACGAATGGTCACATTCAGATCATGGATGGTTTCCTCCTTCCCCTCATAACAAAAACTCAAATGTTCCAGACAGATCTCATGCACTTTTCCAGGATTCCGCAGTCTCTCCCTGCCCTCCTCTATCCTGCCAAACTCCATAAAATCCCGGTACCCATCCATCACTTCCCTATTCCTGTAGATGTTCTGCAGCGCCGCAAATAAACCGTTCATCCAAGCTTCAAACCCTGCTGTGATACCAACATAAAATAAGAATACAGGCAGCGCCAGATGCCCCAATGTCATCTCCCAAATCAACCACCCATACACAATCAAATTCCTCCCAAAAGTAAGGAGCGCTCCTGCGCTTTTGGCCGCTGCGACTCCCATCTCCCCTCGGTCAATCTTAGATACGATCTTGGTGATCCGCTCCTGGAATTCCCGCAGAAACCACTGGTCCATCCGATACATTCTGATATCTTTTCCGTTGCCCGGCGCGATCGATTCCCGCCGCAGATACTGTATCCCCTGATAGCTTTTATGATTTTCCTCTTCCAGCTTGTACAGTTTCTTCCCTGCCATACTGTGCAGCCAAGCCGTAAACAACGCTTCCAGGACCAGAAGGCTAAGAAGCATCATGCTGTATCTGCCCACGACTACCCCATAAACCGCCAGTCCTCCCAGCTGGATCAGTACATCCCAGAATCCTGCGGTAAACGCTTCTATGCCGAAATCATTTCCCGTATATAGATTCCTAGACGCCTCCAGCCTTTTTTTCTGTCCCTGTTCACTCTCTAACCTCTCTCCATCCATCTCAAGCGTTTTTTGATCCAGTTCTGGTCCCATCGCACAGCGGAACAAGAAGAGCGTCTTTTCCCGCAGTGCCCGAAAATGACTCTGCATAAAGCGCACCAACTGCAATAGAATCATATAACCTGCCAACCTCACCAGAACTTCTCCCATACGGGCAACGTTCACCAGACAAGCTGTCACAATTCCTGCCAGCGCCGCTTCCAGAAAGGGAAGCATAATGCTCAACATCATATCCCCTGCACAAATTGCCAGCGCACTATCTCCTTTCTTCTTTCTCAAGTGATGAAAAGTATACCGGTAATGCTCCCACAGGGAATATCTTCTCTTATCTTCCATAACCTCCATGCATCCCTTACCCCTTTCCGTTTCTTTCAGAACTACGATACCACTATCTGAAATTTTCCTTTTATCTGATCATAGAACAGGAATCCCCTGTAATGAGGATTCCTGCACGAAATGTATTCTTTTTTACACGAAATGCTACAATCTCCTTTTATAGAAATGCCCATCTTCCCCTCACTATGTTTCCTCAGCATTCCAGAGGCATAGTCACTTCCGCCGCAAAAATTCCTGGTTCGTTGGCCAGATGAAGATAACCGCCATATTTATCTACCGCTGCCTTCACCCGTTTCATACCAAGGCCATGATTTCCCCGCTTTCTGGTAATATAGTTGCTCGCTTCAAAATCCGGTTCCTCCTTCGCGGCATTCTGTACCGAAAAGTACAGCTGACTTTTGTTTACCGTCATATAAACGCGCAGAAAACGCTTCTCTTCCCCCACCAATTCACAAGCCTCGATTGCATTATCCAGCAGATTGCCCAGAATAACGCACAAGTCCACCTCTTGTACAGAAATTTGCTCTGGAACCTTTGTTTTACAATTTACAGCAATCTTCTGCCGCCTGGCCAGCGTCAGCTTACTGTTCAAAATGGCATCCACCATCAGATTCCCAGATCTGACAAAGGTATCCACTCTATCGAGCTCCTGCTCCAACGCATCCAGATACCTCCGCATCTCTTCGGTCTTTCCCAAGGTAAGCTGGGCCTTCATTGCCTGCATATGATTGTGGTAATCATGCCTCCATCCCCGCATATCCATATACACGCTCTTGATCTCATCGTACTGATGTTCCATCAATTCTGAACGGAACTTCTCTATCTGGAAATCAAATCCTTTTTTATAGAAGAAAAGAGTGCCTTCTACTGCCAGGAATAGAAGCGCTTCCAAACAAACTGCGCCCCACAAAAAGGCATTACGAAACCATACCGCTATCTCGATCTGCCCCGTACAGCCAACCAGCCATAGAAAGGCAGTCAAGATCCCATAAGCCGCCACAAGAAGCACTCCATTCCATATTTTAAGACTTTCCCGCTTCTTCCCTAACAGCAGCAGGAATACGAGCATAATCCCACCATGAAGTACAAAAATTCTCCCCACAGACAGGGAAACCCCTAAAACAGAATCCCCTTCAGACTGCAGACCCACGACAGACATCTGTACCCTAATCACCATCATTCCAACAGCAATACACACACCAGGCAGCAGAATCCTCCACCACTGTCTTCCAAACGGCTCCGCATCGAAAAAAAGATCATACAACACCAAAATTCCTGTAATCATCACCCAGGCTGCCACCATTTGAAATCCTGTTTTAAAAAGTGGCATCCAAAAGGACGCTGTCAAAAGCACGCCTGTCAAGCCAAATCCCAGCGCACGCTTCCCGATTCCCTTCTCCATGCTTCCTATCTGCTCTATATAATACCAATAACACCCCAGCCACAGCAGCTGGAAAATTTCCTGTTCCATCCGGAGTTCTGCCTCTCCCTTATTCGCTTATTCTTTTACGCTCTCACTTTTTATAATAGTTAAGATATGCCCTGTTGAGCGCCTCCCACCTGTTACGGGAGACCGGAAGCGTTTCCCCGCTGTCCATCAGCACATCTTTTCTGGTGATCCGGCTGACATAGGCCAGATTCACCACATAAGAGCGATGAATCCTGAAAAAACCGCCGTAACGCGCAAGCCGCTCTTCCAGCTCCCGGATCCCCGTCCGGCAGCGCACTGTCTCCATCGTGACCGCAGCTACCTCTGTTTCCTGAACAGTCTGCCTCTTTGCCTGCGGCGGTTCTTCTTCCATGCTGTAAGCAGAACGGACACAATGCACCTGCGTGTCGTGGGCATCGCTTTCCAGATAACAGATCTGCGCCAGTCTGACCCGCGCCGTACCCCCTGCCAGATCCAGCAGCAGAA
>CATOJY010000024.1 GCA_951800685.1 uncultured Lachnospiraceae bacterium
TAATGTTATCAGACATGGTTCTATACCTCCTTTGTCAAATTTTGTTGTGGTGACTTAATTCTACCAAACGGCTATAGACCATGTCTATTTTTATGCAATTAATTTGCGAAACTTATTATACGTCATCATCATATAAAATAATTGCTATATCTTGCGTTAAATAATGTTCAACAAATACAACTAAAAGAAAGAAAGTAGTAATTAATACCCCTAAAATATAATCTAATGCAAATTTAACATTATTTTTTTTCATTTGGATATCAATTAAATATAAGGCAATCATTAGTATCATCATAAGTGCAACACACTCAAGAAAATTTCCTAATCTTATCCCTTCTTTTAATCCCTTAATACTGTTCACAAATTCGTTCCATAAAGCTAACAGAACAATTGCTACAGAAAGCAAACAATAAACAGGTTCTTTTTGAATACTATACTTTCTGATTAACATTACGCATAAAATAATTGATAACGCACAGATTAACTCATCGATTCGAATAAAATTTCTAAAAGCTAACTGTATCATACTAGTATCAACTATTTTAGAATCTGCCGCTGAAAGCATACATAGATAAAAATCGTTGAATATATCATTTTTTAATAAATATACAAATCCTGGCACCAAACCAATTACTATTCCCACTACAAGTAATATAAGGCTACGGATATAATCTCTTTTTTTATATTCTTTTTGCATGCAAATCCATAACAAACTTATTAAACTTACTGGGGGAATAAGCAACCCCACCGTTTGCTTCATTAATACTAACAGACCTGAAAAAAAACCAATTCCTAAAATTAGTCCCATTATCTTACTATTTTGATTCTGATCATATAACGAGCAGAACAAAAAGGCAACTACCACTACCATAAAGGTAATCAAAGGATTATAATCATAAGCAGAATCCATCAAAAAAGAAGCCGTTACACTAAGACCCGTAACTAATCCTATCACAGCATAAATCGGCTTAACAACTTTTATGAGCATTTTATAAATCAATATCCACATAAAACATCTGGTTACCAAAAAGCCTAATATAGAATAAAGAAAAAAATGATTTCCAAAAATTTTAAATAACAGCGAAGTCAATAATAAAAAATAAGGAGGAATAAAAAGATAGAAATCTTTATACGGGAGATCCCCCTGCTCCATTCTCCATGCCATATATTGCCACCATCCCGTTTGCGGTGGAATAACGTTATTAACAAATTTAGAATAAAAAAGGATTCCATAAAATAAAAGAATGATCCCCCAAAAAACACTGCTATACTTTTTATATTTTGCTAAAGATTTCATTGCACTTACCTTTTCATTTCTATCCATTACAATTTATCTCCTACCTGCATTTCCAATTTATAAATTCTTTATGAAGCGCTATCCTCGAAATTAATCCTCTCTTCTTCAATCACTAACGGTCTATTCATAATCCTTTGATTAATTGTTAAAATATATTCCCCCATGAAACCTAAAAAAAACAATTGTACCGCTCCTAAGAAAAAGATACCTATTAATATTGGTGTCATACCTGCTACAAATCTATCCCAATAGATCAATTTTAATACCAAATAGACAATTCCAATTACTACACTGGCAATACCGATTCCAACTCCCATAAATGTAGCCATTCTGAGTCCTATTTTCGTATAAGAAGTAAAACTGAGCATTGCAGCATCATATAGACTATAAAAATTATTATGTGTCTTACCAGCACGGCGTTTTGGCTGCTCATACGGTATTTCTTTCCTTTTATATCCTAACTCTGCAACAATTCCACGCATAAATGGCGTCGGATCATTTAAATTTTTGAGAATACTTACAAACTCCTTATCATATAAACCAGATCCCGTAAAATGTTCAATTTGTTCTATATCAGAGAATTTTTTAATCACTTTATAATAAATACTTCTTAGTTTATACATAATTAAATTTTCTTTGCTGCTTTTCTTAATGCCAATTACAATTTTATATCCATTTTCCCACTCCTGGAGGTATTGCGGAATCAATTCGATTGGATCTTGAAAGTCGCATACCATGGCAATTGTACAATCACCTGTCGTCTGTAACAATCCATAATATGGAGAATTAAACTGCCCGAAATTTCTTGCGTTGAAAATAGCTTTGACATGCTTATTTTTAGTACATATTGATCTCAATAACAATCTTGTATTGTCTTTCGAATCATTATCAATAAATACCAGTTCATAATCATACTTTACTAATTCATTCTCAAACAAAGATATGATTGCCTCACTCATCGGAACTACATTTTCTTCTTCATTATAACAAGGTATTAAAATACTGACTTTTTTCAATCTAGTTTTCCTCCCGATAATTGTATAATTTTTCAGAACTTTACAGTCAATAAATTAATCCTTTTGTTTTTACAGATCAAAATAATCGGTGAAAATTCTAAAAAATTATTTACTCAATCCAAACATACAAAACTGTCTCACTCCAATTATTTGTGTGATGCCTGATAGCCATTTTATAGTCTGGTACGAAAGAATGTATCAATAACATAATTGAAAATAGATCAACAGCATTATGATAAATACAAATAGCCAAATGAGGTCTCCATATACTTATACTCTCTCGTGCACCTAAGAGCATCTTGTATTCAAAACTTTCTATATCTGCCTTTAGAAATGTATATGGTTCACTTAGCAAATCATCTAACGCTACCGTTTTTGTTTCTATTCCTTCATTCCCATACTCTATAACTTTTGATCCGAAACCATTTAAATTTCTAGTTATTCTTTGAATTTTCATTTTCTCGGCAACGCTACAGTTTATTATGTTAATATTCTGCTCCTCGACATTCCATTCCGTACACAAACGTTTTTTTCTCTGTTCCAATGCTTTGAAATTAAACATATCAGGCTCAATTCCAATAATTTTCTTAAGTACACCTCCTTTATACCAAATATATTTCTCTATAGTATCCCCCACATATGCACCACAATCTACATAAACTTCTCCTACATCCTTTGAAGTTAATTTGTTCCATATAAAATATTGATTATCCGAATAAACTTTCTTATCTGGATACTCTCCTTTTAAGCGACTCTTGACCACCTCTGCATAAATGTCCTTCGAATCGTCATCGAATAATAAATCATAACATTTCAATACATTTTCACGATATGTTTTTAAAATCACTTCATCAATGAAGAAAGCACTGACATTCATTTCATTCAGTTCTTTTCTAATTTCGCCGATGGCATTAGGAGTTCCAGCACATATCAAAACACAGATATCCTTACACTCTTTTAACATGCTGGGACTAATAACTGGCTTCCCATAAAAATACCCCCCCCCTTTCCATTTTTCCATGTCACTATCAACATAGCCCTCTATTCTGCTTCCAAATTCAATTCTACTTAGCCCTTCCTGATAGAGACAAGCTGTATTACCTGTTCCCCAAATCCACAAACATTTCCCTTCCAAATCTGGAATATTCTCAGTTAATACTCTTTCTAACTCTGCCCTCTTCATCTTTCGCCCTCTTGTATCATTTTAACAGTTTCCTTTATTCCCATTTCAAAAGTATATGTAGATGAATAACCTGTGTCTCGCACCAATTCTCGTATGTCAGCGCACAAATACATTACTTGTTTGGGAGCATACTCTATATCTCCATATCCTATTTCTGCTTCTGGATTTACAATACTTCTAATGACTTCTATATATTCTTTAAGCGGTCTTGAAGCTCCATTGCCCAAACAATATATTTTTCCTCCAACTCCCCTATCACCCAACAAATACATCGCCTTAGCAGCATCTTTAGAGTATAAATAATCCCATATCTGCTCTGCCTTCGTACACGAAACTCTTTCTCTTCTAAGCATTTTATTAATCATACACATAATCATAGTATTAGTGCCATCATAGGGCCCATAAACACTCAATATTCTAACCCATATATGCTTTAACCCTTTTTGCTCACAATATATACGCGTCATCTGCCCAGCACATAATTTAGCCATACCATAACCATTCTCTGGGAATACAGGAACCTCTGCATTAAGTTTACCCATATATCTTCCGTATTCTGCTTGGGAACCAGCTCCTATAAATACCTTACATCCAAGTCTTGCAGCAACATCTACAGCATCTAAAGCGTATTGAACATTCAAATTCTGGAGATACATATTATTTCGATGATCTCCAACGGTGCCATCCCATGCAAAATGATAAAACGTATCTACCAGCTGCTCCAAATCCCAATTTTTTCGTTTCACTGCCTCCTGAACCCGTTGCGGCAGTTCTTTAATTTCTGCAAGAGAGCAATTTACTTTAACTATGTTTTCCGATTCTACAATCTGTTTTTCTCTTTTAGAGTCATTTCTTAGCACAGCTATAATCTCAATATTTCTTTCACTTAGATATTCTATTAATGCCATACCAATTGCACCCGTAGGTCCTGTGATAATTACGCGTTTCATCTTTTATTCCTATGCTTTCTACATCTTATGAAAGATGATTTCTTTCATACTCTTCTCTATCCAAAAACGGATACATATCATCTACTGCCGCAGATACAATTTCTCCCGTTGTCAAAACTTTAGAACTTGATTTCGGAGCAAAATTCTGGTGCCAATCCACAAATACTTCACAAAAAACAGGGCCTTTCAAATTCATTACTTCCCTAATTTTTTCCTTTATATTTTCTAAACTATCTATACTATAATAAGGAATATTAAATGCTGGAATCACTTTGGAAAAATCTGGTATGCTCAACCCATATCCTCCTCCTATTCCAATAAATTCCTGTTCTTTAAACATATTCTCCTGAGTCTGTCTGATAGAGTGATATCCATTATTATTAATGAGAAATATTTTAATATTTAATCGATTAAATGCCACCGTTTGCAATTCCTGGATATTCATCATGAAACTTCCATCTCCATCAATACAGATAATTCCTTTATTTGGGCTTCCAACACAAGCTCCCAGCGCTGCTGGAAAACTATATCCCATTGCTGCGCACCCAGAATTCGCATATAATCTCTGCTTTTTCCTAACAATTGCTGTCTGAAATGAAATAACACTTGCCGAACCGTTCCCACATACTACTGAATCATCTTCTTTTAGCTCTTTGAAAAACTCCGTCATGAATGCATATGGATTCAAACCATTCTGATCATGATAATATTCCGGTAATGTCGCAGGATATTTTGCATTTAAGTTACGACACCATTCTAGCCATTGTTTATGTTCCATGTTTTTCTTATAATCCAACTCATTAATATCCCTCAAGACATCCCGTAAATCCGCATGAATCGGATAATCAACTCTTACCGTTGGTTTATGAAGTTCAGCATTATCTATATCAACCACTATTTTATATGCATTTTTCCCGAACTCTCCGAAATTAAAACCTATCATTCGGATATTCATCCTACATCCCAACACTATGAGTAAATCCGCATTTTGAATAATAAAGTTGCCACCTCTCGTTCCTACACTACCCGGTCTACCACAATATAGAGGATGAGCATCCCATATAATATCATGTGCTCCCCATGCCGTAACTACTGGAATACCCAATTTGTCAACTGCACGTATAAATTCTGCCTGCTGATCTGCTTGTCTAATTGCTGTTCCAGCTAATATCACTGGCCGTTTTGCCTGTGCTACTCTTTCAAGTAAATACTTTGTGTCTTCTTTTCGATATACCGGATTTACCTGTTGATAGGATGCCCAGTTTTCATTTATATACCCCTGTTCGTCAAACCCTTCAAGCTCTCTTGTTTCCACTACAGCAGACGCTACATCCCCTGGAATATCAAGCCATACAGGACCTGGCCTGCCATTTAACATTAAAAACCAAGCCTTTTCCAACTCCTTACGAATACTTCTTGGATCAGTAATCATCTTTGCATATTTTGTCATTGTTTTAACAACATCTGTAATCTGTACCTCTTGATCACCTAATTGACGTAGCGGAAGACTTGTAGACCAGACTGTCGTCTCTCTCTTCGCTTGCCCAGAAAGGACAAACATCGGTATAGAATCAACGTAGGCACCAAATACACCTGTAATCGCATTAGTTCCTCCTGGTCCCCCTGTAACACACACAGGTGCTATCCTTCCAGTCTCACGGTTATAACCCTCAGCCGCAATCGTACACGCCTGTTCGTGGTGGTTATATGTAATTTTCAACCCAGCCTGATGTCCAAATGCATCGTTTAAATGCATAGCAGCGCCACCAGTTATCATAAACATATCTGTTACACCTTTATTTATAAAAAACTCTGATATATAATTTGCAAGTTTCATTTTCATAATCAGTTACCATACCTTTCTTTTTCCTACCATTGTTCCGTTTATTACTCTATCTGCGATACAAATATATCAAAATGATGCCTTCAATTTTTATAACATTCCCATTTCAGCATTCTTGATCAAATTCACTTTCTGTAATAAATTGAAGCTTCGTACCCAAATTCATAGATGCCCTAAAATCCTCTAACATATCCTTAATTTCTCTATTCAATTCATCCCAATCATTATTAGGGTTCAATGATGGAAGTGAACTATCCGCATAACTTTCATTATATTTGTGCCTAAATCCGTCAAATCCTGCAATTGCTATATTTTTTATACGTAACTGCTCCAACAATCTTAAACAATCAATCACCGCATTATCAAAATACTTCCATCCTCTCTTAATAACACGATTAAAATTAACAATCATTTCGTCTTTCTCAGGTATTGTTTTTATACTAGAAAGCAATATTTTCTTCGTGTTTTCAAATTGTTCAGCATATGCTTCTTTTGCGTAGCAATATCGAACAAGATTCATAATAAAAAGATAATCATACTCATAATTAGGAATAATTGCATTCACACCAATTACTACCGGATTTCTTGTTTGAATATATTTCTTTATTTTCTCTTCTTCTATACACACAGACTTTCCTGGCGCAATTAATAAGACTTCTCTTTCCCCTATTTCCTGTTTCAAACACATTAAGGTATTTTCATCTTCCACAAGTCTATTTTGATTCTCTAAATATTTTTTTTCCAATAAATCATAATCATATTTTATTCTTTCCGCATCTGAAAGAGACGCAATAATATTCCTCATATCCTTTGCAGTCGTCCTATGATTATTCATTAAATAAGCTATATTATTTACATGACAACAATACATTCCCGCAATAAAATATCGCGTAGAGTATCCCCACATATAATTTTCTTGAAATTGTTCCATATACATGTCTATAGCATCCATGATCGCATTCATATCAAAATTACAATGGTGTTTTCTATTTAAGTAATTTGCAACTAATTCTGTCGTCGCATTTCCAGCTCCTCGCCCCATCCCGCATAAACTCGAATCTACTACTGCTCCACGTCCCGTTTCTTCCAACAATTCTATAAAGTGCATTGTCAATGCGAATGACAACTGCTGATTGTTATGAGAATGAAAACCAAGTTTAATCTCTCTGTTCAGATATTTGTTTAGTGTAGAAACAATTCTATCCAAATCATCGCTATACATAGCACCAAAAGTATCGACAACGGATAAACTAACTGGAGAAACATGATTCACTTCCATTGCCAATTGAATTAGATCATCATCACTATACGCCAAAGTATTTGCAGCCTGAAAAAAAACCTGATATCCTTTTTCCTTAATTTTGCACCCAATATTTATGCCTTCCTTATATTTTTCATATGGAAACACTACTCGGATAGCATCAATATTTTTTCCATTTTTTTCAGGTAAATAATCCAAATCATATCGATCCCAGTCAATCATAACTGTATATATTGTATTTTCATTTTTATCAAATAAATACTGCTCTAAATCGCTCGGTGTATGAAAAAAAGTAGTACCAACCTCATGAGGATCATTCTTAAGCCAACCACATTCTATAATATCAATATTGGCCTCCTGCATCTTCTTAATAATCCCTTTCATTACCGTCGTCCCGAATTTTGAATCAACAATATATGCCCCATCTCTTAGTGTACAATCCAATAATTCCGGCTTTCTATTCATGTATACCGATCTCCTTGTCCTCATTTCTAAGCTCTTTCCACTGCTCTTCTAATCTCCTGCGCCATATAATCAACAATCTCGTCTGTCATTCCAGGATATAGCCCAACCCAGAAAGAATCTCTCATAATCCTATCCGTATTTTGCAACGGACTAATTACGCGATACCCTTCTTTATGTTTTCTCATTTCATCAAAACAAGGATGTTTTATCAAATTTCCTGCAAAGAGCATCCTAGTCTGTATCCCTTTAGATTCAATTTGCTGAACCATACGATTTCTATCTATTCCTTCTCTGCATGTTATCAAAAAACCAAACCAACTAGGATCCGAATGTTCACATGCGACAGGAAAAATCAATTTATCCTCTACATCCATCAGGCCATTCTTTAAACGATTAAAATTATGCTTCCTACGCTCTACAAAAGCTGGAAACTTATCTATCTGCGCACAACCTATCGAAGCCTGTAGATCTGTTACTTTCAAATTATATCCAAAATGAGAATATACGTATTTATGATCATATCCTAGTGGTAAATCACCATATTGTTTATCAAAACGATGTCCACACATATTATCCTGTCCGGATGGGCAAATACAATCTCTTCCCCAGTCCCTAAACGAGCGTAATATCTTATGCAGCAGTGGGTTATTAGTATATACAGCGCCTCCTTCCCCCATTGTCATATGATGTGGAGGATAAAAACTGGAAGTTCCAATATCGCCTATCGTTCCTGTAAACTTTTCTTCTTCATCCATTATATATTTAGAGCCTAAGGCATCACAGTTATCTTCAACCAACCAGAGATCATGATCATCACAAAACTGCTTTACTGTTTTAAGATCAAACGGATTCCCCAGCGTATGTGCAATCATAACTGCCTTTGTTCTATCAGACAAGGCATCTTCTAACCTTCTAACATCAATATTATATTCCGGAATTGTTATATCTACAAACACCGGTATAGCCCCATATTGAATTACAGGCGCCACTGTAGTTGGAAATCCAGCCGCTACAGTAATGACCTCATCCCCACGCCCAATCCTTCTTCCACCCAATAAAGGAGACGTAAGTGCCATAAAGGCAAGTAAATTGGCAGATGAACCCGAATTGACCAACGAACAAAATCGTATTCCTAAATAATCCGCCAATTTCTTTTCAAATTCTTCAGCAAATCTTCCCGATGTGAGCCAAAAATCCAACGCTGCATCTACTAAATTACACATCTCTGTTTCATCAAAAACGCGAGATGCATAGGGAATCCTATCCCCTTCTACAAATTGCTTTATCTGCTGAGGTTTCTTAAATTCTGTATAATAGTGCCTAACCAACTCTTTTATCTGCTCTCTTGCTTCTCCTTCACTACTCCATCCCGCCATCACTTTTCTCCTTTATATACTGGCAAATTCTTCTATCTCCCTTTCCATTTCTTGTTCAATACTTCCCTGTCGAAGACATACCCGCGTAAACTCACAAGTCTTAGCAACTGCATTCTCGATATTCCACCTAGGCTGCCACCCAAACCGACTTTTTAATTTAGAAGAATCTAACCGCAATAAGCCTGTTTCGTGAGGCCCTTCCACACTTTGATCAATCCAGGACTGCCCTTCTCCCCAATTATCGCAAAAGAGCGTGACCAACTCTCCTGTTGTCACGCAGTCATTTTCGTTCGGTCCTACATTATAAAAATCTGCATATGATATATCCTCATATTGCTTCTTGACGATCATTAAGTATGCAAATAATGGTTCTAGCACATGTTGATAGGGTCTGATAGAATACGGATTTCGTACTGTAATCTCACGTTTATCAAGTACTGCCCTAATACAGTCCGGTATAATCCTATCCTGCGCAAAGTCTCCTCCCCCGATTACATTACCAGCTCTAGCTGTTGATACAGCAATATGCCTTTCTCTAAAGAAAGAATTAATATAACTATGAGTAACAAGTTCTGAACATGATTTACTGTTAGAATAGGGATCATATCCATTTAACACATCTGTTTCACGATACCCCCATTCCCATTCTCTATTCTGATATACCTTATCTGTTGTTACATTCAAAAAAGATTTTACACAATTACTTTTTCTAACACATTCACATATATTAACTGTTCCCATGACATTTGTCTCATATGTGTATACCGGATTCTCATAAGAAACCTTTACAATTGGTTGTGCCGCTAAATGCAGTACAATTTCAGGTTGTGCTGTCTCGAAAGCACTCCATAAACTCCCCCAATCACGAATATCCCCAATCATGGAACTTATCTTTCCCGCTATACCACTCATTTCAAACAAATTGGGGGTTGTTACCGGGTTTAATGCAAATCCTGTCACTTCTGCACCTGCATCAATCAAAATTTTACTCAACCACGTCCCCTTAAATCCAGTATGTCCCGTAATAAATACTTTTTTTCCTTGATAAAATTTCAAAATATCTTTTACCTGTTCCATACTTTCCATGGTGCTTCTCCACTTTCCCATAATGTTTCTAGCTTTTCCTTCTCTCTCTGATGGTCCATACACTGCCAAAACCCCTTGTGTATGTAAGCCATAAGTTCTCCATCGTAAGATAATTTTTCCAACGGTTCCTTTTCAAAAACAGTCTGATCATTATTTATATAAGAAAAAACCTCAGGTTCACATACCATAAATCCAGCATTTACCATACTGCCATCAGCAACATTTTTCTCACGAAAACCACCCACCTGCCTGTTCTCATCAATCTCTAAAACACCAAATCTCTGTCCTATATTTGTTGTTGTCAACGTACAATATTTACCATGCTGTTTATGGAACTTGATCAACTCGGCTATATTTACATCAGAAACACCATCACCATATGTCAACATAAACGTCTCATTTTCTACAAATTTCTGAATTCTTTTAATACGTCCGCCAGTCTTGGTATTTAATCCAGTATCAACAACCGTGATCTTCCACGGTTCAGAATAATTAGAATGTATCTCCATGTTATTTGACTGCAAGTCAAATGTCACATCTGCATTATATAAATAATAATCTGCAAACCATTCTTTGATAATATGCTGCTTATAACCAGCACAAATAATGAAATCATTGTAGCCATAGTAACTATACAATTTCATAATATGCCATAGAAGCGGTCGTTCCCCAATCTCGATCATTGGCTTTGGTTTTAAATGACTCTCTTCACTAATACGTGTCCCAAACCCGCCCGCCAAAACAACTACCTTCATTCCTGGTCACCTTCTTTATTCTTCTTAAGTACAGAGATGATACCAACTGCAAAAATTCCTATAATTAAAATTACAATAATTGTTCCCCAAATGATAGACTTCTGCTTCGATTTTTGCGCTAACTCATGCTCATCAATAATACGTCTTGTCTCCTCTTCGACTGCCTCAAATTCCTCGTCCAGTTCATCAGCATCTTCTATAGCGCTGTATGATTCCAAAACATTACTTTCTACGTATCCTTTAACGCCTTGATATTCCACCTGGCTCCAGGAATCCTGTGGTTCCCCATAGACAATGACCGCTGTCCCTTTCTCCAACTCACTCAATGTCTCTGCACCGCTGTCGGGCTCTTCCTTAATCTCTGTCTCTTTCATCGTCTGCTGCAAGGTCATTGCGGCAGACCTCTCCGTCTCTGACGCCTGAACAGACACTCCCATCCCTATAAACAACAGCAGTCCTAACATTACACACCATACGTTTTTTGCAATTTTTCTTAACATAATCTTCCTCCTTAATCATTATACAACAACGCAAAATGTCCATAGATATCCATCTGCGCATATTTTTCTTCCCATTCTTGCAACGCTGTATCATCAAAGGCAAAAATCAAAATATCATCTATCGCAATATCATTTTCATAATCACTAACAGAGTCTCTCTGCTCCATAACTTGAATATCCATATCTTTCGCCATAAATTGAATCATACCTATATAGGGCAAGCCATCATTCTCCATATACACAACCCGCCTTCCTTCTTCCTGCAGACTATCTATCTTGTCCACCATACGGCTGTCGCGAAATGCTGCCTTCTTAAATGGTTCCAAATAAATCTGGTCTGCATGCATCGCCAGAACCAACTCCACAACAGCAAATACCAGAATGAGGTTCTGCCGCCTCTTCTCTTTTCGGCAAAACAAAACTGCCATGGTCACAAATAAAGTTAGAAATTCACATAATAGGTAGGCACCGGTATAAAAATTTTCTACCTGGAAATTCATTTCATCATAAAGATAACTAATCCCTACCATAAAATATCCCTGGAAATTCCCAGCTTCAAGAGAAATGATCTGCCGGACGATCAGATACACGAGCAGCATCTGTACCACGGCAAGCGATCCTGTAATTATCCAAATGATCCGGGTTCTCTCTTTCCATAAAGCTGCCAAACCATACACCATAACAAAGGGAATAATCAATTCGTTATATCTTCCATAAGTGTAATCACTTATTTCGCCAAGCGTCAATAAATAAATCGTGGATATTCCTATCTGGCATAGAACAGATAGCAGTACAAACAGTGCCCATAATTGCCGGGATGTCGCTGGAATCCCTCTTTTTCTGTTATGTATCGCTTCAGCCACATGCTTGACCAAAGCATACAGCCCCCAGTAAAATAATCCCCATGTTGCAAGACCAAGGTACAGAAGCTTACCTGCCACACTGATCACAAAATCATAAAAACCATCCTTTGTGAAAATATACTGGATCTTGGCTATCTGTCCACTATAATCATTATCTGATACAACTTCTCTGCCAATATCGCCATACACATTTAGAATCGTCTCCTGTTTGATTAAAGATGCCATCGTAAACAGAAGCAACGTCATACCGACTACAACTATAATGTGCCATCTTTTATCCTGGTCTGACAGGATCTGGACGAACAATACCACTACTGCCGATATTAAAATTCCCACTGTCCTCATATGGACAGTATATAAGTACATCAGAGTCAACATAAGCACAAACAATGTTGATACTCTGTTATTTTCCAAATAATGAAATAACATGCTTCCAGCTGCAACATAAAGACTCACCAGAAACACTTCTGTCAGCGTCATCTGTGTATAAAAAAGATTACATGGAATCAAAATTGACAGTACTGAAAACAAAATAATAGGTATCTTTTCATCAGATACCACCTTTTTCATTGTTTTCGTCAAAGTGAGAAACCCTATAAAAAGAAAAGCAAAATTTATGCTGACCGCCACTCTATATGCGACCACTACATCATCAAATAAGGTAAAGATTGGGATTAGGATAAGACTATAGCCATACGAATAATAAGAAGCCAATGACACAATATCCGACCAATCATAACCTGTAACGCTCGCCGCATATGTCCAATATGCAAATTCGTCCGGAAAAATAGAAAATCCGTATGTGCTGCCGATGCCAAATGCCCAAAAGCAAACCAGCATGCTCGCTACAAGCCAATACTCTTTATGAGACAGGAGCGGACTTCCTTTG
Source organism: uncultured Lachnospiraceae bacterium (assembly GCA_951800685.1). Taxonomy (GTDB): domain Bacteria; phylum Bacillota; class Clostridia; order Lachnospirales; family Lachnospiraceae; genus UBA3282. The sequence continues at coordinate 13,485 of CATOJY010000024.1, forward strand.
AGGTCTAATTTTATTTTCATATGCTATGCAGAAAAGTCCTTTTCAGTACTCATGCTTTTATTGGGGTAAAACACCCCAATAAAAGCATGTTATTTGTTACTCACTAGTTTGATTATTTAGCAATAATGCCGTATGTTCCAAGACCAGCTTTTACTTCAAATGTAACTGTTGCCGGAGATGCATCTGTATCTTCCAGAACGGTAACTACTCCACCCGGCTGAACACATACAACAGAGTATGTCTTATCTGTATCTGCTCCCTTAGGAAGACCAACTACCATACCAACGCTGCCAGAAGACAAAGTAACTAACTTGCCATTCTCTTTCGCTGCCAGATCAACGTTGATTGTTGCTACAGATGTTCCACCAAGAGCTTCTGCTGTTGCATTCACACACTCCATTGCCAGACTGCTCTTTTTCGGGTTTGTATCGAATGCCATAATATAAGGCGTCTGCTTACCTGTCAGACCAAGGTTTGCCTTAACGTCTGCTGCAGGTGTTGTAACTGCTACACCCTGTACAGACTTAGTAGCATATGCTCCTGAAACAGTTGTCTGAACTAATGATCCAGCAACTGTCATCTTAGCGTCTGCCCCACGAACCTGAAGAGCTTCTGCAACAGCTTCTGTAATCCTCTCTGCCTCAGCAGCTGCACTTGCTGCTTCTGCCGCATCTCTCTGTGCTGCTACTTCTTCTGGTGTCGCTACAACCGTCTGTGTTGTCTCCTCACGGTTGCTACTGCTTCCTGAAGAACCGCCGGAAGCCGCAGCGGCTGTTAAAGCAGATGCCATCATCATGGTTGCTGCCAAGGTTGCCGCCAATAACCTTTTTACATTGTTGCTTTTCATTGGAATATCCTCCTTTTATGAATTTAGTATTTCTAACATTGTTATGATATAACATTTTCCTTCAAAAATCAATGCTAACGCCCCAAAAAAACACCAAATAACAAACATTTTTACCCCCCGTTCATTATATACACAAAAAAGTGTTAAACCAACTGGAAATTCTTTCTCCATTGATCTAACACTTTCCCTATTTCTATCGTTTATTTGCTTCTGTCTATCAAATTTCTAGCTGTAGTTGGACCTCCGACTCAGCCTGCTGCTTAAACTCTTCGATCTGTACCGCATTCAATTCCGGTAGATCTTCTATTGACTGTACGCCAAAGCTCCTTAAGAACTGCTCCGTCGTGCCAAACAATAACGGCCGTCCAGGAGCATCCAACCGTCCTACTTCTGTGATCAGGTCATATTCTACCAGTTTGTTCACCGCATGATCACAGCTCACCCCTCTGATCCGTTCAATCTCCAGCCTGGTCACCGGCTGTTTATAGGCGATGATCGAAAGCGTCTCCAGAAGAGTATCTGTCAGCACAAACTTTTTCGGTGCTTTGGCTATTTTGATCAAATACTCATACAGTTCCCCTTTCGTACACATCTGTACCGCATTGTCAAACATAGTCAGACCAATTCCCCGATCCTGCTGGCTATAGTCCTGCGACATCTCTTCCAGAATCATTTTTGTCGTTTTCTTATCTTCCTCAATCACCATTGCCAGGCTTTCTATGGGAACAGAATCTCCCATTGTAAACAAAATCGCCTCTAACACGGCCTTTGCCTTTGCTCTTTCCATCTTCCTTATTCCTCATTCTATTGGCAGGCGCGTCATGCCTTTGGCGTCTTACCCAAAATCTCATTTTCTATGGCAACGCCATGTAGATTCACGTTTTGACCAAAAGGTCATCCCACTGATGTCAACTGCAAGTGTTCTTCACTGCTCACATTTTTGGTCGTTATAATAATATCTGCAAAGATATCTTCCTGCTCTATACCAATTCTGCCCGTCTTGATCATCTCCAAAATCACAAGAAAGGTAACAATCACTTCCATCTTACTGCTCTGTTTCTCCAGAAGTTTGCGGAAACTAAATGTCTTATGACTCCGCACATAAGCCTCCACATAAGTGGTTTTGAGATCCATATCGATCTCATCTTTTTCAATATTGCCGAAAGTACTCCTGACTGGATCGATCTTATCTTCCTGACGTCTCATAACTTGTTTGAATATTTCATGCAGTTTATGCAAAGTCAAATCACCGATCAGTTCTTCATAGTCTACAGGTTGTCTGTAAGCAGCCACCTCTTCCGGAAGGGTTGGTCCTTTATAGAAATTACGTTCCGCGTCGACCATACGGTCCCTTAGCTCATAGGACATGTATTTGCACATTTTATATTGTAACAGCTTTTCCACAAGCTCTGCTCTCGGATCTTCCTCTTCCCCTTCTTCATTAATCTCTTTCGGAAGCAGCATCCTGCACTTGATATCGATCAATGTCGCTGCCATAACAAGGAACTCGCTGACTATATTCATATCTTCTGTTTCCATCTGTCTGATATAATCCAGATATTGTTCTGTGATCTCCACGATCGGTATATCATAGATATCCACTTTATTTTTATCAATCAGGTGAAGAAGGAGGTCTAAGGGTCCTTCAAACACCTCCAATTTAACAGGAATCGCCATAAACAGCCTATCCTTTCCAAGTACATCATTTATACACTACTATCCTCTGGTCTTCTGATCTTCACAACAACAAGTTCCCCTGGATTAAAAATCCTGAGAGGAATGGTATGGGTTCCAAGGCCTCTGCTCAGGATCATGGTAGCACGGCCCTGTTCAAATCTGCCGCCGTCATATTTTGGAAAAAGACTTAAATTGGGAGACAATACTCCTCCAAGTACGGGCAGCCGCATGATACCGCCGTGGACATGTCCAGATACCACCAAATCAGCACCCCACGCAGCGTATTCATCGAAATACAATGGGTTATGCGCGATCAGAATCTGGAAAGCATTCTCCCTCGATTCTCCCAGAATTCTAGGAAGGTACGTTGCTTCCATTGGATATTTGTAAAATCTTCCATAATAACTTCTGTCAATCTGCACACCACAAACCGCTGCATTAAAGGATGGCAAATAGGTATTCTGATTAATCAGAGGATCCAGTCCTACACTTTTCAGACTCTTTATGTATCTGTCGTACATATCACCATATTGTTCAGGGTAAAGCGCCAAGCGATATTCATGATTCCCCATACCATAGAATACCGGATATTGGGAAGCAAGCTGTCTTATCAGAGAAACCGCAGAATCGAAGGGTTGTCCCTTTACCGCTGTCAGCATATCTCCCGCTGTCAGAATCACATCGGGAGATATGCTGCTGATCGCTTTCACCAACCGCTCATTTTCTTTTCCATAAGATTTATTATGCAGGTCGGAAAGAAGAACGATTTTACAGGATTTTGCAATTTTTTCAGACACAATTTCATATTCCACCGTAACAAAACGATTACAGTCAAACACGGCTACAAGTATACATAGTACCGCTGCTATGCCTATAAAGATCATGATTCCTTCCAACATACATCGTCCTCTTTATTCCAAACGCCTTTGCATTATGCCATTACACAACGTTCTCCATCATACACATGGTTATCCTGGAAGCTATCCGCAAATAAAGGCGCTAAGGCAAATGGGCCACCTGAACGTCATACCTTCTTTCACAACCCATAAAGTATACCACAAACCTGCACCTTACCGCAATCCACAAACTTTCGTTCTATCTGTACGAATAAGAGTGCAGACAACAAACGATTCCTTTGTATTACCGCTTCATCAGATACAAGATCCACACCTTTTTCCAATAATCTTTATAGGTAGCCTTATCCACACCTTTCGCCGCCAATATGGAGACACTTCCAATCCTAGTACCATTCAGCTTATAAACCGCTTCCCCGATGGCGTCCCCCTCTGCCACAGGCGCCTGCACAATGTCCGGCAGGCTGATTTCCTTCTGGATCTCGCTCAAATTGCTGCCATTTGTATCTAAATACTCGAAAGGCCCTTCATAAGTCAGATACACGACATCTTCGATTCCTCCTTCAATCTTCTGTTCCGGCAGCGGATCCTTATTCTCATCCGTATACATCTGACTGACACTGTACCCGTAATTTAACAGTGTTATGGCATCCTGGAATCTTGTCTTCGGGTCTGGAGCTGCCATCACCACTGCAATCAACTCCATACCATCCCTGTCCGCCGTTGCAGACAGACAATAGAGTGCCTTCGATGTAGACCCTGTCTTTAATCCTGTCGTCCACTCATACTGCTTGAGCAGTTTATTCGTACTGGACAGCGTAAATGTCGATGTCCCTGTCGGCGTTTTATGCTCGATGTCCTCCATCCATATCTTCGTATATTCAAAAACTTCCGGGTACTTTGTAATCAATTCACGGGACATAATTGCAACGTCCTTGGCTGAGGAATAATGTCCATCAGAGTCTGTCAGACCACAGCAGTCCTCAAAATAGGTATTCTGCATTCCAAGAACTTCCGCCTTTTCATTCATTAATTTAACAAACTCACTTTCACTACCCGCTATGTATTCTGCCACTGCCACGCTGGCGTCATTTCCCGATGCAACGGCAATGCATTTGATCATCGTCTCTAGGGTTTGTGTCTCACCTTCTTCCAGAAAAACTTGAGACCCACCCATAGATTTGGCGTAAGCGCTAGTGGTGACCAGATCATTTAAATGAATCCTGCCGCTTTTTATGTGCTCAAACACAATGAGCAAAGTCATGATCTTCGTTATACTAGCTGGGCTCCTCCTCGTATCTGCATCCTGCTCACAGACAATCTGTCCGGTAGAGGCCTCCATCACAACATACGACGGTGCAGCAACATCCGGTGCAGCGCATACCTGCATGGAGAAACTTGTAAATACCGCCTGAAAAATAATACATCCCAATAGAAGCCATACCGCAATCCGTTTTCTTGTTCTTTGCAACACTGTCACTTCCACTCCCATCGATATCTTATCATGGTTTCTTATGTATTATTTATATTGTCATGGGACAACAGATATTCCGGACACCCACAGAAAAACAGGCCCGGACTTCATCCGGGCCTGTTTCGTGTTTCCTTAATTGTATTTGCGCTTTCTTGCTGCTTCAGACTTCTTCTTGCGTCTTACGCTTGGCTTCTCGTAATGCTCTCTCTTACGAATCTCCTGCTGGATACCAGCCTTCGCACAGCTTCTCTTAAAACGACGCAACGCGCTGTCCAAAGTTTCGTTCTCTTTAACGATTACGTTTGACATTCTCGCACCTGACCTCCCTTCAGTCCCAGAGTGTTTCGACTGATTGGGTTATTTACGTGTCCTCACACACACCTAAAATTATACCACAATTTGGTTATGAGTCAACTATTTTTTTCTACATATATTATTTTCATGCCAAATAAATACCATCAAAAAAGAGACGTGTGATCTTCACACGCCTCTTCTACCTACAAAATCAAGCAAGCAACTGACAATTATGCAAGTGCATCTACCAGTTTCTTCAGCGCTGCAAGAGCCTCATCCGGAAGCTTGTCATAACCTTCCTTCTTCGTAGCGAAATCTTCAACAGCCTTCACACGAGTCTCCATAGCACTCTTGAGCTGTGCCTTATAGTCAGCATCACTCAGATCAGCATTGAAGTTCTTGAATCCTTCTGTCTGGCCATCCCATGTATTCATGATCTCGATGTCCTCAAAAGGTCCCCACTGTGTGAAGGAAGCCTTACCTTCTACGATCGTCTCAAGGATTCCAAGTGTATCAGCAGGTTTTACCTTCTCGCCCATGAAATCACCTGTGTTAACGATATAGCAAGCTACGTTCTTCTCTTCAACCAGCTTCTTGAACTTATCATAGTCGTTCACCAGCGGATAGGTTCTAAACGGGTTAGCATAAGGCACGATACGGATCGCATTCAAATCTGTACCTGCTGCAACACGCTCTGCAGTGGAAGTCTTGGTTGCCAGCGTAGCGCCCATAACGGATGCCAAAGCTGCACCTTTCAGTTTCACTACTGGCGGGATCGTAGGATCCTTCATGATCCAGAAGATCGCATTAACAGGTGCATCAATCTTATCTACACGGTTAGGAGACCATAATTTGGACTTGATCGCACGGCCGTTACCATTTCTGATATCCTCTGTAACAAGCTGGATCTTACCCTCGTTGTCCATCGTGCAGGAGCAGTTCTGTGCAGATAACAGATACTCATTATCAGGGCATCCTGTCGGGTAATCTGCTGTCTTATCGAAATAAGTAGGCTCAAGCGCTACGGATGCACAGGTATCTGTATTAATGATAAAAGCATCATCATGAAGAACTTTGATCTCATACTTGCCGCCATGTTTCGCATGGGTCAGTGTGGACTTACCGGAACCTGAAAGACCATATACAGATGCAACGAACTTAGAACCGTCTTTAAGCAGATACTCTTTCTGACCACCGTGGCAAGATGCATATCCATTTCTGTTTGCCAGTGCCCATGCCATAGTCAGCGTACCTTTCTTATGCTCACCGAAGTATTTCATGCCAAGGATTGCCGCACAGTTCTCGTTGGTATCAAAATAGCACAGTGTCAGCGGATCGCTCAGGCAGCTGTAATCCACATCAGGAGCCTCGTGAGGAGCCCACTGAGGATCGGAGAAGATATAGATATCAGGCTCTTTGCCATCGCCTACGGGTTTGGACTGTCTGTACATCTTAATGTACTCATCAGACATATACTGGAAATTGATCATCCAGTTGTAAAGCAGATTCTCTTCTCCTTCCGGAATCAGAAGATGTGCTTTCGCCATAAATTCAGGATCCAGACCTACGAAACACTCTGCATGATACATTGTCTTCCAACGTGTCTCATAGATTGCGTCCATAACAACCTTATCAAGTTTCGCAGCGTCTACGCCAGGCTCACCTTTAATCCGGCGTGCTGCAGCATAACGGCCTGTAACTGCACCATCATTGAACAACAAAACCTTAGCGTCAGCGGGAAGACCAAATGTCTCACCATCCTTAACCGGCATATCTGTTACAACTGTACCGGGTGAATTTTTAGCCAGCTCATAAGCTTCTCTCAATGTGCTAACCTTGACTACGTTATTTCCATAGAAAGCTGCTTCGATAATGGAACGGGTCTTGGAAAAACCAACCTTACCAGCACCGATCTCGGAAATAGGATAATACGCTTTTGTTGCCATATTATATTCTCCTCCTTAAAATTGTATTATTGAACGAAAGAATAAATCTTCCGTCACACTCCTACTATGTACAGGATGCCTGTACACCGTTCTAATTATCTCAAACCCACCCTTAAAAGTCAATATTGAAATCCATTTACAGGAAATTTTTGATCTGCCAGAGAAAATTTACATCTGTTTATTTCCCCTGAAATTTTGTGAATATTGTTAAATATTTGTTAACTTAACGTTTTTTCTTGTGCCTGTCTTTTTATTCATGCTATTATAATATAGATGTGAAACAAATATTCATGAAAGGAGGTACACATCATGGATACTCAGAACACTTTTTCTGAAATTACCCCCGAGATTATTCGACTTGCAGGTATGAGTGAGCAAGCCGGTATTATAGATACCGCTTTATTTACGAAATACGATGTTAAGCGTGGTCTGCGTGACTTAAACGGTAAGGGTGTCCTTGCCGGTCTGACCAATATCTCCGATGTGCGCGCCAGTAAGACAGTGGACGGTGCGCAGGTTCCCACTCACGGACGCCTTTTTTACCGTGGCTACGATGTCAAGGATCTGGTAGAAGGCTTTGCGGGCGAGGAACGCTTCGGCTTTGAAGAAGTCACTTATCTGCTTCTTTTTGATAAGCTGCCAAACAAGGAGGAACTGGCTGAATTTACACAGCTTCTGTCCAGTTACCGTTCCCTGCCAACCAGCTTTGTACGTGATATCATCATGAAAGCGCCCAGCAGTGATATGATGAATACATTAGCCAGGAGTGTACTCACTCTCTATTCCTACGACGACAGGGCGGATGACACTTCCCTGCCCAATGTGCTCCGGCAATGTCTGCAGTTAATCGCACTGTTCCCCATGCTGTCAATTTATGGTTATCAGGCTTACAGCCATTACCACAACGGAGAGAGCCTGTACATACACCAATCTCGTCCAGAATTATCCAATGCTGAGAACATTCTGCATATTTTAAGACCTGACAGCAAATACACCCCTCTGGAAGCCAAGATTTTAGATATCGCCCTGATCCTGCATATGGAACACGGCGGCGGTAACAACTCCAGCTTCACTACCCACGTAGTCACTTCTTCTCTGACGGACACCTACTCCGTCATCGCTGCCGCAATTGGCTCCCTGAAAGGACCCAGACACGGCGGGGCTAACATTAAGGTTGTGCAGATGTTTGCTGAAATGAAACGTAAAATATCTGATTGGAGCAATGAGGGCGAAGTCGCTGACTATCTTCTGAAGTTGTTACACAAGGACGCTTTTGATCATGCCGGTCTTATCTACGGTGTCGGCCACGCCGTATATTCCAAATCAGATCCGCGTGCTGTCATCTTCAAGTCCTTCGTCGAGAAGCTTTCCGAAGAAAAGGGCCTTCACGATGAATTCGCTCTTTATTCCATGGTAGAACGCCTGGCGCCTGAGATCATTGCCAAAGAACGTCCGATCTATAAAGGAGTCAGTGTAAATGTAGACTTCTACTCTGGATTCGTGTACGATATGTTGAATCTTCCCATGGAACTCTATACCCCGATCTTCGCCATCGCAAGAATCGTCGGATGGAGTGCCCACCGCATGGAAGAGCTGGCCAACAATGGTAAAATTATCCGTCCAGCTTACAAGACCGTCTGCACGGACCGGGATTACGTCAAGATAAACAGAAGAGATGCCGTTTAGGCATCTCTTTTCTTATTACAAAAATATCATTTCAAATAGCGTTTCTGTCCACGCAGATAGGCTGTTGTATAAATGGCGATAGCCGCCAGGATCACCACAATTCCTACCCAGGTCAATGTCTTGGAGTGAATATAATAATCATTCACCATATGCACGATACTGCCCAGAATAATCATAATCCCTACCGCAATGATCCTCTTATACATATATTCAATGAATCCTGCCTTATCCCTGATACTACTCTCATTCGTATCTTTGCTGAGCATCACATTACTAGCGATATTTCCCTTCTTCTTCGCCATGAATGCCGTATAAATCAGATAAACACCACTAAGCAGAAACAGAATATCAATCATCCCGCCAATTTCGGTCCCCATTCTCTTATTCCCCCTCCGCTCTCCAAACTTGCTCAATCCGATCCAACAGCATTTGAGGATCGAAAGGTTTCCTGATAAAATCGACGGCCCCAAGAGCAATGCCCCTCTCCTCATTCTCAAGCCCATCCGCAGTCAAAAGAATTACCGGAATCCCTGCAGTCCTCGGATTCTTCTTCATGGATTCCAACATTTCATAACCATTCATCCCGCGCAGGTGAATATCCAGAAGAACAAGATCCGGAAACGCCGTCTCAAGATATACAAGCGCATCTTCTCCTGATTTCATCATCGTGACCTTATATTTGTTATGCAGGATAAGTTCTTCGCATTTCAGATTGGTTGATACGTCATCAACTAATAAAATGTGTCTCATATCTATGCATCGACTCCCAGAAAGTGTTTTACGATCGCCTTCATCTCTGTCTTATCACATACATGGTCATGGACCACTGGCGCGGTTTTAAGCTGCGCAACCGCTGTCGGCACATCTACATTGCTGATTGCTGACAGCTTGTCTACCAACTCAAAATCAGACATTGTATCATATTTCCCATCAATCGCATTCATGACATTCCTCGTGAATTTAAAAGGACTTGCCGTAGAAGCAATCACCGTTACCGTCTTATCCTTTGTATCCTCTACATATTTCTGATAGACAGCGCTAGCCACTGCCGTATGCGTATCCAGGACATAACCTGTATTCTCATACATAGAGCTGATCCGGTTCGCTGTCTCCTTCTCACTTGCATAATTGCCATAGAAATCGACAAGCTGTTCACGCATCTGCTCTGTGATCTCATAAGCCCCCGTCCTGGCCAGGCTTTCCATCAAAGCAGCATTTTGCTCAGCGTCTTCTCCTGCAACACGGTAGAGCAACCGTTCCAGATTGCTGGAAATCAGAATATCCATAGAAGGAGAACTAGTCAGCACGAATTCCCGGTTCCGGTCATATCTGCCTGTTGTGAAGAAATCGTACAACACCTTATTTTCATTGGAGGCACAAATCAGCTTTCCGATCGGAACCCCCATCTGTTTTGCATAAAATGCTGCCAGAATATTGCCAAAGTTCCCCGTAGGCACTACTACGTTCATCCTCTCACCATCCGAAAGCTTGTCTTCCTTGAGGAGTTTCGCATAAGCATACACATAGTAAACCACCTGCGGCACAAGACGTCCGATGTTGATAGAATTAGCCGAAGAAAACTGTAATCCGGCATCTGCCAGTTCCTGCGCCAGCTCTTTGTCGCTAAACAATTCCTTGACGCCTGCCTGGGCATCATCAAAGTTCCCGTGAATGCCGACCACAAAAGTATTTGCACCCTTCTGTGTCACCATCTGTTTCTCCTGAATGGGACTGACCCCATTCTTAGGATAGAATACAATGATCTTCGTCCCCTCCACATCTGCAAATCCGGCAAGCGCTGCCTTCCCCGTATCTCCAGACGTCGCTGTCAGAATTACAATCTCATTCTCCACATGATTTTTCTTCGCAGAAGTAATCATCAAATGCGGCAGAATCGATAATGCCATATCCTTAAAAGCAATCGTCGCACCATGAAATAATTCCAGATAATATGTACCCTCCGCCTCCACAATCGGCGCAATTACATCCGTATCAAATTTAGAGTCATAGGCACGCTCAATACACTTCTTTAACTCTGCCTGCGTAAAATCCGTCAAAAAAAGCTTCATGACCTCGTAGGCTGTCTCCTGGTAAGACTTGTCTGCCAGATCCCGCATCGAACAGGTAAGGGATGGAATATGATCTGGTACAAATAATCCGCCATCCTCTGCAAGTCCCTTCAAAATAGCCTGCGAAGCTGTAATCTTCTTGTCGCTGTTCCTCGTACTGCTGTATAATACTTCCATTTATCCGACCATGCCTTTCCAAGATTTTAGGTTCTGCGCAGAATATTGTAACATACAATCCATCATCGCGCAACAATCGTCACAGGAAACCCCTTCATAAGAAATCTGCGAAAATCTTTTTCTGTACCGCAAGGTCAAAGTAAGGCATAAAGATTTATTGAAAAAACTCATGATGTCCATAGGCAAACAATCTTGTCAGATGTCTGTCAAACCACTGCATTCTTCCGGAATCTGCTTTTTCTCTGGCACAAAAATATAACGCTCCCTGGGAAATATCCTCCCCATACAAGGCACGCTCTACCGCCGCTTTAGTATCTTCACTGACGGTAACACTGTGGTATCTTCCATCCACCGTCGGTGAAAACTGTGCAACTCCCTGTTCTCTCTGCATGACCACATCCAACACAGTATCTGGAAATTTCTCACTGTTTACCCTGTTTAAGACCACATTCGCCACCAGAAGCTTCCCATCCTGGTCTTCTCCGCCTGCTTCCGCTTCCACAATGCGCTGCAGGGCATCCAGATCCTTGTCCGACAATTGATACTTCATCGTCTTCTCCAGCACTTCATAATCCACAACTCTCTGTCCAGAAGAGACTGATGAAATCATTTCTATGAAACTTTTCTTGTCTTCCGTCATACTCTCACTCAAATATTCCATCTGGAAGGCAGGCTTGGCTGCGATCCGGTTGATCTTAAGTTCTCTGGCACATATACATGAGGAGATCAATACCATGCCTGCCAGAATAAATCTCGTGATATATTCCTTGTACATTTTCCCTCATTTCCGCGCTGCTTTTCTGCGCATAGTTGTTATCATGCTGCCAGTGCATCCTACGTTCTGCACACAGCTATTTGTTACATGATTGTTACATCTCCTACAATAATCTTTAATATTTTATACAGGAAACAGGAAAAATATTTCTGAATTTGTTTTTTTTCTCAAAAATGGTACAATTATAACAAAGGAGAATGCTTATGGAACAACAGTTACCCGGCGTATATACGGCAAAACGCAAGGATGGAACCGTATACTACCGTGCTTCATTAACTTATCGCAATAAACACATTAGTCTTGGAAGTTTTGACAATCCTCACACTGCCCATAAAGCATATGCACTGGCTGGTTCTTTAACCGATAACCCTTCTGTCACCTTAAACAGCTATGATACATCGTCTGTTCTTTCTTTTTCCAAATGGGTTAGTCTGCTCAATTTTCGGGACAATGCCATCTATTTTCCCACACCGATCTACGTCCGCCCGAAATTTTTCTATTATTATTTTTCTTTATCGGATTTTTTTATTTTCGATCTGGAAGATCTTTTTTACTATTCTTCCCGTAAGATCTCAAGACGCGGCGGTCATTATTTTGTGGCAGACTACGGAATGCAGGTCAATATTATGAACCGTTACGGGATTAAGAACTATGCAATAAAGAATAGGGACTATCGCTTTATAAATGGAAATGATCAAGATCTGCGTTATGAGAATATAGAAATCATCAACCGTTATAACGGTGTAGAATCTGTGACCAGAAATGGCGTCACACGATATCAGGTCAAAATTCATGTAAAAGGAAATCTTAAAGTGGGAATCTATGATTCCGAAACTGAGGCGGCGATTGCCTACAACAAGGCGGTTGATCTGCTCAAAAAAGCCGGCGTAAACAAGGCTTATACTCCCAACTACATGGAAGGAATGTCACCTTCAGCTTACGCCGACTTATATAATACAGTTAAAATATCCGCCAGAATCAAAAACTATCGCTGCGAATAACCAACAAAACAAATGTTCAAATTGGCTCCCCCTGTCACGCCATTTAGGACACCGTCTGTCGCATACTGCCACATTGTATACTGGTAAGGGTAATCTGGCAGATCCTCTTCCTGGGCAAGCCATATATCATAATTCTGCAGCTTCGCCAGGTCCACTTCCTTCAACAGCCATGCTTTATCCCCATACAACATGGGAACATAACCTGCCGCCTTCACACTTTCCAGAAAGGAAGTGGCAATATTCGTTTTATCCTCCTTGCTGAGTCCTTCTATTCTTGCCGTGTCATTAACAACAAACTCCATGTCAAAAGCAACCGGATACTTAACATGTGCCTTGTATGGCTCCAGATTCTGAATCACGAAATTGGCTTCCGAAACAGCCTCCTCCTGCGAAATCGCCTGGGAATAGAACGAAACCCCTATTCCAAGTTCCGCGTCTATAGCGGCCTCGATATTTTTCTTAAAATTCTCATCCAGGGTAATCTGTCCGGTACTGTATCCACGGCTTCCCAAGCGGATCATCACATAATCGACGCCCGCCGCCTTTACGCTCGCAAAGTTGACATCTCCATCTTCTTTGGAGATATCCGCACCTACATACGATATTTTCTTACCGTTCTCCAGATAGCGTTTCAAACCGGCTTTTTCTTCCATTTTGGTAAAATCATAGGTGTTTTTCGTCAGATAAGAATTGAGCGCCACCCACTCCTTCGTCCCATTACGGTTAGTGATCAGCGTATGCTTTCCATCCCTAGCCGGATCGTTCTTCGCCCTCTCTTCTTCACGCTCTTTCTCTTCCTCCTCCACTCTCTGCGCCTTCTCTGCAAAGGTGGACTTCGAAGATTTAGGAGTCTCCTCTGTATCCTGCTGGAACGTTCCTGTCGCCGCCGCTGTTCCTTGTTCTGCTTCTCCTTCCACCGGATACATATCCCAGAAGTCCAGATCCTCAGCCCTCAGCTTCCGCTCTGGCTCCTCAGGCTGCTCTTCTGCTTCCTGCGCTGCCGCCATCTCCTCCTTCTGCTGCTGCATTTCTTTCAGATAATCGCTGCCGCCGCTCTTCTTATCATTACTTTTCAGAATTGCAAATAAAAGGAGCACTATAAATACTACAACACCGACTACCATATAGACGACAGGGAGACCCGCTCCTACAGGCTCGTCTTCTCCTGGTAACTTCATATATAAACCTCCAACTACTTCTATTCTGCTTCTTTGAAGCATCTTATCGTCTTACACTTGAGTCTCCCCTGCGAGAACCCTTTTATAATCTTCCAAATTTTTCTGCAATAACGTTGGTGTGTCTAAATTATAAGGACATTTGCGTTTACACTGGTCACAGTGAAGACAGCCTTCAATCTTGCTCATCATCTCCTGCCCTTCCTTACTTAAATGCCCTGCTGACGGAGAACGGCGCAGAAGCAGAGACATTCTCGCACATGTATTGATTTCAATACCCGCCGGACATGGCATACAATAGCCGCATCCTCTGCAGAAATCTCCCAACAGTTCCTCTCTGTCATGTCTGATCACCTCCGCCAGTTCCTCTGTCATGACAGGAGGTGTCTGGATATAAGAAAGGAATTCATCAAGCTCCGTCTCTCTTTGTACTCCCCAAATTGGAAGTACATTGTCATATTGTGCCAGAAAAGCGTAAGCTGCCGCCGAATTATTAATCAGGCCGCCAGATAATGCCTTCATGGCAATAAATCCCATATCCGCCTTCTTACATTTGTCTACCAGTTCAATATCCTTCTTTGTTGCCAGATAGCAGAATGGAAATTGCAGCGTCTCATACAGTCCGCTGTCTATCGCCTCATGAGCCACTGCCAAACGGTGATTCGTAATGCCAATATGCCTTATCTTTCCCTGTGCCTTCGCTTCCAGCGCAGCATCGTACAATCCACTCTCATCTCCCGGCTTAGGCGTAAACACCGGATTATGGAATTGATACAGATCAATATAATCTGTCTGCAGGTTCGCCAGGCTGGTTTCCAAATCCTTCCAGAAATCTTCTGCATTCGACGCGCCAGTCTTCGTTGCTAAGAAAATCTTATCCCTCATATCTGCAAAGGCAAGCCCTACTTTATGCTCACTGTCTGTATACCATCTGGCTGTATCAAAAAAAGTAATACCATGATCATATGCCTTTCTGAGAAGACGCACCGCTTCTTTTTCAGAAATTCTCTGGATCGGCAACGCCCCGAATCCATTCTTGTTTGTGATGATTCCTGTCTTTCCTAATGTTACTGTATTCATCGTCTTTCCCTGCTCCTTTCCTCCAGCCCTACACAATCGATTTTCTCGGACACTTCTCCTTGCATGCACCGCATCCAGTACACTTATCCTGGTCTATGGCAGCATGGAAATCTTCAATCGTCACCGCATCTGACGGACAATTTTTCTTACATAGCTGACATGCGATACAACCCACATCACATGCTTTGATCGTAGCTGGTCCTTTCTCCTTAGAACTGCAGGCTACCACATGCTTGGCATCATAGGGGATCAGGGTGATCAGATTCTTTGGACATACAGCGATACATTTACCACAGGCTTTACACGCCTCTTTATCTACCACTGCCACGCCGTTTACCACATGGATCGCATCAAAAGGACACACTTTAACACAACTTCCAAATCCTAAGCAGCCATCGTTGCAGGTTTTTGGTCCTCCATTTGGCACAAAAGCAAGCATACGGCAGTCTTCGATCCCGCTGTAATCATAGTCCATTCTCGTCCGCTCTTTATCACCCTGACATCTCACGAAAGCCACCTGGCGCGCAGTATCCCTTGCTTCCACACCCATGATCTGTGCAATTTGCTTTCCAACCTTCTCACCGCCTACAGGACAAGCATTGACAGGCGCCGCCCCTTTTGCGATAGCCGCCGCCAGGCCGGAACATCCCGCATACCCACAGCCACCGCAGTTGTTTCCCGGAAGAACCCCTAAAACCGCTTCTTCTTTCTCATCTACCTCTACTTTAAACTTAATGCCGGCAACGCCCAGAAACAGTCCCACAAACAATCCAACTGCTCCAACGATTACCGTTGCCATTAAGATTCCGGTTATACTCATATCACTTATCCCGCCTTTCCCAGATAATTCGTCTGCACTGCAGACACTCAGATCCGTGCACTAACCAGCGCACTACCTTAGAATTTCTTAATGTTCTTTTCACGCTATAGCAGACCGGAAAATCCACAGAAGGCGATTGCCATCAAGCCCGCCGTAACAAGAACAATAGGCATCCCCTGAAAGGATTCCGGTATATCATTATGCGTTAATTTCTCTCTGATACCCGCCAGGATCACGATTGAGACCGTAAATCCTACTGCCGTGGCAAATCCATTTACGATTCCTGTCATAATGCCATAATTCTTCTGTACATTGGTAAGCGCCACGCCAAGCACCGCACAGTTTGTTGTGATCAGAGGAAGATAGACGCCCAGGGATTGGTACAAGGATGGCATAAATTTCTTGAGGAACATTTCTACGAACTGCACCAACGCCGCAATCACAAGAATAAATACAATTGTCTGCAGATAAGTGATATCAAGCGGTACTAAAATATATTGATAGATCAATCCAGCCACCGCAGATGCAAGCGTAATGACAAAAATGACTGCCACACCCATGCCTGTCGCCGTATCTGTCTTCTTAGATACGCCCAAAAACGGACATAAACCTAGGAACTGACTCAAAACAACATTATTCACCAAAGAGGATGAAATCAAAATCACAAGTAATTCTTTAACCATTCTTCTTCTCCTCCTTCTGTTCTCCTGCCTCTGTCATTTTTTCTACTGGTTTCTCTGTAACTACAGGCTGATCGTCCGCCGTTTTGGCAGGAGCGCCAGCCTTATCATCGTAAAGTCTCTGGGCGCAGCCAGCATCAGAACAATGCAGGCAGTCATGTCCACACCCAGACTGGATCTTAGACATATCCTTGCCCTTCTTCTCCCCAGCGATCTTCACCTTATTCTGTATTGCTGTCAACAGCGCAAGCACAAAGAACGCTCCCGGCGCCATGATGAAAATGCTCACTGGCACAAAACTCTCAGGCATGACATGAATACCAAAAATCTCTCCTGCTCCCAGAAGTTCCCGCACAGCGCCAATACAAGTCAGCGCTACGGAAAATCCAAGCCCCATGCCAATTCCGTCAAACAAAGAAGGCAGCACTGGATTCTTATAAGCATATGCTTCTGCACGTCCTAATATAATACAGTTCACTACAATGAGCGGAATATAGATGCCAAGTGCATCATACAAAAAGGGAATATATCCTTGGAGCAACAGCTCCACCACTGTCACAAAGGATGCGATGATCACGATAAATGCAGGAATACGCACCTTATCTGGTATGATATTGCGTAAAAGAGAAATAAAAACATTACTCAGCGCAAGTACCACCATAGTCGTAAGTCCCATACCCAGACCGTTGACCGCTGAGGTGGTGACCGCCAATGTGGGACACATGCCAAGCATTAACACAAAAGTCGGATTCTCCTTTACGATACCATTAACAAGACGTTCTTTTGCACTATTCATTTTCACTACCCCCTCTCAACTCCGTCTGGAAATAGTAAAGTCCAGCATTCACTCCATTTGTGACTGCATTTGTCGTAATGGTCGCACCGGAAATAGCATCAATCTGATTCTCCGATGTGGAACCACTCTTTGTGTACTCAAATTTCTCTGCCTGTTTATCTGCAAACTGCGGCTGCAGCACTTCTTCTGCCTTCATGCCAAGACCTGCTGTCTCCGAGATCTTGAGGAGCGACATACCGTTTACCGTACCGTCCATACGCACCCCTACAGCGAATTGGATATCCCCGCCATATCCTTCTTTCGTCGTCACGGTGATCACATACCCTAACAGGTTATCGGAACCATCCAGAGCGCTCATCACCTCATCGATGCTCTCCTGTGCATAACCTTCATCTGCCCACAATGCGGCGTCTATCTCAGCTACTGTCATCTGCTCAAAACGCTCTGCATCCTGAAATACTTCCTGACAGGCTTCCTGTTTCTTCTTTGCATTCTGGGAAGCGATCGGATCTTTCGTGATCTGATACACAAATCCTAACACAAGTCCAGCTACAAGTGTGATCACAAGCATGATCACTGTATTTTTCATCATCTCTTTCATACTCTCGCCCCTCCTTTACCAAATGCTTTCGGGAGCGTAATCTTCTCAATCAGCGGCACCAACAGATTGCCGATAATAATTGCATAAGACACCCCTTCTGAGGAAGGTCCAAAAATACGGAAAATCCCTGTCAGGATCCCCAGCAGAATACCAAATACATACTGCCCATTCCTTGTGATCGGCCGTGTCACATAGTCTGTCGCCATAAAGAAGGCTCCTAACATCAATCCACCGCCGGCAAGGTGTGCGGAAAGATAAGCCCAATCAAGACCATGCCCGCCAAAGATGCTGATAAAGACCATAAAACTTATTATGTAGCTTCCAGGAATCCTAAGATCAATGACTCCCATCAGGATCAGAATGCAGGCGCCGATTACAATAGCAATCATAGACGTCTCTCCAATTGTACCAGCAGTCCTTCCAATCACCATATCCAGGATATTGACTGCCTCTCCGCTCTTGAGACTCGCAAGCGGTGTAGCACCTGCATAAGCATCACAGTCAAAGTTTGTCATAATCGATGTAAAAGAGATCAGCAGAAAACATCTGCCTCCCAACGCCGGGTTCATAAAATTCTGTCCGAGACCACCAAAAAGCATCTTCACTGCAAGAATTGCAAAAACACCGCCTGTCACACCGATCCACCAAGGAGCAGAAGCAGGCAGATTCAGCGCCAGCAGAAGTCCTGTCACAACTGCCGAGTAATCTCCTATCGTTACCTTTCTCTTACATATTTTCTCAAAAAGAAATTCTGTCAACACTGTGGAAGCCACAGTTACTAAAATCAAGATCAACGCATCCAAGCCAAAATTATAGATACCGAATCCTGCCGCCGGAAGAAGCGCAATCACCACTGTCAGCATGATATTGCTTGTGTCGGTTTTAGATCTGACATGCGGATTGGATGATACTTTCATTAAATCACTCATATCTTAAGTCTATACTCCTTTCAATCAAAGTTCATTTCTGCGAAATCAACCTTTCTTCTTTTTGGCAAGCTGCATTTTACGCATGGACTTAATCGACTGCGTAAGAGACCTTTTCGCTGGACAGACAAAACTGCAGCAGCCACACTCACAACACTCCATACCATCATGAGACAGAAATTCCTCTTCTTCATAATATTCCGCATAATCTGCCAACATACTTGGCACAAGCCGGCTTGGGCATGCTTCCACACACCGGCCGCAGTTGATACATGCGCTCGGCTCCATGCGTGACACATCATCCTGCGTCAGACACAAAAGCGCTGACGCCGTTTTCGTTGTCGGCACATCCAGATTGAAAATACCGAATCCCATCATAGGACCGCCCGAAATAATCTTCACAGGTTCCTGCTTGAACCCTCCTGCCTCCTCGATCAGTTCGTGGTAGTTCGTACCAATCCGAACAATAAAGTTTCTGGGATCAGCCACCGCGTCCCCTGTTACAGTAACGATACGGTTCATCAAGGGCTTGCCCTCATAGACTGCATGGTAGACCGCTACGATCGTATCTACGTTATTTACCACACAGCCCGCATCTGCAGGCAGCATAGAAGAATTGATGGATCTGCCGGTAACCGCATAGATAATCTGTCTCTCAGCTCCCTGCGGGTATTTCGTTTTGAGCGCCTTGACGCTGATCCGTGTCTCATCCTTCGTCAGATTCTTTAAAAGCTCGATACAATCCGGTTTGTTGTCCTCTATCGCCAATATTGCCCTTGCATTTTCAAAGAGCTTTAAATATACCTTGATACCATCCACCAGTTTCTCTGGTTCTTCCAGCATTCTGCGGTAATCTGATGTAAGATAAGGCTCACATTCAGCACAGTTTGCGATCACATAATCAATCTTCTCCGGTTCTTTCGGAGAAAGCTTGATAAAGGTCGGAAAACCTGCTCCTCCCATACCTACAATACCAGCTTCTCTGACCCTCTCAATGATCTCATCCCTTGTCATCTCCTCAAGCGGCTTCACTTTAGGATATTTCACTTCCTCATAACGCCCATCATTCTCCACAACAATGCTCATCACATTGTCGCCTGTGACCACACGCCTGGGTTCGATCGCCTTAACAGTGCCGGAAACAGTAGCATAAACAGGTGCTGACACAAATCCACCTGCCTCTGCGATCTTCTGTCCTGTCAGCACATGCTCTCCTTTCTCCACGATCGGTTTGGCCGGCGCTCCAATATGCTGCGACAATGGATATACCAAATCCCCTTTCGGCAGCACCGCTTTGATGGGCTTATCCTTAGACAGCTCCTTGCCGTCATAGGGATGAATTCCACCTTTAAATGTTAATTTCGCCATTTTCTGCCTCTCTTTCCCTTTTATAAGTAAGATATTCTTTTTATAATTTCTAGAAAAAGATCCACTCTATCAATATACTATTTTTCGACGAAAAAAACTACTGTTACTTCAAAAAATATGTTAGTATATACCTAAGTTATTGAAATAAGGAGAACAATATGCGGACAAATAATCAAACTTACAAGAATTTTGCGATACAATATCCGTTAGAGCAGACCGCTCCCCTTGATCACGTGTTGTTTGTCGATATCGAAACAACCGGATTTACTGCCAAAAATTCTTATCTTTACCTGATCGGCGCCGCCTTTTTCCAAAATGGGCAGTGGTGTATCCGGCAGTGGTTTGCAGACCGTTTTGAAGAAGAGCCCTTCCTGCTGAAAGAGTTCTTTACGTTTGCCGAAACCTATACGCACCTGATCCACTTTAACGGTAACAATTTCGATCTGCCCTATTTGCTGCAGAAATGTAGACAACATGATTTGCCTTACAACTTCGATAATTTCGAGGGGATCGATCTCTATAAGAGAATCTCACCTTATAAATTTTTTCTGCATACACCGAATTGCAAACAGAAAACTCTTGAAGAACTACTAGACATCAACCGGGAAGATACCTATAATGGCGGTGAACTGATTAGCCTGTATCATAAATACATAGAAAATCCCCAGGAAGAGATCTGCCATTTTCTGCTTCTCCACAACATGGACGACATGAAAGGAATGCTGCAGATCCTGCCGCTGCTTGCTTTCTATGATTTATTCAATGGTCCGATTAAGGCAAAGAAAGTACAGTCAAACAGCTTCGTCGATTATCACGGCCATGACAGGATGGAACTTCTAATGAAATTAGAACTTCCCACTTCTCTTCCTCTCACGATCTCTACCCTTTCCAATGGGTGTTACTTCAGCGGAGAAGCCAAAGACGGTATTTTGAAAGTACCGATTTATGAGGAAGAAATGAAATACTTCTATTCCAATTATAAAGATTACCATTATCTTCCTACAGAAGATATGGCACTCCATAAGTCTGTCTCTTCCTTTGTGGATAAAGCGCATCGTGTCCAGGCCAGCGCTTCCACATGCTATACACGCAAATTTGCTGTTTATCTGCCGCAATGGGATATCTTCACGGAGCCTTTCTTTAAAAGGGATTATAAGAGCAAGGATCTTTTCTTCGAACTGACAGACGACATGAAGACTGACAGAACATTTTTCTCCCGTTATGCGCAATACCTCCTGGGCAAAATGGCCAAGACCTATTAGTGTATTAACATAAAGCCCCACAGATTTCTTCTCTCTGTAGAAATCTGTGAGGCTTTTGTTTCCTAATAAATAACCCTTCTTTATAGCGGTCTCTGATAAAAGAAAGAATTCTTCCTCTCAAATCCCACTTCCCTGTGATTGATAATTTGCTCTGTACTTCCGATAAACAGATAACCGCCTGCTTTCAGACTCTTCTGGAACTTACGGAAAACTTCATCCTTCGCTTCTTCGGTAAAATAAATCAACACATTACGGCATACAATCAAATGATAATCCGTCTGATAAGTATCCTTTAACAGATTATGTTCTTTAAACTCTACTCTGTCCTTAATTTCCTCCGAAATCTGATACGAAGGTCCAATCTTTGTAAAAAACTTATTTTTCAGATCACTCGGAACACCTGAAATACTCTTTTCTGTATACAATCCCGCTTTTGCCTTAGCAATCACCTGCTTATCCAAATCTGTGGCATATATTTTAATCTGGTTGAGCGGAATATGTTTGGACAACGCCATAACAAGCGAATATGGCTCGTCTCCAGTTGAACAGGCTGCACTCCAAATCTTCAACCGGTTACCATACCGTTTGATCAGATCTGGAATAATTTCCTGGTCCAACAGTCTCCACTGGTCTGGATTGCGATAAAATTCAGACACATTGATCGTCAAGTAATTTACAAACTCTTCAAACAGGTTTTTATCTGATTTCAAAGCTGCTACATATTTTTCATAGCCGACAATTTTATTTTTTGCAATCAATGTATCAATACGACGCTTCATCTGCTTTTCTTTGTAAGCATTCAGATCAATTTTCGTTAAATCATAAATCGCTTTTTTAAAATATTCGTAATCATATGTCATCGCCTTGTACCGCCTATCATTTATATTTTATTAACAAAACTAAATGGCACTATTATTCATTATCCTCAGCATTTTCTGTAGAAGCCACCGCATCAATGTCTACAGAGACAACGTCTGCATCTTCCTCTTTCGCTGATACCGGAGCAAGCATAGCCTTAATGCTCAAACTAATCTTCCTGTCCACTTCATTGAAGTCAACTACCTTAGCCGTTACCTCCTCTCCTGTTTTAAGAACATCAGAAGGTTTTTCGATATGTTCCTTGGAAATCTGGGAAACATGAAGGAGCGCATCAATACCCGGTTCCAATTCAACGAAAGCACCAAAATCTGTCATCCGCGCAACCTTACCCGTCACAACATTGCCAACTGCATACTTATCTGCAGCACCTTTCCACGGATTCGCATCCTCAAATTTCAAACTGAGTGCAATCTTTGTGCCGGAAATATCTTTGATAAGCACTTTCAGCGCATCGCCAACCTTGAATACTTTCTTCGGATTTTCAACCCTGCCCCATGACATCTCAGAAATGTGAAGCAGACCATCGCAGCCGCCCAGATCGATAAACGCGCCGAAGTCTGTTACATTCTTAACAACACCTTCCACTGTATCACCAGGTTTGATCGTCTCGAACAGCTTCTTCTGTAGTTCTGCTTTCTCAGCCAGGATCAACTGCTTCCTGTCACCAATATACCTTCTTCTCTTAGGATTGTACTCACTGATCACAAACTCGATCTCCTGACCAGCATACTTGTTCAAATCTTTCTCATAAGTATCAGATACAAGACTAGCCGGAATAAAGATCCTTACTTCTTCCACTACAACACTTAAACCACCGTCAAGCACCTGCGCAACCTTGGCTTTCAGTACTTCTCTGTTATTATATGCCTCTTCAATCCTCTTATTGCCTCTGTCAGCAGCAAGACGTTTATAAGTAAGCAGAACTTGTCCCTCACCGTCATTTACCTTCAACACCTTCACTTCCATGGTATCACCAGGCTTTGCAATGGTTGTCAGATCTACATTGGGTTCATTCGTATATTCATTACGTGTAAGGACACCATCTGATTTGTATCCGATATTGAGAATGATCTCTTCGGGTTTCACATCGATCACGACACCTTCAACAACCTCTCCTGTGTGTATTGTTTTTAAAGACTCTTCTAACATTTGTTCAAAAGTTAACTCTGACATAATTTTGAACCTCCTCGATAATATTATTTGGGGTTGACGCCCCTGCTGTAATACCCACCAGTCGGACAGATTTAGGTAAATCTAATTGCAAGTCGTTAAGTGTCTGTATAAAATACGTATTCGCACACTCCTGCATGCAGATCTCATATAGTTTCTGCGTATTAGAACTATGATTGCCACCTATTACTATCATAACATCGACCCGCGCCGCAATCTCCCTGGCCTCGGTCTGTCGCACTTCCGTAGCGTTACATATAGTATTCACAACACTACCATTGTAACCTTTTTTCATTAGAATTTCAACCACATCTTGAAATTTATTGTTGTTAAATGTCGTTTGGGAAACCACACAGATCTCCTGACACGGTTCACAGGTAAAATTTTCGGCCTCTGTGACCGACCCGATCACTGACGCTGGCGTCTCGGACCAGCCCATGATTCCCTCAACTTCAGGGTGCCCTGCATTGCCGATAATGACAATCTTCCTGCCTGCCGCACTTTCCTTCTCAACGATATCATGAATCCTTTTTACAAAAGGACAGGTGGCGTCTACACACTCCAACCCCTGTGCCGCGATTTTGTCATAGATCTCTTTCGATACTCCATGGGAACGGATCACAACAGTTCCCTCCTGGATTTCCTGAAGCTGTGCCTGGTTTTCGATCACCTGCACGCCTCTGCGCTCCAAATCTTTCACCACTTCTTCGTTGTGGATAATTGGTCCGTATGTATAGATCGGCTTACCTGTGTCTGCCTGTTCGTAGACCTGCTCTACCGCTCTCTTGACACCAAAACAGAAACCGGCATGCTCTGCCAAGATCACATCCATAGTATTCCCCATTCCTTTCTTTCCATCCACATACCACGTCTACAATAAGGAGATGACTGCCTCTGCCGCCTCCTCTATTGTCATATGGGAAGAATCTATCAATACAGCATCCTCTGCCTGTCTGAGCGGCGAGATCTCTCTTGTCATATCCTGATGATCCCGCTCAATAATATCTTTTTCGATTTCACCCAGATTGCAGTCAACACCCCGCTCCTCCAGCTCTCTATAGCGTCTCTCGGCCCGCACCCTGCTGTCCGCAGTCAGATAGACTTTCACTTGTGCTTTCGGCAGCACGCAGGTGCCAATATCCCGGCCATCCATAACAACATCCTGATCTGACGCCAGCTTCTGCTGAAGTTCTACCAATTTTCTGCGGACATTTGGATTCGGACTGCTGGCTGACGCCATATTTCCCACCTCTTCCGTTCTGATCAGGCCGTTTACATTCTCACCGTTCAGATACACGATCTGCTCGCCATTCTCATATCCTATGGAAATATCTGCCTCCTGACATTTCACATCTATCTTCTCTGTCTCAGAAGGCTTAATCTTCTCACGGAGCAGAAACAGCGCCATAGCACGGTACATAGCTCCCGTATCAACATAGATATATCCCAGTTTCTTCGCGATTCTCTTTGCGATCGTACTTTTCCCCGCTCCCGCAGGACCGTCTATTGCAATATTCATTCCCATTGTTTCCTCCATCCCTGAATCTTCTGTGTTACTCTTCTTCATCTCTCAGCGTTCAACTCTTCCCAAATCTCTGTGACCATACCGAAACACGTTCAAAGTTTCTACTATAGTGGAATACTAATCCCGGCAAGATATCCCGTTGACCAGGCGATCTGCAGGTTAAAACCACCCGTCACTGCATCCAGGTCAAGCATCTCTCCCGCCAGATACAGGCCCTGTATGATCTTAGATTCCATCGTAGAAGGATTCACTTCCTTGACTTTGACCCCTCCCTGTGTGATGATAGCCTCAGCAAAATCCCGCAAACCTGTCACACGCATATTCAGATTCTTCGTTGTCTCAATAAGCCTGCTGCGCTCCTGTCTGGTGATTTCATGAATCTTTTTGTCTGCTTCAATTCCTGACAACCCAATTATGACCGAAATTAACTTCGAAGGATAAAGTCCTCCAAGCACATTCTTAAACTGCTTGTTCTGGTTCTCCTCAAAATCCCGCAAGAGGCGCCTGTCCAACTGCTCTGCCGTAAGCGCCGGCTTCAAATCTACCGACACAGTCACTTGTTTCTTGTCCTTGCATTTATAATAATAACTGCTGGCAGTGAGAACAAGCGGGCCACTGATCCCAAAATGAGTAAAAAGCATCTCCCCAAATCCCTGCCAGACTTTCTTTCCTCCGCAGGCCATCGTCAACCTAACATTCTTTAACGAAAGTCCTTGTAGAGACGCGCACCAGGATTCCTCCACCTCCATAGGGGTAAGCGCCGGTGTACAGGGACGCAGCGTATGTCCCAATTCCTGTGCCATCTGATAGCCAGATCCTGTTGCCCCAGTCGTCGGATAAGATAGACCACCCGTCGCAAGTACAACAGCGTCCGCTTCCAACCGCTGCCCGTCTGTTAACAAAACTCCCGTTACCTGATCCCGCTCTTGTTCCTGCCCCTCATCTCCTTCTGCCAGCACACTTCTTTTCCCAGTAAGAATGCTTTTGGCCTTCGTGCGAAGCCTTATCTCCACACCGCTTCGGTGAAGCAGTCTTGTGAGCGCCGCAATAATATCTGAGGAATGGTCAGACACTGGAAAGACCCGCTCCCCGCGTTCCACCTTAAGCGGACATCCTGCCTCGCGCAGCAGTTCCATTATCTGTATATTATCAAAAGTAGAAAAAGCACTGTAGAGAAATTTCGGATTGCTCACGACGCTCTCAAAGAGCTTCTCCTCTTCACAGGCATTCGTCACATTACAACGCCCTTTCCCTGTGATATAAAGTTTCTTACCCAGCTTTTCATTCTGTTCTAAAAGCACTACTCTGTGCCCATATTTCGCAGCGGCGTATGCTGCTATCATCCCTGCCGCACCGCCGCCAATCACAATCACCCGATTCATACTACTGATCCGTTCCATTCCACCAACATCTCTCATCCATCCCGTTTGCGCAGCGGATAATTCAACATCGGTTCCTCATCTATAAAATTGATCTCATCATTTAAATAAACCTGATAATTGTTCCATGCCTCTTCCAGATTCTTAAGATTCTTCTTGACATCTTCTGGCCGTTTAAGACACATCGCAACCACCAGCGCATTGATCACACTCAAAGGTGCTACCAGAGAGTCTACAATCGAAACCATATCGCTTCTTGCCAGCAGATTGCAGGAAGAATAAAGATTCATCGGCGAATGCACCGAATCTGTTATCGTGATCACCTTAGCATTTCGATCATTGGCAAACTCCATCGCCTTTAACGTGCGCATAGAATATCTTGGAAAACTGATCCCGATCATAGCATCTTGCTCGTCCACACGGATCATCTGTTCAAATGTCTCCGAAATGCTGGTCGTTTTTAACAATATCACGTTTCCACGGATCATATTCAAGTAAAAATTCAGAAACTCCGCCAGTGGCTCACAACTCCTGACACCCATCACATAAACTGTCTTCGCCTCCAAGATAATATCTACTGCCGTCTCAAAAGCCGTTGGATCCAGCTTGTCTATCGTATCCTGGAGCTTTTCTATGTCTGCCCGCAGCACCGAAGTCAATATCTCAGACTGTGTACTCTTTCCATATTTCGCACCAATCTTCTGCACAGAATTGATTTTATTCTGCACCCAATCTTCCAAATCCCTCTGAAATTCCGGATAGCCATTGTATCCGATGAACATCGCATAACGGACGACTGTCGATTCGCTGACCCCTACAGTATCTCCCAGTTTCGCCGCAGTCATAAATACGGCCTGATCATAGTGGTCATAGATAAAAGCGGAAATCGCTTTCTGCCCCTTGCTCATCTTACTATAATGTTCATTGATCCTTGTAATAACATCATATCGATTTTCAAATGCCATTTTCTACCAAAAATGTTCCTTTCTGTCTGCGCTCCTATGCCTACAGGAAAACACGGTAAAACTCCTCCAACAGCTTGACAGTCTCTTCTTCTGGCAGATCGTAATCGTCTGTCAGAGACATACACGCAGAACCATGAATGAAAATCCACATCCGCATGAACATGCCACTCGGATCCTTACACCCAGCCTGCTTCGCATGACTGATCTCCTTGACCACTGTCGCCCTGTCCCCATTCAGCAGATCATAAAGACTCTTGCCATGCCGGTTCTCTGAGACAAACAAAAGTTTAAACAACTGCTGTTCTTCCTGTGCAAAACGGATATATGCCAGACCCAGATCCACAAAAGGCGTCTCGTGTGTCTTGGGAAAATTCTCGTAGTATTCACCGAAAAATTCGATTGCCCTGTCATACAATTCATTGCCCAGCTCCTCCATATTCTTATAAAGCCGGAAGATCGGCTGGGTAGAGCAACCCGCTTTTGATGCCAGCGTCCTGGCGCTCACCTGCGCGATCCCCTCCTGCCTTGCCATCTGAAATGCAGTATTCAAAATTTCCTTTTTTGTGATCGTCTCTTTTCTTGCCATAAGAACTTCCCTCTCCTGTTTCCAGAACCATTGATTCTGACCGTAGTCTTACACCATACAGGCATCAGACGCCTTTCTTTTGGTAACATATGTTATTATAGTAGATTCTGCAACCAGCGTCAACCGCTTTTGATGCAAAAAAGGACAGATCTTACGATCTGTCCCTAATCTTTCTCTATGGTTTTCCGGTTCCCGCTTATGCAGACCCCAAATCCATGCATATAAAGGATCTACAAAGCAAATACCATACCTCTTAGCAAAGCGTCCTACGACGCAAGCGCTAAAAGTACTTTCCACGCACTATACAGGATAAGCTCCATTCTTCGTATCTGCTACGTTCATATCAACTTTCTCCTGCTGCGCCTGGCGATATTTAAAGAAGTCAACAGCAACCTGGGGGAACAATGCATAAGACAATACATCCTCATCCTGCTGTTTCCATTCTTTCATCTCGCTCTCCAGCTTATCCATCTCGTTTTCAATCAGATCCGCCGGACGGCAGGTGATTCTCTTCTCACCTGGAATAACCTTGTCGATGATTTCCTGACTCATTGGCTTGATTGTCTGGCCATACTCACCACGCAAAACTGCCTTAGTCTCCTTTGTAGCCATCTTATATCTCTCACCCATCAAAACGTTGAAGACAGCCTGTGTACCAACAATCTGGGAAGAAGGTGTAACAAGCGGCGGCTCACCTAAGTCTTTTCTAACCTCAGGAATCTCTCTGAGCACATCATAGTACTTATCTTCTGCATTCTGTTCTTTCAACTGGCTTACCATGTTGGACAACATACCACCCGGTACCTGGTAAAGCAGTGTCTTGATGTCTACACCCATAACCTTTGGATTCAACAGTCCACTTGCAAGACACTCATCTCTGTAAGGTCTGAAGTAATCTGCGATCTCAGCCAGAAGATTCTGGTCATATCCAGTATCATAAGGCGTACCCTTGAAGGTTTCCACCATAACTTCTGTCGCCGGCTGGGAAGTCCCCAAAGCAAACGGGGAAATCGCACAGTCAATTACATCTACGCCGGCCTCTACAGCCTTTAAGTAAGTCATGCTCGCCACACCAGATGTATAGTGTGTATGAAGCTGGATCGGCAGCTTGGTTGCAGACTTCATCGCCGCAATCATCTCCGATGCCTTATAAGGAACCAAAAGGCCTGCCATATCCTTGATACAGATGGAATCAGCTCCCATCTCCTCGATCTTTTTCGCCATACTGGTCCAATACTCCATCGTATAGGCATCACCTAAAGTATAAGAAAGCGCTACCTGTGCATGTCCTCTGCCTTCCTGCTTTTTGATCTTATTGGTGGCATTAACTGCCGCCTGTAAATTACGAAGATCATTCAGACAGTCGAAGATACGGATAATATCAATACCGTTGGCGATGGACTTCTCCACAAAGCTGTCAACAACATCGTCTGCATAAGGTCTATAACCCAGGATATTCTGTCCTCTGAAAAGCATCTGCAGTTTCGTATTCTTGAAACCATCTCTCAACTTCCGCAGTCTGTCCCATGGATCTTCCTTCAGGAAACGAAGGGAAGCGTCAAAAGTAGCCCCTCCCCAGCATTCCACTGCATGGTAGCCGACTTTATCCATTTTCTCCACGATAGGAAGCATCATCTCTGTAGGCATTCTCGTTGCAATCAGAGACTGGTGTGCATCACGGAGAACAGTTTCCATAATCTTAACCGGTTTTTGTTCTGCCATTTTAATAACCATTCCTTTCTCTCAGCCTGTGAATCCGTTCCACAAGCTTTATTTTTATGAAATCTAAACCCGAAAATTATTAACTCTTAGAATACTCCGAATACTGCCATAAAAGTACCAGCTGCGACAGCCGTACCAATAACACCCGCAACGTTAGGTCCCATAGCATGCATCAGCAAGAAATTGGTGGGATCTGCTTCCGCACCTACCTTCTGTGACACTCTCGCTGCCATAGGCACTGCAGATACGCCTGCAGAACCAATCAACGGGTTTACCTTACCCTTGGTCAGTACACACATTAATTTGCCGAACAATACACCGGCCGCAGTACCAAACGCAAATGCGATCAGACCTAAAACAACGATCTTGATTGTATCCCAGTTCAGGAATGCTTCCGCACTGGTAGTCGCACCTACGGAAGTCCCCAGCACAATTACTACGATATACATAAGCGCATTGGAAGCTGTATCAGCCAGCTGTCTTACAACACCACTCTCCCTGAACAGGTTACCAAGCATCAGCATACCTACGAGCGGAGCTGTCGTTGGAAGAATAAGCGCTACAACGACCGTAACAACAATCGGGAACAGGATCTTCTCCAACTTACTGACCGGACGAAGCTGACCCATCTTGATCTTTCTTTCCTTCTCTGTCGTAAAGAGTTTCATGATCGGTGGCTGAATGATCGGTACAAGCGCCATATAAGAGTATGCCGCTACTGCGATCGGTCCCATCAGCGTTGTCTGTCCAAGCTTACCTGCAAGAAAGATCGATGTCGGACCATCGGCACCACCGATAATAGAAATAGCCGCTGCCGCTTTATCATTAAATCCTAAAAAGATTGCGCCAAAATAAGCTGCAAAGATACCAAACTGTGCCGCTGCACCGAGCAGAAAACTCTTCGGATTGGCGATCAACGGACCAAAGTCCGTCATGGCTCCGACGCCCATAAAGATTAAGGACGGCAGGATAGCCCATTCATCCAGCAGATAGAAGTAGTACAGCAAACCACCACCGGCGCCGCCTTCTCCAACCGGTGCCATAATATCCGGATAGATATTAACAAGCAGCATACCGAATGCGATCGGAACCAGCAAAAGCGGTTCAAATCCCCTGCCTATAGCCAGATATAGAAATACAAGTGCTACGACAATCATGATATAGTTACCGACAGTCAAATTAAAGAACGCGGTCTGATGAATCAGATTGTCAAGCGTCTCTACTATATACATTATTTTAACCTCCTGTAGTCTTAGTCATTACTACTCACCACCCCGCAGGCCCTAACCCGCAGCAGATAGGAACAGTAATTTTATTTCCACTGACCTTTAGTTCAATGTTGCCAATAACGCGCCTGCTTCTACAGCATCGCCTACTGCTACATTAATACTTGCTACAGTACCATCTTCAGGTGCCACTACAGGAATTTCCATCTTCATCGCTTCTACGATTACGACAGCATCACCCTTCTTAACTGCCTGTCCTACATTCGCTTCAATCTTAAATACCTTACCTGCTGCGCCTGCCTCGATCTTGATACTTCCTGCTGCGCCTGCCGTTGGAGCTGCTGCTGGTGCGGGCGCTGCCTTCGGTGCAGCTTTAGGAGCCTTCGGTGCAGCTGCTGCTGGTGCGCCGCTTGTTGCGCCTTCTTCCACTACTACGTCATATACGTTTCCATTTACGGTAATTGTATAATTTTTCATCTTCATATCCTCCTATGATTCTCAGGCATTCTGCCATTTGCTCTTATTAGATTTTCTGATGGATCTTACTACGAATCCATCCGTAGAACCAGAACCTTCATATGCTGCAACCGCCGCTGCGATCACTGCCACAAGCTCGGTATCATCACTCAACTCTTCTTCTACTGCCGGTACCACTGCTACCGGCGCTGCTTTCACTGCTGGTACCGGCGGCGCGTCTTTGGCCTTCATCTTAGCCTCGATCTTAGGGATCACACTGAACCCTGAAATGATTAAGCTGATAATGATCAATACTACAAACACCGTACCCATACCGATCAGCGTATTCATAAACGCTCTTCCCATATTCTCAGATGTGGAGTATTTCACATTTGTTGAGAAGCCTTCATAAGCAGACATATCAGCGGCAAAAACGATCTCCATCACAGCATCATGTTCAGAACCTGAAATGTTGATGCTAATGACCGTATCCTCTTCTCCTCTATCTACAAAACCACCGTTTGTGCCTTCAAACTTACCTATATCATCCAGCGCATTCTGCCAGTCAAGGAGCCCATTGTAAATAACTGGGTCGGAAGCATACTGCTCTATGGCGCCCTGGCTTACGATCATGTCCATCTGTTGAACTGTCGATTCACCATACTGTATCAAGGATTCATCTTCAGCATTCACTTCTAACGTCTTTGTCTCCTCCTGACCGCACGCACACAAGCCGACCATACAGGTAATCACACCTAATATTGCCAATAATTTTTTCATATTAAGTATCATCCTTTCTAAACCGTACCGTGTTTCTTCTCCGGACGGCCTTCACTCTTAGTCGCTAACATTTCAAAAGCGCCGATCACATATTTTCTTGTATCAGCAGGAGCCACGATCTGATCAACATAGCCTCTCTTCGCCGCACTTGCTACGTTATTCTGCAGATCTGCATACTCTTTTGCACAGGCGTCAATGGCATCAGAACCTTGTCCATCACAGATGATCTTAGCCGCAAGTTTTGCATCCATCATACCAATCTGTGCGTCAGGCCATGCGATTGTGATGTCTGCACCGATCGCCTTGGAATTCATTGCTACATAAGCACTGCCATATGCCTGGCCGATGACTACGTTAACCTTCGGCACTGTCGCATTGGCAAACGCGTATGTAAGTTTGCCCACAGCCTTAGCCATTCTCTTCTCAGAACATTTGGTTGCTGCAAATCCTTTGACATTCGTCAAGGACAGCACTGGAATATCAAAAGCATCACAGAAGTTAATAAACTCCGCTGCCTTCTCTGCTCCTCTTGCGGTCAGCACAGCGTCAAATTTATCTGTTACCTCGCCGTCAGCATTATATACTTCTGTGCGATTGGCAACTGCACCGACAGTCGCACCGTTTAATCTGATAAAGCCGGCAACCATATCCTTCGCATAATCCTGTTTTACTTCTACAAAAACGCCATCATCCGCAATCTGTGACAAAGCAATTGCAGTATCTCCTACACAGTTAGCGATCTCTGCACATGCTCTGTTCAGGTCGTCTGTGCAGTCATCTACTGCCAGATCAGCATTGTTGGCCGGCAGAACCGAAACTAACTGTCTGATCTGCACCATAATCGATGCCTCATCAGCCACCATATCTACCAAGCCGGTTTCCTCACTCTGGAATGCTGCTGCTGCCGTATCACATTTGGACACTTCATTGCCTGCCAGCGCATTAGGAGCGTTTACGAATAATTTCGCCTTTTTCTCCTCCATAAATGCAAAATCTGCCATAGCAGGAATCAAAGCAAGTCCGCCTCCACAATTACCAAACACAGCTGTAATCTGAGGAATCACTCCAGAAGCAAGTGTCTGCTTCAGATAAATTTCACCAAAACCATTCAGTGCATCTGTTGCTTCCTGCAGTCTGAGTCCAGCAGAATCAATCAATCCAATCACAGGTGCGCCCATCTTTAATGCCAGATCATAGAGGTTCGCAATTTTTTTAGCATGCATTTCACCAACGGATCCATTTAAAACAGATGCATCCTGGCTGTATACATACACAAGGTTACCATCGATCACTCCATAGCCGGTCACAACGCCGTCTGAAGGAGTTTCTGTCTGTTTCAGATTGAAATCTGTTGCTCTCGCCGTTACGAGTGCGCCGATCTCAACGAAACTGTTTTCATCGAGCAAAGCATTGATTCTTTGGCTCGCTTGAGAAGTAGTACTCATTTTTCAGCCCTCCATTTATTATAATACTAAAAATTATAACATTATCAGCGCGTCCATGCACACTTCCTGCCCGGTTGCCTCCATAATTATAGATGATACAGGACAGAATGTTTCGCATAACACACGAGAGTAGTATAACACACAATCCTCTTCTCTACCAGATTATTTTCCAAAAAATTTCAATTCCGATGCCAAGAAGCTGCTAAGAAATCTCCCATTTCCCAAAATCCCAGAAAATGCTGCTAATTTATAACAAAAATGTGCGGAGTAAATAATTGCATACAAAACGATAGGTCCGCTCCTCCACATTTTCTGTTGTGATGACTGGATAACGCTTAATCATATCTCCGTTTAAATAATAACAGACTGTGCCAATCTCAGTGTTTTCTGACACAGGCGCCTGCAGCGTCCTGGCTACCTGGGTCTTAACCTCAATCTGGTCCTTTTCACTGAGCAGGATGGGAAGACTGTCCTCCCCTTTGTTATCTACCCTAACTGCCACACAAGTTTCCTGGTATGGCTTCCCTGATTCCTGATCAATACCATTGATTACAGGAACCGCCGCAAACTCTCTGCTCTCATAGATATCCCGATACTGGTACCGCTCCATACCATAATCTGCCAATTGTTTCATATCACTCCACTTGTAGTTCCTGTTATTCGGCCAGCCACATGCCAACAGGGCAACTGTAAAAATCCTGCCTTCACTTTCCACAGCACCCACGTAACAGTAACCAGCATTATTCGTAAACCCTGTCTTGCCAGAAAGCGCTTCTTTCATCATACCCAAAAAAGCATTATGGTTATTGCAGTGAAAATTTCTTTTCCCCTCTGCATCTGTGAAATCATATCCTGCAGTTCTCGTAATCTCCAGAAATTCTTCTCTTGCCGGAGAATCCGTCACGCAATAGGCCATGATCCTCGCCAGATCTTTGGCTGTCGTCGAATGAATCCTGCCGCTCTCATTTACCACCGCATCCAAGCCGTTCGGGGTAATAAAATACGTATCATAGCAACCGATATCCCGTGCCTTCTGATTCATCATCGATGCAAATTCTTCTACACTGCCGCCCACTGCCTCTGCAATCACTACCGCCGCATCGTTATGGGATTCCAACATAAGGGAATAGAGAAGATCCCTTAATTTATACTTTTCTCCCTGTTTTACATATAATTTTACCTTCGGCATACTCGTGGCATATGCAGATACCTCCACATTCTCCTCCAGATTCCCATATTCCAACGCCAAGATACAAGTCATAATCTTCGTAGTGCTGGCCATAGGCAAAACATCCTCCGCATTCTTGCCATACAGGACACGGCCAGAATCCGCGTCCATGAGAACCGCCGATTGTGCATACAGCTTAAGCGGCTCCTCTACCTTCCTCTCTCCGGCGTTATCTGCCTCCCCGTAAGAACTGTCCACCATCGGTACTGCATTCTGTTGCTCTTCATCAACTGCACAGACAGTTACCACTGGACAGCAAAACAAGGCAGCCGCCACAAATATGGCGATCGCCTTGTTTCCCCTGCATCTTTTGCATTTAGAATCTTCATAATCATAACGAATATAATGGAAAATACGCATATAGTTACCTTATCTGTCTTTCCTTAATATATATGCGCATCTGGTCCACTTAACACCTTTGTGACATAAAAACTTATCTGGTTTATTTAACTGCTCCCCCCATTATTTCCTTAATCTCATACTCCTCCGGCATTACCCGCAGCGCACCTTTCCTGGTAGTGATCAGGGACGCCGCTGCATTGGCAAAGGTCAGCATCTCCTCCAACAGTTCCTCTGTAAGAGCCCCCAGACCAGCCTCCAGCACCTTATGAAGCACACAGGCCATAAAGGTATCCCCCGCCCCCGTCGTCTCTATGGTATTCTTCTGCACGAAAGCCGCCTTCTCCACCATGCTGTCTTTATAATATGCCCGGCTTCCCTCTTTTCCCATAGAAACAAGAATCAGCGGTATGTCGTATTTCTCCCTGATCTTCTTAACGCCTGCGCTGTAATCCTCTTCCCCGGTCAGCCATACGATCTCGTTGTCGGAGATCTTTAGGATATCGCACATACTAAGTCCGTATTCCACCTGCTCTCTCGCCAGATCCATGGACGACCACAGCGGCTCTCTGATGTTCGGATCGAAAGAGATCACTGCACCCTGCTTCTTCGAATACTCCACAGCAAACTTCGTAGCCTCCCGCACCGCATCATGGGTCATGGAAAGCGTACCGAAGTGGAACAGCTTCGTCTGCGCAAGCAAATCTGTCTGGATATCTTCTTTGCGAAGCAGCATATCCGCACCTGGATTACGGTAGAAGGAGAAATCCCTGTCGCCATCTTCTTTCGTCTCCACAAAGGCAAGGGTGGTTCTGGCATCTTTATCCACACACAGATTGACTGTGTCGATTCCCACTTCCTCCAGCACAGCTTTCAGTTTCCGGCCAAACAGATCCTCTCCCACCTTGCCGATAAACCCTGTCTTATAGCCTAGCTTCGTCAGCATGGCCAGCACATTACAGGGTGCTCCGCCCGGATTGGCCTCGAAAAGTGTATTACCCTGCCCTGACATGCCGTTATCCGTCATATCGATTAGTAACTCTCCCAATGCGATCACGTCAAATTGTTTCATAGTATGTATGCTCCTTTCCCGCACAGTATCGCTGCCTTCCCGACAGCCAGCTTTTCTCCCACGATCTCCGCTGCCAGACCTAACCACCTGGCAAATTGCAGGCCGCAGATCTGTCTCCCTGTATCTTTGTCAAAACCTGCTGCCCCTGACTTAACTAGACAGCGGAGAAAGGTCCGTCCACCTGCAATGCAGTTCCTGTCAACCGGCTTGTCACTGCACATCGTCCAAAGTATAGTGTACCACATCCATCGTCACTTGACCATCTGCAAAGAAAGAAATACCGTCCACGGCAATGTCCGTATAGAGAGTTGCCGAAAGCGCATACTCTCCGTCGTTGACGAAGACTTCCGCACTGAAATGATCCAGAATGATCCGCACCTTGAGGATGCCCTGCCTGCTGTCATCATTATCCACCAGACAGCGGCGTTGATGAATGATGGCCCGTCTGGAGCCGGAATGCTTACGGTCGATCTTCAGGATGGACTCATAAGGACGGAAGCTGACAGAAGTCTGATGGACATCATCCTGTGCAAAGCGCACCGCAAACTTCCGGTAGATCTTCTCTGCATCCGCCGGGCGGATGTTCAGCGTCATGTCGATCTTACGCCCTTTTACGCCTTCCAGCCTGATGATATCGGTAAAGGTTACATTCTCATGGACCGTCTTATCGCCTCGCATAGCCTCTATTTCCCGGATCGGCTGCTGGTAAAAGCGGCCGTTTCGGACGGACAGTTCTCTCGGCAGACTCATCTGCCCGAACCAGGGACGGCTGGGCGCATGCAGGTTGCAGGTATCCCAGTTCTGCATCCAGCCGATCATGATCCGGCGGCCGTCTGGTGCGGCTACCGTCTGCGGTGCGTAAAAATCAATACCATAATCAATCGCTTGGTTGGCCTCCTCGCAAAATTCCCCCGTTTCCTCATCAAAGGTTCCCAGCAGGCAGAGTGTGCCGTTCCCGTTGTGATATTCAAAGCCTTGCGGCATCATGTCCTGGGGACTGGTGATCAGCACCGCCTTACCGTCCAGCAAGAAGAAATCTGGGCATTCCCACATCTTACCGAAACGACCGTTGTTGGAGGCAAGAATCCTTTCGAACTGCCAGCTAAATCCATCCGGGCTTTTGTAGAGAAGGATCTGACCATCATGCTCTGGGGTACAGTTACCAGCCACGCAGCGATAAGTACCGTCCGCCCTCTGCCACAGTTTCGGATCACGGAAATCAAACCGGCTGCCGTTTACGGGCAGCTGCTTATTTTCCAACACCGGATTACCCACATACTTTTCATAATCCAGGCCATCCCCTACCGCCACACACTGGGTCTGTACTTCCCTGTTACTGCCGTCCGGCTGGGTCTCCTTGACCACACCTGTATACATCAGAAGATGTCTTCCATCCGGCATCACCACCGCGCTGCCGGAAAAACACCCGTCCCTGTCATAATCCATATCTGGCGCAAGCGCTACAGGCAGATGTTTCCAGTGCAGCAAATCTTTACTCACCGCATGCCCCCAGTGCATGGGACCCCAATAGGGACTGAACGGATGATACTGGTAGAACATATGATATTCCCCTTTATAATAGGAGAAACCATTAGGGTCATTCATCCAGCCAACCCGCGCAGACAGATGAAAATCCGGCCTTGGTTCCGCCGCAATCTTTTGCTCCTTTTCCTCCTCATATCTTCTTGCATCCCGTAAAATCTGGCTCGTCATAGTAATCATCCACTCCTTTTCTTTCACCCTAGAAGCTCTCCGTTCTTCTTACATGAAACTTTCTTCCCGTCAGTCCAATTCTGATCCAATGGTCAGTCAACCAACCTCTCACAAAATCTTTGTAATCCAAAACGCCAAAGCAGCTTTGACACTGCACTTTACTCCGGCTGTTTCTTTCTCTCAAGGCATTTCCCGTCACCCGGCACTCTCCACACCCGCATATCTGTCGTAGGCCGCCTGATAAACTTTTAACAGCTTATCCATCCCGCATTTATCGCGCAGATGTTTGATATAGCTTTCCCACTCTTCATCCGTGGGGCCGCCGTTTTTCAGCCAAAGGCCTTCCTGTTCCGCCACGGCATTCTCGAAGCTGGCCTTGTACCAGTCGATATCGTCCAGTTCCCTGCTGGTATAGACGCAGTCCACCGGATAGGTGGCCGTAGAATCCACATAAGGCATCCAGTACTCGTACAGATCCGTCAGACGTTCGATGGCCCTGTCTTCCATCTTGAATGTGGTCTGGTAATAGTCGCTTAAGATCAGCTTCGGTCCCGCCACTTCGCACTCGCCTTTCAGCTCGCCGGAACCCTTGCCGTATTTCTCACGGCTTTCCTCATCTGAAATACTCTGCCACACGCCGTTTTCATCCTGTCCGGTAAAGTAGACGCCGATCGGCCCGTACTGCAACTGCATAACGATTTCCGGATCATACCACCGGTCAAAGAATTTCAGCAGGTTGGCCGGGCTCTTGCAGGCTTTCGTGATATTCAGATTCCCGCTGTTAATACCGCCGCCGGTGCGGACCGTCACATTATGGGTACCGTCCGGACCGTCCAAAACCGGCAGGAAAACATAATCCCCGGCGTAATCGCCCATCACCTCTTCTATGTACCACCAGGTGGCAACGCCCACATAGCCCTGCGAGCATTTCGAGATCAGCTGAGAGTCCGTCTGGCTGAACATCTCCGGATCCATCAGTCCTTCCGCATACCAGTCATGGAAGTAGGTGACCGCCTCCCGGTAAGCATCCGACACACAGACAAAATCAACGGTGCCGTCGTCGCGCAGTACCAGATCCTTGCAGACGTCGTTTGGCCAGTTGGTGAACCCGAAGCCCGCATAGAAGATATTCTGTCCCCAGCACCACTCGTCGAAACCGGTACTCATGGGAATGGTGCTGCCCGCCGCGTTTCCGTAATATTTCGCACTCATGTCATTGTCCTTGAAGGCTTTGAGTGCCGTGTGCAGTTCCTCCAGCGTCGTGGGCACCGGAAGTCCCAGTTCGTCCAGCCATGCCTTGTTGATCATGGAAAACTGCGGCACGGAATAGATGCTGTAGTCCTCCGCCGCGCCGATACCCGCCGTTCCCATACGCTCTCCTGACGGCAGGCCGTAGATATAACCGTCGTCCATGGTGATGGCGCTGCGGATATCCGGATTTTCCTCCAAGATCCTGCTTAAATTCGGCATATATTCTTCCGTCAGATAAGGCGTCAGATCAATGAAAGTACCGTCGTCCCCGTAACGCGAGATATCGTAGTTGTTGAATCCCACGCCCAGAAATGCGTCCGGCAGTTCCTCTCCGGCGATCCGGATATTGACCTGTTCTGCCAGCGACTCGCTCATGGTCGTCCAGTCGATCTCAATCCCCGTATCTTCCTGCAGGTCGTTTAACACCACGTTGTCGGTGTAGCCGGGGCTTAACGCACTCTGCCCGCCCATGATGGCAAACGAAGTCTGGGACGTGTCGGGATTCGCCACCCCCTTTTCATGATCGCCGAACTCCTTGCCGCCGCATGCCGTGACCGACAGCGAAAGCCCCATGATCAGCGCCATACCGGTCAGTTTTCCAACCGGCCCGCCGGCCGCGCTTCTGCTCTTCCTTCCGTTTCTGCTCTCTCTTCCATTTCTGCTTCCACTTCCGTTTTCCCGCGCTGTCTCTGTGTCTGCACAGCCGGTGATCAAAAAGTCTCTGTTTAACTCCTTGGATTTTATCATAACACAAACCGCCTTTCTGTTCAAATCAACCTTTTACGGCACCGGCCATAAAACCTTTTTCAAAATA
>CATOJY010000025.1 GCA_951800685.1 uncultured Lachnospiraceae bacterium
TGAGATATCCCAGAAAGTAAGACCCCTTGAAGACGACGAGGTAGATAGGCTGAAGGTGGAAGTGCAGCAATGCATGGAGCTGATTAGTACTAATCGGTCGAGGGCTTAACCATGAAGTAAATCCTTACGGATTAACTTCGGAAGAATCATAAATGATTCTTCCAGGGAAGTGAAGAGAAGTTCTAAGGTTCTAAAAAACAGAACCTAAGAACATCCAAAGCTTTCTTTAAGAGAATAAAGGATAGGAAAAGTAAGACCTTAACAGGGTTACTTATAGAAAGTTCATTGTAGAAAGATCATCAGGTTCGGTTTTGAGGGTATGTCCCTTATAAGAAGAAGATCAGAATAATCCTCGATAGCTCAATGGTAGAGCACGCGGCTGTTAACCGCGGGGTTGTAGGT
The DNA here is from genome assembly GCA_951800685.1 of uncultured Lachnospiraceae bacterium. GTDB lineage: Bacteria > Bacillota > Clostridia > Lachnospirales > Lachnospiraceae > UBA3282. The sequence goes on from CATOJY010000025.1 coordinate 403, forward strand.
TCGAGCCCTACTCGGGGAGTTGAACAAACGAATTGATGGATAGACTGTAAGCGTTGCTGCTTGCAGTTTTTTTGTTTTCAGACTATTGGAGCGGGGAGCGTTAACAAAAGAGGCGGGGTTTCTGCTTGTTTCTTACATAAATTCGTGATAATATTAAGGCAATAAGTTACATGGTTTGCTTAAGATAGACTATGGAATTGTAAACGGGGAAGGGAAATGAAAGACAACCAGAACAGAAGAAAGATAGATAAAGGAGTCACTTTATTTCTTTCTATTATTTTAGTATTTTCTATTTTAGGAGCAGTGGTATTTTCTGTGTCAAGGAAGATCTCTTTTGAGATGTCTGCTTCGGCAGTCCAGAACTTGAATGAAACGTTGGATTTGATTAAATGTACAATAGAAGCAATTTTAAATAAGGAGGCGGAGTTTCAGCAGTTGATGGCACAGGAAATTGCTGTGGCAGAAGATCCGGAGAGTCGTATACGTTCTTACAATGGAAGTCAGAGCATGGCAAAGGTTTCCTTGATATTGAAAGGAAATACAGAAGGAATTTCTAGTACGGGAGAAATTTTTACAGAAGAAGAGTTGGATTTTTCGGCTGGCGGAATGGTGAATGATGTAGAAATTTCCCAATCTTACCTGAATTATATGGGGACATGGGCTTATAGCATGAAATGTCCTGTTGTTAAGGATGGGGAGGAGATTGCAACTCTCTATGTGGAGTATATCTATGATTCTCTGGATAAATCGCTTCCGAATGGTTTCTATGACAAAAAAGCGATGCTTTATATTATGGATGCTGAGACGGAACGTCTTGTTTTGAAACCGAAAGGAATGGGGCAAAGAGATGCAGGGCATCTAAATCTACAGGATTTCTATCGGGCGAATGATATTCAAGAAGAAGACCTTCTGGCAGAGGTGACAGCAGGGCTGAAAAATGGGAAGAATATCATGTTTGAGCATGATATTCGTGGAAAAGAAGCGTTGAATTATATGTGGTCTGTGAACGGCGGGACGATTTATCTGATTGGTTATGTGCCAATTACTGCAATCCAGCAGGAAGGTACAACAGTAAATCAGAATATTTTTATTGTTGTTGCTGTGATGCTGATCGCTTTTTTCCTATGCTGCATATTATATTATATCAGCCAAAGACAACAGAATAAGATCAGGAAAGAACAGGAAGAGGAACGCGAAATTCATAACAGACAGCTGGCAGAGGCACTACAGGCAGCACAGCTGGCAAGTAATTCTAAGACTATGTTCTTGTCGAATATGTCGCATGACATCCGTACACCAATGAATGCGGTGCTGGGATTTACAACATTGCTTGACAGAGATGCGGAGAATGCGGATAAGGTAAGAGAATATACAAAGAAAATTAAGGCCTCAGGAGAGCACTTGCTGGGATTGATTAATGATATTCTGGATGTTTCCAAAATTGAGAGTGGTAAAGTGGTGCTCACAGTAGAAGAATTCACCTTGAATGATCTGGTGTCATCTGTAGATGCGATTATTCGTCCTATGGCCAGGGCGAAAGATCAGAAGTTCTATGTAGAAGTAATGGGTGTGAAACATGAATATTTGATGGGAGACGAGACCAGGATTAATCAGGTGCTGATTAATCTTCTCTCCAATGCAGTAAAATATACGCCGACAGGTGGTAATATCTGGCTTCGTATCATTGGGTTGAAACAGCGTTCCAATCAGTTTGAGCATATTAGGATTGAAGTGGAAGATGACGGCTATGGTATGACGCCGGAATATCTGAAAACAGTTTTTGATGCTTTTACCAGGGCTGAGAACAGTACGACGAATAAAGTACAGGGTACAGGTCTTGGTATGGCGATCACGAAAAATATCGTAGAGCTTATGGGTGGCACTATAGATGTTTCCAGTATCGTTAATCAGGGAAGTATCTTCCGGGTTGAATTGGAATTCCGGGTGCCAGAAGAACAGATGGATAAACAGTTCTGGAAGAACAGTGGGATTTCCCACATGCTGTTGGTGGACGGTAATGTACAGAATGGAAATAACGTGCAGGAACTCATGCAGGAAATGGGCGTGATAGTGGATACTGTGCAGAGTGCAGAGGCGGCGCTTGGGTTGATCCAGGATGCTGGCGTTGGAGAGAATGCATACCAGGTAATTTTGTTAGATTGGGATAGTTTAAATAGAGATCTGTCAGAGACAGTGGAAAGAATCAAGAAAACACTGCCTAATGTATTGCTTTTGCTTCTACAGGGCTATGAGGAAGAAGACACAGAAGAGTCTAGCATTCAAGAGATAGAAGTCATGCAGAAGCCGTTTTTTGTATCAGCCTTGAAAGAGAAAGTCATCAAGCTGCAGAATGGCGGGAAAGAAGAGGATGGCAATCGTGATGTGGAAAGCGGTAACCTGGAAGGGATGCATTTTCTGGCAGCTGAGGATAATGAGATTAATGCGGAGATCTTGCGGGAAATTTTAGCGATAGAGAATGCTAGTTGTGAGATTGTTGAGAATGGTCAGCAGGCTGTAGAAAGATTTGCAGAATCCAAAGCCGGGGAATTCGATGCGATTTTGATGGATGTGCAGATGCCAGTGATGAATGGTTATGAAGCGACGAAAGCAATTAGAGCATTGGATAGAGAAGATGCTGTTACAATTCCGATCATTGCGATGACAGCGAATGCTTTTGCAGAAGATGAGAAAGAGGCACTGCAGGCAGGCATGAATGTACATTTGGCGAAACCGATTAATGTGACGTTATTAAAGCAGATTATAAAACAGTATGTAACAAATAAGGAGACAAGGAAATAGTTGTTATGTTGGAAGGAATGGCTTGCAGAAGAAGAAATAGTGGAGGGAAAGAATCGTGAAATAGATCTAAAGGTATAAAAGGAGTACGGATATGAAAAGGGGAACAAGAAAGAATATCATAAAGATGTCCACAGTAAGTCTGACAGTAGCAATAACACTTGTACTGTCAGCCTGTAGCGATAAAGAATCTGGCAGAAGTTTAATCATTGAGGAGGAAGGAGAAAAACGGGTTGTTAATTTTTACACCCCAATGGAGAAAACAGAAGTAGATAGTGTTAATGTTGCGAGGAGTGCGACAGATAAAACAGTGATCATGGCAGAGGAGAAGCTGGGTCTAACAGTAAATTATGTGACCTATACAGCAGAGGATTATCAAGATAAAACTTATGACGATGTGGCGTTTGACAGAGCGCGCAACAATATGGATGATATTTATCTGCTGAATCCCGATGTGATTAAAACATTGGGGGAAGAAGGAAAGCTGATGGATTTATCTGGGCTTTCATGTGCGGCGAACTTAAGAGATGTGGTTAAGACAGCGAATGTGGTGGATGGAAAGTTGGTTGCGATTCCTCAGGAAGTGGTAGCCTATGGTCTCTTTATTAATAAAGATATTTTTGACAGATACGACCTTTCCCTGCCAGAGACACCTGAAGAATTTCTGGAGTGCTGCAGGGTGCTTAAAGAAAACGGAATTGAAACGCCGGTTGGTGCCAATAGATGGTGGCTTGAGACATTTGTTTTGGCACAGGCTTATGCAGATCTGTACAATGGGGGAAATACGGAAGCAGAAATTGCAGCGTTAAACAGTGGAGAAAGTAAATACAGTGATTATATGCGTCCTGGTTTTGAATTTTTACAGGTAATGATAGAGGAAGGCTATATTGATGCACAGAAAGCGTATGTAAGTGAGGCAATAGAGGGGGAAGGTGCAGATTTTATGTCTCAGAAAACCCCGATCGTGATGGCTTATTGGGGAGCAGCGAATTCGGATACGGCTTATGGAAATCCGGATTTTGAGATGGTGGTAATTGGATTTCCCAGCAGCAGAGGGCAGATGCCAGTTATGCCTATGACAGGGCTTAGCATTGGGGCGCAGGCTAAGCATGCGGAGGATGCGATGAAGACATTGGATATCATGTTATCTGATGAGGCGCTCCAGACTTATGCGGAAACCAATAAAGTAATTTCACCATCTAAGAACGTGGCGGTAGAATGTATACCGGCGTTAAAACCTTTGAATGATAGAATACAGGAGAATGTCTATGTCCTTGGAGCCAATGCAAGTATGAAACTGGAGCAATGGGGTAATACCTGTCTTGTCGTGCGTAAATTGTTGAACGGTGCTACAGTAGATGAGTGTATGGCAGAATTTGACAGGCTGCAGGAAGAAACACTAGATCAATAATTAAAAAAGATAATTAAAAAAATCATTTTTTTCTTGCCAAACAGATAGAAACATGGTATCATGTTTTTTGTTGAGATTGCTTGTTGGGCAATTGAAAAATGAAGGCTCCATGGTCAAGCGGTTAAGACATCGCCCTTTCACGGCGGTAACACGGGTTCGATTCCCGTTGGAGTCATTACTGAATCATTTACATTTGATTAATATAAGGCGCAGTAGCCAAGCGGTAAGGCGTGGGTCTGCAACACCCTGATTCACCGGTTCAAATCCGGTCTGCGCCTCTCAAAACCCCGAAAAATCGGGGTTTTTTGTTACCCTTTTTTCAATATCTTTTCAGACCGAAGCCTCCGTTCTTCTTTGTTATTTTTTCTAAAATTCATTTTTTCACAAGCATCGTTTCAGACCGTTCAAAATCAAATAAAATCTTTTCATAAGGTGCTACTGAGGTGGAAAGGCATAGGTCTTAATAATGATCTTGCAATGCTCGCCCGGCAGTTCGGCTACTGCTTTTATATCCTGATGACTTGATATTTTACTAAGTAACCTTGCTGCAAAGGGGTATCTCAGTGTGCGAGTGCGATAATGGGGGAGTCCGCATCTGCGTAAAATTCTGTTAAGAGATTCCTGTATGTTCTGGCTGGTAGGGAAATTGCCGGTTTTGGTGCAGACGATTAAGTCATCCCTGATTTGATGCTGACTATACGTATTTAACATGATATTCAGGCATTTTAAGGCTTTCTGATTTAGAGGGATTACCCTGTTGTCCGTTTCGCCATATATTCATGTATTTGATAATCTTGATAAAGTTCACCATCAAATGGAAGAAGACCTACTGATTCAGATTTTGTTGGGATGTAATGAAGCAGATTGTAGCACATGTGTTGTTTATACGTGGGTGCTGTTTGCGCTATATTATACGGTAAAACCAATGATCAGTTATGCAGTATATTCATAAATAATGCAGGAAGATTTGGAGAATACGCAACTTTGACACATCTCTTTGGTACAATAAACATATTGGAGGTTTGTGGGACGAATGTTTTAATTGTAGAAGATGATGAATCTATTGCAAATTTAGTAAAGATAAACCTGACGGCGGAAGGATACCACTGTACCTGTGCTTATGATGGAAAAGCAGGAGCGGATTATCTGGAAAAAGAGGTTTTTGATTTGATTCTGTTAGATATTATGCTGCCAGAGATTGATGGGTATGAACTGCTGGAATATATCAAATCTTTTGGGACACCTGTGATTTTTATGACAGCAAAAGGCATCGTAAAGGATCGTATTCACGGACTGAAGCTGGGGGCGGATGACTATATCGTAAAACCATTCCAGATAGGGGAACTGATTGCCCGTGTAGAGGCGTTGGTTCGAAGGTATGGGAAGATCAATAAAAAGCTTTCTTTTGAAGATGTGGAGATTGACATGGCATCGAGGATGGTTACGAAATCAGGGGAAATGGTGGAACTGACATTTAAGGAATTTGACCTGCTGGTGGAACTGGTGCAGAACAAAGGGGTTGCTCTATACCGTGACAGACTGTATGAAAAGATACAGCGGAAGCACTTGATAGTCAGAATGAGGCATTGGAGAAGCAGAATGTTGAATTAAAATTTGGATTGAACATATAACGATTTCGTGATATGATTTGAAAAGAATTAGCAAGGAGATATGTAATGGCAGTCACATATAACAAACTATGGAAATTATTACAAGAAAAAAATATGAAAAAAATTGAGATGCAGAGAAAAGCTGGAATCAGTGGCAACATTCTTGCGCGGATGGGAAGAAATGAATATATTTCGATGGAAAGTGTTGAAAAAATATGTTGTGTATTACAATGCGGTGCAGATGATATTTTAGATTTTGTAAATGGGGATTCGGTAGAGAGTGAGGATCAATAGATGGGAAATAAGTTAGAACTGACATGGTATGGCAAGGAGGAGCCATTAAAAATTGAACCTCGCTTGTTGATTGAAAATGTGAAGTTGTCATATGGATGTGATAATGATGGAATAACAGATAACATGCTTATTCATGGAGATAATCTGCTGGCGTTAAAGGCATTGGAAAAAGAATATACTGCGAAGATAAAATGTATTTATATTGATCCGCCGTATAATACAGGTAGCGCTTTTGAACATTATGATGATAACATGGAGCACAGCAAATGGCTCAGCCTGATCAGACCAAGGATTGAAATTTTACGAAAGCTTCTTAAAGAAGATGGAAGTCTTTGGATTAGTATAGATGATGATGAACAGGCATATTTAAAAGTGTTATGTGATGAAATTTTTGGAAGAAAAAATTTTGTAACATCTGTGGTATGGCAAAAAAGAACATCTCCGGATATGAGAGCAGCCATAAGTGATGCGCATGATTATATTTTGGTATATGCGAAAGATAAGGAAAAGTTTAAAGAGATAAGAAATAAATTGCCATTAAGTGAAGAACAGGCAAAAAATTATAAAAATCCGGATAATGACCCAAGAGGACCATGGACTTCTACAGACTGTACTGCACAGGCAGGACATGGGACAGCAAGTCAGTTTTATACATTTGTTACACCTGCCGGACGTGAAATTACTTTGCCAGACAGTTTGTGTTGGAGATTTACAAAGGAAAGGCTTGAAGAGGAAATAGCAGCGGGCAGGATTTGGTTAGGAAAAGATGGAAAGGGAGTACCAAGAAAAAAGACATATTTATCTGAGAGTAGTGGGGTTACGCCATGGACATGGTGGACAAACAAAGAGGTAGGTCATAATCAGGAAGCTAAAAAAGAAAACAATGCAATTTTTGGAAGTAGCAATGCATTTACGACTCCGAAGCCTGAACGATTAATTGAAAGAATTATTAACATTGCCACAAATCAGGGAGATATCGTATTAGACAGTTTTCTTGGTTCAGGGACTACCGCGGCAGTTGCTCATAAAATGAGAAGATGCTGGATAGGTATTGAAATGGGAGAACACGCATTCACACATTGCAAGGTGCGATTGGATAAAGTGATAGATGGAAAGGACGAGGGAGGAATAACACAGGCTGTAAATTGGCAGGGTGGCAGCGGTTATCATTTCTATGAACTTGCACCGTCATTGATTGTGGATGATATGTTCGGCGAAAAAGTTATCAATCCTGAATATAATGCCGATATGCTGGCAGCGACAGTTGCACTGCATGAGGGATTTACCTATCAGCCGGACGAGAGCATATTTTGGAAACAGTCTAAAGGAAATGAAGATTCATTCCTTTATGTAACAACAAAGCATATAACTGGTGCATACATAGATTTTATAAGGGATATGATGACAGACAGTGAATATCTGATTATTGCGTGCCGCTCTTATGACAGAGGAATAGAGAAGTCTTATAGAAACATTACGGTCAAGAAAATACCGCAGATGCTCCTTTCAAAATGTGAGTTTGGAAGGGAAAATTATAACTTAAACATTATACACCCATTGGAGTATGACGAGGAGGATTGTGATGAGTGATATTGAATTTTCACAATACACAACAGATTATATTTCGGGAGTGATGTCTTTACGGGAACCGCAGAAAGAGTCTCTTAAAAGATTAGAACAGATTACAGAGGCGATTTCATTAAATAAAGATATGAACTTGGAAAAGGTACTGGAATGTGTTAGGGATATATTTCCAACATGCTCTGATTTTGAAAGAGCTTTTCTTTCCGTAACGTTTGCTTTAGCTACAGGAGTCGGGAAAACGCGGTTAATGGGTGCTTTTATTACATATCTTTATACACAGAAAGGGATAAAGAATTTTTTTGTGGTTGCGCCGGGAACAACTGTTTATGAAAAATTAAAAAGTGATTTAGGCGATCCAAGCAATACGAAATATGTATTTAAAGGATTAGGATGTTTTTCGGTGCCTCCAAGAGTTATTACAGACGAAGAATACAGCAACAGAAATTTATATGTTTTTGATACAGATATTCATATTTATATTTTTAACATTGATAAATTTAATAAAGAAAATGTTAATATGCGGAAAGAAGATGAATATTTTGGCGGTTCCTTTTTACAATCGTTAGCGGATTTTGACGATTTGGTATTGATTAGGACGAATCGCACCATTACAGGGCGCAAAAGGGCGCACAGGCTTTGGACGAGTTAAAGCCTGTGCTTGGGTTGGAGTTAACAGCCACGCCATTGGTAAAAGCCGGAACAAAACAAATTCCATTTAAGAATGTTATTTATGAATATCCACTGTCAAAAGCGATTGAAGATGGGTATACAAGAACTCCGTATGCTATTACGAGGTCGGATATTGATTTCTTTCATTTTGGAAATGAAGCGCTTGACAAGCTGATGCTGCAGGATGGTATTGCACAGCATGAAAAAACGAAATGTAGTTTGGAAGAATATGCCTTATCTCATGATAAAGAAAAAGTGAAACCCTTTGTGCTGGTAGTATGTTCAGACACAAATCATGCGGCATGGGTGGAAAACTATATTAAATCAGATGAATTTAGGGCAGGAAAATATAGAAACAAAGTCATTACTGTGCATTCAAAGAAAAGTGGTGCAGAAAGTGACTTTAATACCAGATTGCTGCTTGGCGTGGAACAGGCGGATAATCCTGTAGAAATTGTTATTCATGTAAATATGCTAAAAGAAGGATGGGATGTTAATAACCTTTATACCATTATTCCACTCCGCACTGCAGTATCAAAGATACTGCGTGAACAGATGGTGGGGAGAGGCTTGCGTTTGCCATATGGAAAAAGAACAGGTGACAAAGCAGTTGATGCAGTAATGCTGACAGCCCATGATAAATTTGAAGAGATATTGGCAGAAGCACAAAAAGGAGATTCTATTTTTAAAAGGGCGAATATTATTAATCTCAATAAAAAAGAGGAAGAAGAAACGCTTTATACACAGTTATCCTTTGGAATAGAAGAGAAACACAACTTGGAGGCTGCATATGAATATACCCAAATTCAAAAAACGCAGGAAATGGATTTGGTATTAAAACAAGTGGCGGACAAAATCTATGAAAAAGTTTCAGAACAAATACAGGCAAGTTATAGCCATGTAATTACGGCAGAAGATGAGAAAAAGATTGCGGAATGCGTCAAAAAAGAATTGGTAGAAGATATTGATTTAGGCGAAGCGTTTCGTAGAAATGCGGATCCAATCAGTGCATGGACAGATTATCAAACAAAAGAAATTCATCGTGCAGTTATCAATAAATATATCCCTATACCTAAAATCAAGGTTACGGATAAAGGAGTAGATGATTACATTTATGAAGATTTCGATTTGGATTTAAGTAATTTTACACAGACACCCATAGACAATCAGCTTTTGATACAGAATCTGGAAGATCCATGTGATTTACAGCGTGTTCGTGGCGATAAAATTGATTTTGGAGCATATGAACCGAAAAAAGTCATTTTGGAACAAATAAGAATACAGCCGGAAGTAGACTACGAAAAATGTTCAAAACTGCTTTACAAACTAATTATACAAATATGTGATTATTTTGAAAATAGGTATGGGCAGAATGGTATGCAGAACATTGTAATGATGAACAAGGTCAGCATTGGGAAAGAAATATATGAGCAGATATTACGGCACTTTAAGGTAAAGACAGGATTCATGGAGGAAGAAGTTATTGATGTTATAAATTATAATGTCCGTCAGCAGTATAACTGTAAATATAAACTGAATCTGTTTGCAACATATGAAACAAGAATCCAAAATATTGTGTTTACAGGTATCAAAAAGGGTGTGTTCGAGGAGGCAAAGTTTGACAGTGAACCTGAGCTTGTGTTTGCTCGTGTTTTAGAGCAGGATAATGATGTTAAAAATTGGCTTCGCCCAGCATCAAGCCAGTTTAACATTACCTATAATCAAGGGCATCGTTATGAGCCGGATTTTGTGGTGGAAGCGGAAGATTTAATTTATCTTGTTGAAGTAAAAGGTGAGGACAGAATAAGTGATGTGGATGTAATTGCCAAGAAGGAAAGGGCAATTCGATACTGCAAAGCTGTTTCTGAGTGGAGTAAGGCAAACGGATATAAACAGTGGCAGTATCTTTTTATTCCAGCAGGAGAGATACATAGTTATTCTTCCTTTGGACAGCTAACGAAAAGGTTTTCGGAGAGCATTTAGGAAGAAGGTTAGTCTTTTAAGCGAGAAGATTGGAAAATGTATAATATTTTGAAGTCGAAATTAAAAATCATCCAATTCGCTACACGCATGTAGCGAATTGGATAAAGTAAATATTTGAAATTTAAATTTTAGGAAATGCTATGGGCATACCCTATAGGCTCTGAGAAATATATAGATATAATGTGAGAACTGTAAAATTAAATAGATTGTAAGGTGGAGTATTGGGAATGATACATTTTTATAGGGAACGAGTAGAACTAGTAATGAAATTGATTGATATACAGCGAAACAGTTAGATAAAAGAATCAATGAGGACTATCCTGAAGTTGAAGAAATGCATAACATAGCATCTGCATTATTAAAACATGGAAAGATTTCTTGTATTAAGGAGTTCATTGAATGTGTTGATGAATAGTTATCAAATTGAATTCGCTACACGTATGTAGCGAATTGAGGAAAGTGAAAAAATGACGAATACAGAATTGATGGATACAGAAGAAGAACTGAAATTTTATCAGGATGTTCATGAGATATTGGATGAGGCAAAAAGTAAAACATATGAAGCGGCTAATAATATCATGACATATGCATATTGGAATGTTGGAAAAAGGATTATTGAGCAGGAACAAAAGGGTAACAGAAAAGCAAAGTATGGTTCATATCTTATAAAACGTCTTTCGCAAGAATTGTCCGATGAATATGGCATAGGATTTTCAGTTGCAAATATTAGGAATTGCAGACAATTATATTTGACATTTCCAAAGAAATCTTATGGTTATTCATTGATTGGGAAAATTCATTGGTCTCATCTTAGAACTATTATGAGGTTGGATAATGAAGAAGAGCGGAATTTTTATTTGAATGAGGTGGCAAATGAATACTGGTCTGTTAAGGAATTGGAACGCAATATAAAATCTGGCTATTACAAACGCATTCTTTCAACACAATTTCCTGATAAAGTTGGACAAACCTCTAATTTTGTGAAAGATCCATATGTTTTAGAATTTATGGGTATTAGAGCTAATAATGAAATCGCTGAAAAGGATGTTGAAAACGCAATTATCAGTAATTTGCAAAAATTTCTTTTAGAGATGGGGCGGGGCTTTTGCTTTGTGGATAGACAGATGCATATTTGCACCGAAACATCAGATTTTTATATTGACTTAGTGTTTTACAATTATATATTGAAATGCTTTGTATTGATAGATTTGAAAACTCATAAACTGACACATCAGGATATAGGGCAGATGGATATGTATATCAGAATGTTTGATGATTTGAAGCGGCAGGAAGATGATAATCCAACGATAGGCATTATCTTCTGTACAGATAAAGATGAAACGATGGTAAAGTATTCTGTGCTGCATGAAAGTGAACAAATATTTGCATCTAAATATATGACTGTATTGCCTACGGTAGAAGAGCTGAGAAATGAATTAGAACGTAATCAATTGATGTGTAGTGAAGAGAAATCGGAATAATTTATTACACACTGTGTAGTGAATTTAAATAATGATAAGAAAAGTAATAAGGGGATTCCAATGCTAAAAGATAATAGAAATTTTTTTGAAAAGAAAAAAGCTTGGTTGGAGCTTATCTGAAACCGTATCTTCAAAAATCTTAATGACAGGGCATTCGGTTTATGTAGATTGTTTTTCAGGTAAAGGAAGATTTGATGATGGAAAACCGGGTTCGCCAATGATAGCTTTCAATGTTCGGAAAGAGTGTATGGAGATCTATGGAGAGAGTTTCAAGTTTTGTGAAAACTCAAAATCTGATATAAGATAAGTTAATGGTTACTTAAGGGGCGGATGCCGGATTTCGGGCTCCGCCCCTTATCTGTAATTATAGAGCCATTTTCGATACTGTCAGCGAAATTTAACGCTTCCCTTCGAGTAGATTTGACCGGATATGATAGCATAGCAAAGAAATGGAGATAAGTTATAGGTCGAAAAATCAAAGATTTTTCAATTTTCTATTTAAGCAGTATTGCAAGGGAATTAGATTTGTATTATGACAAAATAAGGGTGTGATTGTATTTACTGTCAAAGAATATCTAGAGCATATATGAGGATGCCAATGATACTATAGTAACAGCTATTGGGAAACGGCTGAGAGATCAGCGCTGTCAGTCAAAGTGTTTAGAAACAGTCAGAGACGTGGACTGCTGTATGGAGGATATTATATGAGCGGAAAGAAAAATAGGTTAGTCACTTTTGGATTTGTATTATCTATCAGCCTGCTTGCTTGTGGTGTTTGTGTCCTACTTGTGTCTTACCACTACAGCCATCTTCAATTTGATCTTCTAAATGGAATCTGTGGCGAAGTGGTGGAGCAGGCACCAGAAACAAGAGAAATAATTTCAGCAGCATTAAAAGAATACATAGGGGGAAACTCTGACAGTGTAGCGGAAGAGAATGTGTTAGCTGCGTTGGGATACGGTACATCTGATTTCTTTGAGCTTACTTGTGGACAGAATGTTTTATGTGCGGCAGTAGGTTCCATGACAGGGAGTTTACTGTTTATCTTCACTTTTATGTATCGAAATAAAATGGAAGCCAGGAGAATCCGGGCGGTAGCGGAATACCTGGAACAGGTCAATACTGGAAAAGCAGTTGTTCTGTCTACTTATGGTGAGGATGATTTTTCAAAATTGGAAGATGAAATCTATAAGACGGTAACATTTCTCTATCAGACGAAGAATTTAGCAGTACGCATAAAGAATGATTTTGCAGAAAATTTGTCCAATATTGCACATCAGATTAAAACGCCGATTACTGCCATTTCCTTATCTGTCCAGATGATGAAGCAGAACACTGTAGATAAACATGTACTATGTGCAGACTGCGAGGCAGCAGACCTTATGGCTGTCCGTACTATGGAAACGGAGGGCTTTCCCGGTAAGCATCTGGATCAGGTAGAGAAACAGCTCTTGCGGTTGACTCATCTGGAGGAAGCTTTGCTGGTCTTATCGCGAATTGATGCAGGAACATTACTTTTACAGAAGGATAAGGTAGATGTATTTACGCTTCTTGTTCTTGCGGCGGACAATTTACAGGAGTTGTTTGACAGTTCCTGTACTTCTATTAATATACCAGATCTGGGCGAAATGTTGGTCGTTGCAGATCTGGACTGGACTATGGAGGCGGTAATGAATGTAATGAAAAACTGCATGGAGCATTGTCCAGGGGGAAATCTCTATTGTTCTTATGAGCAGAATCCGCTCTATACAGAAATCCTGATAGGAGATGATGGGGAGGGATTTGCGATAGAAGACATTCCCCACCTCTTCGAACGGTTTTATCGAGGGAAGAATGCAAGTGAGGGTGGTATTGGAATCGGATTGGCTTTGGCAAAAGAGATTATTGAACGTGAGAATGGCACCATAAGGGCAAAAAATAAACCTGATGGAGGCGCTCTTTTTGAAATTTGTTTCTACAGTCACTGAGTTGTAACTTTCGTTTGCTATACTGTCTATTGTAAAAGCTGCGAAGACCAATTTCCTATAGATAACATGGAGCAGATGAAACGCCACAGGGGTGTACCAAAATGCTTTGAGAAACGGGCAAGCAGATGAAAGGAGATAATCAGAATGGAAATTTTAAGATGTGAAGGTGTCAGGAAAGTATATGGTTCTGGTATAACCCAGGTAACAGCGCTTAAGGGGATTGACCTGTCAGTCTGCAAAGGCGAATTTGTGGCAATTGTCGGAGCATCTGGTTCCGGCAAGTCTACGCTGCTGCATATTCTGGGCAGTGTGGATAAACCTACAGAAGGAAAAGTTATCATAGATGGGACGGATCTTTCCAGATTAAACCAGACACAGGCAGCAATTTTTCGGCGTAGAAAGGTAGGTCTTGTATATCAGTTTTATAACCTGATTCCGACCCTCACGGTGCAAAAAAACATCCTCATGCCGCTGGCCCTTGATAGGAAAAAGCCTAATCAGGAATATTTTGAGGAGCTTGTGAGTTCTCTTGGTATTGCAGAGAAGCTTGAAGCACTGCCAAACCAGTTATCTGGCGGACAGCAGCAAAGGGTAGCGATCGCGCGTGCGCTGATCTATCGTCCGGCTCTGCTTCTGGCAGACGAACCTACGGGAAATCTGGACCAGAAAAATTCCAAAGAAATTATTGATATGTTAAAGCTTGCGGGCCGCAATTTAGAGCAGACGATTTTACTGATAACCCATGATGAAAAGGCAGCCTTAGAAGCAGAACGTATTATTACGGTTGAAGATGGCCGGATTATCAGTGACGAGCGGCGGAGGTGAAAGATATGTGGAAAGAGTATTTATCAGGACATATTAAAAATAACGGTTCTTCCAGCCTAGCGATCAGACTATCAGCCTTCATCGCAGCGTTGTTTTTATCGATTCTGTGTGGACTATTCTATAATGCATGGAAGTATGAGGTAGAAAGGATTGAACAGGAGGAAGGGGGCTGGCACAGCCAGATTATTGGAGAGTTTGCAGTGGAGGATATAGAAGCTGTAAAAAATTTTGCCAATGTAAAAGATGCAGTGGTAAACGGAAAGGAAAGTGAAGGAACAGAACTGGTGTTGGATATTTATTTTGATGACATGGGATCTGTCTTTTCAGATACGCCCCATATTGCGAAGCAGATGGGGGTCGCACCAGAAAAAATTGTTTATCATTATGAGCTCCTGGCAATGTACCTGATCCGCGATTCGAGTGACCCGGCTCCACGGCTGTTGTTTCCGCTGTTCATACTAATAGTGTTGCTGGCATCGTTTTCGCTAATTGTGATCATACACCATTCCTTTGCAGTATCGATGAATGCGAGAATTCATCAGTTTGGGATTTTTTCAAGTATTGGAGCTACGCCCAAACAGATTCGGGGATGCCTTTTGCAGGAGGCAGCAGCTCTGTGTGCCGTTCCGGTTCTGGTTGGGAATCTGATTGGCATCGTGTGCAGCATGGGGGTGATGGCGTTATCCAATCTTCTGCTGGGAAAGAATCTTCCGGGACGTCATGAAGCGGTGCCAGGGTATCATCCTCTGGTTTTGCTTATGACATTGTCTGTTACTGCATTGACTATCTGGCTTTCCGCATGGTGGCCAGCCAGAAAGCTAAGTAAACTGACACCTCTTGAGGCAATCAAAAATACCAGTGAATTACAGTTAAAGCGAAAGAAGAATTCTTACGTATTCACGCTGTTGTTTGGAGTAGAAGGGGAGCTGGCCGGCAATGCTTTAAAAGCGCAGAGAAGAGCTTTACGGACAGCCTCTTTATCTTTCCTGTTTGCGTTCATGGCGTTTACGATTATGCAGTGTTTCTTTGCTCTTTCCAAGATAAGCACAAGGGAAACTTATTTCGAAAGGTACCAGAAAGTATGGGATATCATGGTGACAGTGAAGGAGAGCGAAGTGGATACATGCAAAGTAATGGAGGCCATTCAGAAACTCACCGGCGTAGAAAGCGCCATTATGTATCAGAAGGCAAAAGCAAAGAGGATTATTACAGAAGAAGAGATGAGCGAGGCTATGAAGTCCTTTGGCGGATTTACGCATGCTTCCGGCAATTATGTTACGCAGATTGCAGGTGGGTGGCTGGTAAATGCGCCGATTGTTATACTGGATGATAGCAGTTTTCTTGCTTACTGTGAACGAATTGGCATTGCGCCGCGGGTTGATGGGACAGTGATATTAAACCGGATCCGGGATGTAACCAATCCTGATTTCAGACACCCGGATTTTATGCCTTATTTGAAAACGTATGCTGCTGGTGAAGACAAGGTAAGCGATTTAAGACAGGCGGGCAGGGAGGAAATGACGGCAAAGCTCCAGGTACTGTGTTATACGGAAGAAGTTCCTGATTTAAGGGAAAGCTATGCAACGCTTGACTATTATGAGCTGGTGCATTTTATGCCGGTGTCTTTATGGAGAAAAATCAAAGGACAGATTGGAGGAGTGGAGGAGGACAGCTATATCTGTGTCCGGGCTAAAAGGGAAGCGTTGGAGGAACTGAATATACTGCAGGAGGAGATTTGCAGGCTCGTTGGTCAGAATTACGCTGTAGAATGTGAGAACCGTATCCAGGAATATGAGATAAACAATAAACAGATCCAGGGAATCATGACAGTATTTGGCGGTTTCTGCGTCCTTCTTGCAGTAATTGGCGTTGGCAGTGTGTTTTCCAATACTGTTGGATTTATGCATCAAAGGAAGAGAGAATTTGCAAGGTATATGTCGATTGGAATGACAGCGCAGGAACTCAGGAAAATGCTTTGCATAGAAGCATTGGTTATAGCCGGAAGGCCAATCTTGATTAGTTTTCCTCTAGCGATTATTGCTGTGGGATATATGTTGAAGCTGAGCTATGTTGGCGTGGGAGAATTTTTGGCAGAGGCGCCATTTACGCCTATTGTCATTTTCATGATAGCTATTCTGGGCTCTATTGCACTGACGTACTCCTTAGCATGGCGGAATATACGTACAATTAGTCTGGCGGAGGTTCTCAGAGATGATACCATGATGTAACCTCAATAAAAATCCCGGAAAGCATTACTCTGGCTTTCCGGGATTTTGTTTGTACAGTTATAAAATGATGCCCGATCTGTCGGGATAGACCTTCTCTAGTTGGATCCGATCTTTTGGTCATCTACCAGGAAAGAATCCCCGTCTTCAACGATACATACCATAGTCTTACCTGTGTTGAGTTCAATCTCATTACCAGCGTCGTCATAGTATCTTGTAGCGCCGTAATCGGAAGTTTTCTCCCAATTAACATGAATGCCTTTGCCATTGGTAAAGAACCAGCCATCCCTGGTGGTATCGATACACTGGAATGCGAGATAACCTTTCTGGTCGCGGACCTCATAATAAGTGTTCTGGATCAGAATGTTCTTGAAGGATAACTGTTTGCCATTGGCCTGATCTACGTGAGGACCGTCGCTGGAACCGGACAAGTGCTGGAATCTGTCATACATGCCGGTTTCTTCATTATAGACAAAATAACAGTTGGTCACTGGATAAGTGGGAGACATATCTACCTTGTTAGCAGTGATGGCATCGCTGTACTGTTCCAGCGTATTTGGCTCTCCAGAAGGAGCAAATCTATAGTGATTCTCCTCAGCATAGCCATCCCGGTAATTCAGATCGTATCCCAGTTTATCAATATCGGCAAGAATGCCTTCTGTATCTACATAGGCATTGTCTGTAGCGTTATTTGCATCGTTTGCACGCCAGAAATTGCTGCTGGACAAGCCATCTATGTCGTCAGTGTCACTCCGGTTGATTACTTCATCTATGTAGAAGGGACCACCGAAATGTATATAGAAGGAATCCCATTCAAAAGACCAGTATACATAATAGTCGCGGCAGCTCCGCACATTGCCGATCCTGTCGTAATTGCTCCAATCCTGGAAGAGCGCCATCAAACGGGTGATACTGCCTTCCACATTACACTCATACAGAACATCTGCATTAGAGAGGCCATACTGCGCCGCTGTTTTTGTGTTTGGAATCATGACAGTGATGGGCCTTGTATTGTTGACTTCTTCTGTTACCCATTCATTCGTGATCCGGCTGCGGACCATGCCTTCTTCCGGCGGGACATCCTCATCGGTCTCTTCTTCGGGTTCCTCTGTCTCCTCTGTCTCTTCTACAACTTCTGGTTCGTCGATGTCATCGAGCACTTGTTCGACGGCAGGTTCTACAACTTCTTTTTCTTTTCCACAACCAAATAATAGAAGAGTAGAAGAGAAAGCTACAAGAAAAAGTACTTGTAATCTTTTCATTTCTAATCCTCTCTTTCTTTCTATTTCGGGAATAACCCAACTGTTCCTAGTATAGCATAAGCAAAAGATTGCGTCACTAGAAATAAATTGAAAAAATCCACAAAATGTTACAGGCTTCTTAGAAAAAGTTTGTGAGTATGTCTAGTGAAAAAACGTCCGATTGGCCGCAAAAACTTCTTCATAGGGATTCTGTTTGCATAATTTGACAGTAGGTTGTATGATAATATTATTATATAGAGGTTACAGTTTTATGAAAGCTGAGAAGCTAAGAAATACGGAGGTAGGAGAACAGGATGAAGAAAGTGATAGTGACAGGCGCTAACGGACAGTTGGGGCGTGCCATCAATCTGCAGTATGCGGGGAGCCAGGAGTATGAACTTGTCAACACGGATGTGGAGGAACTGGATATTACCAGCATAGATAAAGTAATGGAGTTTGTGCGAGGTGTGAAACCTTATGCAATTATTAATTGTGCTGCTTATACGGCAGTTGACGCGTGTGAGCAGGAAGAAGATCTGGCTTTCCGGATTAATGCTGTGGGGCCAAGGAATTTAAGTATTGCAGCTACGGAGACAGGCGCTAAGATGATGCATGTTTCTACAGATTATGTTTTTGATGGAAATGGGACAAGACCCTATCGAGAGACAGATCCGACGGGGCCGCAGGGGGCTTATGGAAGGACGAAGCTTGCAGGAGAGAATTTTGTCAAGGAGTTTGGCAGCCGGCATTATATTATCCGTACAGCATGGCTGTATGGCGACGGCAGGAATTTTGTCAAGACGATGCTGCGTCTATCGGAAACTCATGATAAAATCAGAGTGGTGATGGATCAGGTAGGTTCTCCGACCAGTGCAGGGGAACTGGCGAAAGCGATTGCCTATCTGCTTCCCACCGAAAACTATGGTTTATTCCACGGAACTTGTGAAGGAGACTGCAGCTGGGCACAGTTTACAGAAGAGATTTTCAGACTGGCAGGTAAGAATACTGTAGTGGAAGCGATCACTTCAGAGGAATATGGTGCGGCGGCGAAACGTCCGGCCTATTCAATCCTGGAGAACTATATGTTTAAGATGACAACAGACTTTATGTTTGCCGATTGGCATGATGCCATTGCGGAATATATGTGCAAGCACTAAGCAGTACATCAGATAGTCTGCTGGGGTGCTGCCGATACCTTTACAGTCTGGCGCTTTTATGAGAAAATAAAACTGTTTGTGGTGTTCTCATGAGTAGTACAGACATAGGTTGGAGAAGTATGCAGATTGTATGGGCGTAAAGCTGCAGGCTTTAGAAGTAGTATAAAGGGCGGCCTAACAGGAATGTGACAGAGAATTTAGGAAGAAAGAAGAGACAGGATAGGAAAGAAAGGAAATCATAGTATGCAGAAAATAGCATTGATTACGGGTATTACTGGTCAGGATGGTTCTTATCTGGCGGAGTTTTTGTTGGAGAATGGATATGAGGTACACGGCCTGATCCGCAGGCACAGTATCTCTAATACAGCGAGGATTGACCATCTGATCAATTCTGACTATCATAAGGTAAAATTTTTCCTGCATTTTGCAGATACAACAGATTCCAGCAATCTGATGCGGTTGATCGCGGAGATCCGTCCCACAGAAGTTTATAATCTGGCGGCACAGTCTCATGTGGGAATCTCTTTTGATGTGCCGGAATATACGGCAGAAGCCACAGGGGTAAGTACGTTGAAACTGTTAGAGGCGATCAGAGTAAACGGTGGGACATGCAGATTTTATCAGGCTTCTACGTCGGAGCTGTTTGGGGGCATTCCAGAGACTGCGCCGCAGAGTGAGAAGACGCCTTTTTATCCGAAGAGCCCCTATGGCGCCGCTAAATTGTATTCTTATTGGATTACCGTAAATTATAGAGAATCCTATAATATGTATGCTTGTAACGGGATTCTCTTTAACCATGAATCGCCGAGACGTGGTGAGAACTTTGTGACCAGGAAGATCACGTTGGCGATTGCAAATATCATAGCCGGCAGACAGGATAAGCTGTCACTGGGAAATATGAATGCTAAACGTGACTGGGGATTCGCGGGGGACTATGTGAAGGGGATGTGGTTGATGCTGCAGCAGGACAAGGCGGATGATTACGTGCTGGCGACGAATGAGACGCATACAGTCCGGGAATTCGTGGAAGAGGCTTTCGGTGAGCTTGGTATTAAAATCCGCTGGGAAGGCACTGGAGTCAACGAGAAAGGATATGATGCGGAGACGGGCAGGCTGCTTGTGGATGTGAATCCTGAATTCTATCGTCCGGCAGAAGTGGAATTTCTTTGGGGGAATTGTGAGAAGGCGGAGAAGGAACTTCATTGGAAGCGTGATGTAGATTTTAAAAAGCTGGTTGCTATGATGATGGATGCTGATCTGAAAGAGATTGCAGGTATGAGCTGTGAGGAATACAGACAGCATAAATAGCAGGATTTGGGATGCCTGTAACGGTGAAGAGATCGAAGCTGTTACAGAGAGCATGAGAAAGAGACCGATTTATGCTGTCAGTGATAGGAATATGGATTTATATCTTCCTGACCACTTTTCTTGTGGGGTATGGTCTGCTGCAAATTCTGACACGGTATGTTCCCTATCAGGTCAGGCATAAGAACACGTATCTTTTGTGCGGATTGGCGGCAGTTACGGTATATGCGCAACTGTTTAGTCTGTTTGGGCGTGTTGGGATTATGGCGAATCTGCTCCTGGTAGTGGTCTGCGCAGGTATTGTATGGTGCAGCAGACGGGCACTTAGTGGTATGCTGCAGGGAATATGGAGTAATATTAAACAAAAATCATCAGGGGAAAGAGGGAAAATATGGATCCTGTTTATACTCTTTCTCCTGTTTGCTTATGGAACTTCCAGGGGAATTATTCATTATGATACCGGACTTTATCACGCCCAGAGTATCAGATGGATTGAGGAATATGGGGTTGTGAAAGGACTTGGGAATCTGCATTGCAGATTGGCGTATAACAGCTCCTCTTTCGCGCTGTCAGCATTGTATAGTATGGTATTTTTGGGAGGACAGTCATATCATTGTGTAGCTGGCTGGCTGGCTTTCCTGCTGGCAGGAACCTGTATGGAAATTGTGAAAGCGCTGCGCGTGGGAAGACTGCGGGCCAGCGATTTTGCACGGTTAATGGGAGCTTATTATCTGGTCAATATTTTCGACGAGATGATTTCGCCGGCCTCGGATTATTTTATGGTACTGCTCGCTTTCTATCTGGTGATCCGATGGCTTGAGTTGTTGGAAGAGCGGGTTAGAGAATGTTTTCCCTATGCGATGCTATGTATTATGGGAGTATTTCTGATGACTGTGAAACTGTCAGCAGCACTGATTCTGCTGCTGGTCATTTATCCAGCCTTTTATCTGGTCAGAGGCAGACGGTGGAAGGAAACGGGATTGTATCTTGCAATGGGCAGTTTGACGGCGATTCCCTTTTTTGTCCGTAATGTGTTGCTATCGGGCTGGCTGGTCTACCCTTTTACACAGATCGACTTGTTTTCAGTGCCCTGGAAAATACCGAAGGGCGTAGCGGATTATGACGCGAAAGAGATTCAGGTCTGGGGGCGGGGATATACGGATGTTTCCCAGTATGAGATTTCCATGAAAGAATGGCTGCCGGATTGGTTCCATGCTTTGGCAGGCAGTGATAAGCTGTTGGTTCTTGCAGCAGTGGCGGCAGCAGGCACCCTGTTTTTATATGCGGCAGGGATGATCGTTGGATTGTGGAGAAGACGCTGGGATATACTGTTAGTACAGACGACTGTGGCAGGGTCTTTTGTGTTTTGGATTTGTACTTCTCCGTTGATCCGGTATGGGTGTGTCTATGTGTATCTGGCGACAGCAGTTATCTTCGGATTTATTTATGACCAGATTTTGGATGCAGGCGGCGAGAACAGGGGACAAAGATGGCGTGGTGCAGCGAGAGTATGTGGTGTGATGGCGGCGATCCTTCTGATGGGTTACAAGGGTCTGGCGCTAGGCAGGGAGATTGCAGTATCTTATGAGAACCGTTACTTGATTGTACAGAAAGATTATGAGAATTATGAGACAGTATCTTATGAGATAGAAGGGATTACCTTTTATTATCCAGTGAAGGGGGATCAGGTGGGATATGAAGACTTCCCGTCGTCTCCCGTAAGGAGGGAGCTTATTTTTCTGGGGACAGACCTTAAGGATGGATTTGCTGCTTATTGAATTTTCTTCTGTTAAGAGAAGGAATGGGAGTACCTTTGAGAAAGATTTTGAGTGAATAGGAAGAACAGTGTTGAGAATGGAGGAAGCGGGATCATGAACAAGACAGACAAAATTTACGTAGCAGGGCACAGAGGATTGGTGGGCAGCGCGATCGTGAGGAATTTAGAGCAGAAAGGGTATACGAATGTCATCGGACGGACGCACAGAGAGCTCGACCTGACGAGCCAGCAGGCAGTAAGGGAGTTCTTTGAGACAGAGAAGCCGGATGTGGTAGTGCTTGCAGCGGCCAAGGTGGGGGGCATCAATGCAAATAATACAGCGCCCGCAGAGTTTGCATATGAAAATATGCAGATTCAGTGTAATGTGATTAACTGCTGTCACGAGTATCATGTGAAGAAACTGCTGTTTTTGGGGAGTACGTGTATCTATCCGAAGATGGCTCCGCAGCCGATTCCGGAAGATGCACTTTTGACAGGACCACTTGAGGAGACGAATGAAGCTTATGCGATCGCTAAGATTGCTGGGCTTGAGATGTGCAAGTTTTTCAAAAGGCAGTATGGAGATGATTATATCAGCTGCATGCCCACGAATCTGTACGGTCCGCATGACAATTATGATCTGCAGGGCTCCCATGTTATGCCGGCGATGATACGTAAGTTTCATGAGGCCAAAGTCAATGGGGCTGACAGTGTAGAATTGTGGGGAACGGGCACGCCGTTGCGTGAATTTCTATATGTGGATGACATGGCAGATGCCTGTGTGTTTCTACTGGAGAATTACAGTGGAGAACAGCACGTGAATATTGGTACGGGTAAAGAAATCACGATCAGAGAACTGGCGGAGACCGTTCGTAAAGTGGTGGGTTATCAGGGCAGGATCGTCTGGAACAAAGAGATGCCAGATGGGACACCGCGTAAGCTTACAGATGTGACGAAGCTGCATGGCCTTGGATGGCATCATGCAGTAGAATTGGAGGAGGGAGTAAGACTTGCTTATGAATGGTTCCAGGAGAATGTAGATTCTGCCAGATTGTAGGAAATATGGGGCCTGGGCGATGACTTACAATTTACAGCGCGTGTTATGTTTGATATGATGTAGTTGTAACAAGTAACTACAGCAACAATTTAATGCGCAAAGGAGTATAAGAAGGAATGACACATGAGAATACAGTGACCAGTCATGAATTGGAGCAGGCAATCTCCGGTTTCATGTTGGAGCTGGGTATCCCTGCACATCTGAGAGGCTATCAATATTTAAGAAGCGCAGTAGAGATGTGTGCAGAGGATATGGAATTAGTAGGCAGTGTTACCAAATTATTGTATCCAGATCTGGCGAAGAAACATAAGACTACAGACCAGAAGATAGAACGGGCGATCCGTAATGCGATTGAAGTGTCATGGGAAAGAGGCAATGGTGCGCTATTTGAAGAATTGTTCGGTTACAGTAATTCAGATGAATACAGCAGACCTACAAACAGTGAGTATATTGCAGCGGTGGCAGATCATATCAGGTTGGAATATGAACTAATATAACGAACAACGGGGAAGAGATACGTCTCTTCCTTTTTTCATGAAATTATGTTAAAATCAAAATGGTTGTGTCTAATAGTAGAAAGGTATGGCTTGATACATGAAACTGCTCAGTGTGATTGTGCCCTGTTATAATGAAGAAGAGAATATCAGGGATTTTTATGATGAATTGTTCAGGAATGATTCCTTTTTCCGGGATAAAGAGATAGAAGTAGAAGTGATCTATGTAGATGACGGATCCAAGGATCGGACAGTGGCTGAGGTTAAGAAACTGCATGAAGAAGATGAAAGGGTGCATCTGTTGTCTTTTTCCAGGAATTTCGGTAAGGAGGCAGCTATTTATGCTGGACTGCAGAAATCCAGAGGGGATATGGTGGTGATGATGGATGTTGACTTACAGGATCCGCCATCGCTTCTGCCGGAGATGTACAATTATATAGAGCAGGGGTATGATTCTGTGGCGACAAGACGCGTCACGAGAAAAGGAGAACCGCCAGTCCGTTCTTTTTTTGCAAGGATGTTCTACAAGATTATGAATAGAATATCGAAAACAGAGATTGTGGACGGTGCAAGAGATTATCGGCTGATGACCCGACAGGTAGTGGATGCTATTCTTGCCATGACGGAGTACAATCGGTTTACGAAAGGGATTTTTGGCTGGGTTGGCTACGAGACGAAGTGGCTGGAATATGAAAATATAGAGCGTAAAAAGGGTGAGACGAAATGGTCTTTCTGGAAACTGTTCGTGTATTCTCTGGAAGGCATTACTGCTTTTTCCACTGTGCCATTGACTGTGGCGGCAGTGCTGGGAGCATTATTTTGTGTACTAGCATTGTGTCTGATCGTTGTGATTATTGCGAAGACGCTGATTTTCGGTGATCCTACATCAGGATGGCCTTCTCTGGTATGCATTATTCTGCTGGTTAGCGGGATCCAGTTGTTTTGTCTTGGCATAGTCGGGCAATACTTATCCAAGACTTATATGGAAGTGAAGAAAAGACCGATTTATCTTATCAAAGAGGATATTTGATGAAGGAACTGATCAGTATTATTGTGCCGGTGTACCGGGCAAAAGATTATATTGCGGAAGCGATCGCCATGGTACAGGCACAGACCTGGCAGGAATGGGAATTACTGCTGGTGGAAGATTGTTCTCCGGACAACAGTGCGGAAGTGATACGCAGGACGCTGGGGCAGGGAAATCATTCTGGCAGTGGCGATAGTGATGATGTGGTTTGTGTGGGAAAGTGGTCCGGAGAAGATTCTAAGGAAGCGGCACAGAGTACAGATGAGGACAAGAAAAGATTACAGCATAACAAGGAGATGCCTGGGACATGGTCGATAGAAAACTATACAGGCGTCCAAGGACAGAGGATTACGCTCATCTGTAAGGAAAAGAATGAGGGAGCGGCGCAGGCCAGAAACACTGGACTGCGTATGGCACAGGGAAGGTATATCGCGTTTCTGGACGCAGATGATGTGTGGCATACGGACAAACTGGAGAGAGAGCTGCGTTTTCTGCAGGATAGGCAGGCAGGATTTGTATTTACCGCGTATGAGTTTGGCGATGAGCAGGCCAGGCCAACTGGCAAGATCGTACATGTGCCTGCAGCGCTTACCTATAGGCAGGCGTTGTCAAGAACCGTGATCTTTACCACAACAGTCCTGTTTGACAGGAAGAAGATACCGGACAAGCTTCTGCAGATGCCGGTGGTGGAAAGCGAAGATACAGCCACCTGGTGGCAGATCCTGCGGGAGGGATATACAGCATACGGACTGGATGAAGTGCTTGCGGTTTATAGAAGACCGGCGCAGTCTTTGTCTTCCAACAAAATAGCAGCAGTCAGGCGGATCTGGAATCTATACCGCAGACAGGAGAAATTGTCCGTGGCGGCTAGTGCATGGTATTTTGTGATGTGGGCGTACCGGGCTACGATGCGACGGCTTTGAGTAGACAGAGCGTTCAGGATCACATAGAACAGGGCGGGTGTCTGAACTGTTACTACAGATGAGGTATCGGAATGAAACGGATAGAATCTTTGAAACGATTGATTATATTGCAGTTATCTTTGATCGGACTACTTTTCCATACGGTAGTTTATGCTTATTACTGGTTTGAGAAATACTACCCTTATCTGAAATACCATGGGCATGCTAACTTCTATTTCAAAGGGCATGTGTTGATCATACTGATCTACTTTGTATTGCTGCTTTTCTTTGCAAGTACGTATGGTGTGCTAAAGATAGGCTATCTCAAGCCAATCGATGTGTTTATCTCTGAATTTTTTTCGTTG
This sequence comes from uncultured Lachnospiraceae bacterium, assembly GCA_951800685.1. Lineage (GTDB taxonomy): Bacteria > Bacillota > Clostridia > Lachnospirales > Lachnospiraceae > UBA3282. The sequence continues at coordinate 26,552 of CATOJY010000025.1, forward strand.
CTGTTTGCCAATGTGCTGTCCTATTTTCAGATATCGCTGATGGCAAACTGGGTGGTTAAGGTCAGACCGATCGCCGAAGTTATGCTCATCCAGGCGATTTTCTCCGGGGTATGGGTGATTGTGTGCAATACCTGTTATTTCCGGGTATTCCCGCCAAGAAAGCTTCTGATTGTCCATGGCGAGCGGCCGATTGACGATATTGTGTCCAAGTTTGAGTCAAGGAGAGAGAAATATAAGGTCAATGACAGTATTAAAATTTCCGAAGGGCTGGAGAATATAAAGAAGAAGATTGACAGAGAGTATGATGCGGTCGTCTTATGGGATATCCCTTCCGGTGACAGAAATAACCTGTTGAAGTACTGCTACAGCCGTTCCGTGCGGGTCTATATGATGCCCAAAATATCGGATGTGCTGGTCAAGGGAGCAACGCAGCTTCATCTGTTTGATACGCCGATTTATCTGACGCGGGAGTATGCGCTTAAAATTGAGGAGAGGATTGCAAAGAGGGCGATCGATCTGGTGTGTTCTCTGATCTTACTGGTCATCGCGTCCCCGTTTATGCTGGTCACCGCTGCTGCGATCAAGCTGTATGATGGTGGCCCCATACTCTACAAGCAGATCCGGTGTACAATTGGCCAGAGAGAGTTCTATATTATGAAATTCAGAAGCATGCGGGTGGATGCGGAGAAGGACGGCGTGGCACGACTGGCCTCCAAGAATGATTCCAGGATCACGCCGATCGGTCGGTTTATCCGTGCCGTGCGGATCGATGAATTGCCGCAGCTTCTCAATATTTTAAAGGGAGATATGTCTTTCATAGGGCCAAGGCCAGAGAGACCGGAAATCATAGCACAATATCTGGAAGATATGCCAGAGTTTGCTTTCCGTATGAAGGTGAAGGCGGGACTTGCAGGATATGCGCAGGTATACGGCAAGTATAATACGACACCCTATGATAAGTTAAAGTTGGATCTGACATATATTGAGCAGTATTCAGTATGGCTGGATCTCAAGCTGATGTTGTTAACCTTAAAGATTTTGATCAAGCCGGAGAGCACAGAGGGGGTAGACAGCACACAGGTTACTGCAGTCAAGAAGAAATAACTAGAAAGAATCCAGGAAAAGTTGAGAGGTCATAGCATATGCGGGAGATCAGATATGCCGATGCGGGTATAGATATGAAGAAACTAGTATTGTGTTTTGCGAAAAAGCTATGGATAGCTGTCGTTGCCGCAGCGGCTGGTGCTGTATTAGGGGGACTTGTCTATCTGGCAGCTAGTGTTGTTCCAGAGGCAGAGCGGCAGTACCAGGCTATGGCGAAGATTTATCTGGATTTTGCCACAGATGAGACGGGTGAAGTCTATCAGGAGTACAACGGGTATACGTGGAATGACCTGATGGCAACGGATCCGATTCTGGATGTGACGATGCAGTATCTGCCCAAAGATTACACGCGGGCAGAAGTCGTGTCGGCGACCAAGGCGGAGATTCTCTCCGATCTGCGTCTGCTGACTGTTACCATCACGACCCATGACATTGATAGATGCAACAAGATCTTAGATGCAACAGGGCAGTCCCTGATGGATAGGGGAGATGCAGCCAAAGAGTTCAGACAGATTACAGTGATCCAGAAGACGGAAGCGGCGCTTATAGCAGCTGATTCCAGGATGGCACAGGCAGTGGCGGTTGGATCGGTCATAGCGGCGGTGCTGGCATTCATAGGAATGCTGCTCTATTATGTGTTGGATGATCGGATTATGGTGGCAGCGGATCTGAGACAAGTGACAGGCGCACCGTTCGCAGGTTATATCGGTGCAGGAGAACGTCTGCAGGGAGATTATGAAGCCAGTCTTGCGTATCTTCGGAAGAAATGGGGGAGGATCGTGGTGCTTTCCGTGCAGCAGAAAGCATCGGTTACAGAGGAAAAATGGCAGGAACTGCATGAGGCGGATGGCGTGGTGTTGGAAGTAGCCTATCGGAACATGCACGCGGTATACTTGGGGTATCTGATTGAGCAGCTTACAGTCAGAGAATGTCCGCTTGTGGGGGTGGCCATTGCTGGAGCAGATGAGAGGTTTTTGGACAGATATTATGGAAGAATCTTGTGAGGTCATACTGGAGGATGTCATGCCTCAAATAGACCAGAGTAGCACAGAGGGTGGGGTATGTCGCCTGGTGCATAGTTAATAATATCTATGGATAGTAGGAAACGGACAGGTTGCATAGGAGAGAAAGTAGGGTAAATGGCAGGAAAGATACAACTGCTGGTGTCAGCGGTGGATAAGGATGCGGCTGTGTTGGCGCAGCAGATGCAGATTTGCAGTGATGCCGTGATCGTGAACCAGTGCGGCCGGTACGGCTATGAGGAGATCGAGAGAGAGGGACACAGAGTACAGGTATTTTCCATGGTGGAAAGAGGCGTAGGGCTTAGCCGCAATACAGCGCTTCTGCACGCCTCGGCAGAGATTTGTGTCTTTTCGGATGAGGATATTGTGCTGGAGGAAGATTATCAGGAGCAGATCTGCAGGGCTTATAAGGACCTGCCGGATGCTGATATGATTCTTGTCAATGTAAAGGTGGCGCCATCCCGGCGCACATATTGGAATGAGGACATACACAGGATTAATTACCGGAATTACGGTCGTTATCCAGCATACAGCATTACGGTAAGACGGGAGGCACTGCTTCGGGCGAATGTGTACTATTCTCTGCTTTTCGGTGGAGGTGCGAGATATAGTAATGGAGAGGACAGCCTGTTTTTGCGGGACTGCCTGCGGGCGGGCCTAAGAATCTATTCCCATACAGCCTGTATCGGGGAGGAAAAGGAGAGACAGTCTACCTGGTTTAGCGGATATCATGAGAAGTTTTTCCGGGACAGGGGAGTCCTTTACCATAGCTTGTATGGTAGACTTGCGCTGCCTTTGGCATTTCGGTTTCTATGGGTGCATAGGGAAGAGATGTGCCGGGAGATCCCACTGGGACAGGCATACAGGTGGATGAAGGATGGAGTAAAGGAAACAAGGAGATGATTCTATATATTACAGTGGCCGCGGTGACGGTACTTATGGCTGGTATGGTAAACTGCAGACCGGCGATACAGCCATATAGGACGACGAGGCAGCAGGTGTGCAACAGAGTGTGCCTGTTTGCGGTTTTTTTGATTCTTTTTGCCTTGTCTGCCTGTAGGCTTAATGTGGGCAATGATTATGCAAAGTATGTGGAATTTATGCACCTGGTTAATTGTGACGCTTACGTGCCGACAGAGGTTGGATTTAATCTGTTGGTAAAGTTCATTTATGGACTGTCTGGGTATGAGAATTACCTGTTAGTGTTTGCAGTGTATGCCTTTACAACAGTCGGGATCTTTCTGTTGGCAATGTATGAACAGAGCGGAGACTTTCCGCTGACATTCTTTTTGTTTATGACGCTGGGGTATTATTTCCAGACGTTTAGCACAGTGCGCTATTATCTTGCGCTTGCGCTGGCATTGTACTCTATGAAGTTTGTTCTGCGTGGGCAGTGGGGGCGGTTTATTGTTCTGATCCTGTTGGGTTCTGCATTCCATAAGTCGTTGCTGGTGGTGATTCCGCTGTATTTTCTGGCAGTATTGCCCTGGAAAAGATGGCAGCTTGCGATAGGGGCGCTCTTTTGCACAACGTTTTTTTTCTGTCAGGAATATTATTTGAAGCTGGTAGTATTGCTATATCCGACTTACGAGGATACGGAATATTTGGAAGGCGGCACGAGCTATATTAACATTTTAAGATGCGTTGCGGTACTTTTCTTTGCAGGAATCGTATATTTTGGACAAAAAGATCGTGCGGGCAGGGCAGGAAGAGGATTAGGAAGGGGGCTTTCAGGCGAAACAGATGAACAGAGGATGCACTTCTATTTTTATCTAAATTTAGGGGCGCTTGTCTTATATGTTTTTTGTTCGTTTCTGCCGATTATATCACGCATTGGTTATTATCTTACCATTAGTCATATCTTCTATCTGCCGATGCTGTTACAACAGATTGAGAATACAAAATGGCGCAAAGTGCTGCGGGCAGGGGTACTGTCAGCTGCAGTGCTTTACTTTATGATCTATATGAGCCGGGCAGGTAATGATGGTACTTTGATCCTACCGTACAAGACCTTTTTCTTCCATGATATGGTCAATATTTTGTCAGATGTGAATTGATGTATGGGATCAATAGAGGTTAAGCAGGAGAGAATAATACATGATTTTCAGTATCATAGTGGTTTGCCTGAATGCAGGAGAAAAGCTGCGGGAGACGATGGAGAGTATCTGCAGACAGACAGAACAGGATTATGAGATCGTTATTAAAGATGGAGGCTCTACAGACGAGGCTACGAAAGAATGTCTGAGAGAGCTGGAGAAGAGGGGAGAAGAGGATCGCCGAATCAGGGTATATAGGCATGAAAAGGACACAGGTATTTATGACGGTATGAATCAGGCAGTCAGACATAGCTGCGGCGATTATCTTTTTTTCTTGAATTGCGGAGATTGTTTCTGGGATGAAAGAGTGTTGGCACGAGTCCGGGAACAGATTGAGAAACATGGCGAAGAACAGTGTGAGGAGAAGAAACAGGGACCTTATATTTTTTACGGTAACATATGTGAAAGACTGACAGGGACCATGGTACAGTCTAATCCGAAGATTGACGATTTCGCTTGTTACCGAAATCTGCCCTGTCACCAGGCATGTTTCTATGGTGCAGCCCTATTTGAGAAGAGGGGATTTGGAATCCGGTACCGCGTGCGTGCTGATTACGAGCATTTCCTGTGGTGTTATTACCGGGGCGGAGCGGAACCGGTATATATGCCTGTAACGGTGGCATTCTATGAAGGAGGAGGTTTTTCCGAGACGCAGGAGAACCGGAGAAGATCACGGAAAGAGCATAAGGAGATTGTGGCAGAGTATATGCCTGTCAGGAAAGTATGGATGTATCGGATGATCATGGCATTGACATGTGCGCCGCTTCGGACCTGGATTGCGCAGAACCCGCTGACGGCTGGGATCTACCAGAGGATTAAGAAGAGGTTGTATCGTGTGAAAATCTGAGAGGCAGCAGAGTAATAGAAAGGTTGGCAAAAGGATACAAATGAAAAAGGCGGTAACGTTATAAGGAGCGATGGATGAAATGCTCGGAAAAGGGGATAGCATGAAGGTATTGTGGATATGTAATATTATGATTCCTACGATTGCCAGACAACTGGGAGTTTCTTATAGCAACAGGGAGGGCTGGCTGAGTGGGTTGTTAGAGCGCGTTGTGCAGGAACAGGGAAGGAACCGTATTGAACTGGGGATTGCGTTTCCGGTGGAGGAGGTGATGGGGGATTTTCAGCGGAATATACAGTTAGGCGAGAGTATGTCCTGCAGGTGTTATGGGTTTGTAGAAAATCTGGACACGCCAGAGACTTATGATGTAGGTTTAGAGAAACGGTTTCAGGAGATTCTTGAGGATTTTGCACCTGATATCCTGCATCTGTTTGGGACAGAGTTTCCACATACACTGGCTTGCGTCAGAGTGTTTGGACGTCCGGAGAGAACACTGATCAGTATTCAAGGATTGTGCAGCAGTATAGCGGAAGAATATATGGCGGATCTGCCTGTTAAGGTGCAGCGGCAGGTAACTTTGCGTGATAGGATCAGACAGGATAGCCTTAAACAGCAGCAAAAAAAATTTAAGAAGCGCGGCGAGCATGAAAAGGAAGCTCTGGGGATGACGGGGCATGTGGCAGGCAGGACAGATTTTGACCGCACTCAGACAATGAAGATCAATCCGTCGGCAGAATATCATTATCTGAACGAGACCTTGAGAGGGATTTTTTATCATGACAGATGGAAAAGAACGACCTGTCAGCCTTACAGCATATTTTTAAGCCAGGGAGACTATCCTTTGAAGGGGTTTCATTATCTTCTGAAAGCACTGCCGAAAGTGTTGGAACAGTTTCCAGAGGCTCATGTATATGTGGCTGGCAGCAATATCATAGATTCTGGAACCTGGCAGGAGAGGATGAAGCTCTCGGCTTATGGGAAGTATCTGAGAAGATTAATTAAAGAGGAGCATTTGACTGATAAAGTAACGATGTTGGGCAGGTTGTCGGCGGAGGATATGAAAGCACAGTTCTTAAAAAGCCATTTGTTTGTGCTGCCGTCAGCGCTGGAAAATTCGCCGAACTCTCTTGGAGAAGCTATGCTGTTAGGAGTTCCCTGTGTGGCCGCCGATGTGGGAGGCGTGCATAATCTGTTGACAGACGGCGGTGACGGAATGCTGTATCCGGCAGGAGATGTGGAGGCGTTAGCAGATAGGATCATTGAGGTATTTACGAAGGAGGCTATTGTAGAGCGGTTCTCCGACAATGCCAGAAAACATGCACGCGTAAACCATGATGCGGAACAGAATTATTACCGTCTGATTCGTATTTACCGGGAGATGTCTTCATGACTTTTACATTTGTGTCCAACTATATCAATCATCATCAGATTCCTCTGTGTGAAGCCCTCTATCGGGAACTTGGAGAGAACTTTACTTTTATCCAGACGATGCCTATGGAAGAAGAAAGGGTGGCCATGGGGTGGCACGTGGAGATACACAGCCTGCCCTATGTCCAATGTCTGTATGAGGAAGAATATGATAGCCTTAAGAAGATCGCAGAGAGCGATGTGGTGTTGTTTGGCTGGACGGAGCGGGAAGAGATCGCTGCTTCCAGACTTGCTTCCGACAAAGCGACTATGCGCGTGAGCGAACGTCTCTACCGGGAAGGACAGTGGAAAATGATTTCTCCCCGTGGTTTGGCGGCCAAATACCAGGAACATATCAGATACCGCAGGCAGAATGTCTGTATGCTGTGCGCAGGAGCGTATGCAGCGTCTGATTTTCATCTGATTAGAGCCTATCCAGGTAAGTTGTTCCGATGGGGATATTTCACGGCGCTGCGCACCTACAGCAAAGAACAGCTTACAACAATGAAAATGCAGGATGGAGCGCTGCATATTGTGTGGGCGGGCAGATTTATCCCCTTAAAGCACCCAGAATATGTAGTGCGGCTTGCGGAAGCGCTGCGGGATAAAGGGTTTTCCTTTCGGATGCATATGCTGGGGGATGGGGAATTGGAGCCGGAGATTCGGAAGAGTGTAGAGACCTTGGGGCTTTCAGAAGCGTTTCAGTTCTATGGCTATACGGCGCCAGAGCAGGTGCGGGATGTGATGGAGAAATGCCATATCCACCTTTTCACCAGTAATTATCTGGAAGGCTGGGGGGCTGTGGTGAATGAAGGAATGAATAGCGGCTGCGTGGAAGTGGTTAACGCACAGGTGGGGGCGGCTCCTTATCTGATCCGACACGGCGAGAATGGGTTAGTCTATCCGAAGGATAGCTATGAGAAGATGGAGGCATTGGTGGTGGATCTGTTCGAGAACTGGGAGGAGCGTAAGGTAATGGGACGGGCCGCTTATGAGACGATACGGAATGTTTGGAATGCGGACCACGCGGCTTCAGAACTTCTGCGTTTTGCAAAAGGGCTGCTGCAAGGAGAGATCGTCCCGGCGAAGGAAGGGCCGTTGAGTGTGGCGCCAATCCTGCGGCCTTAAGTTATCTTGTTTGACATACACGCCAGTATAGGCGCTGCCTGAACAGAACTGAGACAAAAGCGATGCAGAAATGGAGCAAGCTATGAGGGAAAAGATCAGTGTGATTGTGCCAGTATACAATTCCATAGACTGCCTGGAAAAATGTGTGAGATCGATCTGTACACAGACGTATGGCGATCTGGAAATTTTACTGATCGATGATGGATCCACAGATGGAACGGACAGGTTGTGTGAACGGCTGGCACAGGAGGATACCCGCATCCACACATATCATAAGCAAAACGGCGGCGCTTCCTCGGCAAGAAATGTAGGAATCAAGCTGGCGACTGGAACATATTTGGGATTTGTAGACAGTGATGATTATATTGAACCGGATATGTATGAGCTTATGATGGATGCTGCAGGAAGGTATCAGGAAGATATTGTGCAGATCTCCAGGGACGAAGTAGATGAGAGGGGAAGGAGAATGCCAGATGTCTGCATACCGCCTGAAACGACCCGGTTCTGTGAGGCGGAGACATTTTTACAGGAGCTGTTGCTGCATCAGGGGGATTGTTCTTTCTGTACGAAGTTAGTGAGAAGAGAGCTTTTCAGGAAATACAGATTTCCAGAGGGCGTGCTGAATGAGGATTTCCGTTTGCTGGTGGACATGCTGCAGGAGATTGAACGGATCGTAATTCTGCCGAAGCAGTGCTATCATGTGGTATGCAGACAGGAGAGTACGACCCGCAGGAAAACACAGGATAGCTTTTCCAGGGTCTTTCTGGATATTGTAGATAATGCAGACCGGACGCAGACGCTTGTGGACAGGGTCTATCCCGAACTGCATGTATATGCGGTACGCTTCAATCTTTATCAAAGACTTGATTATATGCTGCATGTGCCGATCTCACAGATGACGAGGGACAATGCGTTTTATAATGAGGTCAAGAAATATCTAAGAAAGCATGTCAAAGATACCGTCGTGAATCCGTACCTTACAGGAAAAAACAAGTTCTATCTGTTGCTGTTTATGGCGGCGCCCAAAATAGCTCGGCAGGTACATGCCTTTGTGAGGCATCCTGTGTGAAAGCAGTGTGAATGATGGTTACCGTAGGCAGTGAAGGGGAGCGGTCTGACATGCCGTTTGTGGAAAAGTCAATTACGCATGCATAGAATCAAAGATAGGATCTGAGAGAAAATAGCGGGGAAGCAGCATGAAAAAAAGGTTTGGCGGCGGAAGAAAAAAGTTTATCATAGCGTTTCTGGTGATCTGGGCGGTGCAGATGGCAGCCGCCTTTTATTTCTGCACGCAGAAGCAGGGATTTCATGAAGACGAATACTATACATATTATTCTACGGCACGTACGAATGGGTTCTATATAGAGGATGACCAGTGGATGGAAAGAGACGTATACCGGAATGAATTCGTGGTGCTTCCCGGACAGGAATTCCAGTATGGATTGGTAAAACAGGTACAGTCATGGGATGTGCATCCGCCAGTATATTATTGGGTATTTCATACAGCCGCCTCTCTCGTTCCAGGGGTGTTCTCGAAGTGGATCGGGTTGTCAGTGAACTTGGCATTATGGGGTGTAAATATCGTATTGCTGGCTGGTCTGGCGTATTGGGTAAGCGGTCGCAATGAAAAGATAACGCTTCTTGTGACAGCCTTCTATGGATTGTCACCGGCTGCTATGAGCGGTGTCGTCTTTATCAGAATGTATGAAATGTTAACCATGTTTGTGCTGCTGTGCGCAATTCTGCATGTTCAGGCGATCCAACGAATAGGAACGAAGAAATGGGTAAGACTGCCTGTGGGGAGCTGTCTTGTGCCGATGGCGGCCGTGACATATTTGGGATTTCTGACACAGTACTATTATTCTATTTTCCTCTTTTACCTAGGAGCAGCTTTTTGCCTGTGGCTCTTGTGGCGGGAGAGAAATATCTGGAATTGTGTCCGGTATGCGCTAAGCCAGGGAACTGCGTTTGTATTAGCTTATCTGACCTACCCATCTTGTTTAGGACAGATGTTTCGGGGGCAGAGGGGGGCGCAGGCGACGGAAAACTTTTTCGATCTGTCGAATACGCTGCAGAGACTGCAATTTTTCTTTGATCTGTTGGATGAGTTTGTGTTTGGGAGAGCGCTTCCGGCGTTGTTACTGGTATTGCTGCTGCTTCTTGTGACGGCCTACAGGCGGAGGAGCCTGCAGAAACCCAGCGCACAATATGCGGGCCTTAGCACAGTCTATTGGCTGCTCGCTACGGCGGTTCTGGGGTATTTCCTGACAGTATCTAAAACGGCACTGCTTTTGGGAGATACGTCGAACCGGTATCAGTTACCAGTTTATGGGATGATTGTATTGCTGCTTAGTGAGGCAGTGAGGCGGCTGATTAGATATGTGGTAGTAGATGGCAGGCGGAATGCGCCGATATCATCGAAATGGGAGATATACAGTTATGCGGCAGCAGCGGTATTGTGTCTGGCGATTGATCTGGCAGGGCTTGCCGGCGGCAAAGTAGTGTTTCTCTATCCTGAGGCGGAAGAACAGGTGAAATTTGCGGAAGAACAGGCACAGGAAAATGTGGTGGCAGTCTATCTGTATGATCCAGGTTCAGAGTGGTGCATCTGGGCGGCGACAAACGAATTATTGGCCTATCCCCAAATTTATTTTGCAGCAGCGGATCATGAGAATGCATTGACAGATGCAGAGATACAGAGAGCGGATGCATTGGTGGTGTACATTGCCAAGGGAGTGGACCAGGAAGCGCAGGTGGAGAGAATCCTGGAGAGCAATGGGCAGGTTTCACATTGTGAGCGGATGTTTGATAATAAGTATTATGATGTATATTTGTTGCAGTGATATCAAAAATAATCTGAGAAATATGCTTTCTCTACCGGGATCATACGTTCCAGCCAGGTCAACATATAGTATTCTGTTTTAATCTTTTCATGCTCATAGAGGTAAGAAGGCCTTTTATAGCCCATCAACATGGTAGTCAGTGTATTGACAGACAGTTCAACCACATTGATAGACTGATTGTTGTCAACCTGTTCGCAGATTGTCTTGCCGTCGCGCCAGGAAACCATGTAATCGCCTGCATTCCAGGGGGCCATCTCATCATGCACGAGAAAGTGCAGCTTGAAGTCTTCCGGCTGGACCTGAAAAGGATACTCGGAAAGAAATTCCTTGACATCGATGATGCGAGCCATGATGTAGGGCGAGATCGTTTCAGTGATCTCACTGTCTTCGAACAGATAAGCCATGGTCTCACCCGAATAATTATCACCCTGCACTTGTGTGATCATGGAAAAGTGTGCGCTGATATAGTTCCAGAGACCATAGTTCGCTTCGATATTCAGATAGACCATTTCTTTGATATGAAAAATTTCATTGGCAATATAATAGACTACATAACCCAAGGGCTTATGCTCTTTACTGTAATAGACAGCGGCGATAATATCATCATTATCCCAACGCCAGTATTCTTCCCAGGAAAGTGCATCACGGATCAAAGCGCCATGTCTCTGCAGAGCGAAGTAGGAATGGACATTGTGATAGTCTTCAGCATCCAGGCTGACGCGTTCTACCATACCGTCTACCGGGCGCATCTTAGGGAGTTGTGTGTCTTTGACAGTGAAGGTAAGCTTGTCGGATACAATTTCCCACCCCATCTTGCGATAGAAGGGAATAGAGTAGGGGTAGAGAAATGAGAGAAGCATTCCGTTCTTGTGTATATAATCGAGAGCGCGCTGCATCAGGGAGTGTATTAGTCCGCGACCAGTGTATTCTGGATAGGTAGCGACGCCAGTGATCCCTCCCATAGGCATGATGGTATCGTGGATATTTACTCTCATAGAGTAGATGACGATCATAGATGCCAGTTTATCCTGATAAAACCATCCCAGTACATAAGCTTCCTCCAGGATAGGACGCTTCGCGTATTTGATCTCTTCCTGTTGCCAGCCAGTCTGAAAAAGTTCATAAGAAGTAACCTGGAAAGCATACTGGAGAAGTGCATTGAACTGTTCCAGATCGCCCCGATCCAGTTCACGCATCTTAAAATCTCCATTGCATTCCAGGTAAGTATATGTTTGTTGTTGGTCTTCCATAAATAGATGCCTCATTCTATTGTATCAGTCTATCCAAAGCTGTTATCGGATCATTCTGTGAAATATCTGCTGTACTTCCCATCATCTGCATCGAAGAAACAGAAACCGACAAGACCGCGTCCGGTGTGTGCTCCAATAGCACATCCGACAACAGAAATCAGTGTATCTTTCGGATGAAAAGTTTCTTCCACCAATGCATTAATAAAATTGAGAGATGCCATATCCTCCCCATGGCATAGAGCAACCGTCTGGTTTTCCAGATGATACCCGTTCTCCTTGGCATAGTCAATCAAGAAACGCAGAGATTTCTTCCTGCCACGCACGGTCTTGATCACGGCCAGTGCGCCGCTCTTGTTCACGACTAATACAGGTTTCATGTCCAATGTTTCTGCCAGGGTACCTTTGAATTTCGTCAAACGGCCGCCTTTGATCAGATAAGCCAGAGTCTGCACTGTGAAGACATGACGGATATGTGTGATGTAATAGTCGGCAGCTTCGATCAATTCTTCTTTGGAAGCACCTTTTTCCAGCATGGTAACCAGCTTGCTGACAAGCAGACCGAAACCGATGGAAGCGCATTTAGAGTCTATGATGGTTAAATCAAAATCAGGATACTCCTCGCGGATGCCGGTCAAGGCAATGTTTGCAGCGTTGTAGGTTCCTGCAATCCCTGTAGAAAAGCATAGATAAAGTACACTGTCACCTGCCTGGGCATAAGGCAGGAAAGCATCGGTAAACATTGCAGGGTTGATGTGGTAGGTTTTGACGTCCCGGTTGATATCGTCCAGTATATGATAGAATTCTTCTGTCTGTATGGTGCTGCCGTCCAGATAATCAACATTGTCGATCACAACAGGCGTTGGAATCACATGCAGTTTATGCTGTTTAGTATAGTCTTTGGGCAAGTCGCTTGCCGAATCTGTAATAATACGAAGCATATCTTGCTCCCTCCCTTTTCATGTTAATCATAATGCAATGGAAGTGACTTTTCAAGCGAATTATGGCAGCTCCTTGTCAGCAAAATCCACAACAGAAGATTACGCCTGGTTCATCTGGTCCAGTAATTGAATCTTGATATCATATAGTTTACTTGATAGATCCACATATACTTTATGGGGATTTACCAGTCTGCGCGTTTCATCCCAGAGGGTATTTTGTTCTTTCTGGCAGTAAGCGCGTATTTCCATGACCTTTGGGGAGCTGTAGCAGCATTCGCCATTTTGGAACACCGGTACCATGAGCTCGCGGAGCGTGTAGCTGCCACCAGGAAGTTTTGTCTTCTTCCATGGTTCGTTAGGATCAAAAAGAAGCAGAGAATCTTTCTCGTCAAACTGTTCTTCTACCAGGCAGATCAGATCCGCCTTCACCTTACCGGTTTCTTTCTCGTAAACACGGTAGATGGTCTTATTGCCCGGATTGGTCACTTTCTCTGAGTTTTCAGATAATTTAATCTTGGGGATAAATTTACCGTTTTCCCCCATAATGGCTGCCAGTTTGTATACGCCGCCGAAGGAAGGACAATCTTTGGAGGTGATCAGATGCGTGCCGACACCCCAGGAAGTGATGGCGGCACCTTGCGCCTTCAGGCTTTGGATCAGAAACTCGTCCAGATCGTTAGAAGCAGAGATGACTGCGTCGGGAAACCCTGCCGCATCCAACATTTTCCGTGCCTTTTTGGACAGATAAGCAAGATCGCCGCTGTCCAGACGAATGCCATAATAGGTCAGGGGAATATCGGCGTCTCTCATTTCAGTGAATACGCGGATGGCATTGGGAACACCTGACTTTAGGGTGTCATACGTATCTACCAGAAGAATGCAGGCAGAAGGATACATATCTGCGTAGGTTTTGAATGCGGTATATTCATCGGGGAAACTCATAATCCAGCTGTGGGCATGGGTTCCTTTCACAGGTACATCAAAGAGCTGACCGCACAGGACGTTGGAAGTACCGATACAGCCGCCGATGACTGCGGCTCTGGCGCCATAAGTACCAGCGTCCGGTCCCTGTGCACGCCGCAGGCCGAATTCCATGATACCGTCACCGTGGGCGGCGTAGCAGACTCTAGCGGCTTTGGTAGCGATCAGGCTCTGATGGTTGATGATATTCAAGATCGCAGTCTCTACTAACTGTGCCTGCATGATTGGAGCGATCACCTTGATCAGCGGCTCACGTGGAAAGACGACCGTGCCTTCTGGAATGGCATAAATATCTCCCGTGAATTTAAAATCTTTCAGATAATCCAGGAAATCCTGGTCAAAAATGCCAAGTCCGGCCAGATAGGCGATATCTTCTTCATCAAAATGAAGTTCTTTGATATATTGGATTAATTGTTCTAAGCCAGCGGCAATGGCAAAACCACCGTCGCAGGGGTTATTGCGGTAGAAAGCGTCGAAGATGACGGTCTCATTGCGATCCTTATTCTTGAAATAACCCTGCATCATTGTCAACTCATATAAGTCGGTAAGCAAAGTCAGGTTCTGTCTGTCCATTTTCTTTCCTCCGTTTTAATGTCAATTTGTATTAGTGCTTGTGTCGTTCCCGGCATAAAGAGACTATGAATAGCAGGGCAAACGATTCCTTCTGGGATGAAATATTGACATTTATTCAATAATTTATTATTTTCATAAGCATTTTACACCAAATTTTCAAAATAGGGAAGGACTTTGTACAATAAATGACATGACATATGTCTTGTCATATTGGGCAATGGAAGTTACATGTTTGGCAGGATTGAATATGTCAAGGGATAGTGACTAAAAGGATCTCTTTTTCATGACATGGAGAAGAGGATCTGTTATAATAATCCTATGGGAAGACGGTGTCTCTGGCAGTTCATGCCGGAAAAGCAGGAGGAAACGGATATGAAGCGGGAAACCTATACGTTACGGTATTTAAACACACCGGTTCAGGAAAGAACATGAGCCGCAGAACATAGAGGCAAAGATCCTGTTGGATACAGCTGGTGCAACGGGAATTGCAAGAACATCAATTTATAAGGGGACTGTTTCGAAACCTCTTTATACGGTACTGCCAGATGGTACGGTTTCAAATGGAGAAGGTGAGACGCCATCTTTCTTTGTGAAGGGGACATAAGATGAAGATCAGGAAAGCAACAATAGATGATTTGTCAAGAGTGGCTGAAATATATGTATTCAATAATAGAATAAATTATTTCCCTATATTCAAGGATGAAAATTTTTCCTTTGGTGAGCTGCAAGTAGTTTCGTTGGTAGATCATTACTTCAAAAAAGATGAAGTAATCAAAAACATATATGTATTTGATAACGGATTGATAAAAGGTTTTATTCAAATGAACGGAACAGAGATTTGTAAATTGTATGTAGATACGTCTTTTCAAGGCGGGGGAATTGGCAGCGAGTTAATTGAATTTGCAATGCAAGAACTCCACGCAAATAATTTATGGGCACTGGAAAAAAACGTTAGGGCAATTTCCTTTTACCAAAGGCATGGATTTCATTTGACAGGTCAGAAAAAGTTTGAAGAAGATACCACCGAATATCTTGTTAAGCTAGAAAGATAATTGGGGAAATCTGCTTGCCGTTTCAAATGTCCTTGGCCCAGTGGCAGCGGTAGTTTGAGATAGCTACGCCGGCGAAATGTATAATACACTTTGCCGGCGTAAAGTTATGTGCCAAAAGGGATGCTGCAGTATCTTTATTCAACTTCTCCGGCATGGTAGTTCGCCACAGCCGACTGGATTCTCTCGACAGGATTGAGAAGATCGCTGATCGAAGTGTCGTGGTTGAGCGTATCAATAATGTAAGCAATATATTTGCTCATATCACAGCTGATATACCATTCACGGCTTAAAAGCTCAGGTGTCTGGTAAATTAAGTTTGTGGTCAGTACACGATCGATTAGGCCATCGGCATATGCCTGGTCGAAGCGATCCAGGCCAGCAGTGAACAGACCGAAAGTGGAGAAGATGAAAATTCTGTTTGCCTTAAATTTTTTCAGGGCGGAAGCCACTTCCAATGCACTTTCACCGGAGGAGATCATGTCATCAATGATGATCATATCTTTCCCTTCTATGCTGGAGCCTAAGAATTCATGTGCCACAATCGGATTCCTGCCGTTCTCGATCCGAGTATAATCCCGTCTCTTGTAAAACATGCCCATATCAAGGCCAAGTACGTTAGCGATATAGATCGCACGGCTCATGCCTCCTTCATCAGGGCTGATCACCATCATATGGTCATTGTCAATCTGCAAATCTTTGACATGGCTTAGCAGGCCTTTAATAAACTGGTAGGCGGGCTGTACGGTCTCGAAACCATGCAGTGGGATAGCATTCTGGACGCGGGGGTCATGCGCGTCGAAGGTGATGATGTTATCTACGCCCATGTTGACCATTTCCTGGAGAGCGAGAGCACAGTCCAGAGACTCCCTTGCAGATCTCTTGTGCTGACGGCTCTCGTAGAGATAGGGCATAATGACGGTGATACGCCTTGCCTTACCGCCTACGGCAGCAATGATACGTTTCAAATCCTGGAAATGATCGTCAGGTGACATGTGATTTTCGTGACCACAGAGCGAATAGGTCAGACTGTAGTTGGCGACATCGACAAGAAGATAGAGGTCTGAGCCGCGAACAGATTCTTTGATCACTCCTTTGGCCTCACCGGAACCAAAACGAGGCACAGCGGCGTTTAAGATATAGGAATCCCGTTGATAACCAGAAAAGGCGAGGGAATCTTTATGTTCGCTCTCTCGCTCGGTTCTCCATTTGACGAGATAATAATCTACTTTTTCTCCCAGCGCCTTGCAGCCTTCCAGAGGAATGATGCCAAGAGAGCCTACGGGGATGGTTTCAAGGTTTCTTTTTTCTTCGCGTTTGGTCATGAAAGGATCCTCACTTTCTGTTCATCAAGCGTTTTCTGTACATGCGAATATCCTGTCCGGATAGTTTGCAGATCTCATAGTGGCTGGTAATGCGGGAAAAAATACGGTCAGAATACCGGTTCCGCAGTTCTTCCAGGGACAGGTTTGTGGAGATGATAGTAGCTTTCTTTCCCATATGGCGCTCATTGAGCAGCGCAAAAAGCTGGGAAGTCACGAATTGGTTTGTCAGTTCAGTACCCAGATCATCGATGATAAGGAGATCACACTGGTACAGATCGGCGTAAATTTCACGCATCTCCTCTCTATTCTTATAGTCAAAGGAATTTTTAGATAGTAAATCAAACAGGCCGGTTGAGCTGAAATAGATTACGGAATGACCGCTTTCAATCAGTTCCTTGGCAACACAACCGGAAAGAAATGATTTTCCCGTCCCCACTGTACCATAAAAGAAAAGATTATGGTAGTCTGAATTGAAATTTTTGGTAAAGTTACGGCATGTTTTGACGGCATTTTTAAAACGGGATAGGTCTTCGCCCTCATAATATTCATAAGATAAAGAATCAAAATTTTCTGTGCGGAGCATTTCACGGATATTAGACTGTTCATAAAGAAGCGTTATCATCGCCTGTTTAAAGCAGTGGCATTTCTGTCCGTCGATATAACCGGTATCTTTACAATCAGGACATTCGTAGACAGGCTGTAAATAATCAGGAGAAAATCCGGCATCTTCCAGAAGCTGTGCCTTGCGGCCAGACAGTTCAGCCAGAGAATCCCGCAGATCCTCCATAGCCTCCTCGTCGCCGGCCAGCATCTTCTTGCATTGTTCTACGCTGATGGAAGCTACCTGGTCTTCAAGCACACGATATAAGGGGAGCTGTTTGTAGATCGTGTCAAGTCTATCCTCTGCTTCGCGTCGGCTTTTCAGTTGTTTCATCTCGTATTGATGAAGAATCATGTCATATTGCGCATTTGTCAGGGACACAATGAGACTCCTTATAAATGATTAATTGCTGATCAATTCCTGCTCCAAAAGATCAAAATCGTAACTGTTTTGCCTGAATTGGTTAAATTTGTTACCGGCATCCGGTTTTGAAGATTTGGATTTGTGATAGTTCTCGTCCAAAGAATGAATATCGTTTATGTTATGTACACCGGCTTCGTGCCAGCTCTTTAAAATGGATTCGGCAAATGGAAACCGGTTTTTGTCAGTCTTTAAGACAGTGCGCTCACAGGCCTCGAAAATAATGTCCATTGTGAAACCATACTCTCTGGTCCAACGTCGGATAAAAGCGACTTCACCCCTGGTCGGTACATTATTTTTACCGAGCGCATTCATCACTTCGTAGACAGATCGCTCGTATTTATTGGAAACTTTCGCTGCCTGTTTTGGTGTTTTTACGTCTTTTTTCGCCCAGCTGATAGCCACTTTCTCCATATAAGAAAGCTCCTTTTTACCAAGATCTACGCAGTATTGGATCAGATGGTCGATCAGATCTTCAGAGAAACCAAGCTTGTCCGAGATAAACAGGATCGTCTGAATATCGTTTATGCTTAAAGGTCTCTTCAAATACTGTTCTGCAACAAACAGGATTCGGGAAGTCGTCTCATTCGACTTAAAGGCCTTGAGCTCGTCCAACGAGTAGTTTGGTTTCCTATAGATGTCTTCCTCAGAAGGATCTCCTGCTGGATTTTGGATGTCCCCATTTCCGTGAACAGTGGTCTCTGCTGGAGCAGACGGACAGAGTTTAGAGGAGATGGGTACTACAGATGCGAGCGGCGCGGCAGTCGATACAGGTATAGCTGCAGCCGGTGCTGGCGCGGTAAAGTCCATCAGATGGATACCAGTGACATTCTTGTGTTCATCGTAATCCAGAGAGAGAAGGTGATTCTTCTCCCAATATTTCAGAGCGCGGATCACATCCTTTTCGGTATAATTAAAAAGATCCGCAATGTCAGAAATGCTGGTAGAACGTCTTGCACTCATCATACGGATCAGATAGAGATAGATCTTAAGCTGCGCATCGTTGGCGTCCTGCATATATTCATCGATAAAACGGTTTGATATAACCGTCGAATCGGCATAATTATCCTGATAAATTGTTAAACGATTCATTCTACACCACCTTGGCTTTACCCCTAAAGCATATCCTATGTCAGAAAGACATACCTGGAATTATAGCATAGCGTTTCCTAAAATAAAATAGGTAAACAGTCACAAAGAAAAAAACAGAACAAAAGTTCCTGAAATGTGGACAATGTGGATGGTGCAGCAAAATACCTGTAAGTATGGGCGTTATCAATACTGGAGTATCCACAGAAGGCCGGTAAACTTTCTGGTCATTTTCTGTGGATACTGTGAATAATTATTTTTGTAACAGGTCATTGCCGATTTTTACGACATCTCCGGCGCCCATAGTTATCAACAAATCACCTTTTGTGCAATTTTCTAAAAGAAAGTTTTCTATTTCCGAAAATGAGGGGAAGTAGTGACAGCGGTGCCCTAGCTTCTCAATTTCTACTTGCAGGACTCTGGAACTGATCCCCAAATCATCTGTCTCTCTGGCGGCATAAATATCGGCAAGGACGATTTCGTCGGCAAGGCACAGTGCCTTGGCAAAATCGTGCATGAAAGCCTTAGTGCGCGTGTAGGTATGTGGCTGGAACACGCACCAAGTAGTATGATGCGGATAATTACGAGCCGCAAGAAGCGTTGCGGTGATCTCAGTAGGATGATGTGCGTAGTCATCAATAATCGTGACACCGTTCACAACACCTTTGTATTCAAATCGTCTGTCTGTGCCGCCATATAATAGGAGCGCTTTGGCAGTTGTTTCAGGAGGGATTTCCAGAAGATCAGCCAGTGCGATGGCGGCCATCGCATTGTAAATATTGTGTTCTCCAGGCACATGCAAAGAAAATACGTCTTCTTTGCCATTTTGACGCATAAGATGAAAAGAAGGACAACCTGCTGCATCGTAAGTAATATCAGCGGGATAGTAATCCAAAGAAGAGGAAGAGCCATAAGTAATGACACGGCAGGCAAGCCCTGCGGTGATTTCCTCATAATTTTCGATGTCGCCATTTAAGATCAGGGTACCATCGGCAGGCAGCAGACTGGCAAATTTATGGAAAGAGCAGCGGATGTCATGGATATCTTTAAAGAAATCCAGATGATCTTCTTCTATATTAAGAATAATGCCGATCTTAGGGTAAAAGCTCAAGAAACTATTCGTATATTCACAAGCTTCGGTGACAAAGTATTCGGAAGAACCTACGCGGATATTACCGCCAATGGGCTTGTAGATACCGCCGATGGACAGGGTTGGGTCGACATCTGCGCTTAGCAGGAGCTGGGAGATCATGGAAGTGGTAGTGGTTTTGCCGTGAGTGCCGCTGATAGCGATTGGCACTTTATAGTTGCGCATCATCTGTCCTAAAAGCTGTGCCCTGGTCAAGGTTGGAATCTGTAGTCTGTCTGCGGCCACCATTTCAGGATTGTCGGATTTGATTGCGCTGGTATATACCACAAGATCTACTGTCGGAGAAAGATTTTCTTCTTTCTGACCATAATATACAGTGACGCCTTGTTCCTCCAGCATATGGGTGAGAGAGGAGGGAGCGCGGTCAGAACCGGATATGCGAAAACCCTCTGATAACAAGATTTCTGCTAATCCGCTCATGCTGATACCGCCGATCCCGATGAAATATATATGAATCGGATTTTGAAAGTTGATCTGGTACATGGAAATCTCCTTGGTTTTTTATTAGTATTATACTCATTTCAGGGAAAAAAACCAATATGTTTTTAGAAAAGGGTATGGTTTGCTGCTGTTTGGCGTCTAAAAGAAATGGCATTGGTTCAGGCGAGGCGGAAGAGGAGGTGATTTGGGGATAATTTATAGTGGATTGGACTCAATATTTTATGGAATAGAAGAAGGTGTAGAAAATAAACAAAATGGAAGAGGACGAAAACAGAATATTGTATATTATCAACATAACAGACGGGATATCGGGAGAATAAATTTGTAAATAATATTCACTTTCATTTCAGAGTGTGATATAATTATGCAAACAATAAAACCTGTTTGAGATTTTAAGAATAAAAATGGAAAACAAGAGGTGATAAAATGGTTAAGAAAGAAATGATTGCCATGCTCTTAGCAGGCGGTCAGGGAAGCAGATTGGGAGTGTTTACGTCAAAAGTTGCAAAACCTGCGGTGGCTTTTGGCGGTAAATACAGGATCATAGACTTCCCGCTCAGTAACTGTATCAATTCAGGTGTTGATACTGTAGGCGTACTGACACAGTATCAGCCGCTTCGGTTAAATACCCATATCGGGATCGGTATTCCCTGGGATCTTGACAGGAATATAGGAGGCGTGACGGTGCTTCCTCCCTACGAGAAGAGCGTGCATAGTGAGTGGTATACAGGTACAGCGAATGCGATCTATCAGAATTTGGACTATATGGAGAGCTATAACCCGGAATATGTCCTGATTCTGTCAGGTGATCATATTTATAAGATGGATTATGAAGTAATGTTGGATTTCCATAAACAGAATGGCGCAGAAGTTACCATTGCAGTTATGCCTGTCCCTATGGAAGAAGCGAAACGTTTCGGTATCATGATCACGGACAAGGACCGCAGAATTACTGATTTTGAAGAGAAGCCGGAACATCCGCGCAGTAATCTGGCGTCTATGGGTATTTATATATTCAACTGGAAGACACTCAAGGAAGCGCTTCTTACGAATGCAGATCAGCCGGGGCTCGATTTTGGCAAGCATATTATTCCTTACTGCCATAAGAAAGAATCACCTCTTTATGCCTATGAGTTTAATGGTTATTGGAAGGACGTCGGTACGTTAAGCTCTTACTGGGAAGCGAATATGGAGCTTATTGATATCGTTCCTGAATTTAATCTTTATGAGGAATATTGGAAGATTTATACGAAGAGTGAAATACTGCCGCCGCAGTATCTGTCTTCTGACAGCGTTGTGGAGAGAAGTATTATCGGCGAGGGCTCGGAGATCTATGGCCAGGTATATAATTCTGTAATCGGCTGCGGTGTTACGATCGGTGCGGGAACAGTGATCAGGGATTCCATCATCATGAATGAGGCGCAGATTGGCAGCGGCTGTGAGCTATATAAGTCTATCATTGCAGAGAATACAGTGATCGAAGATAATGTGAGACTGGGTATTGGTGAAGAAGTAGAGAATGAGACGGATCCGCATATTTATAATAGCGGTATCGTTGCGGTAGGGGAGAAGAGCCTGATTCCTCAGGGAGTCACAGTGGGTAAGAATACCGTTATATTTGGGGTGACGAGTCCACAGGACTACGACAACGGAAATCTTCCCGGCGGCAAAACTTTAATTAAGGCAGGTGATAAACAGTGAGAGCAATCGGAATAATCTTGGCGGGTGGTAATAATCATAGGATCAAGGAACTGACCCAGAAGCGCGCAGTTTGTGCAATGCCGATCGCAGGGAGCTACCGGGGTATCGACTTCGCATTAAGCAATATGACCAATTCCCACATTAATAAGGTTGCAGTATTTACGCAGTACAATGCCGGCAGTCTGAATGAGCACCTGAGTTCTTCCAAATGGTGGGACTTCGGCCGTAAGCAGGGTGGGTTACGTGTTTTCACTCCGGCATTGACAGCAGAGAGTAATGCATGGTATCGTGGTACAGCAGATGCCATTGCACAGAACCTTTCTTTTTTGAAAAACAGCCATGAACCATATGTGGTAATATCTTCCGGTGACTGTGTCTACAAAATGGATTATAATAAGCTTCTGGAATACCATATTGGGAAGAAAGCGGATATCACGGTCGTGTGTAAGGATATGCCGGCGGATGTCAATGTGGACAGGTACGGATCCATCAAGATGAACGAGGAATGCCGCATTGAGGAATTTGAAGAGAAGCCGGTGATGGCGAAGTCCAATACGATTTCCTGTGGTATTTATGTAGTGAGAAGACGGCAGCTGATCGAGATGATCGAGAGGTGTGCGGAAGAGGACAGATACGATTTCGTGAAGGATATTCTGATCCGCTACAAGAGTATGAAGAGAATTTATGGATACAAGATCAAAGAGTACTGGAGTAATATCGCTTCCGTGGATGATTACTTTAAGACCAACATGGATTTTCTTCATCCGGAGATCAGGAATTATTTCTTCAAGCAGTATCCGGACATTTATTCCAAGGTAGACGATCTGCCGCCTGCCAAGTATAACGTGGGGGCAAGCATTAAAAACAGCTTGATCTCCAGCGGATGTATTGTGAACGGGAAGGTGGAAGATTCCATAATCTTTAAGAAGACATACATCGGCAACAACTGCTATATTAAGAATTCCATCATTCTGAATGATGTCTATATCGGAGATAATACACATATTGAAAACTGTATCGTGGAGAGCAGGGGGACGATCCGGGCCAATTCTTACCATAAAGGGGAAAATGGTATAGAAATTGTTGTAGAACATAATGACAGATTTGTGATTTAATGGTATGATGGAAAGGCGGTTGCGATTGAAAGATGTATTATATTGTGTAAGAGGCATGTGCGTAACTAATTAAATGTTTATTACAAGCTACGTGGCTTGATGAGTATGACTTGTGTGGAAAAGCTTGTGAAAACCGGCAGGTTACTGACCGGTATCATATGATAAGG
>CATOJY010000026.1 GCA_951800685.1 uncultured Lachnospiraceae bacterium
TTTATGAAAAGTACACCCGGCAGCGCGGGAATGTGCGGAAAGGAACCCAAAAGAGCCGCCAGCAGTTGATGAAACTTCTGTCCGAAGATAAGCTGGGCGCGGCCAGCATTGACAGCGTGAAGCTGTCCGACGCGAAAGAATGGGCCTTGCGTATGCAGGAAAAGGGCGTTGCCTACAACACCATCTGCAACAGCAAGCGTTCCTTAAAAGCCATCTTTTATATGGCCGTACAGGACGATTGCCTCCGCAAGAATCCCTTTGACTTCCAGATCAATGAGGTTATCAACGACGATACCGTACCAAAGGTGCCGCTTACCCCTACACAGGAAAACGAGCTTTTGGACTTCATGCAGAACGATCCCGTCTATGCCAAGTATTATGACGAGGTGGTGATCCTGCTGGAAACCGGGCTTCGTATTTCCGAACTCTGCGGCCTGACGCCCACTGACCTGAATTTTGAAAAGCGCTTTGTGAATGTAGACCACCAGCTTTTGAGAAGCACCGAGGACGGCTACTATATCGAAGCGCCAAAAACAGAAAGCGGATTCCGTCAAGTGCCTATGAGCGCAGCCGCCTATGAAGCGTTTGAGCGCGTGTTGAAGAAGCGCAGGGACGGCAGGTGCATTGAGGTTGATGGTTATAAGGACTTCCTGTTCCTGAACCGGGACGGCCTGCCCAAAACCGCCGTCAACTATGACGCCATGTTCAAGTGCCTTGCCAAGAAGTACAACAAGTGCCACAAGGAGACGCTGCCCGATGTGATGACGCCGCACACCATGCGGCATACATTCTGTACCAGAATGGCAAACGCGGGCATGAACCCCAAGGCATTGCAGTACATCATGGGACACGCCAACATTGTAATGACGCTGAATTATTACGCCCACGCTACTTTCCATTCCGCACAGGAGGAAATGGAACGGCTGCAAGCCAAGGCAAAAACCACCGCAGAGGCCAAGCCGGAGCCTGCGGCGGAAAGCGCCGAGGAAACCAAGGCGGCATAAGTAGTACGCAGAATTTACTACTGCTTTTACTACTTTTGAGAGCGAAAACATGAGGGGTAATAAAAAGATTTGTGAGGTTCTTCCGATATGAAAAGTGCCGGAAAAGCCCGAAGTAACGGGCTATACCGGCATATAAGAACATCTAAAGAGATAATTAGAAATCTATTAAATGATTTAATGTTTAAAAATAATAACGAACAAAAGGACCACTTGCCGGAATTTCAGAGCCTCTCCTCCGTACAGGAAAGCATCACAAATAATTTTCCGTCCATTCTATCTACTTTTTAGCTTTGAGAAATAATCCTTTATCTTTTCTATAGGTGTGTACTGTCTTAAATCCAGAGTAACTAAAAAATTTTACTAATTCTT
This sequence comes from uncultured Lachnospiraceae bacterium, assembly GCA_951800685.1. Taxonomy (GTDB): domain Bacteria; phylum Bacillota; class Clostridia; order Lachnospirales; family Lachnospiraceae; genus UBA3282. The sequence continues at coordinate 1,374 of CATOJY010000026.1, forward strand.
TTTGGCTGTATACCCTAACATCTCCGCTTTTGGAAAAAGGAAACCAAAATTTATTTGCAAAAAATCTAAGGATTACTCCAAAATTAGGTTCGGCTATATATATTGTACCATTGTTCTTTAAAACTCTCCTACATTCATTTACAAATCCCTGCGGATCTTCGAAATGGTGAAATGCACAACATACTGTTATAATATCAATGCTCTCATCGCTCCATTCCAGGGGACAACATGGTTTTACATCAAATTTTATATTAGGATAACGCATTTTTGCAGCGTGAATCATATTCTCTGATAGATCAATTCCATTTGCGTGAATCTTTGTTTTTTTCGATAGTTCCCCTAACAGGGTTCCATTTCCGCATGCAACATCAAGAATGATATCATCTTCAGTCAAATATATTATGTTAGACAACTCTTTGATATGAAATTTGGTATATTGGCCTTCTTTTGATGTATCGTATTCAAACGCTATTTTATTGTATGCAATCCTTGATTTTTCTGTTTTCTTATTCATGTCATTTCACCAAATTTCTATGTATCTTGCTTATGTCATTATAAAGTACGGTATGTAGTTCGTAAATAATTTAAGAATAATTTAAGATTTTGGTGTGTTTCTTTTAAGAAAGGATTGATATTATGATATCGATAAAAAATGAAGGCAATGGACAGTCTGTTTCGTTATATTTAAAGAAAGAGTACATATTGTTTTGAAGTAGGTTTCAATATAAGCATAGAAGAAAGGAACGTAGTATCATGGGGACATTGGTGGAAATCCGGGATATCTGCAAGGTCTACAATCCCGGAGAAAATGAGGTGAAGGCGCTGGATCATGTGAGCCTGACAATTGGGGAAGGAGAGTTTGTAGCGATCATCGGTCATTCTGGTTCGGGCAAATCCACGTTGATGAACATGCTCGGCTGTCTGGATGTGCCCACAAGTGGCAGCTATTTTCTACACGGACACGATGTGGGCAGTATGTCGGATGATGAGCTCTCAGATATCCGTAATCAGGAGATTGGCTTTGTTTTTCAAGGGTTTAATCTGATTTCCAGTCTGACAGCAGTGGAGAATGTGGAACTGCCCCTGATTTACCGTGGAGTGGGAAAGAAGGAGAGGCTGGAGCTGTCAAAGAAAGCGCTTGATAAGGTAGGACTTGCTAAGCGTAAGAGCCATAGGCCTTCTGAGATGTCCGGTGGACAGCAGCAGAGAGTGGCCATTGCCAGAGCGATTGCCCAGGCGCCTCCTATTATTCTGGCGGATGAGCCGACGGGAAATTTGGATTCTGGATCCACCAAAGAGATCATGGATATTTTACGGGGGCTTCACGAGGAAGGCAGGACGGTGATCTTGATTACCCATGATGATGAGATTGCAGCCCGGGCGAAACGGGTTATTAAAATTATGGATGGAAAAATAGAGGAGGATTATGAAAATGTTTCGGAAGGTGAAGAATGAGACACAAAACACGGACATTACGGAAAGAGTACCCAAAAAGGTAAAGGTTCCTATGGATAAGGAAAAAAAGAAAAAGATCCGCCGCCGGGTGATTGCAGGGATATTGGTCGTTTTGGTAGCCGGATTTTTTGTGAGGAATTCCCTGGTGGCCAAAAACGCAGTGCCTATGGTATCAGCTGTTACGGCAGAAACAGGGGATGTGGAGAGGATTTTAAGCACTGGCGGCACGGTGAAGAGTGACGAGACACGGACTTATTTTGCGCCTGTATCCGTAGAGGTGGGTGAAGTAATGGTGAGTACCGGTGATATGGTAAAAAAGGGGGATGTGCTTCTTGTCTTTGACGAGAAAGCGCTGTCGGAGGAAAGACAAGAGGCGGAGTATAAGTTGGCTTCCAATGCGGGTGGTTATGAAAGTTCTGTGCACAAGAATAATGAATACATGGCGGATCTGTCCGAGGCAACCACGAATTTGGCCGTATTGGATCAGCAGATTGAAGATAACAAAAATCTGTTAAAAGAAATCAACCAGAAGATTGAGGATAAGAAGGCGGGCTGGTCATACAACGCAGCGGCTCTGCAGGCATCCATTTTGGAACAGCAGAAAAAAATTGAGGATGAAAAGCAGAGGCTGGAAGAGAGGCATGCATGGGAAGCAGAGCAGCGGATTGATTCCGATGATAAGGAAAAGCAGGAAAAGGATGAGGCGGCCAAGGCGCAGATTGCCTATGATGAGGAGACGCTTCTCAATCTGCAGCAACAGGCGCAGTACAGCAGCTACGAGGAACAGAACAACAAAGAAGTACGGGAACTGCAGAAGCAGGCGAAAGATGTGGAGGAACTGATAGCCTCCTATGAGGAATACAAAGCGGAGATGAAATCGCAGAAAGAGTCTTCCGAGAATGGGGTTATGGATGCAGGAGGCAGAGCGAAGCTGGAGGCAGACACAGCGCTTGAAAAGTTGGCCAATCAGGAGAAGCTGGACGCCATTGCAGAAGTGGAGAACGGCTTAAAGGCTGATTTTGCGGGTGTAGTAACAGAACTGGAAGCGGTAGCTGGACAACCGCCCACGGAGAGCGGGAAGCTGGTGACCATAGAGAGTACGGAGAAGGTATTAGTGCGGCTGAGCGTCTCTAAGTATGATCTGGAAAAAATTGCCGTGGGACAGAGTGCTGACGTGGATATTGCCGGGAAAACTTACAAGGGTACAGTGAAAAAGATTGATGGTATGGCGACTAAGAATGAAAGCGGCGCTATGGTAGTGGGTGTGGATGTCAATATTGAGAATCCTGATGAGAATATCTTCCTCGGCGTGGAGGCCAAAGTTTACGTACATATGGAAAAGGCTGAGGGAGCGGTCACAATTCCTTTAGAAGTGGTATGCAGTGACATGGAGGGTGACTTTGTGTTTGTGGAGGAGAATGGTGTAGTAGCGAAAAAACGGGTCACTGTAGGTATTTCCTCCGACAGTGTTTGTGAAATCAAAGAGGGGATTACCGTAGGCGAGAATGTGCTTTTGCCCGGAATGACAGGAATTGATCTGCAGGAAGGCATGGCGGTGATGGTGGCGCCGTAGAGCAGAGCATTTGCTGTACGAATTTGAGATTTTGTAAAGCGGAATCATAGCGGTGAGTGCAAGAAAAACAATGAGGAACTCTAAGGTGTCAGGAAACATTGCCTGGGAGTTATTAAATGTTTGAGAGAAATTAGAGGATCGAGGGCAAAATGGCACAGATATGGGAATACATTAAAATTGCGTTGATGAATATAAAGATTAACAAGGGGCGTTCTGTTCTTACCATGCTTGGGATCATTATTGGTATTGCATCTGTGATCATGGTGATTTCCATAGGTAACGGCGTGCGGGGTTCCATCAATGAGGAGCTTGAAAATATGGCAGGAGGACAGATCGCTCTTTACACGAACAGCAATGTGGAAGGAAACGATGTGACATTCACAGAGGAGGACTTTGATCTGATTGAGGAGAAAGTGGAGCATGTCAAAGGCGTCACCTGTGAATATAGTTTCTGGGGTGCAACGGCGAAATCGCGCAAGGGAAATTTTGAGACCAGACTTTCTGGCGGTAACGAGGCGCTGCAGTATAGGATGGGGAGTGAACCTATTATCAAAGGCCGTTACTTTTCGGAGAATGAGGCCGACTCGGCGGCTATGGTCTGCGTGATCAATGAATCCAGTGCAAAAACCCTGTTTGGGACCACGGATGTGGTTGGCATGAGTTTTGAGATGAATCTCTGGGATGTCTCACAGGACATCCGCATCGTAGGGATCAGGCAGGACACTAAGGCTGGACTGATTTCTGCAATGAGTGGCGGCGGATATATACAGGTGGAGATGCCGCTGAGTGCTATGGCAGCAGGTTACGGGGTATGGATATCTGATTTTACTGATATGTATATTATGGCAGACAGCACGGAGAATATCACCCAGGTGGCAACGGATACTATTAATCTGTTAGAAAACAGACATCATGTGCGCGGGGAGAACAAGATACTGATGCAAAGTTTTGCGGATGTTTCGGCGCAATATGACCAGATTCTGAGCATGATCACTCTCTTTGTCTCCTTTGTGGCAGCAATCTCCCTGCTGGTAGGCGGTATTGGCGTTATGAATATCATGCTGGTGTCTGTGACAGAGCGGACGCGTGAGATCGGTATCCGTAAATCGCTGGGTGCCAGGACAAAGTCGATTCTCTTACAATTTTTGGCGGAAGCGGCAATTATCACTTTGATTGGCGGTATCATAGGTATCATTTTGGGCGCGCTGGGGGCTGTTGCGGTTTGTGGAGCCATGGGTTTTACGGCGCAGATTTACGTTTCCACAGTGATCATTGCAGCGGCATTTTCTTCGGGCGTAGGTATTTTCTTCGGCATATATCCAGCGAGAAAGGCGGCACGTCTAAGTCCAATCGAGGCGCTGCGGCACGAGTAAACCGGATTTGAGATAAGGATAGGGATCTGCGAGGGAGTGATAGAGCTGTTGATTTTGGGCGTATGGCTGTGACTATGGGATGATTTGAATATTGCTTAATTTATAGAGCTTTCCGGAAAGAAACTGGAAAGCTCTTTTTGAAATTTTGCAGGAGTAAAAAATTAGAAGTAAGCGAAAGATAGATGAATATTGGTATACAGTGTGATATAATTTCTAGTTGAAAATAGTAAGAACAATACTCTCACCCAAGTAAGGAGAGAAATATGGATTTCGTACAGGGAAAACAGGCAAGGTTTAATTGCTTCATCACAGAGCCGAAAGACTTAGTGACGACACAGGAACAGACACGGGCTGGATTTCTAAGGATTGCTTTGGAAAAGAATGTGATTGGTGATCCATATGTCAAGAATGCGCTGGCATTTAAAGCTATGGCAGCTAATACACATGGACCCGATGATTTTCTTAAAATTTCGTCAGTACGTCCGTTTTTGCTTACCGCAGCTGGTTTGTCAGAGAAATCAATGCAGTATTTAGATAGAGAGGATCAAACGGCGGCAATTAGGGAATTAATAGAGAAATTTCTCAAACCTGCGGGTGAAAATTATATCGATGAGGTGGTTTATAGATATTTGCTGATAAAAGGGGATGCGGTTGGTGGAACAATGAGAAACCGTATTGGCGTGTTAGGACAGGAAAAACTTATTCGCACCATACTTTCTTGTATGAATGTTCAGGGAATTGTTTATGATTGGATGCCAAAAGAAAATACATGGACGCATAAAAGCGAGAATGATTTCGGGATCGAGAAAGCCATAAAAGCCATTTATTGGAATTGTGGTTTTGGAGATAGAGTTCTGGCGTTTAATCTTAATATTCCAATTGTGAAGAAGAATGTAGATCTTTGTTTATTTGAAGGGACAACAGAGAACTATAACAGGGGCGGAATAGTTAAAGAGGCAGATAGAATACTTATGCTTGGGGAATTGAAGGGAGGTATTGATCCTGCAGGAGCCGATGAGCATTGGAAAACGGCAAATACAGCCCTTGGAAGAATTAGAACCAGTTTTGCGAATAAGGGTTATGCGGTTCAAACATCATTTGTAGGGGCAGCGATAGCAAATGCTATGGCCTCTGAAATTTGTGAACAGTTACAAACAGGAGCAATGACAAATGCAGCTAATCTAACAAATAATAACCAGCTTGTGGAATATTGTAACTGGTTACTTAGAATTTGAGGTAAGGTGTGGAAGAACAAGTATATGACCGGTTTTCATTTATAAAAATACCAGTTGATGATTTTTTGGTGGATCAATTTTCTGCTGACAGCTTTTGTCCTGAGGAAGCAAGAAAAGAAATAGAGAAAAGGTATGCAGAGATTCTTGAAATAACAGACAAGTTTAATCGACAAAGCGTTAGTTATCAGCTAAACAAAAAGGAAGTTTTACATAGTTGGTTGAAATATAAGGAGGGATTTTCTGCTAATCTTGTGAATCTGCTTCTTGATGAAATGGGGATCAAGCCGGGGGATTGGGTTATGGATCCCTTTATGGGGTCAGGAACCACGGCATTAGTTTGCCAAATGAGAGGAATTAATAGTATAGGTTATGATGTTTTGCCCATTTCGTCTATTTCCATAAAAACAAAAGCAGCTATACAGAGATATGATATAGATGAGATTAGAGCTCTTATTAAGGAGGTGGAGGCGTTAAGGGTTCCCCATGATTATAGTGGATGTACGCCTTATATTACAATTACGCGGGATGCGTATCCTGAAAAAAATGAAAAATTTCTTCACTACATTGCTGCATGGAGAGATAAGTCTGGATATTCTGAGGATGTTAAGGAGCTGTTAACGCTTTGCATTATAAATTCACTAGAGCGATGTAGCTATACAGCGAAAGCGGGACAGTATCTCGGATGGGACTGCAGATCAAAAAAGGTAATAAAGGCAAATAGAATCAGGACAGAAAAAGGACAGAAGTTATTGCCGGCAAAACAGGTTAGGCAGGTTATTCTTGATTCTAAGGAAACGATACTCGAAGAATTGCACCATGTGCTTGCCGATCTGGAAACCATACAAAATAATAAGAATGGGAATCAAAGTGCCGAAATTGAATTTATACCGGACAGTGTGTTATATAAGCTGCCGGAAATGGAAGAAAACTTCCTGACAGGAGTAATAACTTCCCCTCCATATTGTAACAGATATGATTACACAAGGACATATGCGCTTGAATTAGTCTATCTTGGATTAGGCGAGCAGGAAGTGAAAGATATGAGACAGAGTTTACTGTCATGTACGGTTGAGAGCCATTCTAAGATAGACGAACTGAAGCGATATTATGAAAATATTGGACAAAAGGCCCGATTTGATTATATTTACAGTACTATAAAGGCGAATACCGCCTTTGAAGAGATCCTATTTGCACTTGAAAAGCGGAAGAAGAATGGGGATCTTAATAACAGTGGCGTTATTCGTATGGTTGAGGGATATTTTACAGAGCTGGCTTTTATCTATGCTGAGCTTTATAGAGTATGCAAGTCAGGAGCAATGGTAGCTTTTGTGAATGATAATGTCCGATATGGAGGAGAAGTAATTCCGGTGGACTTTTTGAGTTCATCGTTTGCCGAGCAATTTGGATTTAAGGTCCCCAAAATATACACCCTTAAACAGCAGAAAGGGAACAGCAGTCAGCAGATGGCCAAGTATGGACGGGTCGCATTGCGCAAAAGTATTACAATCTGGATGAAGGAGTAGCACGCATTTGTGCAATGCTATGAAGATAAGTTCCTGGAAATCACTTGAAATGTTCAGTGTTTGGAGAAGGGGCATTTAATGGAAAAAGTGCTCCGCTGTATTACAGACACTGCTGCGAACAGCGGTCTTGGTAATTTTGAGGAGAACTGTGCCAAAGCTTCTGGAATTGCAAAAGATATCACGGCGGCTTTATTAAAGGAACTGGCAAGAGACATGGAGGAAAAAAGTGCGGCAGAAACGACGGAAACAGACAAAATATAGTTTCAGGTCGGGAGATAAATGTGCTATAGTAAATTTATATACGGGTTTATCAGTGTTTTAGAATATCTGGAAAGGTAGAGGGAAAATATATGGAGGCACGGATCGCGACAGTAAACAGGGTGACGAAGGAAACACAGATTGGCTTGACGCTGAATCTGGATGGCAGTGGACAGTGCAGTATTGACACAGGGATTGGATTTTTTGATCATATGCTGAATGGGTTTGCGCGTCATGGACTGTTTGACCTGACTCTGACTTGTAAGGGAGATCTGGCGGTAGACTCCCATCATACAGTAGAGGATTGCGGAATCGTTCTGGGAGAGGCCATCAAGCAGGCGGTGGGAGAGAAGAGGGCTATTAAGCGGTATGGAAGTTTTATTCTGCCAATGGATGAAGCGCTTATGCTGTGTGCAATAGATCTGTCAGGAAGACCATATCTTTCTTTCGAGGCCGCCTATACGGCACCGTTTATAGGAACTATGCAGACCGAGATGTTCCGCGAGTTTTTCTATGCAGTTTCTTATGCCGCTTCTATGAATCTGCATCTGAAAATGCTTTCAGGAACAAACGACCATCACATTGCGGAGAGTAGTTTTAAGGCATTTGGTAAAGCGCTTGATCTGGCCACTATGTATGAAGAACGGTTAAACGGGGCGGTGTGGTCTACCAAAGGAGTCTTATAACAAGGTGCCTGGGAATCCGGCCATTAGGAAACGAAAGCAGTCTGACTGGCCGGAATACGCAGCGCTGTCCATCTTCCTGAAAAGGAGAGGGATGCGGCATGCAGGATTTTATTGATTCATATGTTTTAGATAATCAAGGTATTTCAAAAGATATTTTCGATCATCCGGTTCTAATTTTTGAAGATCATATAGCACATCATGCATTGTCACTTGATCTACATAAGGATTTCTCAAATTTGTACTCCCAAGATAAGTGGAATCTGCGCCGAGAAGATAATCGGTGCTGACTTTATAAAATTTGGAAAGCTTGGACACTACCCACGTGGGAATTCCGCGTTTACCATTCTCATAATTGGAATAGCTTTGCTGTTCAATGCCAAGATATTTTGCAATATCTTCTTGTGTTAAATCATGGTCTACCCGCAGATCTCGTAGTATTTCACGCAGTTCTTTCATGTGCCGTCCCCTTTTTAAACTGAAATATTGTCGAAATTATTATTGCACAACAAAAAATTGTGAAACGAAAAACAAACAAAATGAATTAAAAATAATAATAGAACAACAAAATGAAGTGAAATAAATTGGGAAAATATATTTTTATATCTTTTTTGAATGAGATTAGTAGGAAGAATGATAAATTTTCGAACTAGTTATGTAGCTTTTGGGAAGGCTGCATTGTATTATCTGTGAAGGGAGGTAAGGAGAAAACTTATGCATAAGGAAAACCAATGTGAGGAAGTGATCATGCGTAATTCTGATCTTGTATACAGATTTGCTTACTCTCTGGTCAAGACCAGAATAGATGCAGATGACATTTATCAGGAGGTATTCATGCGTTATGTAAAGGCAGGACCAGTGTTTGCCAGCAAAGAACATGAAAAGGCATGGTTCATCCGTGTTACAGTGAACTGTTGTAAGAATTATTGGAAGTCACCATGGATACGGCGCAGAGCTGTTTTCGATGAAGCGGCCATCATGCAGATAGAAAAACAGCCGCATAAGCAGCCACTGCGGAGAAGTACGGTTGTGATGCTCGAAGGAGCGGAGGCGGCGCAGGACGAGGAAGGCGAGCGTCTGATCAGGATAGTCAAGCAGCTCCCCGAAAAGTATAGAGTGGTACTCCATTTGTTCTATTATGAGGAGATGTCAATCGAGGAGATCACAAAAGCTACAGGAATAAAGGCGTCCACGGTCAGAACAAGGCTGACGAGAGCACGGAGAAAACTGAAAGAAAAGTTAGGAGGTTTTTGATGTTTGCAGAAGAGTATAAGAAAGCTTATGATTCCCTATCCCCTTCTTTGGAACTGCAGCAGAAAGTGGTGATGAGAGCAGGGAGATTCTTTGATGAAAACGACAGTAGACAACGGAAAATGTCTGGTGGTCAGAAAGAGAATGGTATGGGGAGTAATGTGCTGCGTGTAAAGAGAATGGTAAGAGTGGCAGCGGCAGCTGCGATCGTAGGAGTGGGGGTTTTCAAGGTAATGCCGGTTGGGGCTATGAACATACCCGCTTTCTACCGGGTAATAGAATATATTTCACCAGCGTTGGCGGAGCGTCTGGTTCCAGTGGAAAAGAGCTGTTCCAGTCAGGGGATTACGATGGAAGTGGAGGCAGTCGATCTTAGGGAAAAGGAAGCGGAGATTATTGTTTCTGTGCGGGATGATGAGGGAAGCAGTTCAGACCGGATTCATGGACAGATTGATCTGTTTGACAGCTATGGGTTGCTCTCGTATGGAAGCAATATAGTGATCGGAGGCTGCAGTTTTCTGAATTATGATGAGGAGACTGACAAGGCATATTTCAAAATAACAACGCAGGTAGATGGGCAATATCAGGCGGATAAGCTGCGTTTTACCGTCCGTGAAATCTTGTGTGAGAAGGATAGTGAGAGAAGGGAGATCGCACTGAAGAATATGATGGAATCTGTGGCGGCCAAAGTCGTGGAAATAAATGGAATGGGCGGCTGGCTGGAAGAACAGGAACTGCCGGAGGGGCTTAAGATGGCAGGCGAGACATCTGGGAGTTCACAGTGGTGTGGAGAGGTGCTGGATCTGTCGAACGGGGCAGAATGTGCAGCGGATGGATTTACGGTAGTGGGAGGCTCATACGCGGATGGCGTGCTGCGTCTGCAGATCTGCATGGGGGATAATCGTCATGCTGATAGATACGTGGAGCCGTTCTTAGTAGATGCCGCTGGAAAAGAACGGCGTGAAGATTATAGTGTGAGTTGGCAGGAAACGGTGGGAGATATAAGTTACCAGTTCTATGAATACTGGTTTATTGGGGAAATAGTAGATCCTGCAGACTATTCTATGTATGGTATTTTCCATAACAGTGCAGAAAGTATTGAGGGAGATTGGGAGGTTATCTTTCGGATAGAATAAGAATAAAGCGTGCAGCTTTATTCCCTATGACGTCTGTGTTAATCAGGACGGCCCAGGAATTGGATAAACCGTAACAACTCTTTACGGGCGTCTTCTCCCAGCCCCTGGATATCGTACATGACGTCGTGCAGGGTAGTGCCCTCCAGGTAAGTGCTGTCCAGGTTCGTATTGCCGAGATAACCGCTGCCGGAATTGAGAAGATAATCGGTACTGACCTGATAGTATTTTGCCAAGGCTACCACAGTACTGGTAGGGATTTCGCGGACTCCGTTTTCATAGTTGGAATAAGTCTGTTGAGAGACGCCGAGGTAGGAGGCTAGTTCCCGTTGTGTCAGGTCGTGGTCTTCCCGCAGATCGCGTATCAACTGTCGCAGCTCTTTCATAGCATACCTCCATTTATGTTGTCACAGTCATTATCACACAACAAAAAAGCGTGATGCCGAAAGTAAATGAAAAGTGATATTTTGAGAGAATGCACAATATATTGTGGTGGAAAAACGCAGTTTTATGCACAAAGAATTTAGGTAAAGCCGGGAAGGGAAAATTTGACAAGCCTTCCTGCGGTTGATAGAATAAACCTATAATGAAGCGTAGAAATGGAGGGAAAACATGAGTAAAATTATTGGAAGATCGCTACCAAACATTCCGTGGGAGGAGAAGCCTGAGGGGTATAAAATGCCTCTGTGGCGTTACAGTGGCAATCCGATCATTGGGAGAGATGGAAACAAGGTGTCTAACAGTGTGTTCAACAGCGCTGTTGTTCCTTTTGAGGATGGGTATGCAGGGGTATTCCGTTGTGACAGCCGTTCGATCAGTATGGATATTTTCGTGGGTAGAAGTAAGGATGGTATTCATTGGGAGATTGAGGATACGCCAGTGGTGTTTGAAGGGGCTGACAGCGAGATCCTAAAGAGGGAATACCGCTATGATCCGAGGGTGTGCTTTATAGAAGACCGGTATTACATTACATGGTGTAACGGCTATCATGGACCAACGATCGGTGTGGCATACACTTTCGACTTTAAGAAATTCACACAGCTTGAGAATGCTTATCTGCCGTTTAACCGTAATGGGGTTCTTTTTCCACGGAAAATAAATGGCATGTATATGATGCTCAACCGTCCAAGTGACAATGGACATACGCCATTCGGAGATATTTTCATCAGTCAGAGCCCGGATATGGAGTTCTGGGGCAGACACCGTCATGTGATGAGTCCGGTTGCGGGAGATTTATCTGCATGGCAGTGTACGAAGATTGGACCAGGACCGATACCTATTGAGACAGATGAAGGCTGGCTTCTGATTTATCATGGCGTCATCAATACCTGTAATGGATTCGTATATCGCATGGGAGCGGCATTGTTGGATAAAGAACAGCCATGGAAGGTACTTCTTCGTTCTAAAGATTATATTCTGGCTCCTTACGAGTATTATGAGTGTGTAGGAGATGTACCGAATGTGGTATTCCCCTGTGCAGCGCTCACAGATGCGGATACGGGACGGATCGCTGTTTATTATGGATGTGCGGATACCGTGACAGGAGTCGCATTCACGACAGTAGATGAACTGCTGGGGTATTTACAACAGCATCATATTTAATATGCGTATAGGGTGGGCGGTTGTATGGCAGCGGGATAGAAGCTGCTATGGAGCGCCCACTCTGTAATAGAGTACGGTATTCGGATGTAGTATATTTTAAGAAATAGAAGAGATGAATATGAGACAAGAGCAGGGAATGAAATTCGTAGACGGGCTGCTGGCACAGATGACGCTGCGGGAAAAGATCGGGCAGTTGTGCCAGCGGTTGTATGGCTTTCAGATATATGAATGGGAGCAGGGAGAGCTTCGCTTTCGCGACGAATTCGTGAAGGAAGTAGAAGTTTGTGGGGGACTTGGGACTCTTTATGGGTTGTACAGGGCGGATCCTTGGTCCGGCAGGACGTATGCAAATGGACTGACCGGAGAATTGGCAATCAGAACTTATAATAAAGTGCAGAAATATGTGTTGGAGCATTCCAGGCTTTCTATTCCTGTGATGATGAGCAGTGAGTGTCCGCATGGGCATCAGGCACTCGATGGTTATATTCTGCCGGTAAACCTGGCAGTGGGAGCCTCCTTTGCGCCGGAATATGCGGGGGAGGCAGCCAGAGTCTGTGCCGGGCAGATGAAGAGTATGGGTGTAGATCTGGCTCTCGTCTCACTGTTGGATATTTTGCGGGATCCCCGCTGGGGGAGAAGCGAGGAATGTTTTGGGGAAGATCCATATCTTGCGGCCTGCATGGCGAAGGCTGTGGTAGAGAAGATGCAGGGGGAAGGGATCGGTGTTGTGGCGAAGCATTTCTGCGGACAGGGAGAGACGACAGGGGGTGTCAATGCCAGTGCAGCAAGGATTGGGCTAAGAGAGCTGGCGGAAGTACATCTTCCGGCGGCGAAAGCCTGCTGCGAAGCGGATGTTAAAGGGATTATGGCAGCTTATAATGAGATTGACGGAATTTACTGTCACGCCAACAGGCATCTGTTACAGAACATCCTCAGAGAAGAATTTGGGTTCCAAGGCGCTGTGATGGCGGATGGCGTGGCGATCGACCAGTTAGATACCATGACAGGGGACCGGGTAAGATCGGCAGCGGCAGCATTGAATGCGGGGGTGGATATTGGACTTTGGGATGAAGCCTTCTCGCATCTGGACGAGGCACTGGAGAGAGGGCTGGTTTCTATGGAGACGGTCGATCGGGCGGTGAAGAGAGTGCTGTATCTGAAATGGGAGCTGGGTTTGTTTGACAGGCCCTATCTTACCAAGGAAGGCATGCGCACAGCGGAGTATAAAGATCTGGAGGCAGAGAAAGCAGTTGGGGGAGAGAAATTTGTCTGTGAAGATGAGCTGTTAGAATTCTGTGAAGCGGATGGAAAGAGAACTTATACATATGAGAACTATCCACAGTCTGAAAAACTGGCACAGGAGTCAGTCGTCCTTCTTAAGAACAAAGAACATCTCCTGCCACTGACCAGAGAGAAACAGAAGATCGCTGTTATCGGACCGAACGCGGATGACCTTTACCGGCAGATTGGAGACTATTCCCCGCCGTTTAGAGAGGGCGTGGGCAAGACAGTCTGGCAGGGCTTGGTGGAACAGGCGCAGAAGTGGCAGCGAGGGGAATCCTGTCAGCCAGAGCTTCGGTTTTCAGATGGATCCGATATACAGCAGGCGGCGGCATTGGCGGCATGGAGTGATGTGGTTATTTTGGTGCTGGGTGGTTCTTCCAGTCGTTTTGGCACAGCGGCAGTGTTTGACCGGAATGGGGCGGTGTTAGGAAACGGGAGGATGGCGATGGACTGTGGTGAAGGAGTTGATGCCGCCGACCTTCGTCTGCCGGATGATCAGGATGTGCTTTTTGATGTGGTGCGGCGTAGTGCGAAAGCGCTTGTCACGGTGGTGATCGCGGGAAGGCCCTATGCGATCCCTGTGATTGCAGAAGGAACGGATGCGCTTCTCTATGCATTTTATCCGGGACCTATGGGAGGTGTGGCGATTGCCGATCTGCTCTATGGTAACAGATCTCCTATGGGTAGACTTCCGGTTTCCCTGCCAAGAAGCGCGGGGCAGCTTCCAGTGTACTATAACCATAAGAAATCCTATCGGGCGATGCATTATTGCAATGAGCAGGAAGGAGCGTTGTATACCTTTGGCGAAGGCTTCGGGTATGGGTCGGTTTCCTGCGATGATGTCAAGATCCAGGAGAGGAATGGAGGAGTATGTCTTACCTGCGTGGTGAAGAATGAAGGGCAGTGGGAAGAGGCTATGGTACTTCAGTGCTACCGTCGTGTGAACAGTTCACGAGTCGTACCGCGGGTGAGGGAGCTAAAGGCATTTCAGAAAGTGTATCTGCAGCCGGGCGAGGAAAAGACAGTAACGATACCGATTGGACGGGAGTTTTTCCAGATTTATACAGAGAATGGCTGCTGGGAGGAAGAAGAAGGAAAGTATGGACTTCTTCTGATGGATAGCGGAAAAGTCTATTGGGAAGGTATGGTGGAATGTGGAGAATCCACGCAAAGCGGATCGTGAGCCGGGAAGTGGGGACCGCTGGGGCGTATGCTCCGGCGGTTTTATGATGAAGGGTTGACTCCTAAGGGACAGCGTGTAAAATAGAGATGAAGCGACGGCAAAAAGAGCTGGCGGCAGAAGACGCTGCAAGGAAGAGGGACGGCAGAGGGCAGCTCTGGCATGCCGTAAAAACAGAAAGGTACAGTGGCAGACATGAATACAGCGACAGAATTACGGAACAGATTACGAAATATTGACCATAAAGGATATCCAGCCTACAAGGATTTGAAAGGACAGTATCAATTTGGAGACTATGTACTTTCGATTGACTATGTGCAGGGAGATCCCTTTGCTTCGCCATCCAGACTTTCGGTGAGGGTAGAGAAGAGCAAAGCTGGTTTTCCGGCAGCGTATTATGATACGCCGGCGAAACGGATCACATTACAGGATCATCTGACCAGGCTGTTTGGCAGATGGGCGGCGGGCGGCAGTTTTCAGGCGAAGGGCTCTGGCAAGAGTGGGCTTTTGTCTGTATCGAGATGTGGGCAGCAGGTGTTAGAACGCACCGCATTGCGGGTGAAGGATGGGAACATCATTCTGCGGTTTGAGGCAGGGTTTCCGGCCAATGGGCGTACCATCAACGCCAGGGAGCTGGAGAAGATGCTGTTCGAGATTCTGCCGGATTGTGTGCGTAAGAGTCTTTACTATGTCAAGATCGACCAGGAAAAACTGCGGAAGGCCATCTGTCTGTGCGAGGATCAGCAGTATATCAGAGAGCATTTGAAGGAGCGGAAGCTGTGTGCTTTTATCGCTGATGGTTCTATTCTGCCGCGGGAGAGCGGTGTGTCGGAGAAGCCGATGAAGAATGCAGTAGCTTTCCGGTCACCGGAGTCGCTGCAAATTACAATGAAACTGCCCAACAGGGGGGAAGTGACCGGCATGGGAATTCCTATGGGAATTACGCTGTTTGTGGGTGGTGGTTATCATGGTAAATCTACAATCCTGCAGGCGTTGCAGAATGGAGTATATGATCATATTGCAGGGGATGGCAGGGAACTTGTCATCACGGATGCTTCCGCTTTCAAACTGCGGGCGGAAGATGGCAGGAGCGTCACGGGAGTGGATATTTCTCCCTTTATCAAGAATCTGCCGAACAGAAAAGATACCACCCATTTTTCTACGGAGGATGCCAGCGGCAGCACTTCCCAGGCGGCGAATCTGATGGAGGCGTTGGAGAGCGGAAGTAGCCTGATTTTAATTGATGAGGATACGTCTGCGACCAACTTTATGGTGCGGGATGGGCTGATGGCGCAGGTGATCACGCCTGGTGAAGAGCCGATTACCCCTTTTATCAGCAGAGTCAGAGGAATGTACGAGGATCTGGGAGTGTCTTCTATTATCGTGGCGGGAAGCTCAGGTTCCTTTTTCCATGTGGCAGATACGATTATTCAGATGAAGGAATATGTGCCGATCGATATTACACGGAAGGCGAAGGAAGCGGCAGAAGTCTACGAAGGCGGACATAGGGAGAAGTATGGTCAGTATGCCGTTGATGATAGCCGGGACACTGACAGAGCAGGTGTGGCTGGAATGACAGGAAGCTATGGTATGGAAGTATTTCCAGCATTTAACAGGAAACGTTGTCCTGGGCCGGATATAGCCTTGCGTAAGGATGACAGGATCAAGATGAAGGCCATGGGAACAAGCGAACTTTCCATATCGAAGGAAAATGTGGAACTGCGTTATTTAGAGCAGTTAAAGGATCAGGAACAGAGTATGGCCTTGGCGTATATTTTGAAATATGTACAGCTTAAGATGCTGGATGGCAGGAAGGACCTGTGCCAGATCGGGGACCTTCTGGAAGAACAGCTTGACGGAAGCGGCTTGGAGAGCCTGTTTGAAAGGGGAGATGTCTCCGCGCAGTTGGCAAGGCCAAGAAAGCAGGAGATTCTCGCGTGTATTAATCGGTATAGGAAATTAAAGATATAGAAGTGGTGGGAAAGGCAGGGAGAAATGCTAGAGAGTGACAGTAAAGCAGCTCCCGCCTTTTTTGTTGTCCGTGACGGCAATGCTCCCATCGTGCGCTTTTATGATCTCATAGGCGATCGACAATCCAAGGCCAAAATGGTCTTTCCTGCTTCTGGATTTTTCTACCCGGTAAAAGCGGTCGAAAATCTTCTTCTTATCTTCGTCGGATATGCCAATACCGGTGTCTTGAACTTGTATAGCGAAGCGTTCCCGCGACCGGGTAAGCGAAAGTGTGATCTGGCCGTGTTCTGGCGTATAGCTGATGGCATTGTGAAGGAGAATGGCAATAACCTGACTGATCCGTTCTGGGTCAACAGTGCATAAAGGCAGCGCCTCTTCGGGGAACGCAATGGACAGCAGGATGGACTTTTCCCGCGCCAGCGGTTCGAAGGCCTCATAGCAGTTCATCAACAATGTATCCAGCTCTGTCGGTTCCTTCTTAATGGGAAAATGGTGACTGTCTGATTGGGAGAGGGTGAGCATATCAGTGACCAGAGAGGAGACGCGCAGTCCCTCCTGATAAATAGTCCTGATAAATCCTTCTTGTGTTTCCGGCGCGGCGTCTTTGCAACATTCTGCAGCTGACAGGATGACAGACAAGGGCGTGCGCAGTTCATGGGAGGCAGCAGCAACAAACATAGCCTGCTTTTGCTGATTCTCGGCAATAGGTTTTAATAGAATTCCGGTAAAAAACCAAGAAAAAATACCCAACAGAAAAATAGCAGCGATATCAATCAACAGAAAGCGGACTCGCTGCTCGTTGATCTGCTGTTCCAGACGCTGCAGGGAAGACAGTACGATGATCTCCAGCATGGAGTCATCAGCTCCCGTTTGAATGACGCCGCAGTAATATTTCGTTCCTGCAGAGGGGGAAATAAATTCATATTCGTAATGGGAAAGCGCGCCGTTTCGGCTATCGCTTACGATGATAGAAGAGGAATGGCTGGGAAGCATATCCTTGGCTTCCCGGCTTTCCAGAAGAAGTTGGTTATTTTCTATGCTGTGGACTGGATCGGTCAATTGGTTGTAGAGAAAAGGCACACCATTATCCAGTACAAAAAAACGATAATTCCCCTGTGCCTCCATCTTTGCCAGCCACTCCATAGAAATAACCGTCTGCTGCTCCAGATTGGTGGAAATGGTATTGATATCGTTTTTAAAAGCCTGAAATTGGTTGCGGTATAATCCCTGTTCCGACACATACAGATAGCAAAGGGACATAACGAGCATGATGATAGCGGTAATCCCGGCGCAAAGCAGTGTAAGACGCAGGTGTACTTTTTTAAACATAGCAAAGCAGGTTCCTCTCCATATTCTCAAGTTGCATATCCTGTCAATACATACCCAATTCCGCGCACGGTCTTGATCTGCAGGCAGCTTCCGGTATTTTGCAGACGGCGGCGCAGGAAATGGATGTAATTATCAAGATTTCCCTCCTCCACATTACTGTCTGGGCCCCAGACCTTCATAAGGAGCATGCTCCGGGGCAGAGTCTGCCCTTTGGAATGGAGGAAGATCTCCAGCAGTGCTGCTTCTTTCTTGGAGAGGGTGCAACGGCCGGCGGGACCTGTGAGGATGCTCTCAGAAGCCTGCCAGGTGATATCGTCTACCGTAAAGGAGTCGTCCACTGTAAGGGCGTGAGGTCTTCGGGAGACGCAGCGGATCCGGGCCATCAGTTCCTCAAAGGCAAAAGGTTTTACCAGATAGTCATCGGCGCCCAGGTCGAGACCAGTCACCTTATCGTTGAGTGTGCCCAGCGCTGTGATCAGGATAACGGGGGTCTTGATGCCCTTATGGCGGAGGGCAGTCAGGATATCCGTGCCTTCCATGCCGGGCAGCATCCTGTCAAGCAGGATTACGTCGTAAATATTCTGCTCCCCAAGGTACAGCGCTTCCTCCCCGTCTAAACAGGAATCCACGGTGAAATGCTGTTGTTCTAACTGGTAAGTCAGCGTATCATTCAAATGTCTGTCGTCTTCGGCGAGTAAAATTCTCATGCTTAAGCTCCGTTCCATAGATAAGTTTGTCTGGCAGCCTGTTGTATTCTGTCTGCATCGAACAGCGGTTAGCTGCGTTCTGCTTCATATACCGGCCGGTTATCTGCGGCAGGAAGAACAATGAACAGGAAAACGCTTCCTACACCCATGCCGCCAAGCAGAACCGCCACAGCGCGATAAGGGATGAGCTGCCCAAGTGCACCGGCCAGAAACTGGAAGGCCACCCCGCCCACGGCGAACAGTACATTGAAGAAGGCATTGACTCTGGCCCGCATCTGTTCCGGCAGATAGGACTGTACGGCGCTCTCCCGGATGGTAGCGCTGCAGATGCCCAGACTGCCGCAGAAGAAGCGGTTGGCCAGCATGGCCGGATAGGGAAGAAAAAGGAGCGCCATATCTGCCAGACTGTAGATAAGATAGACGGCTTTCGTGAAAGGGTATCTTTTATTTACGGGTACTTCCTTTTTATATTGCAGCAGACCGCCGAGCAGTCTGCCGGCCATTTCCGAGCTGATCAAAAATCCCAGCATCGTTGCGCCAAGATAAGGCTGCGTCTGAAAATAAACCTGTGTGATGATGCTCAGACCGTTGGAGGTTCCCTGCATAACGCTCATGTTGGCGTAGATGTTGCGGATGCCTTTCTCTTTTTTCAGGAAGGAAAAACCTTCCCGGATGTCGGTACAGTACTGACGCAGTGTATAGGAAGAGGCGGCAGCTTTCTTTGCTTCCAGGATCAGGCTTTCCGTTATCACGGAGCAGAGCGTGATTCCCGTCACGAGAAAGAAGATTCGATCTATGGTCAGATTTTCATAGAGAAAAGCAGCGATCGGCGACATGACGATGATCACCGTTGGGTAGAGCGTGGAACTGACTGCATAACCCTTCTGCTCCATGCCGCGGGGAATCAGGTCGGGATACCAGGACGCGTAGGCGAGACGGTAAATGACGGAGATGGTGCCGACCGTTAAGGTGAACAGCAGGTAGAGCAGAAAGTGAAAGGTGTGCCGTCCTACCCAGAACCCCATGCCCGCATAAACAACCGCCAGCATAAGATCCATTCCCAGGATCCACTTTTTCTTGCCTGCCTTGTCGATAAAAGGTGCGATGAAGATCGGCAGCAGGACATCCGGAAGTATGCCGCAGACCATGACCAGTGAAGATAAGAAAGCCGACTGCGTCTCGTCAAAGACAAGCAGACTGACCGGCAGGGTCATAGCCTCTCCGCCGATAGCGGAAAGTACTGTGGCCAGTGTAATACAGGAAAAATCCTTTGTCCAGAGTTTTTTGCTTTTCATAATATTGTTCTCCCATTTTTACTTTCATTCCAAAGCGCTTTAAAAAAGCTCCAAATAACGTAAGGAATCGTAATTATGCTGCAATCTCCTTAATTTCTGCAATAAATTTATAGTATTTGAATATATAAGAACAGCTCATAGAAATTCTGACTTGTTTTGGCAAAAAGATTCCGATATCCCTATAAGTTTTAGGTGGATATAAATATACTTGTTTAAAAGCAAATGAAAATGATTGCTGTGTATCATATCCAGCTTCATAAGCAATTTGTGTTATTGGTTTATTTGATTTAACCAGTTTTTCAGCAGCTATTGTAAGTCTGCGGTTTTGTAAGTATTTATAGATTGTAATGCCTGTTTGCTCCGTAAAAACTCGATTAAGATAAAATTTGGAATAACCAATATTTTTTGATATATTGTCTAAGTTAATTTTCTTCTCTAAATTT
Source organism: uncultured Lachnospiraceae bacterium (assembly GCA_951800685.1). Taxonomy (GTDB): domain Bacteria; phylum Bacillota; class Clostridia; order Lachnospirales; family Lachnospiraceae; genus UBA3282. Next base: position 21,669 of record CATOJY010000026.1, read on the forward strand.
TTCTCAATATAGTCTATGACTTTCCCTACAACTTCTTTTTGGTCTTTCATGGTACACCTCCTTGCACGCTTAATTATTATAGCAAGTTTAGACGTATGTGTCTTAATAAAAAGTGCTATTTTGGCGCCAAATTTATGACTCTCTTTAAATTTTTTTGATTTTAGAGATTAAATAGAGAAAAGGCTGTTAGGATGAAATAGTGAAGAAGATGATCAAACCGTGCAGGGAGGTATATGGTTTCATGAGATGGAAGGGATATGAAAAGAGGAGACAAAAGAGCAGATGGCTGGCAGCGGGTTTGGCAGCGTTTATGACGATGGCAGCGGTGTGCGGCTGCGGCGGTGGAGAAACCGAGAGGAGCAAAGGCGGTAAAGCAGACGGATCGGAGGGCACCGTGACTGGCGAAAACGTCCAGTCGGCGAAGTACGGCGGAGACGGTGAGGCCATGGGCAGGTATCTGGAAGAGGAGAGTGACCTGTCGGAGTATCTTGAGGGGTATCGGAATCATCTTTTCAGGCTGCAGGACGGGAAGCTGGTCATTGCCGAGCCGATGCAGCATCTTCTGGTGTCGGAAGATAACGGTGCAACCTGGACATGGGAAGAGAATGACTGGCTTTCACCCCTGATCGAGGAGGGCAATTATATCCAAAGCATCGCGATCGGGGCGGACGGAACGAAGGGTGTTGTCTATACGCTTATGGATGCGGCCGGGGGCATGGCAGGTGACGGACAGGACGAGGATGAGCCGGAAAGTGGCGAAGACCAGGACGGGGATCAGCAGGAAAGTAACGGAAAACAGAACGAGAATAAGACAGAAAGTAGCGAAGAACAGGGCGAAGGTAAACCGGAAAGTGACGACGGACAGGACGAGGACAAACAGGAAAGCGGCGAAGACCAGAACGAATCAGACAACGGGCAGTCGGCACAGGATACCGATGCGGCAGCCGGAGGAGCCGGTGCAGAAACGGCAGATGATGCAGCGGACCCGGATGCGTCAGGAGATGAGCCGGAAGACAGCTTTCAGGAATCAGCCGGCAATGAATGGTGGATTTCGCCGAAATCCTCAGTGCTCGTCGTGAAACCGGACGGCACGCAGCTTCCGGTGGAATTTCCGGCAGCGGAGGAGGAGTATCCGGAGCATATCTGGATCGCGGACAACGGACGCATCTTCCTTGGCACTTACGGCGATGTGCTCTATGAGGTGAAGGAGGATGGCAGTTGTGAGAGTTTTCTGACACTGGAAAACAGTCCGCAGATGATCGCTTTTCAGGGAAGCCGTATGATCATAGACGGTTACGAGTTTGAGGGTCTTTTGATTTACGACATGGAAACGCAGGAATATATCAGTGATGAGGTGCTGGATACTTTTGTGAAAGAGAATTACAGGGACCGCACTTTTAACGGCGGCAGCTGGTTCGATCTGTATTGTTTTCCGGGCGGGGAGGATGTGATCTATCTGGCCGGGAAAAAGGGAGTGCACCGTCATGTGATCGGCGGCGGCGCCATGGAACAGATCATTGATGCCAGCCTTTCTTCCTTCGGCAATCCGGCCAGACATCTGCTGGGTATGGTGACGCTGGACAATAACGAGTTTATGACAGTTTTTACAGATGCGCGTCTGGTTCGTTACGTCTACGACACCACAGTGCCCACGGTACCGAATGAGACGGTGCGGGCATACAGCCTGACGGATAATGTTTCGCTGCGGCAGGCAATCTCGCTGTATCAGGCGCAGAATCCGGAGGTGTACGTGGAATATGAGATCGGTATGGAGGAAGGAAGCGCCGTCACGAGGGAGGATGCGTTGAAGAAGCTGAATACCCAGATTATGGCGGGACAGGGACCGGACTTTCTGATCCTCAGTGATCTGCCGGCAGACTCTTATATAGAAAAAGGGCTTCTCGCAGATCTTGGCCCTTTGATCGACAGTCTGGAAGGGGAGGAAAAGTTGTTTGACAACGTTGTGGATGCATTCAGGAAAGACGGCAGTCTCTATACCGTCCCCTGTGATGTGAACCTGCCGACGATTCTATGCCGGGAGAAGTATATATCGGACGTTCAGGATTTGGAAGATATCGCGGATGTGATGGAAAAGCTGCGGGCCGACAATCCGGGGAAAGATCTGCTGCGGGTCTGCTCGGAAGAGGGCGTCATGAAGACTTTCAGTGTAGGCTATGCCCCTTTCTGGAAGACGGAAGCGGGAGAGATAGATCTACAGGCGGTGGAGGAATTTCTGACACAGACGAAGCGGATCTATGACGCGCAGATGGACGGCCTGCCGCAGGAGATCGTGGAGGACTATGAGAGACGGAATGAGGAGTATATAGAATATACCGGAATGCGCTATGAGGATGATACATATTTTGCCTACGGCATGGACGATATGAACTATACGATGGGATACCGGCAGTTTTTGGCCGGAACGCTGGGCGGCCCTTACGGCTATGCGGAGCTGACAAGCGTACCGCGGACGAAGCAGTTTGCGGACTGCATAAACGTTCCCATGGACGGAAAAGACGGCAGCGTGTTCTGTGTACATACGCTGGCAGGGATCAGCGCGGTATCGGAGTATCAGGAACGTGCGGAAGGCCTGCTTAAGGTGCTGCTGGGCCCGGAAAGTCCGGCGGACGGTTTTCCGGTAAATCAGGCGGCTTTTGAGAAGGAGCTCTATCCGGATGACTATGAATCGCCCGATGTGCCTTATTCGGATATGGCTTATGTGGAGGAAGACGGAAAAGCATATACATGGACAATCTACTGGTTCGACGAAGCCGCGGCGGATGTGCTCCGCAGCCGAATCGGATCGGTGAACAGGGCTTATGTGGAGGACAAGGCGCTGGAAGAGGCAGTCTATCAGGCCGGGACCGCCTACATGCGCGGCGAGATGAGCGTGGAAGAAGCGGTTGCGGATGTGGAGAAGAGCATGTCAATCTATATGGCGGAATAATAGGACATAAAGTTATACTAAGGAATCAAGAACAATGCCCAACCGTATGAAGGCATAGTGCACATATGTTTGTAGGCATCCATTTCTATTGATGTTGGTATGATGAGGAAAGATATAGGCGGTTAGAAAAGTTGATGAGATTCTGGGACAGAGTTAAAGATGGTGGGCAGGGAAAAGAAACACGGAGCAGATGACAGCATAGGGCGGAGGAGATGTTTGATCAATGAGTGTGACAAAGCGTAGAAAAAGGCAAAAGGGCGGCTTGCGGGCACATAAGGATATGCGGGCATTTCTGGTGTTTTTGGCGCCGAGTCTTGCGGGGGTGGCGGTGTTTGTGCTGATGCCGTTTCTGGATGTGTTTGGCCGGTCTTTCAAGACGGTGGTGACGGGGCAGTTTGTCTGGTTCGAAAATTATAAGACCATCTTTGCAAACCAGGCATTCCAACTGGCGGTGAAGAATACATTCCGGTTTACACTGGTCTGTATTCCGCTGCTGGTGGTGATCGGGCTGATGATCGCCATGTCCGTCAGTAAGCTAAAGAGTATGGGGACGATCAAATCGTTGTATCTGTTTCCGCTGGCAATGCCTACGGCCACCATTGTGATCGTGTGGAAAATGGTCTTCTATAAACAGGGATTCTTAAACCTGTTCCTGACGAAGCTGGGAGCATGGACAGGGCTGTGGGGTGAGTTCCATACGGATTACCTGGGGACGAGGGCGGCCTTCTGGGTGCTGGTTTTCAGTTATATCTGGAAAAATACAGGCTATACGGTAGTGCTCTGGCTGGCGGGGATTCTGGGGATTCCCAATGAATATCTGGAGGCGGCCAGAGTGGATGGGGCCACGCAGCGGCAGTGCTTCTATCGGATCATTCTGCCGAATCTGAAAGGGAGTCTCTACACTATCGTAATCCTCTCTTTCCTGAATTCTTTTAAGATTTACCGGGAGGCTTATCTGGTGGCGGGTGCTTACCCACAGCAGGATATGTATCTGCTGCAGCATCTTTTTAACAACTGGTTCGTCAATCTGGATTTCGATAAGATGGCGGCGGCAGCAGTCTGTGTGGGCGGATTTTTGTTTGTGGTGATCATGCTGCTGCAAAGAATGTGGGACAGCAGGACATGATGAGGATGGTTTCTGTGACAGTTCACAGAACAAGGCCGGGCGCGTCCGGCTTAACTAACTGACATTGATTCACAGACGAAATGTGCATAAACGACAGGTTTAGGATTTGATACAGTAAAATAGGAGCGCATTTGTACCTTGCCGCAAACGGCAGTAGAACATATTGTTATGATTTATGGTGTCCTGCGCTCTGCTGCAGGGTATCCGGACGGTAACTTTACGGTTTCAGACATTCAGTCCTTCGCCGAAGGCGGCTTTTAATGGGCTGGATGTGTTACAGGTTGTGGCCGGTTGGGCCGTGAACTGTAACAACATAGTGGATATAGGAAACAGATCAGATTGTAACAGAAAAGGATGTGGCAAAGAGATATGGATTTTAGAAAATTGGGAGCAGGAGGGAAGGACCTCAGGCGGGGGATTACGATTTGTCTGTTGTTTGTGCCGACGCTGCTTGTCTGTCTGCCGATCATACTGCTGGTGACAGGATCAGTGATGGGGAATGGAGAACTGCGGCAGTATTTGGCGCCGGTGTTTTCGGATGCGCTTACCTATATCAGCTGGAAGCTGGTGCCGGATTATCCTACCTTTGAAAGCTACGGAAAATTGCTTTTTATGACGCCGCAGTTTTTTGTGCTGTTCTGGAATTCCATGAAAATGGTAGGCTGTATCCTGCTTGGGCAGTTGGTGATCGGGGTGCCGGCGGCGTGGGCGTTTGCGGTTTATGAGGTGCGGGGGAGCAGAGCGTTGTTTGCCCTTTATGTGGTGTTGATGCTTCTGCCTTTTCAGGTGACTATGCTGTCCAGTTATCTGGTTTTAAACCGGCTGGGGATGCTGGACACGCAGGCAGCGGTGATCCTGCCGGCGGTGTTTTCCACGTTTCCGGTGTTCCTGACCTATGGCGGATTCCGTTGCATTCCTGTGCAGCTGTTCGAGGCGGCGCGGATCGACGGTGCAGGGGAGTTGCGCATCTTCTGGAAGCTGGGGCTGCCGCTGGGCAAAAGCGGCCTGTTGTCGGCAATGGTGCTGGGCTTTCTGGAGTACTGGAACATGATGGAACAGCCGATGGCATTTCTGGAAAACAAGGCGTTGTGGCCGCTGTCTCTGTATCTGCCGGAGATTACCTGGGCGCAGGCGGGATATGCCTTTACGGCATCCATCATTACACTGATCCCGGCGGTATTCGTGTTTGTCTGGGGCCAGGATTATCTGGAGCAGGGGATTATTTTTTCCGGTTTGAAAGAATAGAAAGAGAAAAGACAGCCTGACGGGAGGCACGGTGTTACGGAATGACGGCCCCTTCCTGGAGGACAAAATATAGCGATAAATGACAGAACAAGGAGGAGATAACGTTGGAGGATAAGAGGAAGAAAAAAATCGTGACGGGTTTCATGGTATTTCTGGCGGCTATGTGGCTGTGCACTGTGATCTCGAAAAGCATTTATGCGTCAAGGCTTCCGATTGTTTCGACGGAATCGATTGAGAGTAAATATGTAGAGCATGTCGTGAAAGTGGATGGTATCGTGGTGGCGGGAGAGAAGAATCCGGTCACGACTCTTAGTGGACTACGGGTGGAGAAGCTTATGGTGCAGACAGGCGACCGGGTGGAAGAAGGAGAGACACTTTTTACTGTGGATATGGAAGATCTGGATTCTATTATGGAAGAAAAACAGACATCGATTGCTAAGATAGAGACACAGATTGATACGATCCTGGCAAATCAGGAGCTGGAAGAACAGAAGAGAGCGTTGGAAGAGCAGCGTGCCAGAGAAGATTATGATGAACTGGCACGGCATGAGGATACACTTGTAGGCAGAGCGGCGGAAGAATACAGCCAGATTAAAGATGAGATAGGAGAACAGCGGGAAGGAGCATTTACCGAAGATGGTGAGTATATCAGCGGATCGGTAGATGAGGCGATGGAGGATGCATTGCAGAAAGCCGCTTATGCGGAGGCGGATGCCAAGTGGCAGCGGGATGCGGCAGTGAAAGAAGCGGGGAGAAAGGTGGAGGATATTCTTGCCCCAGAGAAGGAAGATGCTACCTTGGAGTTGAACCGGTTAGAACTTTCAGAGTTGCGGGCTGATCTTGCGCTGTATCAGGAGATCAAGAAAGAAAATGGAGAGATTAAGGCGAATCGCGCGGCTATGGTCACAGATATTTTTGTCACTACAGGAGGCAGAACGTCAGACTCGGCGGTCATGCTGCTGGCAGATGATTCTGTGGCTTGTCAATTTAAAACGACACTTACACAGGAGCAAAAGAAATATGTTGGCCTGAATGATACAGTATCGTTGAAGCTGGACGGAAGCAGCAAAGAAAAGGAAGCGACGATTGATTATCTTGCCGAGAGTGTCTCAGCGCCAGGCAGTTATGAAGTCTATATTAACCTGCCGGAGGGGACAGGGATACCTGGGATGTCAGGCACAATGAGCCATACGGAATCGGGAGAGAAGCAGTCCTGCTGTGTAACGCCTGCCGCGGTGACGACGGTGGAAGGGCGCAGCCATGTGTATGTGGTCAGGGAACGGGAGGGTATTCTGGGTATGGAATACTACGCGGAGCAGGTCAGCGTGCGGATCGCAGATCAGAACGACTATTTTGTGGCGCTGGAACATGCACCGCTTGATAAGGAGGACAGGATCATCATATCTTCCACGAAGGCGCTGGAAAATGGGGAGATCGTCAGATTATCAGAATAGAGCTTATGAGAGCCGATCGAAAAACCCCGGATAATTAGGAGGAAGCTTCTGATGTTTACGGTGATAAGGAAGTATAGAAACTAACTTATCATTAACGCTGACAAACAGGGTACGAAAAGCAGAGAATACATCACTCAATCAGGGATCAATTCTCTGCTTTGGGACGGGCCCTGGATCCGAAGTCCGGCACCCGCCCCTTAAGTGAGACTATGAAAAAAGTCTGTAAATACAGATCTTCTGTGATAGTGATGGGCGAAAGGCTTGAGAATAAGCTTTTCGCCCTTGCTTTATGGATAGCAGTTACAGCCAGGGATGCGAAGCACAGCCGGCGTCACCCCTGAACGAATTTTTCCCTGGGTTATAGCGTTTCTTCGATTTACCAACGCATCAATAGCACTTTGATAATCATCATTTGCAATTTAGGAAACATTTATATTTTTATTTTGAAATCGGTATCTCTAGTGTCTCAACATTTTCATTTTCATACGATGTCAAAACGATTAGTGCAGCCATCTCATCAATATTAAGAACCCGGGCAAAACCTGCTATTTGATACGCATTTGACTTGCTGCTGTCTGTATATCCCAATCTGCCGGGATTCGTTAAGTAGGGAATTCTTGTTCCGTCTTTTAATACAACGCCCTTGACTTCGGGAATGCCAAGATCATCATCCTTTTCTGCCGGAGCCGCACTGACAGAATAATTCACTTTGATGGAAATCGGTGAGATATTGATATCCTCCATTGTGAAACCCGTTCCTTCCACTTTCTGTCCTACCCTTATATTTTGAGTCGAACTGACAGCGGAAAGGTTTATTTCAAAATTCCAGTTCCCATCCACTGCAGATGTAAACGCTCCTTTTGAGAATGTTCCCAAATTTTTGAATTCAACATGCAGTGTCTTGCCGAGAAATGAATCGTTCTTGTCCACAACACTTGCCTGAATCATGTATTCCATATTTCCATTATCATCAGTATAATGAGAGATAATACTTCCATCTTCATAATTTTCTATGGGTGTTCCATCTTCATATACCGGTTTACCGTTTTCATCAAGGATAATTCCATCATACATGGTTCCGTTCATATTAACCCATGCGCTTTCATCCTCAGGATTATCTCCCTGGTACACATTTACCATATCAAATCCCGGCTCCATCCTATCCGCTACGCTATAACCAGAAATACGAAATGCCATATATACAAATCTCTCATCCACAATAACGGTATCCGGCTCTATTGTAACACCGTTATTTGTTACGGCAAGTGACGGACGATCCGGCTCTTCACTGTACACCTTTGCTATATTCTTTTCTGTAAGCACTCGCTGCTGTTCATCGGATGCCTGAATATTTCCGTTCATGCCTCTCCCCCAATAATGATGAATTGCGGCAGCGGCGCTTATACTGCTAACGGCTAATATGCAGACACCTGCGATAGCGGCAGCCTGCGTTTTAAACATTTTTTTACTTCTGGTATGTGTTTTTTTCATACAAACGGTATCCTCCTGCTTAATCATTGCAAAGGCCTGATTTGTTTTTTTCAACACAATTTCCGATAACTCTATTTCTTCAGAAAGTATAGTTTTTTTATTTGCCATTTGTATCCTCCTAACAATCGCGATAATACTTTTCCACTTGTTTTCTTCCTCTTGAAATCCTCGTCTTGATGGTATTTAATGGTAATGACAGCATTTCAGCGATTTCTCTCATCTTGAATCCCTGACTGTAGTACAATTCCATAGGCAGTCGATAACGTTCGTCTATAGAAGCATATGCCTCCTTCAATTCAAGATTATACTCATCACATTTTGACGGTTCCTCATAAGATTCTATATTCTTGTAAGCTGTATTATCTCTTATGATATCATAGCAATGGTTTATAAGTATTCTTGTCATCCATGTCTTAAAGAACTCCGGTTTCTTAAGTGTATATAACTTTTCCCAACAAGTGAGAATTGTATCCTGAAGAGCATCTGCAGCATCTTCTTCATTCATTAGAATTGCAATGGCAGTTCTATACATATCCTTCATATATAACTGCATGAGTTCAGTAAATGCGTCTTTATCATGCCTCTGCGCCTTCTTTACATAAAACTTTGTTTCAATGCTTTTCATTAACTTTCTCCTACGCGCGTATGATTGTAAAACAAACAAGCGTTTTTCATTTGTTTTACGATCATTAGACGTCAGATATTGTCTTTTGGTTTCAAAATATTTATTCTTCTTTTTTGTCCTAAATTTCCTCCAATTTATATATCGGAACCACACAATTCTATCTAGCATTTTCAGATTTTGCGCTCATTCATTATTGAGTGTTTGGCGGTACATAAATAGATGAATAAGGAGTTTGGATTCCGTTCAATCGTGCGTCCCAAAAAGCTTGCGCACAACATAGACAGCTTATGTAGAAGGGCATACTGTTCACTTCCCTTTGTCCGGTACAACATCCGTTATTCCATCTCCGTAAATTCCATAAGAGCCCCTCCTTATTTATTCCGTCAAAAAAGCCACAACATTGCACCGTGGCGAAAGAGTGGCAACAAAAAAGCCTGACCGTAAAAGTATTGTTTACTATCAGGCAATTATAATTGGAATACGAAATGCAGTGCCATCCCGGTTCATTTTTCGGTTAACTCACATGCCTGCTTTTGCAGGCATGCGATCTATTGTGCCTCTTCCGAGGCTTGACATTTATACAAATAAAACCCGCAAACCTTGATTTCCCAGGGTTTTGCACTTATAGCTTTCCGCAGAGATAGGCATAAGCATTTAAGATCGTGTTCGGCCGCTTCCCGGCAATGAAATAGTAATCCATCTGTAGCTCGCTTTGCGCATAGAGGTAAGTGCCATAGGCAGGCAGATCGCAGCAGATTACCGGACTGTCAGCAGCCAGAACGATGCCATATCCTTTTTCTGAGAGAAGAAAGGGCAAAGCGGCAGTCGTTTCTGCCAGCCCCTGGACGGAGTCTGTACATTGGTGCGTCAGGGAGCGGGATGCTGTGAGGTCAGAAAGGATTCTGCCGGATGGCTGGCCAGTGCAGGCGGCTTGGATGCTGTGTGAGATATACCGGGCAGTCTTGCGGATGTTCATACCCTTAGTCTCGCCGGCACCCATGGCGTAGATCGTCTCGTTTTTGGGCCAGTCAGGATAGAGCCAAATTTTCATATGGCCGTCTGGGGAAGCTTCCAGCTGACGGCATTCTTTATTTCGTTCTGCAAAGAGAGGTTTCTTATCCCGCGTCATAAAGTGGATAGAGCCATTTGCCTTATCGGTCTGTACAAGAAGTTCATCTGTCATCAGGTCTATTGTAGAGGAGGATTCCTTGTACATCCATGAGCGTTCTGTTCGGTGAACGGCGATGGCAGGATGGAAACGGTCTATGATCTGCCCATTTTTTGCAAAAGTGACGCGCACAATGGCACTGCCTACGGGACTTAAACGCAGGACGCCGTAGCGGCTGTGAAGATAGAGCCCGTCTGCCTGTTTTGCACTCCAACGCACAGCTAAATCGATTTTACCGTGGCCTGCAGGGCGCAGGAGTTCCGTGGCGGGCATGTCGCCAAATTCCGGTTTAGCCGGATACCCCTTTTGTGTGCTAGTCTGGCGCATAGGAAGAGCATTTTGAGCGGATGACATAGTCATGTCGGGGCTGCTGGCGCTGCTTGACCGGGTTTTATGGTTTATGGGGAGCGTGTGTTCTACGGCAGGCTTTGGTGGTGTCGGTTTTGGTTCAGATGGCCGGTTTTGTACGATGGAAATTTTCTTTTTCAAGGGCTTGCCAGAAGCAGGCGGTTTCGTTTCTGTTATGGCGGGTTTAGCCGTGACTCTTATGTTATCTGGAACAGTAGACTCAACTGTATAGTGTGTATGCTCCGGAACAGGATCCGTGATCAGTCTGGTCAGACTTCCGGTGTGAAGTACACACAGTTCGTGCAGGGCGCGTGTTGCGGCCACGTAGAGTAGTTTTGCATGGCCGTCTTCTACAGGATAGTCTTCCTGTGTCGGATCTAAGATCAGTACGGCGTCAAATTCAAGCCCTTTGGTGTAGTCCACCGGCAGCACCATGACACCATTACCAAAGACGGCTTTTTCTGGATTACTCTCAATATGATCGAGGAATTGGGATAGGTCTTTGGCTGTTTTTGCGGCGGATGCAAGATCACGGCAGATCACAGCGATGGTATCCCAACCCTTTTGCAGCCATTCCTGGCAGGTATCGGCGGCAGCTTTGACGAGAGACTTCCGATCTGGCAGATGTCTTGTCTGTACGGCATTGCCGTGACGGAGAATCGGTTCCACTGGGTAGACGAAGAAACGTCCATGCCGCAGAATATGGGTAGCGAAATTGGAGATTTCCACCGTGTTGCGGTAACTTTTTTTCAGAAGGCCGAAGGTATCAGCAGGATCAGGCAGCAGCAGGCTGCGCAGAGCCTCCCAATCGTTTAGGCCATAGCCAAAGTGGATGTTCTGGGAGACATCGCCCATCACTGTATAGGTACAGCCACGAATGCAGAAGTTTAGGGCATAGTAGGCCATCATGCCGAAATCCTGTGCTTCATCGATGACAATATGATGTGCTTCACTGATGACTTCTGTCTCCTTGACCCGCTTGTAGAGATAAGCCAATGCGGCCAGGTCGTAAACGTCAAAGGCGGTATCCGGGATAGTGACCATAGCGCCGCTGGCATTCTGTTTTATCAGGAAATCATGGTAAAGCGCATAGATTGACTTTTTCCAGATCCTGGGACCGTAATGCTGCCGGTAGGCTTTGAGAATCGCTTTTTTCTCAGCATCTGTATATTTGATGCCTTTTCCCAGAAATTCTTCTTTGATCTTATTGCGCAGGCGCTCGTTTAACATGTTGATCTTACTCTGGATGGAGATGGCTGGATTCTGTTTCAGGTAGCGTTCGATAGCATCGCCTTCCAAAAGACAGACAAGGTTGCGGAGGTCTGTTTTCCCTTCGGTGGTGTCAAATACACCGAACTTGCCGTCACGGAGACCCTCTACGAACTGCTTTGGGTTCAGATAGACGGATTTACAGGAGATGGTGAGCTCCTCCAGTCTGCGGCAGTAGTTTTCTAACGCCCGGAACCAGGCGGCGCTGCCTTTTACGCTGTCTCCTTCTGGTTTACTCTGGTGCAGAGTGTCTGTTTCCAGCAGAGTATGTTTTGGCAGGGGGTTTGGAGCTTTTGCAACGGGTGCAGGGGTTTGTGTCTGCGTAGTACTGACTGCCGGTTGAGACCTTACATTTCTGATTGTGTATTTCTCAGGATCCCAGTCTTCATACAGAAGCCTTACAAAAAGCTGCTCCATAGTCATCTGGCGCACGCCGTAGACGTCCAGATCTGGAAGGACTCCTGTAATATAGTCTAGCAGGATGCGGTTGCTGCCTACGATATAGAAGTCGTCAGGACGGAAGCGTTCTGCGTAATTATAGAGAATGTAAGAAATCCGGTGCATGGCCACGGTGGTCTTGCCGGAACCTGCCACCCCTTGCACAATGATATTGTGGAAGGGGGATTTGCGGATGATCTCGTTCTGTTCTTTCTGGATCGTGGCAACGATTTCACTTAAGACGGCCTGTTTATTTTTGGCCAGATATTTGGTGAGAAGATCGTCATTGGCGATCACTTCACTGTCAAAATAGTCAAGCAGTTCTCCTGATTCAATTTCGTAGGTGCGTTTCAGCTGCAAATCGATGGCGATCTCTGCTTCACCGGGAGCTTTGTAAGTGCATTTACCAAGGCCGTTTTCATAATAGGCGTTGGCTACAGGGGCACGCCAGTCGATGACGATCTGATGGGTGGAGTCTTTGGAGATACCGCCCTTGCCGATGTAAAGAGATTCTGTCTTGTCAAGAGACTCGTCATGAAAGATAATCCTGCCGAAGTAAGGTTTGCTCTGTGCCTTTTCATTCCGCAGAAGGGCACGCTTCATGTGGTCGTGCAGAGTCACTGTGTTGTTTAAGATGGTGAGGACTTCTACGTCATTGTCGTGATAGTGGGCCAGCATTTCGTCTATATCCTCCTGCATCCTTGCAACTTCTTTTCCATAGTGGGAGAGGTTGTCTTTCACGACAGCAAGCGTCTTTAGCAGGTAGGTTTCTTCGGCCTGCCTTGAGGTGGACGAGGAAATTTGGTTTGGTTGTGTACTCATGTGGGACCTCCTGTGTTGTGATACCATGGTATAGTTGTTGTATATGCAGTTATTGTAAGGAAAAAAAGAAAATATTACTAGACTTTTATTTTTTGATATGTTATAGTGGACATTAGAGTATCGCTTAAAAATAATATTTGATTTCAAACATAAATCTATACGTTTTGTCGAACTTCATTCTGTATTCTCCAAATACCGGAATGTTTTATAATTATTTTTTGTCTAAAGCAGGTCTTTCTGTTATGCGCTGCCTTTTCAAAGGAGCTGATCAACAACGTACCCCCCGAACAAAAATATTTTTTACTTTGGTCTTTGAGCTGCGTTTTTTATTGTAGCACAAACACAGGAGTGGAACAACAAAGCAGCAGCTTGAAGAGGAACGTCTAATGTTTCTGATCGGGATATTGCCCATCAGGGGAGTGAAATCCCTGTTTGGGTGATTGGAACCAGGAAATATTCCATTTACAATAGATTCATGGGATACAAAAGCGAGTGACTATATGTGTATTTAGAGACAGAGTGCTTGAGCTTATCATGACAATTATGTGGCAGAAGCCTTCCGCTGGGGTCTGGAGCTTGCCTGTGAAGAAGAGGGAGGTATCTATGGCTACAAGGACAGAGTGTCGGATGCTTTGGCATGCGTGGAAGAGACTGTGAAAAGGAGAGGGATGTGTGAATGGCATCGATCAGACTTAGAATTTATGATTTGAGAAAAGCGAGGCAGATGAGTCAGAAAGAGCTGGCGGATGGGGTTGGCGTTTCCGTACAGACAGTCAGTAAATGGGAGAACAATGTCTGTATGCCGGATATTGCGCTGCTGCCGGATATCGCGAAGTTTTTCCAAGTGACGGTGGATACGCTTCTGGGACTTACGCCGCTGGCGGGGGAGGAGTATATACCGATCCGGAGCGGGGAGAGGGATTACTGGGAGGACAGACTGGACTATCTGAAAGCCAGCAGACGAACGATGTGGAATGCGGATTACTTAAGGTTTCTGGTTGAGCAGGTGTGGAAGATCGATAGACCGGTGGACGTGCTGGACTGCGGTTGTGGGTTTGGATATATGGGGAAAATGCTATGTCCCCTTCTGCCAGAAGGAAGTACTTATACGGGCATTGATTTCAGTGCCAATCTTGTGCAGGAGGCGAAGAAACTATTAGGGGGAGAGCGTTGGCAGACTGAGATTATCTGTGACGACTTTCTGTCTCATGGATTTCGGAAGCACTATGATATGACGCTTAGTCAATGTGCCATGCGGCATGTGAATGATCCGCGGGCTTTCTTGCAGAGGATGATCATGCAGACGAAGCCGGGTGGTTTGGTGGTGGCAATCGATGTGAACCGGGAATTGGAGAGTGACGGTCTGTATATAGAGGGTCTTGCATATACGCAGTTGTGTGACCGTATGGGATTTCGCAAGATGTGGGAGAAAGAGCGGCAGTGCCAGGGCAGGGATTACGCCATCGGAATGCGGCTTCCGTTGATGATGCGGGAGGAGGGGCTTGTAGATGTGGATGTGCGGATGAATGACAGAGTGTCGTTGATCTGTCCAGAGCGGGAGGACTGCAATGAAATGCTGGAATGTCTGCTGGAGGAAAAAGACTGGAAGGAGAGGATCAGTGGGGAGGAAGAGGAAGAGATTGTGCACAGATTCTTAAACCACGGTTTGGACAGGAAGGAGGCGGAGAGCTATTGCCGCAGGCAGAGGAAGATACAAGGATATGTGAAAGAGAACAGGGCAGATTTAAAATGTCTGCATTATCGTGGTTTGATGGTGAGCTTTGGGTGGAAAAAAGATAAGGTGTGAACCGGAGGCAGAAAGCACATTACACGATGCAGGAGATTTATGGTATTATAGAGGGAAAAGATTAAGGAAAGAAGAGGCTGACAGGTCACAAAGTGCAGCATACGTAAATTTGATATTAATAAGGAGGAAAAGAACATGGGAATTGTGATCAAAAATGCACTGGCAATCTTGCCGGAAGGAGCAGAGGATGTGGTACGGGAGACAAGTATTTACATCGAACAGGACAGGATTACAGGAATCGGACAGGCACCGGAAGGATTCTGTGAGGAGAAAGTGATCGACGGGGTAAACAAGCTGGTGATCCCTGGGTTAGTCAACTGCCATACACATTCTTACATGGCTTTTATGCGGAATGTGGCGGATGATGTGTCTTTTATGGATTGGCTGTTTGGAAAAATCGATCCGATCGAGCAGCAGATGACGGACGAAGATACATACTGGGGAGCGAACCTGGCAATCATCGAGATGATGAAGAGCGGGACGACCTGCTTTAACGATATGCAGATGAATATCCATCAGACCACGCGTGCGGTTAAGGAGTCAGGAATGCGTGCAGTGATCAGCCGTGGACTAGTGGGCAGTGGTAATGATGAGGGGGGACAGATGCGGCTGCGGCAGGCTTATGAGGAGCGGGATGCAGCGAAGGACTGTGATAGACTGTCGTTTGTGTTGGGGCCTCACGCGCCTTATACCTGTGATGAAGCCTATCTTAAGATTGTGGCAAAAGAGGCGAAGAAGAATGGAATGGGAATCCATATCCATCTGTCGGAGAGTGAGAGCGAGATCGGCCAGATCAAGGAGAAATATGGATGCAGTCCGATTGCGCTGGCGGACAGGTGCGGATTGTTCGATGTGCCAGCCATTGCGGCTCACTGTGTACAAATCGATGAGGCTGATATGGATATCCTGAAAGCGAAGAATGTCAGTGTAGTGACCAACCCGGCAAGTAATATGAAGCTGGGCAACGGCTTTGCGCCTGTGGCGGGAATGCTTGAGAAGGGAATCAATCTATGTCTCGGTACGGACGGTGCAGCCAGCAATAACTGTCTGAACATGTTCCACGAATTGAGTCTGCTTACGCTGATCCATAAGGGGACAGGCAGGACGCCGCAGTGTGTGAGCGCCAGGGAAGGGTTCCGTATTGCCACACTGAATGGGGCCAGGGCGCTTGGCATGGAGCAGGAGATCGGCAGCATTGAGGTGGGCAAGAAGGCGGATCTGGCAATCCTTGACCTGAATACTCCATCCCTGACACCTAGGAATAACCTGATCGCAGGACTGGCTTATTCGGCAAATGGGTCGGAGGTGGATACGGTCATCATTGATGGCAAAATCACCATGGAGAACCGGAAGCTGCTGACGATCGATGAGCAGCTGGTATACCAGAAGATCCAGGAGATCGTCGCACGCATGGGAATCAACAGTTAAGACGTTAAGACAGGGCGTGGAATAGCTCCTGGAAACAGTTGGCTGTATGCAGCGTGCAGGAAAGATGGCTGAATGGTATATGCAGCCAGATAGGATGGAAAAGAAGACAGATAAGGGTGCGCTTTGCGTGTGGCAATAAAAGCTGCGTGCGAAGCGCATTTTTACTAGAAACTGCCTGGCCGTAGATGTAAAAGTATGGGATGCAAAAGCGCCATGAGCGGAATCGAAATCAAACGTTGTTTTTTTGGGAAAGAAATGATATACTTATGAAAATACTTTAATAAAGTTTGGATGGCTAAATGGACAAAAAAATAACGAATATCGAAGTAAAAAAGAAAAACAGAAATAAGGTTTTCCGTTATATCTGTAGCCAGGGAACGGTTTCGAATCCGGATATTGCATACAATCTGAAATTGAGCCTGCCTACAGCTACACAGATCACGAAAGAACTGATCGGGAAAGGGCTGGTAGAAGAGCAAGGAGAACTGGAGTCTACTGGAGGGCGGAGAGCGAAGGCGCTGACAGCAGTTGTGAATGTGAGAATGGCCGTTGGTTTAGATATCACAAAGAATCATATCACCTTGATCTTGACTAATCTTGTAGGGGAAATACTGCGCTATGAGCGCATCAGTCAGCCATACAGTGCAGAAGACACCTATTACCAGAAGGTCAATGAGATACTGGAGGCTTTTTTGGAGGAGGCTGATGTGGATGTAAGTAAGATTCTTGGGATTGGGATCTCTTTTCCTGGTATTATCGACCTAAGCCGGAAGATGATCCCTTATTCCCATGTGCTGGAAGTGGAAGAAATATCGTTGGACAGGCTGGGGAAATTCTTTCAGTACCCTTGTTTCTTCTTGAATGATGCCAATGCAGGCGCATTTGCGGAAGGCTTCTGTGGGGAAAAACGGGAACGGTTCTTCTACTTATCTTTGAGCAACACGGTGGGAGGTGCAGTCTATAGCAGGAATGAACTGGTGCAGGGCAGTCATTTCCGATGTGGGGAGGTGGGCCATATGACCATTGTTATGAATGGCAGGCGCTGCTACTGTGGCAAGGAGGGCTGTCTGGATGCGTATTGTGCTGCAGGCCGCCTGGCAGATTTAGCTGATGGGAAATTGGAACGGTTTTTTGAATTGCTGGATCAAGAGGAAGAAGAAGCGGTCAGTATATGGAGTGCATATACAGATTATCTGGCGGTAGCGGTGAACAATATTCATATGATCCTGGATTGTGACGTCGTCTTGGGTGGATATGTAGGCAACTATATGGGCACGCATCTGCAGGATGTGTGGGAGAAGGCATCTGCAAGGAATACTTTTGAGGAAAGAGAGTCTTATGTGAGCGTCTGCCACTATAAAGTTGCGTCGGCGGCGCTGGGGGCAGCGCTGAAAGTGATTGAAGATTTCATCAGCCAGATCTGAGTTTATGTTTAGAAAAGAAGTTTCAAAGATGAGACTTCTTTTTTTGTGTAGTTTATCCAAAAGGGAAAACGTAATTTTGTCGATAACGACGATAATGGAATATTCCAGTAAAACGGGTTGACAAGGACAGTATAGAGTCATAAAATCAATAACATAATAAAATAAATTAATAAAGTATACAATAAATAAAAACAAAGTCTCAATGTAAGGAGGAAAGTACCATGGAAGGGAAAATGAAAACGGCAGTCATGCTGGGAATTGGCAAAATGGGTTTTGAGGAAAGGGAGATCCCGAAGGTAAAGGACAACGAGGTGCTTGTCAAGCTGGAGTATGTGGGCATTTGTGGCAGTGACCTGCACTACTATGAGAGTGGCGCGATCGGAGATTATGTTGTGGAGCCGCCTTTTGTACTCGGACATGAACCGGGAGGAACGGTCGTGGAAGTTGGCAGGGATGTAAAGCATTTGAAAGTAGGCGACAGAGTAGCGCTGGAACCAGGAAAGACTTGCGGACACTGTGAGTTCTGTAGGACAGGACGTTATAATCTGTGCCCGGATGTTGTCTTCTTCGCAACGCCTCCGGTGGATGGTGTATTTCAGGAATATGTGGCCCATGAGGCAGATCTGTGTTTTAAACTGCCGGACAATGTGAGTACGTTAGAAGGTGCGCTGATCGAGCCGTTGGCGGTAGGATTCCATGCAGCGATGCAGGGCGGTGCAAGAGCGGGACAGACGGCAGTGGTCACAGGTGCGGGCTGCATCGGTCTTGTGACTATGATGGCGTTAAAGGCTATGGGAGTTTCTAAGGTATATATGGTGGACATCATGGAGAAACGTCTGCAGAAAGCGTTGGAACTTGGCGCTGACGGAGTCATCAATGGCAGCCAGACGGACGTTGTGGAAGAGGTTAAGAAACTGACGTCCGGCAAAGGATGTGATCTTGCAGTGGAGACTGCAGGTACCCAGGTGACAACAGTGCAGACGATCCACATGACGAAGAAAGGTGCGACGGTTGTATTGGTAGGATATAGCAAGAGCGGTGAGATGACACTGCCTATGAGTCTTGCATTGGATAAGGAACTTACCTTTAAGACGGTATTCCGTTATCGTCATATCTATCCGATGGCGATCGAGGCAGTCGCAGCGGGGAAAGTAAACCTGAAAGGGATTGTGACAGATATCTTTGGTCTTGATGAGGTGCAGAAGGCGATGGATTATAGCGTGAACAACAAGGCTGATATTGTGAAGGCGGTCATCCGGATCGCAGAGTGAGTTTTCACTTGCACTTCCTGTGATTTTTTGTATAATAAGATATAGGTAAAGAGAGCACCTACAGTGTAGGTGCTTTTTTAGGGTATAGGAAAGCGTTTGGTTTATCCGAGTTCGCAAAGAGAATCTCCTAAACGCGCTTTGTTCGTAAGAGGATCGGTATGCGGAACAGGAATGGAGGACTACCGTGGAAATAGAATTTGACGTCAAGATCACTTCTAATATACTATATGATTACATGCTGCGGCATACATACAGCAGCCTGCCAGGGTTAATGGGATCCTTGGTGGGGGTTTTGATGTTAATGCTGTTTGCCTCTAACAGGCAGCCCGTCTGCCTGATCATCGGAGTAGTGATTCTGCTGTACCTTCCCTGGACGCTATTCATCCGATCAAAGCAGCAAGCGCTCAACACGCCGGCTTTCCGAAAGCCGCTGCATTACCGTCTGTCGGAGGAAGGGATTGAGGTGTCCCAGGACGAGGTGTCGGAGCAGATGGGGTGGGAAGGCATGTATAAAGCGGTCTCTACTTCACGCAGCATTATTGTGTATACGACACGCACCAATGCCTGCATTTTTCCGAGACAGGATCTGGGGGAGAATCTGTATAAGGTGATCGAGATCATCTCCACACATATGTCCCCGAAGAAAGTGAAGATCCGAGGTTAAGGGAAAGGCAAGGATATAGAAATGAAAGTAATAGATACCTATAGTGCCAGGGAGACCTTTGAGCTTGGCCGGCAGATCGGGCAGCAGGCGAAGGCTGGGGAGGTTTATACCCTGATCGGTGATCTTGGGGTTGGAAAGACTGTCCTGACCCAGGGAGTCGCCGCTGGCCTGGGGATAGAGGAACCAGTGAACAGCCCGACGTTTACGATCGTACAGATTTACGAAGAAGGCCGTCTGCCCTTCTACCACTTTGACGTGTACCGGATCGGAGATGTGGAGGAGATGGAAGAGATCGGATATGAAGACTGTTTCTATGGAGAAGGAGTCTGTCTGATCGAGTGGGCGGAGCTGATCAGGGAGATTCTGCCGCCGGAATACCGGCAGATCACGATTGAGAAGGATCTGGAGAAGGGATTTGATTACCGGAGAATCACGATCGAGGATCGGCAGGCAGGTTGAACGGAGACCACTAAAGTGGAGGTTTGCAGTGAAGATATTAGCGTTAGACAGCTCTGGACTGGTTGCTTCTGTTGCGCTTGTGCAGGATGACAATCTGATTGCAGAGTATACCGTACAATATAAAAAGACACATTCCCAGACATTACTTCCGATGTTGGAGGAGATCAGGAGGATGGTGGATCTTGATCTGGGGGAAGTGGATGCTATTGCTGTAGCATCAGGGCCTGGATCTTTTACCGGGCTGCGAATCGGTTCAGCCACTGCCAAAGGGCTTGCGTTTGCCCTGGAGAAACCGATTATTCCGGTGCCGACGCTGGACGGTCTGGCTTATCAGATGTATGGCACGGACGCTTTAGTGTGTCCGATCATGGATGCCAGAAGGAGTCAGGTTTACACAGGTATTTATGAGTTTGTCTGCAGCGGCAGTGGCCGATTAGATGATCCGGCAGGAGAGGCGGCGGATAGAAAGGCGAGAAATGTTTACAGCAGGGAACAAAAGTATGACATGCGTGTCATAAAGAAACAGTGTGCAGTTTCTTTTGACGAGATCGCACGAACGATGAATGAACTGGATAGGAAAACAGTTTTCGTGGGGGATGGTATTCCGGTCTTTCAGGACAGGATGGCGCAAGTCATGGAAGTACCCTACACATTGGCGCCAGCGCACTGCAACAGACAATCTGCTGCCTGTATCGCTGCACTGGGCAGGATTTATTATGAACAAGGACTGGCTGTGAAAGGTGCAGAACATGTACCGGAATATTTGAGACTGTCTCAGGCGGAACGGGAACGGAAGGAAGCAGAGAATACATAGGATAGATAGACATGCAGCCTGCCAGCAGATAATCGCGCATAGCAGCTGGCGGCAGGCTGGGGAAGGCAGAACGACAGTTATGGTTATCTATAGAAACATGACTCCTGAGGATGTGCCTTGTATCAGCAGACTGGAAGAAGAAACGTTCTCCATGCCTTGGTCACCGGAATCCTTTCTGGAAATGATTGGGAAGGAAGATGTCAGATACTATGTGGCAGAGGAAGAGGGGCAGATTCTGGGAGGATGCGGGGTTTGGATGATCGCAGGGGAAGGCAATATCACCAATGTGGTCGTAGCGCCAAAGGCAAGAAACCGGGGAATCGCAACGGCGATGCTGCGCCATCTGATGATGGAAGGAGACCGGGAGGGGCTGACCGCTTATACGTTAGAAGTCAGAGTCAGTAACGCGGCAGCCATCCATGTGTATGAGAAGCTGGGTTTTGTGTCAGCAGGGATACGTCCGGGGTTTTATGAGAAACCGGTGGAGGACGCTATGATCTTCTGGAAGAGATAGGCACAGCATGGAACAATTACCACTATTGTTACACGTTTTGTCTGATAAAATGAGATGGAATGAAACAGTTTGTGTAACAGTACAGGAGGTTTGTCATGCGCACATATACAGAACAAAAAGAAAAAGAGTTGACTGGAGCAGTCTGTAACTGCTGTGGTAAAAATTTATTAGTAGAAAATGGATTTCTCAAAGAAGAGTGCATTCATGTTGTACACGATTTCGGTTTTTTCGGGAAAAAGGATGGTATGACCCATACATTTGATCTGTGTGAGGAATGTTATGAGAAAATAATTGCCAGATTTGCAATTCCCGTAGAAATCCATGAACGTGAAGAACTGGTCTAAACATCCATGCCGTAACTTTCTGATTATATCATGAACAGAAAGGAAGGTTTGGGGAGACAGAGATTTCTACGGAACAGGAGCAGACATGTTAGATATTTGTTTATTAGGAACAGGGGGTATGATGCCTCTGCCATACCGGTGGCTTACGTCGCTGATGGCGCGTTATAATGGGACGGGCATATTGATTGACTGCGGAGAGGGGACTCAGATTGCCCTCAAAGAAAAGGGATGGAGTCCCAAGCCGATCGATGTCATCTGTTTTACGCATTATCATGCAGACCATATCAGCGGCCTGCCGGGTATGCTGCTTACAATGGGAAATGCAGAACGCACACAGCCGCTTTTGCTCATTGGACCGAAAGGACTTACAAAAGTAGTGAATGCTTTGCGTGTGATTGCGCCGGAACTGCCTTTTGTAATTAACTGCCTGGAGCTGACACAGCCGGAGCAGGAGATATCTTTTGACGGATTCCGTATCGAGGCATATAGAGTCAATCACAATGTGCTTTGCTATGGCTATAATATAGTAGTAGAGCGAAGTGGAAAATTCGATGTACAAAGAGCTATGCAGCTTAATATTCCCAAAAACTACTGGAATCGTCTTCAAAAAGGTGAGATAATAGAAGCAGAAGGAAACACCTTTACGCCTGATATGGTTTTGGGAGAACCCCGTAAAGGGATCAAAGTGACATACTGCACAGATACAAGACCAACAGAAAGCATTGTTAAGGGCGCTGCAGGAGCGGATCTTTTTATCTGTGAAGGCATGTATGGGGAGCCAGAGAAGCTGCAGAAAGCAAAGGAATATAAACATATGACTTTCTATGAAGCTGCAGAACTTGCGAAGAGAGCGGCCGTCAAGGAAATGTGGCTGACACATTATAGTCCGTCGTTGATCCATCCGGAGGAGTATATGCGGGAGGTGCGTAAGATTTTTCCTAATGCAGTCGCTGCGAAAGATGGCAGAAGTGTTGATCTCATGTTTGAAGAGAAATAGCAGCAGGGTGTGCAGGACTGGCGTGAGAGTTTCTTGGATGATCTCTTGAACGAGGAGAGAAGACAGGAAGGTCCGCAGTGCGCGCAGGGAGGAGGAGAGTATGAAACGTTCCGGAGTAATCAGTATTATCATCACATGTGTGATCCTGGTGGCAGTCATTGGAGGATTCGCTTTCTATCTTGGGCATAAATCCAAGACAGGCGGAGAGGAGGCGGTGGAATCTACAGCAGTGCAGAAGATTCTGCAGAAGGATCTTGCGCGCAATTATCCGCCTACGCCGAAGGAAGTGGTGAAGTATTTTGCCGAGATCACGAAATGTTTCTATAATGAGGAATATTCAGAGGAAGACCTGGAGAAACTAGCGGTTCAGATTCAGGGATTGTATGATGAAGAATTGATTGCCAACAAATCCCAGGAAGATTATTTACAGGATCTACGCGCTGAGATTGCAGACATGAAGGAGAAGAAATATACTATACACAGCTACGAAGTTTCGGCTAGTACAGATGTAGAATTCTTTACAGAGAATGATCTTTCCTGTGCAAGACTGTATTGTAATTTCTATGTGAAGCAGGGGGCTGGCAATGTGCCCTCCTTAGAGCAGTTTATCCTGCGCAAGGATACAGAGGGACATTGGAAAATATTAGGCTGGGATTTGGTGAATGAGTGAATAATGGAGCCCTGTGCGGATTGGTTCCTGTGTGGGAATAGACAGGCACGCTGCAAGTGAGCTGGTCTGCTCTGTTACAGTGCAGAAGAAGGACAGTATTGTCGATGTAATACTGTATCAGATGTAAGGGAATGTCTGGCAGCGTTTATGATTTAGAAGAAAGGCAAGACGATAAAATGCAGAGAGAAGGATCAGGCAGTGGGGAAGATGTGACGATACTGGCGATTGAGAGTTCGTGTGATGAGACGGCAGCTGCGGTGGTCAGAAATGGCAGGGAAGTTTTATCTAATATTATAGCTTCCCAGATTGATTTACATACAGTTTACGGTGGTGTAGTTCCAGAGATTGCGTCCAGGAAACATATTGAGAAGATTGATCAGGTGATCGCAGAAGCACTGCGGACGGCGGATCGGACACTGCAGGATATGGATGCGGTGGCTGTAACTTATGGTCCCGGTCTGGTGGGGGCATTGCTGGTGGGGGTGTCGGCGGCCAAAGCAATCAGCTTTGCATCAGGCATTCCACTGATCGGGGTACACCATATCGAAGGACATATCAGCGCAAATTACATAGAGAATAAAGATTTAGAGCCGCCCTTCGTATGTCTGGTCGTGTCGGGCGGTCATTCTCATTTGGTGATTGTCAGGGATTATGGTATCTATGAGATTCTGGGACGAACCAGGGACGATGCAGCAGGGGAGGCCTTCGATAAAGTGGCACGTGCCATAGGGCTGGGATATCCTGGGGGTCCAAAGATTGATAGAGTTTCCAGGGAGGGGAATCCAGATGCGATCAAGTTTCCCCGTGCCAAAGTGGCGGATGCGGTCTATGATTTCAGTTTCAGTGGCTTAAAATCAGCGGTACTGAATTATCTGAATTCATGTGAGATGAAAGGGATTCCTGTCTGTCAGGCTGATGTGGCGGCCTCCTTCCAGAAAGCGGTAGTGGATGTATTGGTAGAGCACTCTATGCTTGCTGTAGAGACTTGTGGATTGCATAAGTTCGCGATTGCGGGCGGTGTTGCTTCCAATTCCGCATTGCGGAGTGCTTTAGAGAGAGCATGTACTGAGCGGGGAATAGCCTTCTATCACCCGTCACCTGTTATGTGTACTGACAATGCCGCAATGATCGGTGCTGCGGCATATTACGAATACCAAAGCGGCGTGCGTCATGGCTATGACTTGAATGCTGTGCCGAATCTGAAACTTGGAGAAAACCTGCATTCTTTGCTAGATTCGTGTGGCTAATATTTTATAGGAGTGGGAAAAGTACTGGAGTTGGGAGAAATGTGTTTAACATGGAGAAAAGAAGATGTACCGCAATAGTCCTTGCGGCAGGAAGCGGCAGCAGAATGAAAAGCGATGTGGCGAAACAGTTTATGATGCTGCGGGAGAAGCCCTTGATCTGGTATGCATTGCATGTGATTGAGGTATCGGCGGTGATCGACGACTGCATTCTGGTTACCGGGGCGGAGGACATCTCTTTCATGCAGGAAGAAATTGTGGAGCGATATGGATTTCACAAGGTAGATACGATTGTGGCTGGCGGCAAAGAGAGATATGATTCGGTGTATCAGGCGCTTAAGGTGATTGCGAGTGGGGATATGCACATACCGAATGTGGGAGGATATATTTTTATCCATGACGGGGCCAGGCCGTTTTTGACGGAAGAAATTCTGTGCCGGAATTATGAGGCGGTGCAATCAGTTCATGCTTGTGTAACAGGAATGCCTGTGAAAGATACGATCAAAATTGTTGACCCGGATGGCTATGCCTCAAGAACGCCTGACAGAAGCCTGTTATGGCAGATCCAGACACCACAGGTATTTGACAGCGCACTCATTATAGAGGCTTACCAGAGACTCATGAGGGAACAGGACAGAACAGGGACAGGAAGAATACAGATCACAGATGACGCTATGGTAGTCGAAACTTTTATGGAATGTCCAGTCAAACTGGTGGAAGGCTCCTACGAAAATATTAAGATTACGACGCCGGAAGATTTAAAGATTGCAGAGTCTTTTTTGGTCTAAAAGACTGCACATGAAAAATTTTTAAAATTTGTCAAAAAATGTGTTGACATTGAAAATCTTTTTTGCTAGAATAACTTTTGCGCTGATCGAGAGAGCAGGCGCGAGATAAACCTGGAGAGGTATCGAAGTGGTCATAACGAGGCGGTCTTGAAAACCGTTTGTCCGCAAGGGCGCGTGGGTTCGAATCCCACCCTCTCCGCTGGAGGCACCTCTCCGACCGGGCCGCCTTTGCTGGTGAGATACAGAGTGGCGGAACGGGATTGTTAACAGATTCTAGGAATGAAATCTCGAATGGAGAGTCATAATGAATAGCATGGTTAGCTATATTTGGAGAAGTACCCAAGATGGCTGAAGGGACACCCCTGGAAAGGGTGCAGGTCGTTAATAGCGGCGCGAGGGTTCAAATCCCTCCTTCTCCGTTCGTATCAGAGGAATTAACAAGATGTTTTGATACGAAATTGAACCTTGACAAATAAACAGTAATGCAACCCTGAAAATTCAAGAGAAAAAATTCTTAAAGATTTTTCAGAGAGTATCGGACAGATACAAACCAAACAGTAAATGTTTAGGGGAAACGGATACGAAAG
>CATOJY010000027.1 GCA_951800685.1 uncultured Lachnospiraceae bacterium
TGTATCTGGCAATGATGGATATCACAAAAAAATGGACAGGCCATAGACAGGACTGGGGCCAGATCCATTCCCAGTTAGAGATCTATTTTGAGGAGCGGCTTTCCGGCCGGAATCTGTAACGGGAAAAATCCTGCCAGCTTTTATTGACAGCATGGAAACAGCCTGTATAATACAGGGTAAGGGGCGGAGCCCGAAATCCGGCATCCGCCCCTTAAGTAACTATTAACCTATCTTATATCAGTTTTTGAGTTTACACAAAACTTGAAACGCTCTCGGCGTTTCCGTTATCCCTGTATTGGGATAGAGAAACGCCGCGTCTGCGTCGTATTTAGCTTCATTTGTTCTTTCTCAAGGTTGTGTACTGCTGTTTGGTCTCGCAGGACTCCGAGTGGCATAGCAAGGCTCTTTGCCTCAAAAGTAGTAAATTGATCGTAAATCCTGCGTGTATACCTGTAAAGCAAGGTTTTTCGAAATAATCAGTTATTCATGAAAAACATTTAGCTTTGATCCAACCTTAACCAGAAATTAGTCCATTCCTGATCGTTAAGCGATTCCAGATACTGTCCATATCTTGCAATGCTCCATCCATGGGTAGTAAATAAATCCGGAAGCTGATTTGCCGCATCTTAGTCTTCATCAATTTAACCTTACATAATTGTAAGTTACAAAACATAAACTGTAAGCTAAATCAATGGCTGCAAAGCTTCCTATTTGATATCCTAATTTCAGTAAAGAAAATACCTCACGGTAATACAAAGAAAAGGAGATATAAAATATGAAAAAAGGATTATTCATCACAGCAGCTCTCATGGTAGCAATTATTATAATACGTATGATTCTTTCACTCACTGTCAGTGAGCAGGTTGCAGAAGTGTTCTGCAGAGTATCATTCTCTTTTTTGCTCTTTTATTCCATTGTCAGAATTTCGAAAAACAAAGTCAAAGCAGCCATATAGAGGCTCATTTTCCATTCATGCCCACAAACTTTGCAATCTGTATGATCACAGCATCATCCATAAACATTGTTCATACAAAAAGCCCCGCGAACCTGGAATCCGGGTTCACGGGACTTAAAAGCATTCTATCATTTCATTTTATTCATACGCACTGTATAATTCCTGTATCTGATCTGCATCCAGTACTTGATCCCATATTTTGACATCATCAAATGCTACAGGATATAACTGATCCCAACAGTTAATGCCCAAATATACATTGAACTCGTCAGCATTCATCGTATCTGGTACAATGTCACCTTCTCCCACATACTTCCCTGCCACATACAAAGTGCCAAGAAGTCTGCCCTGCTTACTTCCCTGCTTAGATCCATCCACAGTAAACGCAATGTGATACCACACTTTTGGCTCAACGCTATTTGGCATGGACTGCCCTGGCCTGACCTCAAAAGAATCTTCCGTCTGTGTCCGCTCAGAACTGATGATTGGCGCTACGGAGGCCCCATCCGTTTTTTGTCCCAGCCATAATCGTACCCGTTTATTTGAGTCAAACAGATCATGTCCGATATGAATGAATGGTGACCAGTCATACAGCTCATCCGCCTTCATCCAAAAAGCGATTGTATAGGAATCTCCCACGCGCTCCACATCACTCAGCTTGATTCCGTATGTTCCATCCAAATACACCGCTTTATCTTCTATTCCGCGTACATACTGCGGCTCAATATCATCTGTCTCCTCCGGCTCCGTATCGGGATCCTTTCTAACTACCACTTCGGCATTGTCCAGCCTTTCATCAAAGGAATAGGAATAGACCGCTTTAGGAATGTTCTCCAGAATCGTATCTCCAACCACCTCATTGGTATCTGAAACTACACCCTCTTCCTGCGTAGTCTCAGTCTCCTCTGTAGCCTGTTCTGTACTCTGTGTCTCTTCTCCTTCCTGTTCTCCCTCCTCTGTCTGTGTTATTTCCTCTGTACTCTCTGATTCCTCTATCTGGTCTGGCTCCACGCCGTCGCCGCTTTTCAAAATCTTAAGATAGTAGAACCCCATACCCACTGCCACTAAAACCAGTACAGCTAACACAATGCACAAGATAATGGTCAGTTTCCTATTTTCCCGCTCTTCCTCTCTTGTCTCCTTGGTCATCACTATGTTGGATGGAAGGTTTGATGCTGTCGGCTGATTTAACCCCTGTACTGGCTGCACATTCTGCAATGGCACTGATGTCTGCTGTACTTTTTCCTTCGTCTTCTTCTCATGTTTCTGCGGTTTAGGTGGTTTCACAGAATCAACCTGGCCGCCTGGCGTTACCCCAGTAAGCGGTTTAACCGGATTACCACACCCACCGCAAAATTTCGCCCCCTCCGGAATTTGCTTCCCACATTTTGGACAAAACATGTTCTTTCCCTCCATTCTAATTCCCATTCATATCGCAAGCCTGTTTACGATACTGCTTAAATAAAAATTGAAAACTCTCTGATTGTTCAACCTATATGCCTTGAATCGATATCTTTTATATCTCTTTTGCCGATGCGTCAAGTCAATAAAAGAAGTTTCTCAGCCCTACAAAATTATCTCCTACATAGAATAAATCTTCAAACAACTCACTGCTGTCCCTCAAATCTTCTGCCAAATCCTCGAAATCATCTTCCTCCGCGCCGCCAAGATCAAATTCTGTACCACTGTATTTTTGAATTTCCACATCTTTCTTAATATATATCATCAAGATGTCATCATCCATCAAGGAATCTCCGTCAAACTCAAGTTCTTCCAGCTCAAACGAAGCCTCTGAACCGGAAAATTTATAAATACCCTCCATGAAACATTCAATCCAGCCATCATCATACTCCAGGGAAACCGCACCAGATTTCTTGTCGTAGGTAATCGTGATATAATCACCCGACTCCGCCTCAATATTGATCGTCTCGACACTGCCCTTTTTCCGGCTGCTTATCTCCGACTCAGCATAGGTATCTCCGTCATCCTGCAGTGAGAGCAGAATATTCTGCATCCTGTAATCCCCACCTTGAAACTCGATGACCAATTCTCGATCCTTATAATCATCCATCTCTATTATCACAGCTGCCAGTTTTTTCTTATACAGATAAAAAGTGAGCTCTAAGTCAAAGTCATCGTCCTCTATCTCATCAATCAAATCTTCCAGGCTGTCCGCAAACTCATCTGCCAAATCCTCTGGCATTTTTCGTGTCATAATTTCCCCGGCGTATTCCACAAAGTGGACTACATTCTTTTCGTCTATTCTGACCTTATAGCCTTTGCACTCCCTGCCTTTCCCATCCACTTTGAATTCTTTTGCCTTTGCGGCTTTGAATTCCAGTTCCTCACTCACCTTAAGCAATGCAGTCACCAGTTCTTTTTGAAGTTCTTTGGCACCGCCTTGATCCGAAGTGATACTCTCCAACATGGAGTTCAACTGCTCAATTTCTTTCTTCCTCAGCAGCTCACACAGATAACCATCATTTTCTTTCTTAGGATCATATGTAAACACATAATCCCATTCTGAAATTGCAGCCCGGAATACCCCAGAATGTACACCACACAGCAAATCCAATTCCTCGCCGTCCAGATCTGCTGTCAGGTAAATCTGTTTATCAGCCGTCTGATTTCTGAACTCACCGCTCACCGTATCTCCATCAACTTCCATCATAAGCCCCATGGTATAGTGGCTCCCCAAAAGGATGTCCCCAGCCGCCTTGATCTCCTTAA
The DNA here is from genome assembly GCA_951800685.1 of uncultured Lachnospiraceae bacterium. GTDB lineage: Bacteria > Bacillota > Clostridia > Lachnospirales > Lachnospiraceae > UBA3282. Next base: position 3,686 of record CATOJY010000027.1, read on the forward strand.
CAATCTCTGGTGTTTCTTCCATCGTTGCAACGACAGCCCGAATCACCTTGCTCCTGGGATCCATAGTGATACTTCGCACCACCGTCACAATAACCACCAGAGCAAATACTGCCGCAACTGCACAAACACCGACCACAAGCCCTTTCTTTTTCTTTACTTGCTCCCACATCGGCTGCTGATTCCCTTGTATCCTCTGGTTGGGATTACTGATACTATATACAGCACCGTGAAGCGGCATCCCACATTCTCTGCAAAACGTATCCTCCACACTGTTTTCCGTTCCACAGTTCGGGCAAAATCTTTTGTGGACGTTCTGCCCTTGACCAGTTTCCTCTTTCGGTTCTGGTCCCTCTGGTTCTTGTATTGCACGCGGTTCCTCTGTCATCTGCGTAGTATCATCCTGCAATTTGTCTCCGCAGTTTGGACAAAACATCCCGCCTTCTGGTACTTCCATACCACATTGTTTGCAAAACATCTCACACCCTCCTCATCTTTATTATTTTCCTAAGCTGCTTATGAAATCCCTCCATTGCTGTCAGATCCTCTCAAGACTCAGTTTTGGCATGTTGCTCTCTTTCCTCAAAATATTGGTCCAATCCGTCAGCAATACCACGCACGATCTTCCACTGGTATTCCTCCGTCTGCATGGCCAGATCCTCTTTTTCATTGGTCATATAGCCCATCTCTATGATCGTGACAGGAACCTTACACCAGTTAATACCACTCATGGTATCCGTCTCCCACACTTTTTCTTTCACAGCGCCTGTCTCCATGGTCATTGCATCGAGAATCTTTTCAGACAACGCCCTGCTGCCCTCATAGATCTCTCCACAATAGGGGTTATCTGCAGTGGGGCAGATGGTCATCATTCCCTGTACCGATGGATTCTCTGATCCATTCGCATGAATACGCAAAAATGCATCTGCATCTGCCTCATTTGCAATCTGTGCCCGCTCACTGTTGCTGATGTTTACATCATTCTCCCGGCGGACCATAATAACGTCATATCCTCTCTCCTGCAATTCCTGCTCCAGTTTCAAAGACACTGCGAGTGTCAGTTCATACTCATTCACGCCGCTGGCCACACCGCTGGTTCCCGAAGCTACCTTGGCTTTCCTCTCCTCGGCACCAGGAGCAACCGGTTCTTTTTCATTGTTTCCTTTCTGTTGGTGTCCTGCATCGATGACAATGCATTTCCCGGAAACACGCCCGCTATCACTGTCTTCAGGTTCTGTTGATACCACAGTCTCTACCTTAACACTTTTGGCATATTCCCGACTAATAAAGGCATCCTGTCCCATATACTCAATCTGATACCACTCATCGTTCTGGCCAATCAGAGGGAAACTTTCTTCCCGATATGCTTTGCCAATCACCGAGGATCCCTCTCCCGTGGAAGGATAATCCCGCACATTCACCTCATCTGCTGTCACCTGCACCTGCTCTGTAAATACGACTTTCTGCTGATCATCAGCCGTGTCTGTTTCCTCACCATTTCCAGGATCTTGGAGTAAATCCTCTTCCTCAGCGTCACCTTCTCCTGTTTCCTCCTCTTCCCATCCAACAGCCGCCGTATCTTCTACTCTCTCAGCCGCCGTCTTATCATCTGTCACTTTCCTGTGGGATGTACACCCTGTCAGCATACAGAGCACTACCACCAGCATAAAATAAACTGTCTTCTTCATAATCCTTAATATTCTATATCCTCCTGATCGATGACTTCTTGTACCAGTCTCATATTCTCCCGCAAAATATCTGTGTCGCGATAATTTTGCATCTGGGCCATCGCGTTTTTAATCACCGCTTTACTTAGGGCAAGATCATAATCCGACAACAGTTCATCCGATGCATTGGGATAGATATCGCTGTTATCCATAATATATTTCTCATAGTTACTGATGAATTCAACATTCTGAATTTCCAATTTCGTCAAAGGACTCGGCGAAATCTTGTCAAAGTCATCTGGTGAGTATTTTTCCGGAAGGTTCAGATACCACTCTTTGGCATAAAACCATTGATTCAGCGCCGTATCCCTGAACTGCCTTCCGTGCCTTGCAAAAATCTCATTTCTGGCAATGCGAAGCTGCGCCAGGCTAAGACCATTTAAGTCCTCTTCCGTCACTTCCTCCTGACTGGAAAAATCTAGCATATAATCCATGTCCATGTAATCTGCTGCAAAGGCACCGCTGATATCGGACTGTGGTACATATTCTTTTGTATAGGTACCATAGAATTCAGTAGTGTCTGACGTTTCCAGAACAATATCCCTGAATTGGTTCCTGTGTCCCGTGTCCGTGGAGGTATACTTAAATACATAATAATCCTGCTGCTCTTCATAGATGGTTAAATAGATATCTGTTAGAATGTCTTCCAAATCCGTCACATTTGCAGAATAATACTCCCCGGAACACTGTGACGCCAGAGACCTTAAAGCATCCGCATCGTATTCCTCGCCGATTCCGATGATAAAAACAGGTATACTGGTATTCTGTGACATGGTTACCACATCCTCAAAACTATAGCTGCTGGCATTTTCCATGCCGTCCGTAAATCCAATGACGCACTTAACCCCGGATTCATAATATGTCTGATAGAGACCGGCATACAACGCATCATACAGCGCAGTGCCACCCCACGGATCGATATTGTCAATTGCTGCCGTCAGAAGGTCCTCCTGTCTCGTGAAATCCTGTCCTAGATACACATAATCATCGAAGGAGATGATCTCAACCTGATCGCCCTGGTCTAGTTTCATTTTGGCAATCAATGCTTTGGCGGCATTCTTAGCCTGATCCATTTTGTTCCAATCAATCATACTGCCGCTGGCATCCAGGACCAGATTGACACTAATGGTATCTTCATTGAGTACCTTATAAACTTCATTGATCGTGACGTCCATAACTTTTCCGCCCTCACCGATCTCCTGTATTGTGAAATCGGAGGCGTCCAGTCCATCCACAACGTTATTGCTTTCATCGACAATACTCGCGTAGAATGTCACCTCAGGGAAATTGGAATTATCCACCTGACGGATGTTTAAGTTGATTGCCTGCCTCTCTTCTATGGGTATACTTTCCTGAGGTTCCTCCCCTTTGGCTTCCTCCTGCTCCTCCGCTTCTTCATCCTCATCATCAGATTTTCCGACATACTCTCTGTCATCCTCATCATCTCCTGCACCTGAGAACTCCTTGTCGGATTGATAACTACCTATGAAGTAATAGGCGCCGCCGCCAAGCCCAGCGATCAGTAACACCAACAAAATAACCAATACAGCCGTCAATGCTTTTGAGCTGCCCCGCTCCTTTGTCTTCGCTGGTCCATCAGCTCCCAGCTTCACAGATCCCGCCAGCTCTGGCGGTGGAAATACCGGTATTTCTACTCTAGGCTGGGCAGCCTGAGGCATTTCCCCGTTTTGTTGTACGGGTGTTCCGCATTTGGTACAGAATTTTGCGCCATCATCAAGTTGCCCACCACATTTCATACAAAACATTTGTTACGCTCCTTAGAATATAATATTGGTTACATCCGAATCAATGTGTTTTACGTTCTTTCCGTCGTATACATTCAAATCACCACGGTACTTCTTGAAATTATAATCTGTCAGAAATACCACCTTATTGGAATCAAATATTCCGTAGCCGCCTGTCGGAGCCACATCATCTGCAATCTCTATATCTTTACCATTCTGGTATAAATGCAGTGTGCCTTCTTCCTTATTCTTATCCATATCTGTCAAGTAAAGAAGCGTTTCCCCGTCCCAGACTCTACATGAACCGACCTCTTCGGCTATCTTTGTGTCTCCATAGTACAGTTCTTCTTCCTCATTCATATAGCAGATTTCATCCATGGCGTAGGAAACCACCCATGCAAGCTCATCTGTGACCAGCTCCAAAGAAGCATCCTTCCGTCCATAATCAAAGCTGTATAATTTTCTTTCCTCAATGCCCGAATCGGCTATATAAAGAATCTTTTTCTCTTCATTTGCCATAGCAGCAACATAGGAACTAAAATATTCATCTTCGCTTTCGTATCCTTCTATCTCATGAACTTCCCCATTCTCTATGTACAGTAATTGTCTTCCAGCCTCTAATTGTTTCATGAGTTCCTGCTGTATTTCATAATAGTCAATACCAGCGAAAGCAGACAATCTTGTCTCCTCAATTTTTTCCTGCTCTATATTGTATACATACATCAGCGCATTGTCTACTGCTGCGCTTCCATATACGGACTCTCCGTACTGCTTCAAGACTGTCAGAACTTTATTGCTCTCTTCTGTGGCATCCTCATAATAATAGATATCACATTCCTCCATCGATAACAGATCACTCTCAAGTCTGTCCCGCAGATAGTCTCTCTCCTCCTTCTGCTCGTATTTCTCCCACTCCTCATAATAACTGTCGTCAATCTCTACGCTCTGCTGCCTCCCCCAGAAGCTGTCCTTATAGGTTACTCTCTGATAGTCTTCAAGGTTAGGCTCTACCATCTGCTGGTCTGACGCCAGACAATCATCATCAACCAAATCATAAAAACTTAGGCTTGGCGACTCCTCCATTTTCACATAATACACCTTAAGACTGCCATTAATGTCATAGACGTAGGCGGCAAACACATCCGACGCTATTTTTTCCTTTTCTTCCATGCCTTTCATCACATACAGCTTATCCTCTTTTTGGTATACAATCTTATTAAAGTCATCTGAAGCTGCATAGATCCGCAGGACATCCGAATCCAATTTAATTTTATCCGATTTTAACCCAATATCCTGTACATACAACCTGTTATCATCGAGCCACATAATATAGTTTTCGTCAGCAGAAACGCTCATGTTTGATACACCTGATGCGATTTTCTCCGATTCGCCCTTATGATACAGATACAGTTTGCAGTCTATATGATCCTTTATGTAGGCCACTCTGTCATTCCCAATTATTTTATATTCTGTCACATGAGAATCTATTTTCTCCCCTTCCGCCTTTTTGCTTCCAAGCTTCTTTCGATAGAGGTCGAATCCATCCTCATCAATTTTTTGCGGATAATATACATATTGATGATTGGAAGAATATTGAACCAGACCGTAGGTAGAATAATTACTTTCATCCTTATCTTCAAACACCCGATCTCCAACCACCATCGGCTCATATTTGTTTTTACGTGCCATCGTCAGTTCGTTATCCTTAACATACATGACAAAATCCAGCTCCTCATCTCCGGATGTCATCCCGCCCAGGATACGCGGCACAAACACGATCCCCAGTCCAATGACTGCAAGTACTCCGCCAACGGCACCTGCAATCTTCCACGCAGATTTTTTGTGGGCCTTGCCAGGCATATCTGCACCGCCCATTTTCTCTGCTGCATTCCCAAAGAACATACCGCACTGCTGACAGAACAAATCATTCATTCCGTTGGCCGTACCACAGTTAGGACAGAACTTCTTCTGTTCCATACCTTCAGGAACCACCACTGCTGTTCCTGCTTCTGATACTCCCGTAGGGGATATTTCCACTGTCTCGACTGTCGCTGTTCCGTTTGGCATAGCTTCCGCCGGCTCCACTGTCTCACCTTCCCCTGTCGGTTCCGCCGGTTGTACCGGTTCTGCTGCCTCTGCTGCCACATCCGCCGGTTCTGCTGCCCCAGGATGCGCCGCCTGCTGCTCCTGAAAACCAGTTTCCTCCTGCAGGATGACTGTCTTATCGTCGCCGTCATATCCTGCATCTTCCAAAATTACCTTTGCTCCGCAGTTTAAACAGAACAAGGCATCCTTTGTCAATTCGCTGCCACATTGTTTACAAAACATTTTTTTCCTCCTCATCTGTAAATTATTCTTTTGTCTCCAGTTCATACAAATTCTCACACAACATCGCCCAGGATTCCCTGTTACGATACCATATAGCGTCAAATTCTTCTATACCAAGCGGACATGGATGCCGCCCATTTTCTATGGTCACGCTAGCGCCCTGCAGGTCTAGCTGTACCCAGTCACTGAAGCCTCCCAGATTCACATTATATCCTTTCTGGGTATTGACCGGCCCATATTTGATCACTTCCTGCAGATCTGTCGCCAATGCGTGGGATTTCTCAGAAGTCTCCTCCCTATTTCCATTGACATCGTAATAGATCAACTGTCCTTTTGAATGATAGCTCAGGAAATAATCATATGTCCTTCTTCTGGCTTCCTCTACCAGGATCTGCGTCTCCGGCTCCGATACAGCATATATCCCTTTATAGTTTCCGTAAGATGGTTCCTGCTTTAAATTAATATCACCCCATCCGGCATCGAAATTATTATTCAGATCCACACCGTTTGCATTGCTTTTCCATAATCTCTGATACTCTTCAAAAGAAATAAGATCAGTTTTCCCTTCCGCCTCCCTGTCATAGTCGGCCTGTTGATAATAATCAGCCCAGTTCCAGTCACCGTTCATGTCCTCCTCAAACACCAGGTGTACCTGGTCACGCAGATAACAGTCATACACAAGCTGCGCAATTTCCTCATGATCCATCGCATCTATTCCCAACTGACTAATCGTCACACCGTCAGGATTAGACATGGGAATCACATGAATTGCCGTATGCTCCAAAAGTTCCTGATAGGACTTCCCCTGGTAACTGCCACAGCTATAATTGGCCGCATAATATTCCAGCATCCGCATAACCAGCTGTGCTGTCATATATTCCCTTCCATGAATAGCTGCCTGGACAAATATATGGTGTTGGGCATCTGGAGATCCCAGACACACCTCATAGATTTCCCTTCCATCCACACTGCTTCCCACCACTTCATAAGATAAGCATTCCCCGTATATGCTACAGAGCTCCTGGATATCCTCTCTCATCTTATCATAAGTGTACAGTGCATCCGTCACATCGACAACAGACAAAAGACCCGGATCATCACGGTAGTCCACACGAATACAATAATCTGCATTCAGATATCCTTCCAGTCCGGTTTCCTCAACCGTCACTTTATAGAAATTCCTGCCACCTTCCTCAACCGTCTCACCTTTCCAGAGCAGATGCTCTCCGGCCCTCACCTCGGCAATCCCATCCCCATCCAAACCAGGTTCCTGCCTCAAATGCATATAATCTGCAGGTGCTGCCACCAAAACCGTAACTATATCGGATTCCTCCTGTAATTCCTCCTGTGTCTCCTCCTGCGCTTTCTCTTCTGTCATCTCCTCTTCCGTTTGCGCAATTTCCACATCCTCACTCAGCACTGTCTTTTCATTCCGCTCATCCGGTTGTCTTTGCAAGCGGGCCGACAAGATAAGCGCCAGCAGAACAACAATAATAATTACCACAACAATTATAATCGCCACCAGATATTTCCTGCCCTGCTCCGGTTTCTTCTTCTCCTCCTGCATGGCCGGCTGCATCACAGGCCGTCCACACCCTGGACAAAACTTCCCCGTATCAGGAATTTCCCGTCCACATCCCAGACATATCATTTGTCTTATCCTCCTAAAAACCCAAACTGTCCAGTATGCTTTGGAAGAAATCGGAGTAGCGTTCCACCGACTGATCATCCTGCATAGCTCCTGTCAGCTTAAAGGTATTGTTCTCATATACTTCAAATTCCAATACGAAAGACGAGTCTCCTTTTCGTCCTTCATAATAAACATACTGCTTCGACGTCGCCGTATCTCCATAAATATACCACTGCCCTTCCGTATCGGAATACAGATCAAGAATTTCTCCCACCGTATACCCGGAAGCAATATTGTTTAACTGGCCGTTTTTCACTTTGATGACAGAATCATCCAGGGCAGAAGCGGATTCTGCTCCCGACCTCATCATCTGATACTTCTGTGACCCAGCATCCTGAGGCTGGCCGGATTCATCCGCCTCTGCATCTTCCGGCTCTATACGTGTCTGGCGCTGGGTATCCTGCATTACTTCATCATGCTCCGTTTCTGCAGGATCTTCCGTATCCTTGGCTGCATCCCGCTCCTTTTCCTCCCGGTCAGACTCGTCATCTTCTTCCTCTTGTTTCTTCTCTTCTTTATCCTCCTCCAGATTTCTCGATGCTCTGAGATTCTCATCTTCCTTCGTCACAAATTTCTCCGCTACCTGGGACACCGCATCCGAAATCTCATTTCTTTTTATCCATACAATACTGAAAATAATCAGACTTAACACAATTCCAACAATCAGCCTGATCAGAAATTTATTAATACCCTGATAGATTCTGCTCCGCTTCGTGGCGCGGAAATCCTGACGGCTCATATACAGTTCACGATACAGCTCTTCCAGTGTCTGCTGTCTGTTTTCTGCCATAACAGACAGTCCCCTGTTAATCGCCTGTGCCACATTACCCGGAAGCTTCCTAACCACTGAATGGACTGGCGCAAGCGTGTCGCTTCGAATCCGATTGATGGCCTCATCTGGAATCCGCCCCGTCAACATTCTGTACATGGTTGCACAAAGGCTGTAAATATCTGTCCACGTACCTTGGTGTCCATTGGAAGAATACTGTTCAATGGGGGCGTATCCATGCTTTAATACAACCGTCATGCTCTTGTCCGACTGGCTGTCAAAATAACGCGCAGAACCGAAATCAATCAGCTTAATCTGATGGTCTTGCGTGATCATCAGATTATCCGGACTAATATCTCTATGTAACAGTTTATAACCGTGTATCACGGCAAGCGACTCTATCACTGGCTTCATAAGCGCGAGAGTCTCCTCCACAGAAAGCACACCGCCTTTTAACTTTAGATATTCTTTCAGAGTGATTCCTTCTATGTATTCCATGACAATATAAGCCGTCCCGTTTTCATAGAAAAAATCTTTAACCGAAACAATGCCCGGCAGTTTAAAGAACTGTGCCAGCGTAGATGCTTCTCTGACAAAACGCTCCAATCCCTGGTGGAATTCGCCACTTCCGGACTGTGTGATCGTATAAATCTGTGTCTGACCTACAGATGAGGTATCCCGTGCAACGAGGCTTGCAGGATAAAACTCCTTAATGGCAATTTTAATCTGCATATTATTATCCCACGCTAAATAAGTGATACCAAACCCGCCCTCACCAAGCATCTTACCAATCGTATATTTCTGATTTAATATTGTACCGGGCTTTAAGATATGTAACAAATCCTGATCTTGATGTATGTGATATCCGCAATAAGGACATACATTATCACCATCCTGTACCATCTTAAAACATCCGTAGCATACTTGCCTCATTTCTTCTTCCCCAAATATCCGTATTTATATCCTGAAAATATCCTTTGTCCGCCGTCCCGCTGGCACGTGTCATTCCGCACACTTCTATTCTTCTATCTTAGCTCCGCAATATACACAGAACCTGGAGCCTCCCGGCAGTTCCCCACTGCACTTCGGACATCTGATGACCGTAGGCTGCCTGATCTGCGTGCCACAGGAAGGACAGAAGGCGTTGCCTTTCATCACTTCTGTACCGCAGTTTTCACATATCACAATTCCCTTAAGCTGGCAAAGGCTCTCCGTCAGTTTATCCAGTATCCCATCTACCAGTTCAATCTCGTGAAACAACTCATCCGCTGCAAGCGCCTCACCGGTTTTGTGCGCCTGGTAGCAGGCTTCTCCCAGCTTACGGATACCTTCTTCTCTTCTCGCTTTATTCTTGGAAATTTCACTGCCCAGTTTCGTCTGCTCGGAAATCCCTTTGGCTTTCTGCGAAATCGTGTTGCCCGCCTCGGACACCCCGCTGCTAAGTTTATCGATGATTGACATATCCTTTTCCTCCCATCCTCGCGTTTTCTTATCTTTATCTATACTCTAACCAGTATCACAGAGATATTATCCCTGGCGCCTTCACCATACACTTTTTTCAACATACTGTCCAATGAAGCATCCAATGAATGGTGTCTGCACTTTTTCAGATATTTGGCAATGATCCGTTCCGGACACATTTTATATAGACCATCACTGCATAACATAAAAATCATGCCCGTATAAGTCTGATCCGTACTGCTGGTGATCCTTGCATCCTCTGCTATCCCAACTGCATTGACAAGCTTTCCCCAGTTGGGATGCTGCCGTTTCACCCAATTACTCACAGACAGGCTGATCTGATTCTCCCACACTTCATCCACCGTCAACTGTTTTACCTGCGTCCGGTCACAACGATAGATCCGGCTATCCCCAGCGTTCAAAATCCCATACCGCCCCCGGTAGATAAACAGAACTACTGCCGTAGAACCACTGATTTCCCTGCCTCCAGACATTTGCCAGATCTTCTGGTTGGCCCTCTCTAACACCTGATTGAGCGAATAAATCATTCTGGAAAAATCACAGTCAAACGCCGATTCGCGAAAGTTCTTCCACCATCCGGCCATACCATCTGTAATCTCTCTGCTGGCGCGTTCTCCGTGACTATGGCCACCCATACCGTCCGCCACACAAAACAACCCGATTTCTCCCTCCGCTGCCATAAAAACGGAATCCTCATTCATGGTTCGCTCTAATCCGATCTCGCATACGCCTCTATATTCCATTGCACAGTCTCCGTAAACCTGCTTTCATCCCATCATTTTACTTCAAACCTTAATTCCAGTCTGCCCAGCTTGACAATGTTCCCTGGAAAAATCTCCGTATCAGCCAATACCTTACTGCCATTGACGTATGTACCATTAGCAGACTGAAGATCCTTTATATAAAATTTGTTATCCCGTACACTGATCTCACAATGTCTGCTTGAAACAGATTTTTCATAATCAAGGACAATATCACACATTCCCTGTTTACGTCCTACCGTAACAGATTGTTCTAAGGGAACCTGGAAAGTCTTCGCCATAGAGTGGATATCCGTTAGTATAATATGGTAAGTATTTCTGTTATTCCATATCATATAAGTACGCCCGTCATCATCTGGCACGTTCGTATGTACCAATTCCGTCTTTTCCTCTGACGTCCCAAAACTGTATTGCAGTTCCTGCAGAATATTGTCATCAATAGGTTCAAACTGCACCTTATTTCGTTTCTTTTTTAAAATAATAAGTACAATGACAATGATTACTGCTGCCAAAATCACAAAACAGAAAATCACGAGCAGAACTGCCGTTTTCATAAATTGATCATTGTTCTCTTCCGTAATATCTGTCTCCGGTTCTGCCGGCGGCTCCGGTTCCGGTTCTGGTACAGGCTCTGCGTCTTCAACAACTGCCTGCGTCTGCTGCGGCATCATAATATCTGCTGACAGGTTAACGGTGCTTCCCTGATCGGTATATGAAATCTTCACTGCCTTACGGCTTCCATCCATAACCTCCGGTGATGGTATAATCTCCAGTCTCACAATATCCCTGTCTGTTTTGAGCACGTCCGTAATATCCAGCGTGTTTTCCACATCCTCCATCAGAAACGACTGTGCCGAGGTCATCCTGGACAGCGCAAACATATTCTCCAATTCTTCCTCATTCTTGCCATTGACACATCCAACAGTATAAATGGGATAAGGATTCTCCTTAAGCAGGCTGTACAATTCTTCCTTCGTATAACCCATGGACTTGTTGTCAACACCGTCTGAAACAACAATAATTCTCCGGTATACCTCTTCCCCATCAGCGAGATACTCTGTGGTGAGCAAGTCATAGAGCACATCTGTCAGATAAGTCTCCTGGTCCTGATACTCGATTCCATCCACTGCCTGCTTCAGCGTGCTGTAATCACCGGTATACTCCGCAAGCCATGTAATTTCTTCACTGAACACTGTAATAGCCATCTCTTCCCCTGCATCCCGATCAGAGATCAGATCCTGCAGGAAATCTGCTATCTTGTCCCTGTCATCCTGTCGGATTGATATAGAATTATCGACCATGACAAGGGTCCTCATGCTTACATCCCGGTCTATGATATTCTCCACTGACGCCATCTCCCCGGTAGATGTTCCGATCTGTATAGATACATCGGCAAGCTCCTTTGGGGTGCCTTTTGTATACACAATGAGACGATCTTCACCCGTAAAAGTCTCCATAATGCAAGCATCTGCCGCGGCATGGACAGAACTGCCGCACAGCATGAGAACTGCCAACACTGCAATTACTACTTTTCTAGTTATTACCTTCATTTTTCTCATCTTTCTGTTCTTCATTTTCCTTTTTTCTCAGTTCCATCAGTGCCGCATCCACACGGATCTTAAACTGCATCTGCTCTTCATCCTGATACCCTACTGCATAAATCTTTTCGACCTGATGGGAATCAAACAAAAATGTCTGATCCGGTCCAAGAAATCCTTCCGGGAAAACACATCCAACATAATCATAAACCTTGTTCGGATTATCCGCCGCCACCTGCGCAAATCCCATGATCATAAGTTTCTTTGTGCTGTTTTTTAACAACACTACAGAACCAATTGGTAACACTCCAGTAAACATTAGTTGTCCTCTCTTTCTGCCATTACCATGGCAATATCTTGCTCAAGACACTTTTTGCACCATTCTTAATTGCATCGATTGTGCCGCCGTAGTCTATCTCAAATCCTACGCTGACTCCAATTCCCAATGCCGCCCCAATATCGCATTTGATTTTGCCGTCGCCAATATCGATATCCGCATGCGCCCCCACGCCGATATAGGCACTGCCTGATACATTGACATCTGTTCCCAAAACGGTTACGCCAGCCTGTGCTTCCGCCTCGATCAATACGGCCTCCACATTCGCATGAACATTTGCGCTTGGATTAAAGGAGCCATTCTCGTCCATGAGCGATGCATGAAGACCTACCTCACCAGAAACCTGGCCCACTGTAATATTGCCGTTTGCATAAGCCCCCAGCATCTCATTGCCGACTGCTATATCTCCAGCGGCGGTCAGAAGCGTATAACTCGCTCCCATCTTGGCGTCAATATTAGGATTAAATACAAGTGTACCATCCTCGTTCTGTGTAAACAAGCCGCCTTCCGCACTGGCATATGCTTCATAAGCAGATATTGACACACCAAGGCTTCCATACTCTCCTGCTATTTCTTTACCGTATAAAGCGCCTTGCACTTTCTTTCCAACCTCAAAGCTCGTGGCATCTTTTATTGCATCCTGAATGTCATTTTTCATTTTGTCAATAAAATTATCAAATGCATTTATATCATTCAAGATCAACGGCGGCATCATCAATAACCCGTTTAATATAGAAGTATCGCCGTTATATATTTTAGCCACAAAATCCCTGATATCTTCCAGACGCTTTACTATGTATTCTCCATACTCACCTCCATCGATACTTGTGAGTAACGGTTTGATCAATTTCTCAATAATACCTGTCTCAATATCACCAAAATCAATCTGTGAACCCTGTACATTCTGCAAATCCGTATTCTTAACCTGCGCATGATCCACCACCTGCTGCTCCGTTCTGTCATATCCATCCAGAATATCATTCAGAGCAGACTTCATGCCTGTCATACTGCCTTTGTGAGCCTCCACACGCTCTGCGGCATGGTTAATTCTGGATCGTATATTTGCCTGTGAAGCCACACGAAAACCAAGATTATTGCCAACACTGCTGATTTCAGCTTCTATCTGTCCCAGTTCTTTAACCAGTCTCTCCTCATCAGCTGCCTGCATCCTGGCATTTTTCGTCTTAACAGAAAATTGTGCCATACCTTCCCATACCTTTCATCTTCTGAACCGGATGCATCCGCTCGCATAGCGGGTGCATCTGGTTCACTTCTTTCTCTTAAGAAATCAAATCACCTGTCAGGCCTCCACTGATATCAACATTAGCATTCTCTGCCATCTCATATTGCCTTGCCATTTCATTTAAGTCTTTGACATGCTCATCAATCATTCTGTGCATCTTTTCCATATCGTCTTCAAGCTGGTGGAATTTTTCATTGTATGCTCTCGCTGCGTCTCCTTCCCAACTGGACTTTAAGCTGTCCACAATACTGATCATCTCCTGTGTCAGATTGCGTACCTGTCCGCCTGTGGTTTGAAACTCGTCTGCTGTGCCCATCAATTTGTCTGGGGTTACTTTCAAAATGCCTTCCATAATTATCTCTCCTTATCTATAATTGTATCCGCTACCTGTTACCCTGTACTTCTTAGTATGTTCTCCTTGATGCTGTGGACAAATTCTGAGCCTCCGCCATCTCATATTTTGCAGCAATATTCTCTAATGCCACGCAATACTGTTCGATCAGATTATGAAAATTGTCCATCTGTGTCTTATCATTGTTGAATGCAACGTTAAAAGCATCTCTAGCCTCGCCTTCCCACATACCGATCAGGGCCTGCTCCTGGCTTTCCAGATTCCCCACCTGCGTCTTAAATTGGGAATTTAAATTTCTCAATTCTCCCGCTTTTACCTTAAGTTCTGATGCTGATACTTGAATAAGTCCCATAATTCTTTCCTCCTGTGATTGTTATTTGTCTCGTCCGGGGTATTTATTTAAAAGGAAAATTCTTTTGAATTAACCTTACGAGCTCTGATTCTTTCTATCAATATTCACGATGTTCTGCGATACGCAGCGCTCTCATCTCCGCTTCATACATCCTCTTTGCAACTGCCCTGATCTCCGACGCAATACTATGCAGCTCCTTCGAAGTTGCATCCATCTGTTCCTGTAATTTTCCTCCCTTTGTAAGGTACATAGATGCATTTTCTCCTTTCCAATTAGAAGACAGATGCTGCATGGTGGCGCCAAACTTGTTGCCAGACAGCATATTTAACTGATCTGCCACTGCATCAAGCCTGTCCGCCTGCGCCGTTGCTTTATGAAAGTCAAATTCTATACTTGCCCTGCTTGCCATATGTTTCTCCTTATCATTCGATCACATCGCCATCCAACTGGTTAGCGACTTCCTCCACCGCCTGTTCTGTATGCATATAATTCTGGGCGATTGTCAGAAGATCCGCCGGATGCTCTTTTAATCGCCTCATTATCTCATCCACGTTATCTTTTTGTTCCTGATACAATCTTCTGTGCATGTCTCCTGCTTCACCAATCCAATAATAGCTGGTCCGGTTAATGATCCTCTCCAGCTCATCAAAGCAGGCCGCCATCTTACGGATACTTTCTGAAACTTCCTGGGACTTTTCTACCAGGGTCTCAGGCTTAACTCTGATAAACACATCTCCTCCGATTGCCATATCTTTCCTCCTTAAATACTGATGGCAGATACAATGCCGTTTACTTGGTTTTCACAGTTGTTATACTGTTCCCTGGCATACTCCATGCATGAGATTAGCGATTCCACTGTTGTACATAAACCTTCTACATTCTCGTAATCATTTGCAAACTGTCTGTTGAATTCATCATTTGCAGGACCGTCCCACATCGCATCTAGTTCCTGAATCTGTGTGAACATATTGTTTAACATTCTTCTCGTCGTTTCAAGTGTACTGTTTAATTCTACGATATCAGATGCCAAGGTATCTGTATTTACTGTAATTTCCTGATTCGCCATTCCTCTGTCCTTTCTGCACCGTGTGTGCGCTGTCTGTTATCTATCCCTAGAGAATCTTACCCAGCAGATCCGCAATCTGTGAGAAATCATTCATTCCAACCTCTCTGCGCGCATATTGAATCATGCTCTGCTCCACATTCTCACATATCCGCCTTTCGCAGTTCATGTAGTATAGAACCGTTTTATCCAGTCCCAGCATCATCTGTCTGAGTATCCGGATTTCCTCCCTAATCCCACTGTGCTGGGACTTAAGCCGTGTCATCACCTCATCCATTCCCGAAAGACTTCCTATTTCTCTGATGATGGATTCCATTTCCATATTCTCTGCCGTAAGCTGTGAGACACACTGCTCTAACTGCAAACAATCTTCCATTACCTGATTCGTCACAATGCTGAACATTTACCAGCTCCTCTGTTATATCTGCATTATAATCTATTATCTCTTTCATTGTTCATCTGCTGACAGACGACGCATATTCCAGTATGAATGACCTATTTCCTGCACCATGCCCCCCTGATCCGTAACAGTTCCTCTTTCATTCTCCTACATAACAATAGCCTGCTGTGGGTATAAGGAAAATCACACCAGGATCAAACTGTCACCGGTTATAATATGACATTGTTCCAATGTATAATCCTTGTGAAGGATCTGTCTGCCTTTACCGGCACACAGCATCAATTTCGTCATATCCCCGACAATCCGGCAATGCTCCTTTTGCCCGATCATCTCACTGATTTCTTCTATCACACTGCCCACCGGAACTTCCTCATCCAGCTGAAAATCATATGTGTTCCCTATGGACGGAACGTAAATATCGACCAGAATCATAATCTGCCTCCCATCATTTCTTCTAACAGTTCCACTGCTTTCTCTTCAGAATATAGATACACCAGGTCCTGCTCTTTATCACTACATACCAAATAGTCCTCCAATACCCCGCCTATGATCAAGAGCTGCCGTATCTTCTGTGCTTGTAAGACAGAATACTGCAGCAGACAGCATTTGACCTCTTTGTGCTGCACAATTTTCTCCTTCTCCTGGCCATACAATCTTCTTGCCAGTTCCTGTACTTCCGGGTCAACTTCCTCCTCTTCGGAACATGTCTGCATCTTTTCCAATACGCCCGGAATTAGAAATCCATATTCCCGCATCTTAACACAAGCTTCTGTCCACTCCACCGATTCTATGCAATACATCTGTCCACCTTGTCCCACCAGATGTACAAAGACCACATTCTGCCCCACATGTCCCACATAAATGCAGCACTCAGGATACTCTTCTGTACCTGTCAGAATCAGAATATTTTCGGCTTGGGCCAGGTCTTTTAAGGCAGCAGACAGATCTGGCTCCATCAGGATACTGTTTTCGGACACCGACAGAATATTTTTTCTGGCCATCTCAAATAAAATCCTGCTTAATTCTTCCCTATCCATGCCCGCATCCATGCGGAATCCGTACAGCCGCTGTACTCTGTTCATTGCCAGAAGCACTGCCAGCTCCTCCTGCTTCAGATAATATGCTTTTTCAATGCTGCCTTTCACCTGACAAACTCCTTTATACCCGCTTTATAACTCCTGGATAACGGCACCTCAAAACCATCTGCCAGACAAATGATACTCTGTGATAACATAATCTTCCGGATCTTATAAGAATTGACGACAAACCCTCTGTGACACCGCACAAACTGTTCCGGCAGCTCTTCTACAAGCTTATCGATCGTATGGTAGAATCCAAATCCCTCTTTACCGGCGCAGACATAAATCTTCTTTGCTCTGGCCTCAAAATAGTAAATTCTGTCATAAGGGATCCTGATGCTGCCCTCTTTGGTCTCAATCACATAGAACTGCTGTTCCATACCCTCTGCCGCCTCCAGGCATCCCCTGATAAATTCTTCCAGAACCTCCCTGACCTGTTCTCTTGACCAGGGTCTAAGCAGCAAAGAATCTGCATGGATATCCGGTTTCATATAAGTCATGGGTGAGAGTTCCTTGTCGGCAAGAATCATGATCCTGGCTGTCCGATAGACTTTTCTGATCCTCCGCAGATAATCCAGCGCCTCAGAGCGCGTCACATCATACAAAAGCATATCCAACAGCGGTGTCTTTTCCAAATAAGCGCACAGCTGTTTCAAACCGGAAATCTGTTCTATATTCCATTTATCCTCGCTGAGTCTCGCCGCCAGTTCTTTGGTGACGGCCTTAAGTTCATCCAGTTCTATGCAATCTTCATCATATGCCGCCATCGATACCATGTGTCTACCCTTTTACCAATGGAATGATAACCTTTCTCACATCCTCGTCTTCATTGGCAGGCAACATACCAATACCAGGCTTTAAAGCTTTGTTCTGTTCCGCATATGGAACATACTCAAAGTTCATAATCCGCTGCCCGGCTACATTACCGCCAAAATGGATTCCTGTCTTATATCGCAGGAAATAATCATATATCTTAGTTCCTGCTACTTTTGCCACATCCTCCTGATTGTAGCAGGCCATCCAATATACATTGTGCATACTGCCCTTGTCCAACAGATTCTCCACAAAAGGTTTCATCTCCATAGTTCCTTCGGGATGCGTGACATGTGTGACAAAGTCAGCAAAATTCGCAATCAGGATAAATCTTGCATCAAATGCAAGCATATCCTCATAGATTTCCCAATCTGACATACCCTTTTGCACGTTCGCCTTCTTTCTTTGGTTCCGTGCTACGAAGTCAGGTTTTAACTCGGTTAAAAATGCATACAGCCCAGCATCTGTGTCAATCCGATGCAGGGTATCTGTATTCTCTGGAATCAGGAAATCACCTCCGAAATCAATCACCGTGATCCTGCCGCCTCGCATTGCTGCCGATTTCATGATCCCTTTGAGCAGATTGGTTTTCCCACTTCTGGATTTCCCGGCAATCAGATAACAATAGGTTCTGCTTAAATTGATACCATATACCGCTGCGTTCTTTGCGTTATAGCCAATAGGCAGATGACAGTCATCCTGCGCCATTGCTACGGTTTCTTCCAACTTTGCAAACTCCGCCCATACAGGATTCTGCGGTATTTCTGGAATAGGTCTGGCTGCTTTGCCCTGCCAGGCTTTGCTCATCATGCTTCCCTGTCTACGAATCTCTTCCATTCTCGTAAAGTCATCTTCTGCCTGGAAGGAAAGCGCAGTCTGAAACTCCAGGATTTCCCCGCCTACATGGGCCAGCCCCCGTCCTTTGATATTCGTTTCCGGAAGTGTCTCGATGCGCATTGTGCGCATTGCTTCTGCATACTGGAATTTGTCGCTCATCTCAAGACAGACCACGGTACGCAGGTTATCCCAGATTTTAGTGGGAATCTCCAGTGCGCCCACGCCGCCCGCTGTCATCACCAGAAAGATACCGTACCCGACGCCTTCTCTTGACATCTGCAAAATAATATCCTCATAGATATTATTTGTCTTATTCCTGAAATTGGAATAGTTGTCTATTACTATGATCACAGAGGATATCGTAACCCCATTGACACGCACATACTGCTCATAGTTACCGCCCTTAAACAGTCTCTTTCTCTCTTCCAGGATCCCGCTTAACATATTGAAGAATTTGGCCAGTTTGTCATCTTCCTGTTCAGAAATGATACCTCCTACATGAGGCATATCCGCATAGGCTGACAACATTCCTGCACTGAAATCAATAGCATAAATATTGATCTCATCCGGCGTATATTTATTCACAAGCGCATAAACAAGCGTCTGCAGAAAAGTACTTTTGCCGCTGACCACTGTGCCGATCACTGCATGATGCCCATTCTTCGACAGGCTGATCTCCAAAGTCCCCCGCGCCTGATTGACTGGATCGTCATACATTCCAACTGGCACTGAAATATTCCACTCTCTGTCTTTCCTGCTCCATTTATTGCCATCAAAATAGTCTGTCCTGTCATACCCTGCAAGCTCGTGCAACAATAATAACGTCGGCAGGACGGGAAGCCACAGCTGCAGGTTATGAACATAACCGTTGTTCTCTGCCACATCTGCCAGATGCTCTATCACAGCGTCCAACTGCGTCTTCTGCTTCTTCTCCGCCAGTTTCAGATGGTTCTCTCCGGCATACCGTATAATCTTCTGCGCCAATGTGTCCGTTATGCCATCACATGTCTGCTCTACTGCCATATAAGCAGTCAGCAAATCCCTGATCCTTTGTCCATTGTATTCGTTGTAGGGATATTCGATTTTCCTGGCATACAAAGCTTCAAATATCCTTGCAACATATTCCTGTGAAAGCGCTGTATCCGTCATCACTGCCGCAAGACTTTTCCCTGACGGCAATGCAACAGCATTGATTGTATTGATCAGTTCCAAAATCCATCTTTTTTTGATTTCTTCTGTCTGCTTGATTTTCAGACGGCTGCCGATCAACGCCGCCTTTCCTGTGGTAGACACCATCCGGGCAATCTCGGACTTGGAATCTCCCAGCTCATCATCGTACACCGCCCCGCTGTATCCAGACTGGAACAGTTCAAACAACTCATCATTTCCAACCTGCATATAGCAGCGCCCAGCCTGTGTAATATAGGCGGCATCAGGCTTGTGAAGCATATCATTACTATCCTGACGGTCCTGCACACGCAGACACAGGCGGAACTTCGAATTACTCCATATATTGTCATCCACCGTACCGCTTGGTTTTTGTGTCGCCAGAATCAAATGCACCCCTAAGCTTCGTCCTACCTGCGCTACACTGATCAGCTCACGCATGAAGTCCGGCTCCTCACGCTTCAATTCCGCAAACTCATCGATGATGATAAACATATGCGGTACCGGAACAGTGGCCTCGTTATTTTTGTACATTCTGGTATAAAGATTAATATTGTTTACGCCATGTTCATTAAAAATCCTCTGGCGCCGCTTGTTCTCACTCTTGATGGAAACCATGGCGCGCTTCACCTGGTTACCGGAAAGATTGGAAATCTGTCCGATTATATGGGGCAGGCCGTCAAACAGATTCGCCATACCGCCGCCCTTGTAATCAATGATAAAAAATCCCACATCTTCTGGACTGAAGTTCAATGCCAGCGACAGAATATAAGTCTGCAGCGTCTCACTCTTACCAGAACCTGTAGTGCCTGCAATCAAACCGTGCGGTCCATGGTATTTCTCATGGATATCCAGATACCAGGACGTGCCGCCTGCCTTCTGGCCCACCAATGCTTTCATATTGTCATAAGTACGGTTCTTACGCCAACGGTCCAGGACATGAAGTTCCTCTGGCCGGCGTATATCATACATTTCAAAAAAGGTCAGCGCATTTGGAATGTCCCCTCCAGTACCGGTTTCCCGCACTTCAATATCGGCCAGTGTTCTAGCCAGAAGCTCAAGCTGCTGGTCTGCAATACGGTCAAACTGAATCGCCACCCGCTCGTCCACATCTTCATCAATACCATACATACCTTGAAAATACTCATCATTCTGCACGATATAATCACAGGAATTGGGTAGATTTTCATAAGTATCTGTCAGGAAGATAGTCACAAGATCACGGTTCTCTTCATCCGTGATATACCTGTTGATCAGCTCACCTTCTAATAACTCCACATCCGCCACAAACAAAACATACTGCGGGCAGCTCACCTTATCTTTGTCAAATCCTGTATGGGACGCTCTATTCTCCATACGATTCCGAAGTATCTTGGTAATCTCATACAACACATCGCCTGCCTCAGTCTTATTCCTGGCAACAAAACGTGTTTTCTTATCCTCGGCCCATACATGGGGAAACCATTTGAGATATTCCCAGTTGACCGATTCATTAACACTCTCATCATATAAAAAAGCCATTTTCACGTCGGTGTAACAGTTGGAAGCCGCAATCTGCGCTACAAGATTATGCATTATCTCAATAGCGCCCTTCTTCTTGTGTCCTCCTACGATACCTACCATACGGTGTTGTAACAGATCCAAACAGATCGGGACATCATGCTGTTCTTTATAACTTTGCTGTATCATCGCAGGTTTTTCCGCTAGGGAATCATTGATCAGCGTAAACTTTTCCTTCGGCACATTCACCGTCACCTGAAAAGGCACACTGCCGATTCCAAGGCGATGGCTCAAGAAATCCCCGTGGTTGACATTCCGGTTCCAGAGCAGTGCATTGGACGCATTATATCTGCAGCACTCCTCCGCGGACAGGTACATGGTCCGCAGACTGTTTGCATTCTTCTCATATTTCTCTTTAATCTGGTTCGCACATTTGATCAGATATTCCCCGTATGCCTCGAAACGGTGCATTTCCTCTTCTCTATTTTTTCTCTTGTCAAAGAACAGATTTAAAAGTGCCCACATCGTCCCAATGACAGCGGAAGATACCGCTGTGATCAGCCCTGTGTACATAAAAGCGCTACCCGTATTTCCACTGGCTCTATTGCCATAGATTGCCAAACCGCATCCTAACAGCATCGGAAGTGCCATAGTCATAGACGGCCCGATCAACATGCCGATGGGCTTCTTATTAAGCGTTTTGGGTGAGGGCGGCGACTCAATCTCAATGGTATCCTTATCAATCTTATAAATCTGCCTCGGACTACGATGATAAAGCACTTTCTTACTATGTTCTTCCATCCTCGGAAGAACACTGTGCGGTGCCGCTTTATAGGGAACAAGCTTCTGCCCATTCAACTGCACATTTTCTGCATAGGTGTTAACTGCAAGAACTTCTCCAAGAAAGACCAGACACAAACCAAAGATATGTATGCAGTCCCCAAACACCAGCTGTCTGCTTCCCACCACGCGTACAGAATTGACAAAAATACCATTGGCACTCCTGTCCTCTACCACATACTGTCCCTGTCTTTTGCTAAGTACCGCGTGTTCTCTTGATATCAGATTCCTCGTATTGTATTGGATATCATTACTCTCGGCACTGCCGATTGTAACATCCGTGAGATTTCGCACATCATATTTTTCGAATACCCTGAAAGAGCTTTCCATCTCATCCACCATCACAGAGATGGTCTCACCGCCTGGCAGACATACCGTGAGTAAATCCTTATCTTTCAGTTCGATGCCTGCATAATTTGTTCTTTCCGCCGCACTCTCAATCTTATAATTGTCTGAATTTAGAAAACACCATTGGTTTTCTATAACTTCCAGCTGTAGCTCGATATCTTTGTCCAGAACAAAAATATCTTTACTCAATATAATGGACTCCTCCGCATTATTGACTGCCGGAAGCAAAAATTCCTGAAATGCCTTTGGGCTATGAATCGAAAGAACCAAACTCATACCTTTATCCTCCGTAATTTTCCTTAATCGGTAATTGTAATTTCATAGGCCACTGTACCAAGCACAATACAGTCGCCTGTCTGCAGCCTAATCCCCTTATTATCTGCAAACGCCTGCTCCTTCTTGCGCCGGATGATTGTCCTGGTGCCATCCCCTGTATTTTTGATGTACACGCCGCCACCTACGGCAAAAATCTCACAGTGATGGGGCGCTACTCCCTGCGCCAGCACAGAGATTTCATTATCCTGTAAGTCGCTCCCGATCCGTATCTGTTTCGCTGGATTCAAGATAAATTTTCTGGTAGAAAGTTCCGTCTTTTCAACCAGCTGTAACATAGGTCCGCCGTATTTTCTGGATGCCGCATCCTGACTGCAGCCCTTATTACTTCCGCTTTTGTCCTTACTGCTGTAATCTACATCATAAGGCTTGTATATTTCCCTGTTACCGCCTGTACCCCCGTGGCTGTTTAAGATAATGCTGTTTAAGTTCTCATCCCGCATACGGTCCGCAGCGGCCTGGTTGATCTCTTTTTTCTTTTCACGATACCGTATAAATTTCTTCAACAGGAAGAGCACTAGAAAAAGTGCCAGCACAGCAGCAATGAACAAGATCGGTGTCTTGTATTTATTGAAAAATGAGGTTAGTAATATCATATATGGTACATCTCCTTGTCTGTTTCTTTCTCCTGCGTCCATACCGCTTCCATTATCCTGCCATACTTCTCTGCAATCATCAAGGCTTGTATCTCTCTAAAACCCGCTATGCTTAATTTCTTTAAACCCTAATTTTTATTTATACTGAAAAACATTAAATTTAAAATTGTTTTTAGATAGTTTTCACAAAAAAAGACATAATAGAGGAAGCATAATCAATATCCGATCATGCTTCCTCTTCATATCTTTTTAAAACACTTCCTATAAAAATATCTAGTACCATACCTTGCTGTCAGCATTTTATCTATTGTATACATATGTTCAAACCTAATTTCTTAATTTTTTATAAATTTTTTCAATTAAACTTTATCATATTATTATAGTATGCGCAAGTACAAATAGAAGCAGCCCCTCAGAGCACTTTATATAAAAAGTGCTCTGAGGGGCTTTCTCTGCTGTCCCCTAAAAGGACAAAACCTCTTTCCTAAACAATACGCCGCACCGTAATAATATTTCGGTATGTCGCCGAAGTGATCTTAATCCCCGTCCGCTCTGTGCTGGCGTGGACGATCTGTCCGTTTCCAATGTAGATACCCACATGCCCGCCATAATAGATGACATCTCCAGGCTGCGCTTCCGAATAAGACACACCCTTACCTACCCCCGATTGGGCATAAGAACTTCTGGGAAGCGAATACCCAAACTCCTGATAGACCGCCATCACAAAACCAGAACAATCTGCACCATTGGTCAGGCTGGTTCCTCCTGCCACATACGGATAACCGATATACTTACATGCGAAATCTGCAATCTTCTGTCCTTTTCCACCACCGGAAGAAGACGGTTTACTTGAAGAACTGTCAGGTTTCTTCTCTTTATCTGCACTGTCAGACTTCTCCGAACGGCTAGACGATTCCTCTTCTGTGTCCTCCTCATCCTCCTGCCCTTCATTTTCCGCTTCCTGTTCCGCTCTCTTTCGTTCTTCCTCTTTACGCTTACGTTCTTCCTCTTCCCTGCGTCTTCTTTCTTCTTCCTCTCTGCGCTTACGCTCCTCTTCTTCCAGCTTCCTGATCTGTGCCGTTTCCTGCTTGATCTTAGCTGTATAAGCCGCTGCTTCTCTTTTCGCCTTGGACAATACTACACTGTAGTTTTCATATTCTTGCTGCTTACGCTCCAGTACCTCATTCACATATGCCTGCTCTTCTTCCATCTCTGTCTTAGAAGTCTCAAGCTCAGATTTTTCTTCTTCCAGCTGATCCTGCAAAACTGCCACCTGCTGTACAATCGCTTCATATTCTTCTAACAGTTTGCGGTCATACTCATACAATTCCTCAATATAGTTGGCCTTATTCATCATGTCGCTCATACTCTGGGCACCCAGAAACAGCTGTAAATAAGAAGAATCTCCCTTCTCGTACATAAATTTGATACGGATCTTCATGGATTCATACTGCTCATCCTTCTCCGCCACGGCTTCATCATAAGCAATCTGGGTATTGGCAATGTCTTCCACCTTCTCTTCAATTGCTTCCTGGATCAGGTTGATATCTGTCAAAAGCGCTACCATCTCTGCATCCAGATCGCTGATCTCCTCTTCCAGCCCATCCTGTGCATCCTGGTAACCGGCAATCTGCTTATTTACATTGTTAAGCTGTGACTGTTTGTCCTTGATATCTTTCTGAAGGTCAGAAATCGTAGTAGCCAATACTGGTTCTGCCGCCATTATAAACAATATGAAAGACAACATAACACAAAAGAACTGTGTCCTTCTTCTCTTCATCTTCCGATACACCTTCAATCTGTTTTGCCGCCTTAGAATCAGAGTTCGCAGTTATTCACTGTTCTTGGGAAAGGAACTACGTCTCTAATATTTCCCATTCCTGTCAAGTACATCACACATCTCTCGAAACCAAGTCCGAATCCCGCATGTCTCGCAGATCCATATTTTCTGAGGTCAAGATAGAACTGATAATCTTCTTTCTGCAGCCCCAATTCTTCCATTCTCTTCTCTAACAGCTCCAGATTATCCTCTCTCTGACTGCCACCGATAATCTCTCCAATACCTGGCACAAGGCAGTCCATAGCCGCTACCGTCTTGCCATCATCGTTTAGTTTCATATAGAAAGCCTTGATCTCTTTCGGATAATCTGTCACGAAAACAGGCCGCTTGAACTCCTGCTCCGTCAGATATCTCTCATGCTCTGTCTGCAGGTCACATCCCCAGCTCACTTTATACTCAAACTCATCATTATGCTTCTCTAGGATAGCAATAGCATCCGTATAAGTTACATGTGCAAAATCTGAATGCAGTACATGGTTCAATCTCTCAATCAGTCCCTTGTCCACAAATTGATTAAAGAAGTTCATCTCTTCCGGCGCATTCTCCAGCACATAACGGATAATATGCTTCAACATTGCTTCCGCAAGGATCATATCATCTGTCAAATCTGCAAAAGCGATCTCCGGCTCGATCATCCAAAACTCCGCCGCATGTCTTGTCGTATTGGAATTCTCCGCGCGGAAGGTAGGCCCGAAGGTATATACATTCTTAAAGGCAAACGCGTAAGTCTCCACATTCAACTGTCCGCTCACGGTCAGATTGGTCGCTTTTCCAAAAAAGTCCTGACTGTAATCTACCTTACCGTCCTCGGTCCTGGGCAGATTCTCTAAATCAAGCGTAGTCACCTGGAACATTTCCCCTGCTCCCTCACAGTCACTTCCTGTGACGATCGGCGTATGCACATACACAAAGCCCCTCTCCTGGAAGAAAGTGTGGATCGCATAAGCGATCAGAGACCGCACCCGGAATGTTGCCTGAAATGTATTCGTCCTTGGACGCAGATGTGAGATCGTTCTCAAATACTCGAAACTGTGTCTCTTTTTCTGCAGAGGATAGTCTGCCGTAGAAACGCCTTCCACCATGATCTCCGCTGCCTGCATCTCAAAAGCCTGCTTCGCCTGTGGCGTCGCTACGATTTTCCCTTTCGCAACGATCGCAGACCCTACATTCAATTTAGAGATCGCCTCAAAGTTTGGAAGCGTGTCATTGTACACTACCTGAAGCGGCTCAAAAAAAGTACCATCATTCAGGACGATAAATCCAAATGTTTTAGAATCCCGGATGCTTCTCACCCAGCCGCCAACCGTTACTTCCTTCCCAACAAAATCACCGCTGGCGCGATGCAGATCTTTGATATCTGTCAAGTTCATACTGCTCATATTTTGTCTCTCCTTCTCCGTCTTTGATAATTTTTGTTTACTGATCTTCTACAGTGATCGTTCCGATCTTACCGTGTTCCTTCAGAAAGCTCTTCCATGTTCTTTGGTAATCATCTATCTGTACTTTTTTCTCAAAACCCATATTTAATTAATATACCATAAATCCCTTTTCCTTAAAAGAGTTTCTTTAGATTCCCTGTAAACTTTTGCCGCAAATTTCCTTGCCTAATAGGACAATCAATGTTAAAATATTTTTTGTATGTAATATGTAAAAGGATGTAACGGCAAAGCAATCTGAACTGTTACAGCGGGAGGTAATTTCATGAATACATTAACTATCGTTTTGTTAGTCATTCTGGCGGTTCTGATTGTTGCCGTAGTGGTGCTTTACTTCCTCGGCAAGAGAGCACAGAAAAAACAAGATGAACAGCAGGCCCAGATCGATGCCATGAAGCAGACGGTTTCTATGCTGATCATCGACAAGAAACGTATGAAGCTGAAAGATGCCGGACTTCCTCAGGCAGTCATAGACCAGACCCCCAAGTGGCTCCGCGGTTCTAAGCTTCCCATTGTCAAGGCTAAAGTAGGGCCGCAAATCATGTCTTTGATCAGTGAGGAGAAAATCTTCGACTCCATACCAGTCAAGAAAGAAGTGAAAGCAGTGGTCAGCGGTATCTATATCACGGATGTCAAAGGATTACACGGCAAGCAGGTAACCGTAGAGAAGAAAAAGAAAAGCAAATTCAGACAGCTTGTGGAACGTGTACAGGAAAAGGCCGGCGCTAAGCCAGTCAAATAATAAGACGTTTTATTTATTACAGCAGCTCTAGCTCAAAGCGAAGCTGCTGTTTTGTTTGGACGCAATGTTCACAGTAATATGACAGTCTGAAAGAAATTCATAATTGATATCAAGTGCGTAATCTACATCCACAACAATACTGTTTTCCTGTTCCACGATCTGTATCTTTTTCGTGTCAATCCCCACAAGGATCTGCCCAAACGGCGTATTATAATTCGTCAGATTCTTTTTATTTTCCTGAAACACCATATGAACATTCACAAGGCCGCTTCGGGATATTTCAAACATATGCTCGCTAAATTTCATCCGATTCTTCGTGACCTGGGCAAACCCTTCCAACATCTCTTCGTAGATCACATAGTGTTTACCATTCCTCTTATAGTAATCACCGACCACAACCATCTCAATTTTATCTGAGTCCTCTTCGCGCTGATCAAACTGCAGACCTTTTAGGGTCAATAACACTTCCTGCGTCATATATCACTTCCTGCCTTCTCATATTTCTATTTGGACCTAACCTATGCAAGATTCCCCGTTTCCGTGTTCTATCCTTCCAGTTCCAGCTCCTGCTGCTCTAACATGCGATATCCTCTAATCTTCACAAAATAGCTGGTAACCAAAATCACATCTGCACCAGCCCAAGCTAAGATCTCTGCATAAAAGATACCAGCTTGTCCCACAAGCAGCGGCAATAACAACGCACTTAAAGTCCGCATGATAAACTCCGCAACTCCCGACAGCATAGGAAGGACCGTATTCCCCATGCCCTGAATCGCAGAACGCAGTACATGCAAAAGATACAGAACCGGCAGGCAGATACTCATGATCGCCAGATAATAATAGGCGATCCCCATCGTCATTTCATATTCCTCCGGTGTACCTGAAATAAACAAACCGAGAATATGTTTACCGCCAAGCAGCATAACAACAGCGATAATCACTGCCGTAATTGTCCCAATCATAACCGCCGAACGTACCCCCTGCTTGATCCGCCTTATCTTTCCAGCTCCCAGATTCTGCCCTACATAAGTGACCATGGCATATCCATAAGAAGTGGCGGCAATCTCCAACAGACCATATAGCTTGTTAGTAGCTGTAAACCCAGCAATAAAAATAACGCCAAATCCATTTACCACGGACTGTACAATCATACCGCCTACCGCAATGATCGCATTTTGGAAAGCCATGGGCGAACCTAAGAACAACAGCTTCCTCGTCATGCCCTGATGCAGCCGGAAATCAGACCGCTCAAAAGAAAGCATCTCTATCTTCCGGATATGATAAATACAGAACAATGCGGAAACAAGCTGCGCAATCAGTGTCGCCGCCGCCGCTCCGGCAATCCCCCAATGAAACACCAGCACAAATAAAATGTCCAGCGCAATATTCGTAAAGGAAGCAACAATCATAGCATTTAACGGCGTCTTCCCATCTCCCAGTGCACGCAGGATACATGCCAGAAGGTTATATAACATAACGATCGGGATTCCTCCAAACATGATCCGAAGATACAAAGACGCCCCTCCCATGATATCTGCCGGCGTCTGTAGAATATGTAAGACCGGCATGACCATTGCTTCTCCGGCTAATGTCAGAAGAATCATGGAAATGACCGACAGGCATGCCGAATTGCCGATCACCCGGCGCAGGATATCCTCATGCTTCGCTCCGAACTCCTGTGCCATCATAATGCCGAATCCCTGTGTCAACCCCTGGATAATGCCCAGCAGCATCCAGTTAAGCCAGTCGGCAGCGCCGATCGCTGCCAGTGCTTGTACGCCAAGCCCCTTGCCCACTACCATCGTGTCAACTACCGTATATAACTGCTGGAATATATTACCGGCCATCAGAGAAAACGCAAATGACAAAATCAGAGGGGTCGGCTTTCCCTCCGTCATCTCTTTAACATGTGCTTTCATAAGTTACCTCATCTAAAATTCTTCTATATTAATAACCTTCGCAGATAATATCCCATAAGTCAAGATAGAATTTGCAAACTTCTGAAATTTGTCCGCCGCATCACTGACAAAGAAGCGGTACAGCTCTGTGCCCAATCCTGGTCTGTGCCCACTCTCCAGCCCCATATCCTGCAGCATCCGTTTCAACTCATGTGCCGTCTCATAAGCAGGATTCACCAGCGTGACATCCGGCCCCATAGTCTTTCCCACTGTGGAACGGATCAGTGGGTAATGGGTACACCCCAGGATCAGCGTATCAATCCCCACATCGATCAATTCTGTCAAGTATCGTTTGGCAATTTCGTCTGTCACGGGATCTTCCCAAAGCCCTTCCTCCACAAGCGGAACAAAGAGCGGACATGCTTTTCCTAATACCACCGTATTCGAATCGATGGCCTGTATGTATCTGTTATAGATTCCACTGCCGATTGTTGCCTCAGTGGCAATCACGCCAATCTTACCATTCCTTGTCGCCTGGATCGCAGACATCGCACCTGATTTCACCACCCCTATGATCGGAATATCGACTTCCTTCTCCAGCACTTCCAAAGCATACGCGCTGGCAGAATTACACGCCACTACAATGGCCTTCACCTGTTGCGTCTGCAGGAAGCGGACGATCTGCCTGGAAAATTTGATGATCGTTTCCCTGGACTTATTGCCATAGGGCACACGGGCCGTATCACCGAAATATACGATCCTCTCATTGGGAAGCTGCCTCATAATTTCTCTGGCCACAGTCAGGCCGCCTACCCCCGAATCAAAAACCCCTATGGGTCTATTGCACAATAACTGCTCTTCCTTTTCACACATAGTAATATCCATGCCTTCCTCTCTGCCTGCGAACCTGTCAGCCAGAACACAATAGCACCGGCACAGATCCTATCTTACAGGCTGGAACCACTTCTGCTCTTCCAGCCACTCCATCAATCTGCTTTTGATCACAATCTCGTCTTCATCAGCAGCTAAAATATCCCTGTAATCTGCCTCCGCTACTACTTTTTCTTTACCATTTTCTATCACGATCTGCTGACACGTATCCTGTGTAAAACAAAGCTCCGGGTACAGGATTCCCCACCATGCAAGCGCAAAAATTCCAGTGACTAACGCCCGCAGACGCATTTGACTACAGATTACTTGTCTGGTATACATACGATTACACTCCCATCCGCCACTTTTTGTGGCTGCTATAAGGAGTGTAACCGTTTTGTCTGCTTCTATACGTTCTTTCCGAGCACTGTCAGCTTCTTCTCTTCCGGTCAGGATTCCCCTGTTCCAATCGAATCTGTCTCATCACAGATTTCTCCTGGTTGTCTATATGAAGTCTGGCCGCCTCAGCCGCCTTCTCTTTATCCCGCCCTACAATGCTCTCATATATCATTCTATGCTCATGTACCAGATTATCATGCCGACTCTCATCTTTGATATACTCGAAACGGTATCTGTACATCTGTTCTGAAAGATTATTGATCAACTGGACTAATCTCTCATTTCTGGTCGCCTGCACAATAATATCGTGAAGCGCCACATCCGCCGCCGCGATCATTGTTGCATCCCCTGTCCGCGTTACACGTTCGAACTCATCACACGCCCGCTTCAACTCTCCAATCTCTTCTTCGCTAATCCTGTCACAGGCAAGTTCTGCACAGAGCGCATCCAGCGCACGGCGTACTTCCAACACATCTTTCAGGCTCTTCTCTGTGATCTGCGCCACTTCCGCACCTCGACGCGGGATCATGATCACCAGCCCCTCCAATTCCAGTTTACGAATTGCCTCCCTGATCGGCGTTCTACTGACCCCCAGCCTGTTGGCCAGATGAATCTCCATCAGACGTTCACCGGGCTTCAATTCGCCTGTCAGAATCGCCTTGCGCAGCGTATTAAACACCACATCCCGCAGTGGAAGAAATTCATTCATTGCCATCTCAAAGTCAGTTCCCATACCAATCCCCCTTCTCTCCGTTATCTCTCCCCCTGCTTCTCTTACCCATTCTTTCTACGGGATCCACCAGGATGCCGAGGCTTCCCAGCACACAATATCAGCAGCTTCTTTCGTTATAAAAGGTTGTCACAAAAATCTGTTTAGCCAGCCCTTTCTTCTCCACTGCCTGCGCCGCCCTCTTGGCCGCATCCGCTTCTCTGAAAACACCAAACACCGTCGGTCCACTGCCGCTCATCAATGCATTCTCTGCACCTTCTGCCCGTAAAAGCTCCTTTATCTCTTCAATCACAGGATATTCCCTAACAGTCACAGTCTCCAGCACATTGCCAAGTCTGTCTGTGATGCCCCGCAGGTCTCCTTCCCTGAGTGCCTTGATCATACCATCTATATCTGGATGGCATTGTAGTAAATCTGCATGCAGATTCCCATATACAAATGCTGTTGAAACATTGATATCCGGTTTCGCGATCACAAGAAAGGCTTCCGGAGGAGCCGGCAATGGGCTTAAAACTTCTCCAATCCCTTCCGACAGCATCGTACCACCCACAATACAATAGGGAATATCTGCTCCCAGTTTCACACCCAGTTTCTGCAGTTCCGGGACCGAATACTCCAGGCCAAACAGTTCATTTAACCCCCGCATCGCGGCGGCAGCATCCGCGCTTCCACCTGCCATACCAGCTGCAATAGGTATCCGCTTTGTCAGTGTGATCTTCACCCCTTCTGTGATCTTCTTCTCCCGAAACAGCAGATCGGCTGCCCGGCAGATCAGATTGCTGCCATCCAGAGGCAATTCTCTGTTATCCGTCTGCAGCACAACGCCTGGCTCCGCCCGCTTTTCCAAAAGAAGCTCATCATAAAGATCAACGGTCTGCATGACCATCCTGACTTCATGATACCCGTCCGCCCGGCGGCGCAGGACATCCAGGCCAATATTGATTTTTGCATAAGCTCTCTGCATACTCTTATCCATAGTGCGGATTCCGCCTTTCTTTTCCCATGGTCAGCAGCCTATGTGCACAACGAAACAAAGAACCCTTCTCCACACAGACCCCCTGTACTATCTATATATTGTAAATTGCATTTTGTATACAATGATTGTACTTAATTATATACAATCCAGTTATTTTCGTCAACTGTAAACAGACTGCATCCGAAGCCATTTATCACCCAGGATCATGCATGAACCCAGCTTTTTTTGTCATAAAACGTTGACCAAATACCAAAATTTCTCTATCTCCTCCTAATCTTTCCAGTAAAATGGTACGATATATGATATAGAAGTAATGACTTAAAATACCTAAAATATCATTCCAAGGAGGGATACCAATGAGCGTAAACGGAATTACAAGCGGCGCTGCAAATGCGTATGATGTCTATGCAACAAGCCAGACTGCAGGCAAACCATCTGAAGACACCAATTCTACTGGTAATGCTTCTTCAGAAAAGGATAATGGCGTTGTCTATGAGCCTTCAAAAGACACATCCAAAGATACAGTGACCAAAACTTACACACAGAACACCAATCTGGTAAATAAGATGAAAGCAGACGCTGAGGCACATGCAAAACAGCTGCAGAACATTGTAGAAAAGCTGATGAGCCAGCAGGGTCAGGCTTACAACAGCGCTAATGGCATCTGGTCGGTTCTTGCAGGCGGTAATCTCAAGGTTGATGCCGCGACACAGGCACAGGCGCAGAAAGATATCGCTGAAGATGGGTACTGGGGTGTAGAGCAGACATCCGACAGGATCATTGATTTTGCAAATGCACTGACAGGCGGTGATCCAAGCAAGATCGAGGAAATGCGCGATGCTTTCAAGAAAGGTTACAAACAGGCTGAAAAGACCTGGGGCGGTCAGTTACCAGAGATTTCCCAGAAAACTTATGACGCCGTAATGGAGAAATTCGACAAGATGGCCGAGGAAGCTGGATTGACAACAACAAACTAAACGCTTATGTTATACAGGACAAAGCCGCTATTTAAAGAGAAAAGCCACGCAGTGATGCGTGGTTTTTTTATAAAAACCACGCTGCCATTATCTCTTTCCTTAAATACAAACGGAAGACATGGACAATGCAGCATAAAACGGGAATTACAATAGAATACGCCAACGAAAGTGAGGATCACGATTATGAAGTTTAACAACGGCTGCTGGCTGCTCAAAGAAGGAACCGCCTGCTTCTCACCACACGAGGTCTACTATACAAAAGTGAACGACACAGAAGTAACACTATGTGCACCTACTTATCCGGTTGAGAACCGTGGCGATACACTGGG
Organism: uncultured Lachnospiraceae bacterium; assembly: GCA_951800685.1. Classification (GTDB taxonomy): domain Bacteria; phylum Bacillota; class Clostridia; order Lachnospirales; family Lachnospiraceae; genus UBA3282. The sequence goes on from CATOJY010000027.1 coordinate 37,180, forward strand.
TTCCATCAATCTCAATATCCGCATCTCTTCTCCTATGCCCGATGTGCTCCGTGTACAGACGGATCACCATATGGGCAGATTAGAGCGCACCCCTTATTTTGACCTAAAACTGGATACTATGCAGAAACTGCAGGTAAAGGATGCCGGTGAAACAATCACCATCACAAGCGGCTCCCTCTCTCTTGTCATCACAAAGAAGCCCTGGTCTATGACCTACCTGTGCAACGGTAAAATGCTCACCTCCAGCGGCAGAAACGATCTGGCCTTGCTGAAAACGGATTATAAAGGTGACTTCTACGAGACAAACGGCGATCTGGAAAACACTTATATTCGGGAACAGTTAGCGATCGGTGTTGGGGAGCTGTTGTATGGCACTGGAGAACGGTTTACTCCTTTTGTGAAAAACGGACAAAGTGTCGAAATCTACAATGAAGACGGCGGCACCAGTACAGAACAGGCTTACAAGAATATTCCTTTCTTCCTCTCAAATAAGGGATACGGTGTTCTAGTCAACCATCCTGAGCGCGTTTCCATGGAGTTCGGGACAGAGAACGTAACGAAGACTTCCTTCTGTGTAAAGGGCGGTAGTCTGGATTACTTCTTCTTTAACGGACCCACCATGAAGGATGTACTCACAAGATACACGGATCTTTCCGGCAAACCGGCGCTGCCAGCGCCCTGGACTTTCGGACTGTGGCTCTCCACCTCCTTCACAACGAACTACGATGAAGAGACGGTCATGCGCTTTATCGATGGGATGTTAGACCGTGGCATCCCATTGCGCACTTTCCATTTCGACTGTTTCTGGATGAAAGCCTTCCACTGGTCCGATTTCGTATGGGACGAGAGTGTATTCCCGGATCCTGCCGGCATGCTGTCCAGGATCAAGGCAAAGGGACTCAATATCTGTGTTTGGATCAACCCCTATATCGGCCAGGAATCTGTCCTCTTTGCTGAGGGCAAAGAGAAGGGCTACTTCGTGAAGCGGCCCAACGGCGACGTGTGGCAGTGGGATATGTGGCAACCAGGTATGGCTCTGGTAGATTTCACCAACTCTGACGCATGTAAATGGTATCAGGACAAGCTCGAATCACTTCTTGTCATGGGAGTGGACTGCTTTAAGACAGACTTTGGCGAACGGATTCCCGTCAACTGTGTCTACCACGACGGCTCTGACCCAGAGAAAATGCATAACTTCTACACATATTTATATAATAAGACCGTTTACGAGCTGCTGGAACGTAAACGCGGCAAAAAAGAAGCCATACTGTTTGCCCGCTCCGCCACTGTCGGCGGACAGAAATTCCCTGTACATTGGGGCGGCGACTGTTGGTCGGACTATGTGTCCATGGAAGAAAGCCTGCGCGGCGGTCTGTCGCTGCTGATGTCCGGCTTCGGATTCTGGGCACATGATATCGGCGGTTTTGAACAGACCTCCACTGCGGATGTGTATAAGCGCTGGGTTGCTTTTGGCCTTCTCTCCTCCCACAGCCGTCTGCACGGCAGCCAGTCCTACCGTGTGCCATGGTTGTATGACGAAGAGGCCGTAGATGTGGTCAGAACCTTCACCAGGCTGAAAGCCTCTCTGATGCCTTATCTATATAAAACCTCGATCGACACTGCCCACTCTGGCGTGCCGACCATGCGCAGCATGGTTCTGGAATTTACAGAAGACCGAAACTGCCACTATTTGGATAAACAGTACATGCTGGGGGATAGTCTGTTGGTTGCCCCGATCTTTAACGATGAGGGAATCGGTTCCTTCTATCTGCCGAAAGGTACCTGGACAGATTTCTTTACCGGGGAGATGATGGATGGGAACACCTGGGTAGAAAGAACCTATGATTACCTGCACCTGCCACTGATGGTGCGCGAAAATTCCATCATAGCGATCGGCTGCTGTGACAGCAAGCCGGATTACGATTACGCCGACGGCGTAGAACTGCGCGCGTATGCGCTTATAGACAACCTGGAATGCTCCACTGCCGTGTATGATATGCAGCAACAGCAAACTCTCCACGTCAGTGTTGTGAAGAATGGTAATATCATCATAATCAAGGCTGAGGCAACGACAGGGAAACCTTATACGGTACGTCTTGTCAATGTACAGGCTGTGACTGCCTCCGGTTCCGCTATGGTGATTGACGGAAAAGATACCGTACTGACACCACAGACTGACACGATTACCGTGACTTTATAGATCCTGTAGATCATACAGGCAATGTCGCGCCAAGACCCAAACCTAAAAACAGGGCCGCTGCAAATCCAACATAAGAATCTGTTGTTTTGCAACGGCCTTCTTTCTTCTCAATCCACCATGTAATTACCTTCGGCGTCATTTTCACTACTGCCCATTTTACCGGAAGCATGCACCATAGCTGCATCCTTTTCCGAACAAGGCTGCCGAGTTCAGACAATATTTTCTTCTATCTTCTAAAGACGTTTCGATACCAGCTTTAGAACCCTTTCAGACATTTCACACTTCTCGCTGTCTGTCCAGCCGAATCCCTGTAATAGACCGTATACTCTGTATTTTGGTCTTTCGGCCTCAACTGTTCATCCACACACAACTCTTCTATGTAGAGTTCTTCCGCCAACTGTGCAATCTTATGCGGATCCGTTATAGTGCGCTGGTCCGCCAGATAGCGCACATGGTAAAGCAGCCCGTCTTTCAGCACATACTTGTCCACCACAATCTTGACGATCTCATAATCGTCGATCCCTTTCCTTGCAGGAATGCCATAATGCGACAGTGCAGTCAGTGTCTTCGAAAACCCTGGATAAATATAACCTGATTTGTCTCCCTGATTCTTCGTAGACGCAAACGTAAGGCATCCCACAGGGATCCGCATCCTGATCTCCCCAAAGGTTAGGCCTTTTAAATCCTCCTGGTATGCGGCCAGCAGCGCCTGCCGTTCCTGTTCATCCAAATCCAGCGTATACTGCTCTACCCCATTCGTCCACTGGATCTCATAATATTTCGCGCTTTCCATCTGCAGCGTCTCGTAAGTTCCCTGCTTGTACCCCGCCTGGCCAAAAACTTTGTCAAACGTATTCAGCGCATATTTGGGCAGCCAATATCTGAAATACTTATTTTGTCCATTCCTCAACTCATATTTCACCAGAACCTCATAGGAATCCTCTTCCCTGCCATCTTCCTCCCTGATTAACCGGATCCATTCATAAACCTGCGAGAGCTCTTCCCCCTCCAACCGCATCCGCTGCAGCACACTTTCGCTATCTGCACCACTGACGAGCGCTGGCAGGGCTACCGCTGCCGCCGCCACTTCTCCTTCTTCCGGCATCTTCACGCTTCTGCCGCCCAACACAAAGAATACGCCAAGCAACAGCGCCATCACGCAAAACTCAGCCAGCAGGTGCCATTTGGCCGAGATAAATCTCCTGGCGTCAAAAGCCAATACCATATTTAATAATCCATGAAAAACCGGCACACCGAACAACACGCTGATTCCTGCCAGCGCATAGGAAAATCCTCCAAAAGAAAGTCCCTGCAAACCGTTTACGAGCCATAACACCGCCATTGCGAGACAGACATAGCGTACAAGATACTCCACCCAGCAGAAGGTGAACATCCCACCGATGCGCTCTGCCGGACGAATCCAGAAAATTACAAGATCAATAAAGAAAAGCAGCAGAACCGCGGCTGAAAGTACAACAATATAAGGCAGATGGCTCTCTAACGTCCAGGAAGCTCCATCCACATACTCCTGCACTCCTGACGCCTTCGCCAAAAGTGAAAGTGGTGATAAATACGCCTTCAATGCCTCCAGAATATCGGAACGGTAAAAAGAAGGCACCATGACTCTCAATAGCTTCTCCGACAGCCTGATGCCGGCGCCTGGACCTGCCAGAAACAATACCAGCAGAGCAATCCGATATCCATTATTCTGCGCCAGAAGAAATGCCAGAATAGAAAGTCCCATCATAAACAGAAAGCCCAGAATTGGAACAAGACACCCCATTCTGACAGCTAACAGGCCGTCCGCATACTGACTGTACCCCATTGCCAGGGATATCTGGAAAAAAAGGACTCTGCACACCACCAACGGCACCGCGAAGACCACAAAATTATTCAGCCAGGATACCACAAACAACTGCTGCCTTGTGAAGGGAAGTCCAAAATACAGGTCTGTCCTCGGTTCTGATCCCAAAAACCGGAAAGCGCCCGCCCCCATCAGTATTCCAAACAATACTGAAGCGGCAAAAAACGAAGTGTTGCCAGGTCCCACATAAAGGCTGCGCACCTCCCCTACCGGGATCGTTGTCTTTAAGGAAAAAACAAGACAGAACATCCCCATGCTGTACCAGAGTGCCGCGATCATACCTAATTTACTTTTTAAATCTTCCAACACAAGACCGCTGAATCTTTTCATTCTGTTCCTTCCTCTGTGTCTCTCTTTTCCAACACCGTATCTATCTTCCCGTTTTATCGCTTTTTCTCTATCTCCCTGTCATGCCGCTTTGGCGGGCATACAGATTGGGAAACTGTCATAGCAATCTATTCCACTCTTCCTCTGTCAAGATCTTGCCAAGATGCAGATAGCCCTTCTCCTTGCAAATCTTATTAAGCTCTTCCAGATAATGAGACACGATAAGGAGCGTCAGCTTTCTTCCCTCCACCGCACTTAACAATAGCCCATTGACCACCTTGCGGATCTGAGGATCCAGCCCGTCAAAAACCTCATCACACAACAGATATTTGGTATTGGTGCAGATTGCCGCCGCAATAAAGACTTGCTTTCTCATCCCCTTAGAAAAGGAATCCAGCAAAGCATTCTCCTCCAGTTCAAACATCTCCAAAAGGCCACGGTAATCCTCCATCGAAAAATCAACATAAAAATTCCTGTAAAAGTTCCCGATCGTCAGCGGCGTCGCATTTCTGTCATAATACTGCCTGTCCGGCATATAAAATATCTTCTGTTTCGCCGACACCGAGGAGGTCTTTTTTCCATCTATCCTGATTTCTCCTGCATCCGCCCGGTAAACACCGGCAATGAGGCGCAGCAGTGTGCTTTTGCCAGCGCCATTCTCTCCCACCAAACCATATACGATGCCATCTGGGACTTCAAGTGATACCTGGTCCAGACAGACAAAGTCTCCAAACCGTTTGGTTACATTACAGATTTCAATCATATTCAGGCCCTCATCTCTCCTATACCTTTGATATATCCTGCTGTGTGCGTACTTTCTCCAACACCTTGGAAAACTTTACCACCTTTTCACATCCATGCATTTATAATGCATCCAGCACGCCCTGGATTCCCTTTTCTTCATAGATCTGCTTATAGAGGGCCACCTCATCCCGGATCAGTTCATCAATGACCTGCATCCCAAGAAGCTCCACCGGCGCCTTGTCATCAGTCATAACATGGTCTCCTGCGTTATAGGCTGTCAGCTGCCCATCCACTGTCCCCATCATTGCCGCCAGATCTTCCTCCACAATCTTTTCACGGTGGGCCGACAGATTGTCTAACATCTGCGGATTATCGGACGCAAAAAGTTCCCTGTTAGTAGAGCCCTTCACGTCTACCGTATACACCTCTCCAAACACGCTGCCGATGGTGTCCGCCAGATATTCATTAATACTGCCCTCGTTGCTGCCCCGCATATTCATATTCACTACCATCACGCCATCTTCCGTCAGATGTTCCTTCACCAAAGTGAAAAATTCCACGGAAGACATCTGGAATGGAATGGTGATATCCTGGTAAGCATCCACCATGATCACGTCATATTGGCCATCAATAGCATTCAAATAGGCTCTGCCGTCATAAGTTGTCACCGGCACATCCGCCGGCAGCGCAAAGTGCTCTCTGGCAAGTGCGGTGATCTTCTCGTCGATCTCCACCCCTTCAATCTCCATATTCCCGAAATAATTCCGGCACTGCACGGCATAAGTTCCCGTTCCCATACCCAGGATCAGAACCTTGCAGTCCCCCGGATTCTCCAGCTCTGTCATCAGCGGAGCCGCCATAGCATAGTCATAGTACATGCCCGTCAGCCCCTCACCCTTCACCAGTAAAGACTGAACCCCAAACAGTACATTTGTTGATAATATGACAGCTCTGTCATTTTCCTTGACCTGCAGATAATTGTAAATAGATTCTCCCTCATAGGTCAGACCACTCTCCCAGAAGGCAAAACTGTTAGACTTCCCCAGAAAGCAGCATACCACGAACAGAACCGCAGCAACTATCCCCTTCGCCGCACCCCTTCTGCCGCTCACAAAATAAATCAGGGAAAGAAGAAGCAAAATGCCTGCAAAAATCAGGAACGTGATCGATGTACCCACCGCCGGAATAGAAATGAAAGTCGGCACAAAGGTCCCGATAATGCTGCCGATCGTGTTGGATGCGTTCAACATTCCCACCGTCTTACCGCTGTCCGCCAGGCTGTCCACAGAATACTTGGCCAGCGACGGCGTCACCGTCCCCAACAGAAACAGCGGAAACACAAAGACCGCCATACAGGCCGCAAACGCCGCCCAAATCAGGAAATTCGTGTTCACTGTAAAGATCAGCACGGCAGAAATCCCCAGAATGATATATTTCCCCACCACAGGAATAGCCGCAATCCAGATCGCCGCGATCAGTATCCTGCCATACAGCCTGTCCGGATCGGGGTTTCTGTCCGCACTGCGTCCGCCGTAAATATTCCCCAGTGCCATGGCAATCATGATCGTTCCGATAATGATCGTCCACACGATCTGCGAAGAACTAAAATAAGGCGCTAACAGCCTGCTGGCTCCCAGCTCCACCGCCATCACCGACATCCCCGCAAAAAATTCCGTCAGATACAGAAATAATTTATTATTTAATACAGGCGTTATTTTCGTCGTGTTCATTCTCTTCATTCCTTTCCCGCTTCTATGTATTTTCCGGCATGTCCATCCCAGATGTCCCAAAATCCAGGTGCTCTGCGCTCTCCCGTTCCCCATAAATCCCGCACATCTTCATATTCCGGTTTCCTGCAAGTTTCAATCAACTGTAAATCGCGGACAGCCTGTATATTCCAGGCACCTCGAAAACGGGGCTGCACCGCATACAAGCCCCGTCTTCCAGTATATACAATTTCTTATCCCTTTTCCACGAAAATATTTATAAACTATAGCAGCTGCCCTTTCAGCCTCCCTGTTGTTTTACGATATCTCCCCTCCTAAACCACGGCACGGTATCCTGAATACCAAAGTACCTACACACTCCCTTTCACCACCAGAATCTTATCCCCTGCACTGATCTCCTCTGTTACCAGCTCATTAACCTCCTTCAGCTGCGAAATCGTCACATAATACCGCTTCCCAATATCCCACAGTGTATCATTCGGTCCGGCAATATAGATAACCATCCCTGGCAGTTCACTAAGTTTGTTCAGATCCAGTTCTTCCACCTTGACATCCGTGATCAGATTGCTCTTCTGCACTGCAAATACAATTACCTTGAACAGCAGCGCCGCCTTCACATCCAGCTCATCACTGTCAAGCATCGTCACTGTCAGCTGCTCTATGCTGCAGCGCAGTTTAAAAATGCTGGTAGGCGTAATATTCTCCGCCTCGATCACATACTGGAATGGCAGTACATTTCTGGATGAATAAATAGATTTTGAACCGTTGCCGCACAAATATAAGGTAACTACCGTCAACGTTCCCGTGATAGCAATTCCGTTCTCTACGATCGCCTGTTCCTCGATCTGGATCTCACCTTCTGAATGGATCAGCTGATACATAGGCATTTCCGGATTCTGGACCTTGGCATGTTCCGCGATCTTGCACTTACCGCTGCCGCATAACAGCAGACTCTTAAGCTGTACCTCCATCGTCAGCGCCTCGATCTCCTTCTCCACGCCGTAGATATCAGAAAGTACCTCCATGTTTTCCTCTTCATACAAATGAATATCCAGATCCAACACCGGCTCTACGCAGAAGACTCTCTCCTCTCCATCGAAATCCTGACGCACTTCCACATTGCACTGCCCCAGGCTGTAACGGATATCTGGTATCATATTTTCCCGGCACCCATGACACTCTATGATTCCGCTGAAAGGCACCGTATTCTCATACCAGAGCGTCCTGTCATTGTCCCCTTCTCCCTCATACAGGAAAAAGGCCCGCATTTCTCCCTGGATCGATATCTTCTCATCCAATGCCTTAAACTCCACATGATCAAAGGTAATATGATGCCAGATCGTCTGGAATACATTCGGAAGATTGCCCGACAGTTCCATCTCCTCTTTTAGCCGGAAAATATCTTTCTTCTGCAGCACCAGCTCCACCATAGGATAGGTGCGTTTGCGGTATTCCACCGGTTCCTCATGGTAAATATCTACCGCCGTTTCCTGTTCCACATGCTCTTCCAGCTCCAGTCCAAAAGAAACAACCGCCTGCGCACTGATCTTCCTGGAATTGATCAGTCCAACTGTCAGATCTTCAATTGTCCAGTCTGTCAAAATAACATCCCCACCGGAAACGCCTTCCATATTGACCCGTTCCTCAAAGGGAATCACCGACTCCATGCTTGCACATGTTCCCTCCATATCCGTCAGATACAAGATCGATATTACCAGCTTTCCTCTTAAATTCACCATATTTTCTCCGGCACGGATTTCCTCCATGATGATCTCACCCTTGCTGTTAAGCAGGTGACTGGCGTCAGGTTTGTTATCTGAAATATTCACATCTTCTTCCAATACCATCTGGGTGCCGGCTCTGCTGCTGATCCGATCCATATGTATCTTCTTTTTTACTAATTCCACAAAAATAAACCTCCATGCGTATACTTAATAAAAGTATATGC
>CATOJY010000028.1 GCA_951800685.1 uncultured Lachnospiraceae bacterium
CTCCTTCTACTGCTGTCAGGAGGACATGGAGAGTATAACACTGCTATGTGAAAGAGTAAACTCCACTTATGCAGAGGTAAATTCCACCGAATTGTCTAAAGGTGGAATTTAAAATTTCAATTTTCGTGAGATATTCTGCGATAAAAGTTCTTTTGCTTTTTTCAACTGAGTATGATAGAATATAACCCGATTTAGACGAACTTGTCACAAAGAGAGTCTGGGAGGGGAATGAAATTGAAAAAGTTGAGAAGAATAGCGCTCCTGGCAACTGCGACTGCTATGCTTCTGGCGGCTTGTAACAGTGGAGCGGGCAGAAGTGTGGATTCAGGTGAGATCGTCGTTCCAGAAATGTCTTCGGAAGATCTGATCGTCAGCTCTCTGGAATACCTGCTACAGGAGGAAGAGCTGGCAGAAGAAGCGGAGGAGTCTTTGGAAGAAGAACCTCAGGATGTAGAAGAAGATAAGAATGGTGCGCAACTGGCGCAGCCAAGGCAGGAATATGAGCCGGAAGAAAATGAAGCGGTGATCTATTATGGTCATGCGGGCTCGTATGATCTGAAGCGGGAAGTGATCCAGTTAGAAGAGAAGACGGCAGAAGAGTTGTTGGATGCTCTATCGAAGCATAATATTGTGTCTCTGGATACGAAAGTGCTTTCTTTTGAAGAGAAAGAGAAGGCAGGGGAGAAGGTATTGCACCTGGAGCTTTCCAGAGCGGCCGGAGAGTATTTGAAGACGATGTCCAGGGAAGCGGAGTGTATTATTGTAGCGTCGGTGGTCAACACGTTCCTGGAAAATTATGAGGCTGACGGAGTTTACATAGCGGTAGATGGGAAGCCGCTTCACACCAAGAATGCCGAGTACGCAGAAGCGCTGCCAAAGTGTACTCCAGAGGAGTTGCTGGAGAGGATCGCTTTGCTGGAGGAGTTAGGTGTGGCGGAAGAGATGCAGGAAGCGGGGACAGGAGATGCACAGGAAACAGAGACGGCAGTCGATGAAATTGAGGACATGTAAGGAAGAAACAGCTGTATCTGGCGTGCAGGCATAGCCATGCATTGAGGCGCTATATCGGGATTCGCCAGTCAGGAAAGAATCGTAAGTAATGCAGAAGGAACGATAGAAACATAGATCAGAAAAGATACAGGCACAATGGAATGGAAGTGTGCAGAGGAGAGAAGGCATATGGCAGAAATCAGTGAGCGGGAACAACTTATTTTTGAAGTGGCTCAGACAGAATGGGATATGTTTCAACATGTCTATAATACAGGAGGCAGGGCATCTTGTCAGGATGATCCGGATACTTTCTTTAAGATGCGGATGAGCCAGTGGATGGTTTACTCGGATGAAGTGCTTCACAGTTATCTGGAGGATTGTGCGAAAGCTTTGGAAGAGGGCAGAAATCTCATGTTTGAGAAATATGGGAGGATGATGGAGAGCACCTTTCCAGAGGAATACGAAGAAATTAGAGAGTATCTGCCGGATGTGAAAGATAAATTGGAGATCGTTGAGAAGATCGTAGGGATTAATCTGGAGTGGGATACACAGATGCTTCATGACTATCCAAATCTGCGGAATAGAGGAAGGGTGCACACAACTGCGCAGGACAGCATTATGGCGGGATCTTCCATGGAAAGTTATCTCCGCGGGGAATTATTGTCCTATTCGGTACATACGCTGGAACTGATCTGTCAGGAGACGGTTACAGCATATGAGAAAGGTGAGAGTCTGTTGAAACAGACCATTGCCAATGAAACGCTTTTTTATGGTTATACTTCTTTGGAGGAAGCGGAAGAAAAACATGCCGCGTCTTGATCATTGTACGTAGAAAGCCGGGCAGCGCTGCGACCAGTAGGTGTATGCTGCCTGGCTGTAAGAAGAATGTTTTGCCACACAAGGTGAATCGCGGGAGCAAAACGGTAACAATCAGAAATGCAAGCGTCTGCGCACTTCATTGCGCAGGCGTTTTTTTGCGAGGATGGTGATCAGTGCAAAATCGATGATAACGCAGACTGTCAGTACAACGGCAGACCAGGTGATGCGGTAAGGGCGCTCTAGGATATGTTTGATCAACAGTTCCAGGGAAACGCAGAAGGCAGGGATCTCTACAAAAATACATAAAGCGCAGGAGAGAATGGTCAAAGGAATAAATTTGGACAACAGCGGAAAACATTCCGCACAGAGTGTCAAAAGCACAACGATGGGCAGACCAAGCTGCCAGAACCACCGGGTGGAGGAGGTTAAGAAGCTGATCAGGAACAGATAGATCACTACCGATACGCCGTCGGCAAGCAAGGAGAGGTAGATCGGCGTCTTGCTGTAGAAGATTGCGGGAAAGGTAAACACGAAGAGGCAGATACAACAGCCGACCACAACCAAGGACCATAGGGAAGAATCAAACACGAGCAGATTCAGCAGAAAGCAGGTTATACTGGTGGCGCCCAAAACGACGGATAGAAGAATGCCCAGATCCTTTCGCTTTACCACTTCTACCTGTCCTTTTTGGGAAGGGTAAGGAGAAGATGGAAAATCTTTGTTTAGTAATTTGGGATTAATAACAGGCGTGTGGCAAAGAGGGCATTCCTTTAAAGATGCTTCCAATTCGACACCGCAGTTTACACAGTAGGACATATTATTCTCCTCTATTCAGCAGCTTCATGATCTGCTGTCTTTCTTATATGATAGTTGTTTAGGAATATGTTCCAGGTTTCCGGTTACTCTCGATCTTTACATGAATTCCGTCCTGTACCAGTTTACGGAAAAAAAAGCGTTCTACGTCGGCTTCTACGATGCTGCTGGCGAAATTGATTGTCAAGATATCCTCGAAACTGATAATGGCGCAGTTAGTACGGGAAGAAAAGGGCTGTCCCATATAGATATCGAACCGTTCAATATAAGGCTTCATATCCTTTGGGACAGGAAGGGCGCCCATGTTGGTCAGACCAGCAGAGGAATTTTTGTCCTGTACTTTGGTATAGAAGGTACGGACCACAAAATCCTTGATAAAAAGAGGAACCACGCGGATGAAAGGGTTGCGTTGTGTGGCGGCGTTTGTGGTGATATCGCCACGCAAAAATTTGTCATTTATATAATAACGCATGTAATGATGTATGTGTTCCACAATTTCTTCAAATTTATACTCACCAAGCCGCGGATCAATGGAAGGATAGACCATTGTGATGAAATTGCGCAGGGTCTTTGAGGGAAAGAAGCGGCGCAGATTTACCGGCATAGCAATTCTGACTGGACGCAGACGCAGATGGAAATCGGCAGACTGTTTCTGCAGCAGTGCATAGAGCAAAACGGCGTTTAAATATTCGGTGATGCTTGCGTTGTATTGTTTGGCAACGGTCATAACCTCTTTGACAGAAAGTATACCATCTATGATATTCAGTGTATAGAAAGGCTCTTTTGTGCCCCGGATCCGGTAGGTTTTTTCGGCGGGGCGAGGCGGGCATACCTGGGCATTGGCGTAGCGCATGTAGGCGTCTTCCAGCTCTTCCGGGTCTGGGTCAGAGCCAATGTCAAGCACGAACCCTTCGGGTTTGATGGGATGCCCAAGCAGCCCAAGATAAGAAGCGGTCAGCGTCTGTAATAGACACATGCCGCCAGTGCCGTCACCGAGACAGTGGTGAGCTTCCAGAGCAATGCGGTGTCCGTAGTAGTAGACCCGGACAAGATAACGGTTGTTTCCCTTGAATGGCATAGGCATACAAGGATTTTTGATATCTTCCATGACATAGGGACCAGGTCGGTTGTTTGGTTCTAAATAACGCCAGAATAAACCCTTACGGATCGCTACTTTGTAGGTAGGAAACCTTGGCAAAGTCTGATCTAAGGCTTTCTGGAGAAGAACAGGATCAATCGCTTCCTTTAACACCACAGACAGGCGGTAAACAGAGGAGAAATCTTTTCTTTGCAGGGTAGGATAGACTATGGCTGATAGATCCAACTTGTACCAGACATCTTTTTTACTTTTGCTGGATTGCTTCGGTGTTTGTGCGCTACTGTGTGGATGTTTAGCCATAGGGATCCGTTCCTCCTGATATTCCTGCGGGCCTCAGGTGCCTTGTTATTTGCAGCGGGATATTTGACTTGTTGCTTTCTATAAAGTATCATACCATAAATATGACGTTTTATGTTACTATATTTATATCATAACGGGATAAGGAAATTGGAGCAGGGTGAGAGCAGCATTCAGAAACTCTAAGACGGCAAGGTTTGAGGGCTGGGGAAGTGAATGTTTCAGAGAGTGCCTGGTAAAGGGACATGCTCCGAGCAGATTTGGGATTCCGTTTGGCGGAATCATGGAGGAATAGTTATATGGCGATCATAGAGAAACGGAATGCGAATCTGATGAATCTGATCAAGCGGATGCATGGTGTGGTGGAAAATGCAGACATAGAGAAGCATCGTCAGTCTCAAAATCACTTTGGCGCTTTGCTTGGTAACAGCAAAGATGTGCTGATTGAGGATGTGCGTATTAGTGACCATTCTTCTGAGGGAGATATTTTGCAAGGGGAATGGGTTTATGTAAACCGGGCGCATATGAAAAAGTATGTGATCCTTTACTGTCATGGTGGTGGTTATTCCACAGGAAGCAGGATTTATGCCAGAACTTTGACAAGTAAGCTGGCCATGTCTACCTCTATGGATGTACTATGTTTCGATTATCGGCTAGCACCGGAGAACCCCTATCCAGCAGCCACAGAGGATGCTATGAAGGTGTGGAATTACCTAATGCTTTTGGGATATGGAGCCAGGGATGTCATTCTTGCAGGGGATTCTGCAGGCGGGAATCTGGCGCTTTCTTTGACGTTGAAACTTAAGGCGGAGAACAGGCTTCTGCCCAGAGGACTTGTGTTGATGTCACCGTGGACGGATCTCACTTCGTCGGGGAAATCCCATGAGACGAAAGCAGAGATCGATCCGGTGCTAAATGCCGGTTATCTGAAAGAGATGATCTACAACTATGCACCCAAAGAGAATTTGACAAATCCACTGATTTCGCCGATTTTCGGTAGTTATGCGGGTTTTCCGTCAACGTATATTCAGGTCGGAGAGAATGAGATTCTGTTGGATGATGCTATGATGCTTTACCGGAAAATGTTAGAGGCGCATGTAGCCGTCAGGCTGGACATGTTTCCAGGGATGTGGCATGTTTTTCAAATGTCGCCTTTTAAGACGGCCTACGAGGCGATGGATAAGAACGCAGAGTTCATCTACGATATCTGCAGATAAATTTTTCATGAAAAAAAAGGATTTTTAGAAGAAATCTAGAATAATAAGAGTAGGCACATAAAAGAAGACATGATAAGCGGATCAGGAACCAGGAAAGGCACATCATGAATATACGGGAAAGTCTGGAACAGTGGGAGAAAGCGTATTTAAGCCCTTATGCTATGTTGAGCATGAATTCCAAAGGGAGGTTAAAGCCAGAGGAACAGTGTGATATCAGGGCAGTTTTCCAGAGAGACAGGGATAGGATCATACACAGCAAGTCTTTTCGACGGCTGAAAGATAAGACACAGGTTTTTTTAACACCAGAGGGAGACCACTACAGGACACGTCTGACGCATACTCTGGAAGTAAGCCAGACGGCCAGAACGATTGCCAAAGCGCTGCAGCTGAATGAGGACTTGGTAGAAGCGATTGCACTTGGGCACGATCTTGGGCATACACCTTTTGGGCATGCCGGGGAGAGGGCGCTTGACAGAGCTTGTCCATTTGGGTTCAGACATAATGAACAGAGTGTACGGACTGTAGATCTTTTGGAGAAAGATGGTCAGGGGATCAATCTGACTATGGAAGTGCGGGATGGCATCCTGAATCACAAAACTGCATCCATGCCAGCGACGCTGGAAGGCAGGATCGTAAGGTTTGCAGACAAGATTGCCTATATTCATCATGATATGGATGACGCGATCAGGGGAGGTATTCTGAAAGAGTCAGACGTTCCGGAAGAGATCAGCAGCGTTGCAGGACGAAGCTGTAACCAGAGATTGGATTATTTCATACATAATATCGTGACAAACAGCAGAAATAAAGAAGACATCTGTATGTCGCCGGAAGCGGGGGAAGCTATGCGCAGTATGCGTGAATTTATGTTCCGCAATGTCTACCGCAATCCAATTGCCAAAGGACAGGAGAATAAGGCGGAGGGGCTGGTGGTCACTTTGTATGAATATTATATGAATCATACAGAGAAACTGCCGAAGTTCTTATACAGACTCATGGAGGAGGGAGAACCTCTGGAAAAGATTGTATGTGATTATATCGGTTCCATGACAGACCGTTTTGCCATAGCCCAATATCAGGAGATCTATATTCCGAAGACATGGCATGGATAGAAGACCATTGGCAAGAGACTACAGATGTAAAGAAGGGACAAGATGTATTATCCGGAAGAACTGATAGAAGAAGTCAGAATAAAAAATGATATTGTCGATGTGATTTCGGGATATGTCCGTATGCAGAAGAAGGGGAGCAATTATTTTGGACTGTGTCCTTTTCATAATGAGAAATCTCCTTCCTTTTCGGTATCGCCGGCCAAACAGATCTTCTACTGCTTTGGTTGTGGAGCGGGCGGTAACGTGATCACATTCTTGATGGAATATGAGAACGCTTCGTTCCAGGAGGCATTGAAGATGCTTGCCGACCGGGCTGGGGTTAATCTGCCGGAACTGGAATACAATGAAGAAGCCAGGCAGAAGGAGAGCAGACGTGCGAAACTGTTGGAGGTCAACAAGGAAGCGGCAAGATATTATTACTATATGCTGCGGAGTCCCAGAGGAAGGACCGGGTACCAATATCTGGCAGGAAGACAGCTTTCGGAAGAGACAATGAAGAAGTTTGGTCTAGGTTATGCGGAGGGTGCGTCTTCTGACTTGACGGCCTATTTGAGATCCAAGGGATACGCGGATGATCTCCTGAATGAATCAGGATTGATCGCTTTCGATGAGAAGAGAGGGATTCATGATAAATTCTGGAACCGGGTAATGTTCCCGATCCAGGATGGCAATCATCGGGTAATCGGTTTCGGCGGACGCGTGATGGGGGATGCCAAACCGAAGTATCTCAATTCACCGGAGACCATGATCTTTGACAAAAGCCGCAATCTGTATGGACTGAATTTCGCAAGGGCATCCCGGAAGGGAAATATCATTCTATGTGAAGGGTATATGGATGTGATTGCCATGCACCAGGCGGGATTTACCCAGGCGACAGCTTCTCTGGGTACGGCTTTTACCACAGGGCAGGCCAGTCTGCTGCGGCGGTATACGGATGAGGTATTGCTTGCTTATGACAGTGACGGTGCGGGTGTCAATGCAGCGCTTAGGGCCATTGGCATTCTGAAAGCGTCTGGCTTGCGGGGCAAGGTGATTGATATGCGGCCGTACAAGGATCCGGATGAATTCATGAAGAATTTGGGGGCGGAGGCCTTCCAGGAAAGGATCAATCAGGCGCAGAACAGCTTCTTTTTCGAGCTGAGTGTATTGGAGAAGGAGTATCATATGGAAGATCCTGAATCCAAGACGGCTTTTCACAGAGAGATTGCGAAGAAGCTGTGCAGCTTTGAGGAAGAGGTGGAGCGGGAGAATTATATTGAGTCGGTAGCGCAGAAGTATCACATCGGTTTCGAGAATCTGCGGAAACTGGTGAGTGGTTATGCAGCCAGGACAGGACTTGTGCAGCCAGTGACGAGGCCTAAAAGTACTGTTGCGAAGAAGAATACGCCAGAGGAGAACGCGAAGAAGTCACAGCGCCTTCTGTTAACCTGGATGACGGAGGAGCCGGAACTGTACCAGAAGATTCTGCCCTACATTAAGGCGGAGGATTTTACGGATCCGCTCTACCGGGAAGTGGCGGATAAGCTGTTCCGTGATCTGGAACAGGGAATCTATCAGCCGGCGGCGATCGTCAGTGCTTTTGAAGAGGAGCAGGAGCAGCGGGCAGTAGCAGAGATTTTTAATACCCAGCTTGAGGAGATTAGTACACCGAAAGAACGGGAGAAAGCATTTCACGATATTCTTTATGCTGTGAAGAAGAACAGTTTTGAATATTATTCTGGCAGGATGGGATCTGATATGAATGCTTTGAGTCAGGTTATATCAGGCAAAAAAGCGCTGGAAGAACTTAGTAAAACGCATATTTCCCTGTAATACGGGTAAGCTATTCGCAATAAGAATAACATATGGTAAACGGCAAATAATTTTTGATTTACCATAAAACCGGAACTTTCCACGTCCTGGATGGTCAGGAAGAAAAGGAGCAGGGATAAACATAGATTGGCAGCTTTCCTTTGCAGTTGACAGGAGGAGGCCGCCTGAAACATAGGAAGGATGGGCCACATAATGGACGAAAATGTACAGGCAAAGTTTGAAGAGCGTCTAAAGGAGCTCCTGGCAATTGCCAAGAAGAAAAAGAATGTTCTGGAATATCAGGAGATCAATGATTTCTTTCAGGGAATCGTGTTGGAAGAAGACCAATTTGATAAGATATTGGAGACATTGGAACAGAATAATGTAGATATTCTTCGGATTTCTGACGATGATGATGTGGATGACGAGGAAATCATCTTAAGCGAGGAAGACGAGGTTGATGTAGAAAACATTGACTTGTCTATACCGGATGGAATCAGCATTGAAGATCCTGTTAGAATGTATTTGAAAGAGATCGGTAAGGTGCCGCTTCTGAACGCGGAAGAGGAGATCGAGCTGGCGAAAAAGATGGAGATGGGGGATCAGGAGGCGAAGAAGAGACTGGCAGAAGCTAATTTGCGCCTTGTGGTCAGCATTGCGAAGCGGTATGTAGGGCGTGGCATGCTTTTCCTGGATCTGATCCAGGAAGGGAATCTTGGTCTGATCAAAGCCGTGGAGAAGTTCGATTATCGCAAAGGGTATAAATTTTCCACGTATGCGACATGGTGGATCCGTCAGGCGATCACCAGAGCGATCGCAGATCAGGCAAGAACGATCCGTATTCCGGTGCATATGGTAGAGACGATCAACAAGTTGATCCGCGTGAGTCGGCAGCTGCTGCAGGAACTGGGGAGGGAACCTACCCCAGAGGAGATCGCAGAGCAGATGAATATGCCAGTGGAACGTGTACGTGAAATTCTGAAGATTTCTCAGGAACCGGTATCACTGGAGACGCCGATCGGTGAGGAGGAAGACAGCCATTTAGGTGATTTTATCCAGGATGACAATGTTCCTGTCCCGGCTGATGCGGCTGCATTTACCTTACTAAAGGAGCAGTTGATGGAGGTGCTTGGCACACTGACGGAGAGAGAGCAGAAAGTGCTCAGACTTCGTTTCGGACTGGATGATGGAAGGGCGAGAACCTTGGAGGAAGTGGGCAAAGAATTCAATGTGACCCGTGAGCGGATCCGGCAGATTGAGGCGAAAGCGCTGCGTAAACTGCGGCATCCCAGCAGGAGCCGTAAGTTGAAGGACTATTTGGACTAATGCGGCCGGTTGTACTATCAAAAAGGTTGCAGGCGGTGGCTTCCATGGTAACTCAGGGCAGTCTGGTGTGTGATGTGGGCTGTGACCATGGATATGTTTCGATCTATCTGGTCGAGCAGAAGATCAGCCCGCATGTGCTGGCGATGGATGTAAGGGAAGGACCGCTTGCTGCTGCGGGAACGCATGTTGCAGAGCGTGGTCTAGGTGCATGGATCGAGACAAGGTTGTCAAATGGTTTACATAATTATATAACCGGTGAGGCGGATAGCCTGGTGTGCGCCGGTATGGGCGGCAGATTGATGATGCGGATCTTGGAGGAAGAACAATCGAAGACAGAATCATTTCGGGAATTGATTCTGCAGCCGCAGTCGGAGATAGCATTGTTCCGCGCTTGGCTGCGGGAACGGGGATATTGGATTGCAGGGGAACAGATCGTAGAAGAGGATGGGAAGTATTATCCAATGATGCGTGTGGAACCGCACAGTATACAGCATTCCTGTAACAGCCTGCCAGATCAGGCATGGTATGAGAAACTTATTTTTTCTTTGCCGCAGTCCTTACATGTGGTATTGGAAGATTCAGAAACAATATGGAAATTATGTGACCGCTATGGAGGGTACCTGCTTGCGCGAAAGGACGGTACGCTGAAAGCGTATCTGGAGCGGGAAGAGAGGATCTATCAGGAGATTCTGTTGGGGCTGCGGAAGCAGGGGCCTTATACCGATAAGAACAGGAGAAGGCATTCGGAGATCGAAAGACTCTTGCAGGAGAACCAGATAGCACAGGAAATTGTAGGAAGACCTGTCGTGGAAACTGGAGAGTAAAGACAGCATGGGTATGTAGGGTGACTATTAGCATACGAGAAAAGGGGGCTCTTATGGTTACGATCAAGATTAATGGAAAAGAAAGATTTTACGAAGACGGCGTCCAGTATGAACTGATCGCAGAGCAGTATCAGAATGAATGTACCAGTCAGATCGCGCTTGTTGAGATCAACGGTAAGATCCAGGAGCTGATGAAGCGTGTTAACCGTGACTGTGAGCTGAAATTTATTACCTATGAAGATGCGATCGGACATAAGACTTACGTCCGGTCTGCGCTCATGTTAATGATGAAGGCGATCAAGGATGTGGCTGGGATGGAGATGGCGATCAACACGAAAGTACAGTTTACGATCGGACCAGGATATTATTGTGGTTTCCGGAATGGTATGTCCATGGATGCGGCAACGATTGAGCGGGTAAAGAACCGCATGGGAGAGCTGGCCGATATGGATCTGTTAGTGACAAAGAAGGCCTATCCAACGGAAGACGCGGTAGCGCTGTTTCAGGAACTGGGAATGAAGGATAAGGTCTCCTTGTTCCGCTACCGGAGAAGTTCCAATATCAATGTATACTGTCTGGGAGACTATTATGATTATTATTACGGCTATATGCTGCCCAGCACAGGGTATATCAGATATTTCGATCTGTTTCCTTATGAGGATGGGTTGATCCTGTTATTGCCAGAAAGAGAAGAACCGGAGAAGCTGCCAGAGTTTGTGCCCAAAAGGAAGTTGTTCCATACGTTGATGACTACCAGCGACTGGAGCAAAGACATGGGGATTGATACGGTAGGTGATCTGAATGACCAAATCTGTCAGGGTAATATCTCTGACATGATTCTCGTACAGGAAGCGCTGCAGGAGCGCAGAATCGGTGAGATTGCAAGGGATATTGCACGGCGCGATGGTGTGAAGTTTGTTATGATCGCAGGGCCTTCCTCTTCGGGCAAGACATCTTTCTCGCACAGACTATCCATCCAACTTCGCACTTATGGATTAAAGCCACATCCAATTGGATTGGATAACTATTATCTGAATCATGATAAAACGCCTCTGGATGATGATGGCAATCCAGATTATGAATGTCTGGAGGCGCTGGATGTGGAGCAGTTTAATCAAGATATGAGCAGACTTCTGCAGGGAGAGAGTGTAGAACTGCCTACGTTTAATTTCAAGACAGGGAAGCGGGAATACCGCGGTAAGTTCACTACGCTTGGGCCAGATGACATCCTGGTGATAGAAGGCATTCATGGGCTCAATGAGAAGATGTCCTATACATTGCCGGCAGAGAGTAAGTTTAAGATTTACATCAGTGCACTTACCTGCTTGAATATTGATGAACATAACCGGATTCCGACCACTGATGGCAGATTGCTGCGCCGTATGGTCAGAGATGCCAGGACCAGAGGAACTTCAGCAGATAAGACCATTGCTATGTGGCCGTCTGTTAGACGGGGAGAGGAGAAATACATATTCCCCTTCCAGGAGGAGGCGGACGCCATGTTTAATTCTGCTATGACCTATGAATTGGCAGTTATCAAACAGTATGCAGAACCATTGCTCTTCAATATCAGGAAAGGTGAGCCCGGATATCACGAGGCGAAGCGGCTGTTGAAATTTCTAGAGTATTTCCTGGGTGTCAGCAGTGAAGAGCTGCCGAAAAATTCTCTGTGCAGGGAGTTTGTGGGCGGAAGCTGTTTCGATGTATAAGAGATAATCTGTTTCAGAGGATGGAACATCATATTTACATAGATGCTGCGATAAAGACAAAATCATATAAATGCACAGGAGGCTAAGATGTAGGCTTTCTGTGCATTTTTAGATGGATCATGGATTTTGAGAGGCATTATCAATGGAAGAGAAATATTTTAGTTGATAAATTGGGGGGAATGATAGATAATAAAGAAGGTATACTAAGTAGAATAAATGATCGCGGCTGTACAGACGCAAGGGTACAGGTGAGGAAAGTCCGGGCTTCATAGGGCAGGATGCCGGATAACGTCCGGTGGAGGCGACTCCAAGGCTAGTGCAACAGAAAAGAGACCGCCATACCGCGCTGCTTTTGTAATGTGGTATGGTAAGGGTGGAATGGCAGTGTAAGAGACTACCGCCGCAGTGGTAACAATGCGGGCAGTGTAAACCCCATCCGAAGCAAGACCGAAACGAAAGCGACAGATTGGCCCGATCTGCTTTCAGGTGGGTTGCTTGAGAGATCCGGCAACGGATCTTCTAGATAGATGATCATTCGCGACATAACCCGGCTTATCGTTCTGCTTAGTTGTCATATAATTTTGTCCGGCAACGGATCAGGGCATAGGAGAGATACTTTGAAAGTTTCTTTCTTATGCCCTGTTTTTCTAGAGAAGCCGTGATATTTAAAAATGAGGAATAGTTCAGAGAATGGGGCCTAAAGTGGCAGATGTTCCGGTAAAAGAAAGGTGTTTTCTGAAGATGATAAGAGGAAGAAAAGGATTCCGTTTTATCATATTGTGTCTGCTCTTGAGCAGTATGCAGGTACAGGCGGCATCGTATCTGCAGACGCTGCCGCCGCATTTAATCCAGTCAGTGTCTGAGCAGGAGATCTATGAAGGTATGATCGCACTTGGGATGCTGGAATGCCCTGTTTTAGAGAAAGCAGATTGTAGCAAGGCATATGAAAATGTAAAAAATTGTATTGTGCGGATTGGAATGGGAAATGCCCATGGCAGCGGGCTGATCTGGAAGCTGGAGGCTGATCGGGTCATTGTTGCCACCAACAAACATGTGTTGGATTATTGGCAGGAGGAAGATAGTTATCTCTATTTTCCACAGGGATATTATATGGATGCAGAGCTTGTCGGGGTATCAGATGAATATGATGTAGGATTTCTGGCGGTGGATAATGGGCAGTTTGCTTATCGTGAGCTGGAGCAGTTGAGGAGTGTATCGGTACATTTGCCTGTCTATGAGCAGTTGGTGCAGGGGGAGGAGATTTTCTGTGTAGGAGCTGGGCCGGAGGTGGGAGAACTTCTGTTTTATGAAGCACAGTTGGAGGAGACAAGACGGTATATTGCTGACTTTGACGCCTATATGCTTTATGGATATGGGTTTGCCAGGACAGGCATGTCGGGCGGTGGTATCTTTGACGGATATGGAAATCTGATCGGTATGGTGACCGGTGGGACGTTACAAAATGAAATAGCTGGGGTACCGCTTACGGATCTTGTAAAAGTATATGAGGGGATCGCGCTGTCGCAAGCCAAACTGGGCGATCGATGACTGATAGGCGGATGGATTAGGGAGAGAAGGGCGTAACAGGCACGTTGTCTTGTTGTGCGATACGGGGAGCGTGTAAGGAAAACGACCGGAAGGGGAGCATGAGATGGAAGAGCATACAAAAATTCAGATTCAGATCAGGGAGAGCAGGATTGCCTTGGCAGCGGGGGGTGTGTCCATTGCATTTGCGTTCTTTATCCTGTTGATGTATCTTCTGCATCCCAAAAAGGATGGCGGCGGTTTTTTCCTGTATTTGCCGCTGCTGCTTATGCTGGCCAGTGGCGTGGCTTTTTTTGTCATTTATTATAATAAGAAGTTGCTGGTAGAGGAGATGGATATATGTTATGTAAACTTATTTGGGAAAACAAGACAGTTTACCCTGGATGAGATTGGGTTTTGCAAAATAGATATGGGAGGAGGAAAGGCAGCGCTCTCGCTCTACGATCTTTTGGGAAATAAGTTATGTAAACTTGATTTTGACATGCCAGGTATGGGGGAGTTTCTACAGTATCTGGTAGATAACAGAGTTAAAATAGAATGGAATAGGGGACAAAAAAGAGGGCGGGAAATGATGATACCGGATTTGATCCTGTATGAAACGGCAGTCTGTGAAGAGGAAATCAACAAGTGTGCAGCAGATTTTTATGAGGAAGCAGGAAAGTGCTTCCGGGATTGGGAAAAACGAAATAAGAAGTTTGAAGTACAGTGGGAGATTGGATTTGCGCAGTACAGGGAAGAAGATCTTAAGAAAAAAGGTCAGGCATGGGAGCGGATGAGCTCTCTGGATGAGGAAATGCTGGAGATTCCGGAAGACTATACATGTGTGCTGGAGGCCTACTTAAAAAGAGGTAATGAATATATTGTGAACCGGAAAGGTGAGGAAGTGGCAGTACAGATTCCCTATTTGGTCAGATGCAGGTCCTATCAGGTCGGCGAGAAGAATAGGATAAGAAAGTCAGATGAGAAGGTTGTTATAGAAGGAATAAGAAGTTATCTGGAAATGCTGTCAAAGGAGCTGCCCAGGCGTAAATACCGGACAGAGGCGTATGTGTTAAAGCATAAGCTGTGGAAGGATGCAGGTCTGGGGGCAAAAGAAATCGTCAGATAACAATATACGATGAATCCAAATTGTGATAAAATGATTAAAGGTCTAAAACTAAGGTATCAGATAAGAGGAGGATTGGGATATGGCATTGTTTCAGATCAGCAACGATAAGATTACCATTCAGGTGGACAGTATGGGGGCGGAACTTAAGTCTTTGAAGGATGTGGCAACAGGCAGGGAATATATGTGGAGTGGAGATCCACAATATTGGAAACGTACATCGCCGGTTCTGTTTCCGCTGGTAGGCAGCCTTAAGGACGGTGTTTACAGACTGGACGGACAAGAATACCCGATGGGCCAGCATGGATTTGCCAGAGACATGGAATTTCAGTTAAAGAGTCAGTCAGCTCATGAGATTTGGTTTACACTGGAGTCAAATGAGGATACTCTGCGGAAATATCCGTATCCATTTTTGTTGGAATTAGGATACGAATTGCGGGAGAAAACAGTTGCGGTCAAATGGAATGTGAAGAATTCAGGGCAGAAGCGGATGTATTTCTCCATCGGCGGGCATCCTGCATTTCTATGTCCGATCGAGGAAGGCACGAAGCAGACGGATTACAGAATCCGTTTGGATGTGCCGGAGAAGGTGGCGGTATCCACACTGTGTGGTCCGTTGGCATCTGGTAAGAGCGTAGAGCTTTCCTTAGAGAAGGGGGAGATTCCGGTGACGGAGCATCTTTTTGACAAGGATGCACTAGTGATTGAACATGACCAGGTGCACAGTGTTGCGTTGGTGAAGCCGGATGGAGAAGCTTACTTAACGGTTACTTTTGATGCGCCCTTGTTTGGCATCTGGTCACCACCGAAGAAACAGGCGCCTTTCATTTGTATTGAACCGTGGTATGGAAGATGCGATAGAGTAGATTTTGCAGGAGACTGGACGGAACGTGAGTGGGGACAGCGTTTAGAAGCAGAAGAGACTTTTGCAGTGGAGTATCAGATAATGATCGTGTAATGACAGGGCAGATATTGCAGTGATCGATTGATAGTTTTGAAGGGAAACGGAATAGCTGGAGGAGAATTATGACACCGATTGTACAGTGTAGGGGGCTGACCAAAACATATGGCAGAAAGATTGCGCTAAATCAGATCAATCTGGATCTGGATAGAGGCAGGATCATTGGCTTGCTCGGTCCTAACGGGAGTGGTAAGACAACATTGATCAAGATCATGAACGGACTTTTGAATCCGACGGCAGGAGAGATTTTGATCGGCGGGATAAAGCCTGGGGTGGAGACGAAATACAGGATTTCCTATTTACCGGAACGGACCTATCTGCATCCTGGC
Organism: uncultured Lachnospiraceae bacterium; assembly: GCA_951800685.1. Lineage (GTDB taxonomy): Bacteria > Bacillota > Clostridia > Lachnospirales > Lachnospiraceae > UBA3282. Next base: position 15,935 of record CATOJY010000028.1, read on the forward strand.
ATGCGTGTGGAAGAAATGGTACGGTATTTCCAGGATTTCTATCCAGATTTCAGAATGGACAGAGCCTATGATATGCTGGCGCGGCTGCAGATTGCGCCAGGAGAGCGGTTAAAAAATCTCTCAAAGGGGACGAAGGAGAAGGTACAGCTTATTCTGGTAATGAGCCGGGATGCAGATCTTTATATTCTGGATGAGCCGATCGCAGGTGTGGATCCGGCGTCAAGGGATTTTATCCTGCATACGATCGTGCAGAACTACCGGAGAAATGCGTCGATCCTGTTGTCCACGCATTTGATCGCTGACGTGGAGAATATTCTGGATGAAGTTGTATTTATCAAATATGGCAATATCGTTTTGCAGGCGGGAGCGGAACAGGTACGCCGCAGAGAAGGCAAGTCCATAGACAGGTTCTTTAGGGAGGTGTTTGCATGTTAGGTAAACTCATGAAATATGAATGGCAGTCTACTTGGAAACTGCTGCTGCCAGCGAATCTCCTGATTGTTGTCATGACCTTTTTTGCATGCATGACGGTCAGGCTGAGATTGATGGATGTGGATAATGATGGAATTATTTTCAGTGCTGTCATGATTCTAGTAACCTATGCGGGCAGCATGTTTGTGGTGATGATCGGAACGGCAATTTATTTGATTTACCGTTTCTATACCTCTACTTACGGCGACCAGGGCTACCTGCTGCATACGCTGCCTGTAGATAAACATCATATTATCATTGCTAAAGTAACTGTGAGTACAGCATGGGTGCTTTTTAGCAGTTTTTTGATTTATTTATCCCTAGTGTTTATTTTTGCCAATGAACAAGGTGTGATACCGGAATTGATCGACAGCATGGAGAGCATTGCAGAAGAGTTTGGCGGCAGGCCGTCTTTCTTTGCCGGTATTATGACGGTGATCGCATTTATGGTTCAGATTTTAGCCAGGGTTTTGAAAGTGACGGCGTGTCTGTCGTTGGGTCAGCTTTCGCCGAATCATAAATTATTGATGTCTTTTGCATACTATTTCGGCATCTATTTTATACAGCAGATGATTGGTTCGTTTTATTATGCTTTTCTTGGACTGCTTAACAATAAGATGGAATTGTATTATTATGGACGGCCTTGGGAGATTACACTGATTGTGAGTCTTGTTTATACGGTGGTTTTTTATGCTGTGACCTGGTATACCATGGAGAAGAAGCTGAATCTGGATTAGTGCAGAAGAGGGGAGGATATTCTCCACATGGGAATCATAGTGGTATAAGAGCGGCTGGGCATTCTTGACATATCAGGGAAAGTTGCTATTATATATAGATGGTATGAAATATGGAACATTTAGCTTAGGAAAGTAAGGTGTTGGTATGACTAAAATTGATATTATTTCCGGATTTCTAGGTGCCGGTAAGACGACGCTGATCAAAAAACTGCTGAAAGAAGCGCTTGCAGACACCAAGGTGGTGCTGATTGAGAATGAGTTTGGAGAGATCGGTATTGATGGCGGTTTTCTGAAAGAAGCTGGTATCGAGATCAAAGAGATGAATTCTGGGTGTATCTGTTGTTCCTTAGTGGGTGATTTTGGCGCTTCCCTTAGAGAGGTGCTGGATACTTATGCACCGGAGCGGATTCTGATCGAGCCGTCAGGAGTGGGTAAGCTGTCCGATGTGATGAAGGCGGTGCAGGACGCTATGGCGGACAGGGATGTGGAACTGAACAGCGCAGTTGCGGTGGTAGATGCATGTAAATGCAGGATGTATATCAAAAATTTCGGGGAATTCTTTGTGAATCAGATCGAACATGCTGGTACCATTGTCCTGAGCAGGACGGATAAGTTAAGTGAGGAGAAGCTGTCTGCTTGTGTGCAAATGATACGGGAACATAATGCCAAGGCGACTGTGATTACTACGCCGTGGGATGTTTTAGACGGAATGGATATTCTTAAGACTATAGAAGGGGCGAAAGATCTGGAGGCGGAACTGATGCAGGAAGTGCTGGCGAAGCAGGAGCATACGCATCATGATCATGGACCAGATTGTGCCTGCGGCTGTCATGGACATCATCACGAAGGGCATGGACATGAGGACTACGAAGGACATCATCACGAAGAGCATGATCATGGACACTGTGAAGGGCATCATCACGAAGAGCATGGACATGAACATTGTGAAGGACATCATCACGAAGAGCATGGACATGAACATTGTGAAGGACATCATCACGAAGAGCATGGACATGAACACTGTGAAGGACATCATCACGAAGAGCATGATCATGGACACTGTGAAGGGCATCATCATGGAGAGCATGATCATGAGCACTGTGAAGGCCGCGATCATGCACATCATCATCACCACGCGGATGAGATTTTTACATCCTGGGGATTGGAGACACCGGCTGTCTACAGCAGGGATAAGATTGCAAACATTCTGTCGGAGCTTGACCAGGAGGAAGAGTATGGTATAGTCTTGAGAGCGAAAGGGATGGTACCTTGTTCGGATGGTAGTTGGATCTATTTTGACTATGTACCAGAGGAGTGTAATATTAGAAGTGGAAAACCAGATGTGACAGGTAAATTCTGTGTGATCGGGTCTAAATTACAGGAGGAAAAGCTGGCAGCGCTTTTTGGCGAATAAGCATGAAAGGGGCATTTAACAGCAGAAAAAGGGGAAAGGTGTGGTCAATTTTATGAAACCTGTCTATATGGTCAACGGTTTTTTGGAAAGCGGTAAGACGGAATTTATCACATATACACTGGCACAGCCTTATTTTCAGGTAAGAGGCAGAACGCTGCTGATCTTGTGTGAGGAAGGCGAGAACGAATATGATGAGAATCTGCTCAGACTAAGCCGGACGGATTTAGAACTGATCGAAAGCGAGAAAGCGTTTAACAGTGCGAGGCTGATTGAGCTGGAGAAAAAGTATAAACCGGAGCGAATCATTGTTGAATATAACGGAATGTGGAACTATAAAGAAATGAAATTGCCATGGCATTGGAGGATTGAGCAGCAGATTACCACGATCGATGCGTCCACTTTTCCTATGTATTTTACGAATATGAAATCACTGTTGGCAGAACAGCTGAGAAAGTCGGAGATGATCATTTTCAACCGGTGTGATGGCGTGCAGGATTTAAGCAGTTATAAGCGCAATGTTAAGGCGATCAATCCAAAGGCGGAGATCATATTCGAAGATGCTAACGGGGAGATCAATGAGATTATGGAAGATGATCTCCCTTATGATTTGAAAGCGCCAGTTATAGAATTGAATAACGAGGGGTATGGTATCTGGTATCTGGATTCTCTGGACCATTTAGAACGGTACGAAGGGAAAACGGTGCGGTTTACGGCAATGGTGTTAAAACCCAAGGAGTTTCCGAAAGGGTATTTTGTGCCAGGTAGGATGGCTATGACTTGTTGTGCAGAGGATATGGCATTTCTTGGGTTTGCGTGTGAGTATGATGGAGTTGGAACTTTGCAGGAAAAACAATGGGTGAAGATAACGGCTGAGGTTTCAAAAGAGTATTTTGCAGATTATCAGGGAGAAGGACCAGTGCTTCATGCCGTAAGCGTCGAGCAGACGAAAGCGCCGAAAGAGGAAGTGATCAGCTTCGTATAGGATAGCGGCAGGTGGTAGGGAGTGGAAAGAGGAGGGAGTGATTTGACGGACGGTCAGGAATTACAGCAATTAAAGAAGCGTCTTTTGGAGCTGGCACAGCGCTCTTACGATCAGGGAATCTATACATTCACTCCTTTTTTGGGATTATCAGAACGGCAGGCTTTTTATGAGATACAGCGGGAAGTCATATATGCCGGCTTCGATTTGGAAGGCGGCAGTCCTTTGTGTGAGCGCAAGATGATACGATTTGGGCTGACGGAACAGTTAGGGTATGAAGCCCCTTATCCGATCCAGTGTCTTAAGATAGAACCTCGTAGTCCCAAATTTGCGGAACAGCTTACCCATCGTGATTTTTTGGGTGCAGTCATGAATCTTGGCATTGAACGGAGCACAATAGGAGACATTTTTGTGCAGGGAAAAGAGGCGGTGATGTTCTGCCAGGAAGGTATTGCGCCATATTTGATACAGCAGCTGCACCAGGTTCGGCATACACAGGTTCGGTGTCTGATGACGGAAGTTTCTCAGGAGCTGCGATCTCCTAATTTGGAAAAAGTAGCGGTGTCAGTCTCCTCTGAACGGATTGATATGCTGCTTTCTAGATTATACAGTCTGTCAAGGAGCCAGAGCATGGAGCTGTTTCGTGCAGGGCGCGTGTTTGTGAATGGACGGGTGACAGAGAATAACAGTTATACCTTAAAGGAAGGTGATAATGTTACTGCCAGGGGATTTGGCAGATTCCTATATACCGGACAACAGGGAGAGACCCGAAAAGGAAAGATACGCATTGGCGTGGAAATTTATCGTTAAGTACGAAGGGAAGATAAAGTTTTATGATTTACTATAAGGCGTTTCAATGGTTGTTCTTTTTCTATTTTTACTGTTTTTGCGGATGGTGTTTTGAATCAGTTTATGTGTCGCTTAAATCAAGAAAATGGGTCAATAGAGGATTTATGAGAGGGCCATTTCTGCCGCTGTACGGCAGTGGGGCGATTATGATGCTGATCGTTTCTATGCCCTTTCGGGACAATGTGATCCTCACATATCTGGCGGGAGTGGCAGGGGCTACAGCTTTAGAATATATAACGGGTGTTACAATGGAAGCGCTGTTTAAAGTCAGGTATTGGGATTATTCTAAACAGCGTTTTAATTTTCAAGGACATATCTGTCTGCGTTCCTCTGTTGCATGGGGGTTTCTGACGATTCTTATGACTAAGGTGGTGCATAGGCTGATCGAGCAGTTTGTGTTGTCAATTCCAGGAAGTATTCTTGCACCGGTGACAATGGTACTCACTTTCTATATAGTGGTCGATTTCACGCTGTCTTTCAAAGCAGCTATGGAGTTGCGGGATCTGCTGGATAAGATGCAGAAACTGAAAGAAGAAGTGGAGCGGCTGCAGAAGCGTCTGGATGTACTTGTTGCTTTTAGCAATGCGGAGAAAGAGCAGAGGCGGCAGGAGAGTGAACTTAGCCTGGCAGAACTAAGCCGTGGGGTGAAACAACGGTTTGCCAGCTTGAAAGAAAATATACAGAGTATGCCATCGGCCTATGGGGAGGGGATCAGAGAAGAAATTGCAGAACTGCGCGGCAGATTCAGCCATTATATAGAGGCACAGAGAGGGTATCGGGAAATGCTTGGGTTCTATAAACGTGATATGATCCGTAATAATCCTACTATGGTATCCAGTAGATTTAGAAATGTGCTTGAGGAGCTGAAACGGGTTGTAAGTGGTGAACAACATGAAGAAGATGACTAGAAACGAAAAGAAGACGATCAGGCTGTCAGAACAGAAGCCTGATCGTTTTTTATGCAAACGTCCTGTGGTACATAGTTACATTCTTTTCAGAGAAATATACCGGGTTTTGTACCGGTTACCTGAGCGGATGGACTCTATAACCTGGTTTTCCATCAATTCTAAATTTCTCGCTTTACGGCGGAACAATGCACAAGCCTTATTGTATACCCAGAAAGAGTACACGAGCACATTATTGACCTTACCCAATTTATCTTTTGTTGTGTGGTCATAGTGTTTTCCACCGATTACCGTGGATTTTCCTGCGTGTATATAGTCAATCAGAGCATTTTCTGTTGTGATATGCTCCTGGAGAATTGTGTAACCAAAGCCTACGCAGTCTGCCTTGTGGGAATCGCTGCCACCGAAACAGGGCAGGTTATATTCGTTGGCGAGCCGCATAGCCCGCATGTTGGAATCGGCATCCTCACAAGCATTATAGCCTTCTATAAAATCAAATTTACTGTAAATAGTGTGGGAGAGTTTGCCGCGCAGTGTATTACGTATACTTAAAAATTTCTCTCCACATGGATGGGCGGGACCGATAATGCCGCCGTAACGATGAACGATCTCAATCAACAAGAGAACGGGAAGTCCGCGTAATTCCAGGATGGGGAGTTTGACACCAACGGGCATGATGATCAACATATGTCCTGCGTCAATGGTGTCGTATTCAATACCCTTAAGAACAACGAAATTTCTGGGTTTATGGCGGAGTTTCTTATAATACCGGTATGCCTTATAAGAATCATGGTCCGTAATCAGCATACCGTGATAACCTTTTTGCTTCAATAGTTCGATATTCTCAAGTAACTCCAGTTTGCAGTCTGGAGAACCCTCTTTTGTATGACAGTGCATATCAAGCTTCATAATACTCTATCATGCCTTTCTGCGATTTAATATCTGATCTATAAAATCTCACATTTCATTATTCTACATCGATTATCAGAAAAAAGCCAGGCCTTTTTTTTGGAATAACTTGGACAAAGGTTCATATATTGAGATAAGGGGGAATGCGGATGAAACAGGAAGAGATCATGCATATGTTTCCACAGCCGATGCGCAGCAAATGGAAAAAAGTAGCGCAAATGGCAGACAGGCTGCAGGAGATTCGTCTACGGGTGAAGGTTCCGGCAGCAGTTTTGATTGATGGCAGAGAATTATTTGTGGATGAGAAAGGCAGTCTGTTGGACAGGCCGCCAGAAGAATGTGGCTGTAAACCAGAGGAACTGGAGGCAGTTTTAAAACATTTGTGCCAATATTCGATCTACGCATTTGCAGATGAGATCCGCCGGGGATTCTTGACGATACAGGGCGGCCATCGTGTGGGCTTGGCGGGACAGGTTATTTTAGAAGAGAAAAATCAGATACGCAATTTGAAATACATACGGTATTTGAATATTCGTATTGCGCATGAGATCAAAGGAGTTTCTGACAGTGTTCTTCCTTATGTGTATGACAGGCAGGGAGGAGTGTACAATACATTGCTGGTATCTCCTCCAGGGTGTGGTAAAACTACGATGCTGAGGGATATCATCAGACATTTATCCAATGGAACAGTGTATGGGCAGGGAATGAATGTGAGCGTGGTGGATGAGCGTTCGGAGATCGCAGGCAGTTATATGGGAATTGCACAAAACGACGTTGGAATCCGAACAGATATCTTAGATGGCTGTCCGAAGCAGGAAGGCATGATGATGCTGATTCGTGCAATGGCACCACAAGTGCTTGCTGTGGATGAACTGGGAAATGAGGGAGATATCCGGGCGCTTCAAATGGCAAGCAGCTGCGGCTGTAAGCTGATTGCTACCATCCATGGAAGCGGTTTGGAAGAGATAAAGACTAAAAAGTACATGTCTGGTGTTATGGAAGAGAAACTTTTTGGAAGATATCTTGTACTCACAAGAAGAAGCGGGCGATGTGAAGTGGAAGGTATCTATGATGGAGATGGGCTTCGATGTTAAAAGTAGTTGGGAGCATCTGTATTCTGCTTGGCTGTATGGGATGGGGTGGAAACAGGATTAGGGAGGAACGGTGCAGGATCAGGCATCTGCAGGAATTGATCCGTATCATAAGAAGAATACAGAATGAAATGGCCTATAGCAAGCATACCCTGCCAGAGATTTGCCAGATCTTGTCGGAATCCTGTAAACAGCCTTATCAGGACTGTTTCGGAGCAATCTACAGGCGGATGAAGCAGGAAAATATCTGTCTGGATCAAATTTGGGAACAGGAGATGAAACAATGCTTACATAGAACACGGTTGCAGGATGAGGAACAGGAGATTTTGAGAAATTTGCCGCAGAATCTGGGAATACAAGAAGAAAAATACCAGGCAGAGAGCATTGGGCAGTCTATGGACTTTCTTGTTCGAGTATGCAGACAGTCGGAGGAAGCCTATGAGAATAAGTCTAGAATGATATTCAGTCTTAGTATTTTGACAGGGGTGTTTTTGATCATCTTGCTTCTATAAGAAGGCGGGATACATAAGGAGGACACATGAGTGTAAGTCTTATTTTCAAGATTGCAGCGGTGGGCATCTTGGTTACAATATTAAATCAGGTTTTAAAGCATAGCGGCAGAGAAGAGCATGCGTTTTTGATCAGTCTGGCAGGCTTAATTTTGGTACTGACATGGTTGATCCCTTATATCTATGATTTGTTTATTATGGTTCAGGATTTGTTTACGCTATAAAGAACCGCCAGTAAATCTGACAGGGAGAGGATTATTGTGGAGATCATTAAGATTGGATTGATTGGCATTACGGGAATCCTGCTTGCGGTTCCCCTGAAAAGTTATAAGGCGGAATATGGAATTTATATCAGTATAGCTGTGTGTCTTGTTATTTTTGGGTATGCGGCACAATATTTTGTTGGAATTCTGTCAGCAATAGATAAACTGAGAGGATATCTGAAAGATAACTATAGTTATCTAACGGTGCTTCTGAAAGCTGTAGGAGCTACCTATGCATGTGAATTCTGTGCAGGAATCTGTAAGGATGCAGGATATGGTGGAATTGCGGGACAAGTGGAGATGCTGGGGAAATTGTATATTTTGTTGACAGGAATGCCTGTACTCATGACGTTACTAGAAAGTATACAGTCGATTGCGGGGTAAAAGGTGGGAATAGACCTGTTATGCACAGAAGGCGGCATAGAATGGGGGTGGATATGGGAATTGAGGAGGGTAGTCTGGTCTGGGATGAAATGAATATGAATACGGCCATGATAGATTTTCAAAAGTTATATCCAGAATATACTTTTGATGGCAGGGCAGTATTGAGTCTTATTCTGCAGGGTAGATTATGGGATGCGTTCAAAGAACTTGGAAGCGGGATTGCGGGTGCGGCGGCCTTAGAGACAGGGCAATTAAAAGCGTTGTTTTTTACAATTATCGTATTGGGAATTATAGCGGCATTGTTTGTAAATTTTGCGGATCTTTTTCAGGATCATCAGGTGTCTGATATTGCGTTTTATTTTGTCTATATGCTTCTGATCGCTGTGCTATTGCAGTCTTTTGAGAGTGGTACGTCTATTGTAAGAGAAATATTAGAAGCGATTACAACCTTTATGAAACTATATATCCCTACTTATGTGGTAGCAGTGGGAAGCGCTTCCGGTGCAGCGTCGGCATCTGTATATTATCAAGTGCTGCTGCTGATCGTTTATCTGATCGAGTGGGGGTATCTGACGTTATTGCTTCCTGTGGTATATAGTTATGTTCTGCTGACGGTAATCAATGGAATTTGGATGGAAGAGAAGCTGACTCTTTTGCTGGAGCTGCTCAGTAAGGCGATTGGAGTCAGTATCAAGATCACGCTGGGAGTTATCACAGGATTTAGTATGTTGCAGGCAATGATTTCTCCAGTAATAGATTCTCTGCAGTCTTCTATTCTTAAGAAAGCAATGTCGGCAATACCAGGAATAGGTGGATTAACAGAAGGGATGTTTGAGATGGTGGTAGGTTCTGCAGTTTTGGTCAAAAACAGTATTGGACTCTATATTACTTTTGTACTGATTTTTCTGTGTTGTGTACCGATCCTGAAACTTCTGTTTCTGGCTGGCGTGATCAAGTTTGGCGCCGCCTTGATGGGAATCATAAGCGACAGGCGGATGACAAACTGTGCAAACAGGGTAGGGGACGGTAATATTATGTTGTTAAAGATTGCTCTGTCTTCGATTGGAATGTTTGTGATCCAGATCGCAGTCATCACTTATACAACGAGTGGAAGAATGTAGAGATGGGGGAGATATGATAGAGAATATCAAACAGATCGGTTTGTTTATGATCGTGGCACAGACATTTCTTCATTTTACTGCCGGACAGTCTTATGAAAAATATATCAAGATAATTACGAGTGTTATAGTATTACTTCTGTTTGTCAGACCCTTTACTTCAGAACTTGGGAATACGGCAGAAAAATTGCAGAAAGAGATGAAACAGCTGACAGAGCAGATGGAGAATCATAGCAGTATGCAGCAAGATTTTTCGGGTATGGAATATGGAGTTGGAGGTGGGGCGATCCGGCAGATGGAAGAAGAAATAAAGAGAAATTTGAACAGAGAATGTATGTCGGGAGAATTTGAAGTAACAGATGTTATGTTTGAGTGGGAGGGAAGTATGGATTCCGTTACAGAAGGAGGGAATGAGCTGTGGCTCAGAGGAATCCAGATTTTCCTGAGCAAGACACAGGAGCCTGATCGAAAGGATTTGTCCGGAATAGAAAATATCCAGATTGAGCGTGTTTCTGTGTCAGATTCATTAGAAGCTGGTGGAGAGGGGGAGAAGGAAGAAACAGAAAGTAACTTGGAGAGAAAGATACAAGAGTATCGCAGCCGATTTGCCCAAATCCTGGGAATAGGGGAAGAACAGGTGGAGGTGATATACAGTGGAAGAAGGTAAGAAGATCCTGCAAAAGTTCGTGGTTGGAAAGAAATTACAGAAAGACCAGTGGGTGATCATCGTACTAGTAGGCATTCTACTATGCGTAATTGCAATTCCGACAGAAAAAAAGGATTCAAAGTCCGATTTATCGAACATAATAAATGATACCATTGATAATCATATGACTTCTGCTACAGAAGATATAGCGCTGGACTATGTAAGTAGTTGGGAAGATAAGCTCGAACAGGCGCTTAGATATGTGGATGGTGTGGGAAAGGTCAGGGTTCTGATTACCTTGCGGCATTCTGAGCAGAAGATCGTGGAGAAGGATGGACCAGAGGAATATACAGATACACAGGAGGCAGATGCCGCTGGCGGAAGCCGCAGGGTCGGTGAGAGCAGGATTGAGAAGAGTACGATCTATACAGCGGATGAGCAGGGAAGAAATATACCCTATGTAGTTATGACGATACCGCCTGAGGTGGAGGGAGTTGTTGTAATTGCACAGATGACAGACAAGAAGAATGTACAGGAGAATATAATTGAAGCGATTCAGGTATTATTTGATATTGAAGCGAATAAGATAAAAATAGTAAAGATGAAAAATAATCAGTGAAGGGGAGAAAGAATTGAAAAATATGATTAAGAAGAACCAGATGATGATCACGGCACTTGCGATTATGATCGCGGTGGCAGGCTACCTGAATTTTGCAGGTACTAAGGTAACAGACGAGGATCTTATGTCAGTCAATGGCGGGGTCGCCACAGATGATTTGGGTAATCTGACATTGGATCAGAAGGAAACAGAGCATGCCGGACTGATGGATCTGTCTGAGGAGGATTTGGAGCAGGCATCCGGTGACATTGAGAGTCTTGACAGTGATGTGACTATGGCAGTTAACGGCGGCATTGATGAGGAGCTGGCGGATGCACTGGCTGAGGAACAGATGGAAGATGTGCCTGGGGAAGCGGTTTTTACTTCCGGCATGGTTTCGGAGATGTCAGGTGCTAAGATGCAGAAAGAACAGACCAGGGCACAGAATAAGGAAACTCTTCTGGAGATCATCAATAATGCTAATATCAGCGATACCCAGAAGCAGGAAGCCGTAAATAGTATGATCTCTATGACAGATATTGCAGAGAAAGAAACTGCAGCAGAGATCTTATTGGAAGCGAAGGGGTTTGAAGATGCCATTGTCAGTATAGATGGAGACAATGTAGATGTAGTCGTCAATACAGAAGAGTTGACGGAGGCACAGCGCGCACAGATTGAGGATATTGTGATCCGTAAGACGGGAGTAAGTGCTGAATCAATCATTATTAGTACGGTGAATGCAAATTAAGTGCATTCTCAGAGGTTTTATGATAGAATATATCCGTGTGACTTTTGGCAGACCTGCTGACAGGCAGACTGTGGAAATGCCGGCAAGACGGCCTCTGCCCACTGTACGCTGAAAGACTTGCGTGGCAACGGGCAGAGGGATTCTGTGATACAGTTCCTATTTTGTATGGCAGAGGGATTTACCGGTGGGGTCTAAGATATTGAATTTGGAGGATAAATTACGTGGGTAATTACGCGGAAGAGATTAACAAGAGAAGAACTTTTGCGATCATATCGCATCCTGATGCGGGTAAGACAACGCTGACGGAAAAATTTCTGTTATATGGTGGGGCGATCAATCTGGCAGGAAGTGTGAAGGGGAAAGCGACTGCAAGACATGCAGTTTCCGACTGGATGGAAATTGAGAAAGAAAGGGGTATCTCAGTTACTTCATCGGTGCTGCAGTTTGAATATGGTGGATTTTGTATCAATATTCTGGACACACCGGGACATCAGGATTTCTCAGAAGATACGTACAGGACTTTGATGGCGGCAGATTCAGCAGTTATGGTCATCGATGCATCCAAAGGAGTGGAAGCACAGACACGTAAGTTATTCAAAGTATGCGTCATGCGTCATATTCCGATCTTTACCTTTATCAATAAGATGGACCGGGATGCCAACGATACTTTTGAACTGCTTGATGAGATCGAGAAGGAGCTGGGAATTGCAACTTGTCCGATTAACTGGCCGATTGGTTCAGGGAAAGGCTTTAAAGGAGTTTATGAGAGAGCAAGCAGGAGTGTTATCACTTATGCTGACACAGAAAAGGGCACGAAAGAGGGACATGCTACCCGGATTCCAATCGTGGATGAGAGCGTTTTGGAGGAAAAGATTGGGGAAGCATATAAGGCGCAGCTCATGGAGGAAATTGAGTTGTTGGATGGCGCCAGTGCAGAATATGATCTGGAGCAGATACAGGCGGGTGAATTGACGCCGGTATTCTTTGGATCAGCGCTTACGAATTTTGGTGTGGAGATTTTCTTACAGCATTTTCTGAAGATGACTACGATACCACTTCCGCGTAGGGCAGATATTGGACTGATCGACCCTGTGGAGCATGAGTTTTCAGCATTTGTTTTTAAGATTCAGGCAAATATGAACAAGGCGCATCGTGACAGAGTGGCCTTTATGCGTATCTGTTCCGGCAGATTCGATGCCAGTGTGGAAGTGAAACATGTACAGGGCGGCAAGGTGATGAGACTTTCCCAGCCGCAGCAGATTATGGCAGATGAGCGGAAGATCTTAAGTGAGGCGTATGCGGGGGATATCATTGGAGTATTTGATCCGGGTATTTTTTCCATTGGTGATACGATTTGTATGCCGAAGGAACAGTTTGCATATGAGGGGATCCCTACTTTTGCACCGGAACATTTTGCAAGAGTACGGCAGATCGATACCATGAAAAGAAAACAGTTTGTGAAAGGTATTACACAGATCGCCCAGGAAGGCGCTATTCAGATTTTTCAGGAATTCAATACCGGCATGGAAGAGATTATTGTAGGGGTAGTTGGAGTGCTGCAGTTTGATGTTTTGAAATATCGCCTGGAGAATGAATACAATGTTGAGATCAAACTGGAGAATCTTCCTTATGAGCATATCCGATGGATTGAAAATAAGGAGATTGATCTGGATAAACTGACTGGAACATCGGATATGAAGAAGATCAGGGACTTGAAAGGAAATCCGCTGCTGCTGTTTGTCAATCAGTGGAGTGTGGGAATGACACTGGATAGGAATGAAGGACTGATTCTGTCGGAATTTGGTCGTAATTAGTGGGTTGAAATGTTCCTGGTCTGACGCTGTACCTGCCTGTATTTCTATATGTCGTGTGATAGAGGTGACTGTATTTGGAGGGTTTGCATATGAAAAGAACAGGTTTATTGTTGACTGGGATGGTGATTGTTACAGGATGTCTTGCCTATGCATGTTGGACGTTACCTCATCAGGAACAGGAATCTTATAGACAGGAGGATGTGGGCGCACAGCAGGAGAAACAGGAACCTGCAGAGCAGGTAATCCAGCGGGAGAAAGAAGAGGGATATGCATACGGTAAGTTGTCTAAACAGGAGCAGGAATTGTATTTGGAGATCAGAGACGCACTGGTGCAATTTCAGGAAGACGTCAGGCTGTCAAGCTGCGATAAAGAAGAAATATCTCATGTTTTCCAGTGTGTGCTGAACGATCATCCAGAAATTTTCTATGTGGAAGGATATAACTACACAGAATATACACTGGGAGATATTCTGAAAAAGATTACATTTTCAGGATCTTACCGTTTCAATCAGACGGAAATAGCCGAAAAACAAAAATTGATAGATAATTATGTAAATCAATGCCTGGCGGGGATGCCGGAAGATGCAGATGATTATACGAAAGTCAAATATATTTATGAATATTTGATTCATTGTACGGAGTACGATGCAGAAGCAGAAGATAATCAAAACATATGTTCTGTTTTTATCGAAGGCAGATCAGTCTGTCAGGGATATGCCAAGGCGACCCAGTATCTTTTGAATGAGGCGGGTGTTTTTGCTACATTGGTGTTGGGACGAGTAGTGGGCGGGGAAGGACATGCATGGAATCTGGTGCAGGTTGATGGGCAGTATTATTATGTGGATACGACATGGGGAGATGCTTCCTATCAGGCAGTAGGCGGTGCAGGATATCCGGGAGAGAAGATTCCAACGATCAATTATGACTATCTGTGTGTGCCTACAGAACAGATGAATCTGACTCATACGCTGGATAATGTAGTAGAGCTGCCAGAATGCAGCTCTATGGATGCAAACTATTATGTGCGGGAAGGATTTTTTTTCACAGAGTGGCAGGAAGAACAGGCGGAGAAGATCTTTCGGGAAGAATATGAGAAAGGCAGTGCTTATGTGACATTAAAGTGTGCAAATGATGAAGTATACAGACAGATGCAGGAGGCTTTGATCGAAAGGCAGGAAGTTTTTCGCTATCTGGATTGTCCCGATGGGGTAGTATCTTATTCAGATAATGCGGAACAATATAGTATGAGTTTTTGGCTTTAGTGCGAATAACACTAGGCAAATATCATAAAATTTGGTATACTTATTCAGAATAAATAATATGTTTATGCGATTGGCATTGTGAATGTGGCATGATGCTGTTGGAGAGAAAAGACTGGTTGATTTGTACCTTGCGGAGGCTGGCCCGCAAGTAGAGAGAAAGGCGTGGACATTACTATGGAGCAGGAATTATCTAAGAATACTTACGTGTTACAGGAAGACGAGAAGATAGGTACGGTAAAGATTGCTGATGATGTGGTGGCAATGATCGCCGCGCTTGCAGCAACAGAAGTAGAAGGTGTTGCTGCAATGAACGGGAATATGGCGAATGAGCTCTTAAGCAGAGTGGGTGTGAAAGGTCTGGCGAAAGGGGTACGAGTAGAGATTTTTAACAAGAAGGTTAAGGTTGAACTTGCCATTGTCATGGAATATGGATTTAATATCCCAGCTACCTGTCAGCGCGCACAGGGTAAGGTGAAGAGTGCGATCGAGAATATGACAGGGCTGGAAGTGACAGATGTCAATATTCGTATAGCTGGAATCAATGTATCAAAAGATAAATAAAGAATACAGCGGGCAGAAGCAAACAGGTTTGGCCTGAATAGGACGAGGAATCAATATGAGCAGAAGAGAACTGCGGGAACAGATTTTTAAGCTGCTATTCCGTGTAGAATTTAATAGCTTAGAAGATATGCCAGAACAGGAAGAACTTTTTTTCGAGCAGGAAGACGCTGCGCAGGGGAAAGATGCTGATTATATATCTGACAAGTACAATAAAATATGTCAGATACTTTCTGAGATAGATGAGCTTCTGAACGAGAAGGCAGAAGGGTGGAACACAGCCCGGATGAGCAAAGTAGACTTGACGATCTTAAGGTTGGCAGTGTACGAGATCAAGTACGATGATGCAGTGCCTACCAGTGTTGCAATCAATGAAGCGGTAGAACTTGCCAAGAAGTTTGGGCAGAATGCATCGTCTGGTTTTGTCAATGGCATTCTCGCGAAGTTTGCATAGGCGGCTGGGTGTTAATATGCAGAATGTATATACAGTTGCGCAGATTAATTCTTACATTAAAAATATGTTCACGCAGGATTATATGTTGCAGTCAGTCATGGTCAAAGGCGAAGTAAGTAACTGCAAATACCATTCCTCTGGACATATTTATTTTACATTAAAGGATGTAAAAGGGACCATAGCGTGTGTTATGTTTTCCTCAAACCGAATGGGCCTGTCCTTTAAGATGGCAGAAGGACAGCAGGTCATAGTAAGTGGCAGCGTTGATGTCTATGAGAGGGATGGTAAGTATCAACTGTATGCCAGGCAGATACAGCTCGATGGTGCAGGGGCACTGTATGAGAGATATGAAAGGATGAAACTGGAATTAGAGGAACGGGGGATGTTTGCACCGCAATATAAGCAGCCGATTCCTAAATATATACGTACACTTGGTGTCGTGACGGCCGCTACAGGTGCGGCTGTGAGAGATATTATTAATATCTCTGGCAGGCGAAATCCTTATGTGCAGATCATTTTGTATCCGGCTATTGTACAGGGTGAGGCAGCACCCGCCAGTATCGTGAATGGAATACATGCCATGGAACGTATGGGAGTTGATACGATCATTGTTGGCAGGGGTGGTGGTTCCATTGAGGATCTGTGGGCTTTTAATGAGGAGATAGTTGCACAGGCGATTTTTGACTGTACGATTCCGATCATTTCTGCGGTAGGACATGAAACAGACACGACAATTGCTGATTTTGTAGCAGATCTTCGTGCACCGACCCCGTCAGCGGCGGCTGAATTAGCGGTTTATGATATAGAACAGCTGCAGGATAAACTTTCGGAGTATGTTTACACAATGCAGCATCTTTGCAGAAAGACGATCAGACAGTATAGGCAGTCAGTAGAGCAGTATACAATAAGAATGCATTATTTGAGTCCTCTTAATTCGATACGGAGCAAGAGAACACAAGCGCTATCTTTGGAAGAGCGTTTGCAGGGTCTGATGGAGGAGCGGCTGCGGGATAACCGCCATAAGCTGGCTCTTTATGTGGAGCAAATGAAAGGCTTGTCTCCACTTGACAAGCTGAGCCAGGGGTATGCTTATGTGTCAGATGAGCAGGACAGAACAGTCACTTCGGTCAAACAGGCAGCAGTGGGAGATCGTGTGGCAGTGCATGTAAAAGATGGCAGGTTTTTGGCAGAGATCGTTAGGAAAGAGTGTGCTGACCTGCTGCCAAAGGGAAAGGTAATTTATAGGGATGAATAACACAGAGCAGGAAAAGCAGGCGTTTTCTCTTGAGGAATCTTTTATGCAGATTGAGGAAGTGATCGCCCACCTTGAGACAGAAGAGATAACGCTTGAGGAATCTTTTCAGGAATATAACAGGGGTATGAAGTTGTTACAATACTGTAATGAGGCGATCGATCGAGTAGAGAAGAAGGTACTCCAGATCAATGAGAATGGTGGATTAGATGAATTTTAAGGAAGAATTAGATCGAAAAACAAAAGGCGTGGAAGCAATCTTAAGAAGATACCTTCCACTGGAGGAAGGCTACCGAGGCAGAGTGGCGGAGGCGATGAATTATTCAATTCTGGCAGGGGGCAAACGCCTTCGGCCTTTGATCATGGCGGAGAGTGCGGCGCTGTTTGTGGATACTGCCAGTGTCTATGAGGAGCAGGAGATACCAGAGCAGGAGCTGAAGGTGCAAGATGTTTTGACCAGGCAGGCATTGCCGTTGTTTATGACGGCATTGGAGATGATCCATAACTATTCGCTGGTGCATGACGATCTTCCGGCGATGGACAACGATGAATACAGAAGAGGACGCAAGACAACACATGTTGTCTATGGGGAAGGAATGGCAGTTCTTGCGGGAGATGGACTTCTTAATTATGCTTTTGAGACGGCAGTGCGTGCCTTTGACAGCGCGGGAACTATGGAAGAATTTCGCAGAGTTGCAGAATCCATGCGGATATTGGCCGGCAGAGCCGGAATCGATGGGATGATCGGAGGACAGTGTGCAGATCTGGAGGCGGAAAAGCCTGATACAGAGGTGACGGAGGACATGCTTCTGTATATTCATGAACACAAGACTGCGGCGTTGATCCAGGCGGCAATGGCGATCGGTGCGATTCTGGCGGGAGCATCCAGGGAAGAGGTAGCCGCGCTGGAGAAATGTGCGTATAACATTGGCATTGCTTTTCAAATTCAGGATGATATTCTGGATGTAACAAGTTCTCTGGAAATACTTGGCAAACAGGTTGGAAGTGATGAGAAGAATCATAAACTTACCTATGTGGCGGTATATGGATTGGAAGAATCGAAGAGACAGGTGGAGAGATTGTCTGAGGAAGCGGTGCAGATACTGGCCTCGTTTCCACGAAGAAATTTATTTCTGGAAGAATTGGTGCAACAGTTGATCTACAGAGAGAAATAGAGAAAATCGTGCGGCCTTTTTGGGTATTGCATGATGGAGGGTATTATGCTTTTAGAGAAGATCGAACAGGCAAATGATATTAAGCAGATCGCAGAGAGTGACTACGGTGTATTGGCGCAGGAGATCAGAGAATTTCTGATCCATTCCATCAGCGAGACAGGGGGGCATCTGGGTTCCAATCTTGGAGCGGTGGAGCTGACTATGGCACTGCATCTTTTTTTGAATCTGCCGGAGGACAAGATCATATGGGATGTGGGACATCAGTCCTATACTCATAAGATTTTGACAGGCAGAAGAGAGGGGTTTAGCAATCTACGTAAATTCGGTGGGATGAGCGGTTTTCCGAAGCGTAAAGAAAGTGAATGTGACTGCTTTGATACAGGGCATAGTTCGACGTCTATCTCTGCTGGGCTGGGTATGGTAAAGGCTAGAGATATCCAGGGGGGTAGAAACACGATCGTTTCGGTGATCGGTGACGGTTCTTTGACTGGAGGAATGGCATATGAAGCGCTTAATAATGCCTCTCGGTTGGAAACTAATTTTATTATTGTATTAAATGATAATAACATGTCTATCTCTGAGAACGTGGGTGGTGTATCGAAATATTTGAATAATATCAGAACAGCGGATATGTATCTGGATCTGAAGGAGGGAGTCTACAAGTCTCTTTTAGGCAAATCTTATGGTGATAAAGTGGTGAATCAGATTAGACGTGCAAAGAGCAGTTTCAAACATCTGGTGGTGCCAGGAATGTTCTTTGAGGATATGGGAATTACTTATCTTGGTCCGGTGGACGGTCATAATATTTCTGCAATGGCGCATCTTCTTGGAGAGGCTAGGAAAATCAGAGGAGCGGTGCTTCTGCATGTCATCACACAGAAAGGAAAAGGATATGCGCCAGCGGAGCGGCACCCTGCTAGATTCCATGGGGCGGAGCCATTTGATATTGAGACTGGTATTCCTAGTAAACCCCAGAGTAAAGCCAATTATACAGATATCTTTTCTACGGTTATGTGTAAGCTTGGACAACGCGAGGAACAGGTAGTAGCGATCACGGCAGCAATGCCGGATGGTACTGGATTGAAACGATTCCGCAATATGTATCCAGAAAGATTCTTTGATGTGGGGATCGCGGAGGAGCACGCTGTGACATTCGCAGCGGGACTTGCGGCCGGAGGACTGAGGCCTATCGTGGCAATTTATTCCTCTTTTTTACAGAGAGCTTATGATCAGATTCTACATGATGTATGTCTCCAGAATCTGCCGGTGGTCTTTGCGATTGACAGGGCAGGATTGGTAGGCAGTGATGGGGAAACGCATCAGGGGATTTTTGACCTTTCTTATCTGTCCTCTATACCGAACATGCATATTATGGCGCCCAAGAATAAATGGGAGCTTTCTGATATGATGAAATTTGCCCTTGCGGCAGCGATACCGATCGCGATTCGCTATCCGAGGGGAGAAGCTTTTGACGGGCTTAAGGATAATCGTGCGCCCATCGTGTATGGTAAGAGTGAAGCTATTTATGAAGAAGAAGATATTATTTTATTTGCAGTGGGTAGTATGGTGAAAGTTGCGCTTGTAGTGCGGGAACAGCTTAAGGAGAGAGGTTATTCCTGTTCTTTAGTCAATGCCCGGTTCGTAAAACCGATTGATGAAGAGGCAGTCCGCCAGGCTTGTGTGGAGCATAAACTGATTGTGACGATGGAAGAAAACGTGTCCAGTGGCGGTTATGGAGAGAAAGTCAGGATGTATGTGGATGAAATAGGAGCGGCGGCGCAGGTGCTCAATATAGCGATTCCGGATGAATATGTGGAACATGGTAACGTAGAGCTTCTCAAGCGTGAAATAGGGATTGATGCAGATTCTATCGTGAAGAAAATTTTGACGCGCTATGTGCCGATTACAGAATAAGAAGAATGTATATTGTAAGAATGTAAGCTATTTCAGGCGTTTTTGATGAAAATAACAGGAAAGAACAATGGCAGGCAGAAACAGATGAAAGAGAGACTCGATGTCATTCTGGTAAAACAAGGACTTGCACCTTCCAGAGAGAAGGCAAAGGCGATTTTGATGGCGGGAAATGTCTTCGTGAATGGGCAGCGGGAAGACAAAGCTGGCACAACATTTGACGAAAGCAAGATTCATATTGAGGTAAGAGGAAGCAGCCTGAAATATGTAAGCCGGGGTGGACTGAAATTAGAAAAAGCGATGGAACAGTTTCCTATTGTGCTCTCGCATACAGTCTGTATGGATATCGGTGCTTCTACAGGCGGATTCACGGATTGTATGCTGCAAAACGGCGCAGAACAGGTTTATGCTATTGATGTGGGACATGGACAGCTGGACTGGAAGCTGCGCAGTGACGAGAGAGTTGTATGCATGGAGAAGACCAATTTCCGGTATGTTCTGCCAGAAGATATTGGTAAAAAACTTGATTTTGCTTCGGTAGATGTCTCGTTTATTTCCTTGACGAAGATTCTGATCCCTGCCAGAAATCTATTAAAGAGACAGGGGCATATAGTCTGTCTGATCAAACCCCAATTTGAGGCAGGCAGAGATAAAGTGGGTAAGAAGGGTGTTGTCCGGGATCCTAAAGTGCATGAAGAAGTTATTCGCAAAGTGATGGATTACGCGGATCTGATCGGTTTTGAGAACAAAGGTCTTACGTATTCACCGATCAAGGGGCCAGAAGGCAACATAGAGTATCTGCTTTATTTGGAGAAGAGAAGTGATATTCCTGAGGAGACATTGGAATTATCCGAAGCGTCGGCGGAAAGCCTTCTTCGAGGAATTATAGAGGAAAAGAGCGGCATTGTGCACAGTAGGCAGATGGAAGAGATGATCAAATCGGTAGTGACTGAGGCACACAGTGCGCTAGATGAGGCATAATGATAAATGAAGCGTTTTTATCTGATCGCAAATGAGGTGAAAGATCCTGAAGGATTCTATACTGAAAAGATAACTGCATATCTGAAATCACATGGGGCGTCAGTGACCAATGTAGATAACACAAGTTTGTTTTCAGAAGAGCATCTGATCAAAATGCAGAGACAGGACGAAACGGTATGTTTAGTGCTTGGCGGAGATGGTACGGTTCTGCGAGCTGCCAGGAATATGATGGATATGGATATCCCGCTATTAGGTATTAATCTCGGTACATTGGGATATCTGGCAGAAGTTGAGATTGCGGCGATCGAGGAAGCATTGGATAAACTGTTGGAGAACCGGTTCGTAAGAGAAGAGAGGATGATGTTAGTCGGACAGGTTCAGAAGCAGGGGAATGGGGAAGAGAACTTTGCTTTGAATGATATTGTGATATCCAGATGTGGGTCTCTGCAGGTTCTATCGTTTCATATTTATGTAAATGGGCAGTTTCTGAACAGTTACAGTGCTGATGGGGTGATCGTGGCGACACCAACGGGTTCTACTGGCTATAACATGTCTGCAGGCGGTCCGATCGTGGAACCATCGGCGAAGCTTCTTTTGATGACTCCGATTTGTCCCCATACTTTGAATACAAGAAGCATCGTACTGGCGCCAGATGATGAGATCAGGATTGAGCTCCCAGAAGGAAAGGACGGGCGGATGCAGATGGTGGAGGCGAGTTTTGATGGAAGTTACCAGGTTCGACTGCAGACAGGGGACAGTGTTGTTGTACATAGGGCGGATAAGACGACAGGGATTCTTAAATTAAATACAGAAAGTTTTCTGACGGTATTACATAAGAAAATGAGCGAATAGAAGAAAAGAATTGGGACAGGTAATGAGATAACAGGGATATGAAAAAGAAAAGACACGAAAAAATAATTGAATTGATCGGACAATATGAGATCGAAACACAGGAGGAACTGGCTGACAGACTGCGGGATGCGGGATATCAGGTAACACAGGCCACAGTGTCGCGTGACATCAGGGAATTGAAGTTATCGAAAATCTCCAGTGGAAGTGGAAGGCAGAAATATATTGCGTTTACGCGGGATGAAACACATTTAGGGGATAAGTATATCAGGGTACTGCGGGAAGGGTATGTATCTATGGAGCTGGCTCAGAATCTGCTGGTCATGAAGACGGTGTCGGGTATGGCGATGGCTGTGGCGGCAGCCGTGGATGCATTGAAGCTGGATGAGATTGTCGGCTGTATTGCAGGAGATAACACGATTATGATGGCTATGCGCAGCGAAACTGCAGCAGTACAGGTTATGGATATATTAAGAAGAATGATAGAACAATAATGGATAACAGTGTGATAGTACGTTTCTTAGGAAGCAGCTTAAGATACTGGTAATTATGTATTTGCATGGCCGCTTATGATGAGCAGTAGTGCCCGGAGAGAATACATAAGAGGTGAAAAGGAAAGAATGTTACAAAGTTTACATGTAAAAAATCTGGCATTGATCGATGAGGTCGAGGTTAATTTCGGGGAAGGTTTGAATATCCTTACCGGTGAAACAGGTGCGGGAAAATCCATTATTATCGGATCGATCAATCTTGCATTGGGGGCTAAGGCAGATAAAGAGCTGATTCGGACAGGTGCAGAGTATGCACTGGTGGAATTGGTCTTTACAGTAGACCAGCCGCAGCAGCGTAAGGATATCCAGGCATTAGAGCTTCCCATAGAAGATGGGGAAGTCATCCTGCAACGAAAGATTATGACAAACCGCAGTACCTGTAAGGTGTGCGGTGAGACTGTGACGGCCAGACAGTTAAAGCAAGTAGCGGAGATATTGATCGATATTCACGGACAGCATGAGCACCAGTCCCTGTTACAGCCAGCGAAGCAGTTGGAGATTCTGGACGCTTATGCTGGAGAGGAATTGTTTCCCCATAAGGAAGCCTTGAAGAGCATCTATGACCAATATCGGAAAGCTGTCGCAGAGCTATCCCATAACGAGGTGGATGAAGAGACAAGGAAGAGAGAGGCGGCTTTAGCAGAATTTGAATGCCAGGAGATAGAAGAGGCGGCACTTATGCTGGGAGAAGACGAAGAAGTTGAGCAAACTTATCAGAAACTTGTGAATGGGCAGAAGATCCGGGATGCAGTCAGTCTTGCGCATGTGTTGTGTGGATACGAGGACGGTGGGACTGGAGCAAATTTGGGAAGGGCGCTTCGAGAAATCAGGTCAGTATCTGCTTATGATGAGGCGTTGCAGGAGTTTGAACAGCAGTTATTGGATCTTGACAGTCTGCTTAATGATTATAACCGGAGTGTGGCAGATTATTTGTCAGAGCTGGAATTTGACGGAGCGCTTTTTGACCACACGGAGAAGCGTTTAAACCTGCTCAATCATTTAAAATCGAAATATGGCAATACGATAGATGAGATTCTTGCCTATAAGGAACGGGCGGAGAGTACATTGGAAAAGTATCAGGACTATGATGCCTATTGTATGGAATTGACCCAGCGGACAGATAAATTGAAAGAGGAGGCAGTTGCGGTTTGTGCTGAAATATCGGCTATCCGCAGGAAAAATGCAAAGAGGCTTTCAGAGGAAATGAGGAAAGCGCTTGTTGATCTTAATTTCCAGGAAGTTGCATTCGAGATTGAAGTTACATCGATGGAGGAGCTGGTCAGCGGTAATGGATTTGACAAGGTAAGTTTCCTGATTTCTACAAACACAGGAGAACAGCCTAGGGGACTGTCCCAGGTGGCAAGCGGCGGGGAGCTGTCAAGAATTATGCTGGCGCTCAAAACAGTGTTGGCGGACAAGGATGCGATTGAGACACTTATTTTTGATGAGATTGATACTGGTATCAGTGGGAAAACAGCTTGGAAGGTCTCAGAAAAAATGGGAATTCTTGGAAAAGGACATCAACTGATCTGTATTACGCATCTTCCGCAGATTGCGGCAATGGCTGACCGGCATTTCTGTATTGAAAAGAAGGTGGAAGAAAAGCGTTCTGTCACTGAGATCAGAAAACTTACGGAGGAGGAAAGCGTTGCGGAGCTGGCAAGAATGCTTGGAAGTGATAGTATCACAGAAAATGTTATGAACAATGCGAGAGAAATGAAAGATTTGGCAAGAAAAACAAAACAATCTTAAATTAAAATCGAATATTTTTCACATACTAGAAAGGACATGCTTAGCGTATGTCCTTTTTCGATTGTTAAAAAGACTGAGAGAAAGGCGTGGTTATAAAATTGGACAGATTAATCGAGATGACAGAACAGCAGGAGAGAATATACAGAAATTTTCTATATCTAGTGCTCGCCGTAGCATTGATTGCACTTACGGTGACAGTATATCTTACCTATTGGAATAAAATTCCGTCTACTATTAAAATACGTGCTGGAGTAGAACAGGAGTTAGACTTTCGGGTTCCAGTTTCGGGAGAAATCTATCGTGTCAGGGGAAGTGACTCAGCGCCTGCTTCTTCTCTGACAGGCGCAAAAGGCAGTGAAGAACCAAAACAAGCTGTGGAGAGTGTGTCGGCTCGCGTAGAAAGTATACCTGTAAATTTTGCACATACAGTGAAAGTTAGGGCGAATGAGATAGATACTTACCAGATGGATTTGAAGTTATTTGGGATCATTCCGTATAAAAACGTAGATGTAGAAGTGATACAGGATAAACTGCTGATTCCCTCTGGAATACCGATTGGTATCTATGTGAAGACAAGCGGTGTGCTTGTAGTTGGGATTGGTGAATTTGAAAACAGCGGAGGCAAGAAGGTATCTCCGGCAAAATATGCCCTTCAAAAAGGTGACTATATTTTGAAAGTAAATGATGAAGAGATGGAGAATAAGAAACACTTTATTAGAACGGTAGAGGCGTCTGAAGGGAAAGATATGGTACTTACGATCAAACGCAACGGAGAAGTAACAGATGTTATGGTAACACCGGATATGAATCAAAATCAAGAGTGGAAGATGGGAATCTGGATCAGAGATAACGCACAGGGAATTGGGACAATGACTTATGAGGATACAGACAGTTCTTTCGGAGCGTTGGGACATGGTATTAACGATGTAGACACTTCTATTCTGATGAATTTGGAGGAAGGCACGCTTTACAGAACGGAAATCGTTGGAATCACAAGAGGATCCAATGGAAGCCCTGGAGAGTTGACAGGCTATATCGAGTACGATAGCGATAATGTGATCGGAGAGATCACAGAGAACACAGAAGAGGGAATCTTTGGGGTATGTGATGAAGAAGTGGAGAAGGAATCAGTCTTTGAGCCAATTCCCATTGCCTTGAAGCAAGAGATTGCGTTGGGACCGGCACAGATCATTTGTTCCGTTACGGGAGAACCAGAGTTTTACGATGTGGAGATTGTAGAGGTAAATCTGGACCGGGAAAATATTAATAGGGGAATTGTTGTGCAGGTGGTGGATGAGAAGCTTCTGACGCTGACTGGCGGGATCATACAGGGAATGAGTGGAAGTCCTATTATTCAGAACGGTAAGCTGGTGGGGGCGGTGACACATGTACTAGTACAGGATTCTACAAGGGGGTATGGGATTTTTATTGAGGAGATGCTGAGCCATTAATAATCCAGGATTTTCTGCTGTTAATTTTGAAGAATGGGCTTAATCAATATAAAATAACCGCGAACCGGTTAGAAAGCGCTAAAAATTTGGTTACTATATATTCTGTATGTTTTGCCTGTGTATTGCTATGATTTTCTATAGGGAGGTGGAAAATCATGGATGATTACAGGAAAGAAGCAAACATTCAGGTGGGAAAGCGTCTGCGGGAAGCCAGAAATAACCTTGGCCGGACACAGGCAGAAATTGCGGTATCACTCGGCGTATCAGAGGAGCATTACCGGAAATATGAATCGGGTGCTACTGGATTGTCGGCAGATAAGCTACTGATCTTGTACCACGAGTACGGGATCGATCCCACCTATCTGATCACAGGTGCCTGTCTGAAAAAGGATTTTGATGTGGATTATTACATAGCCAATTGTAATAAGGAGCAGAAAGATGCTTTCATGGACAGGGTGATTGCCTATATGTTGCGCATGATAAAGAAATAGTGTTTGTTATTCTAAAAATGTAGTTATATAACTTTTATCCATCGCGGTAAGAGTTATCACTGATTTTATGAGATTTATCCGGGTAAGAGCAGGACAATTTGTAAAAATGTTCTGCTCTTACCTTGTTATGGCCGCGCAGCCATTCGGGTCACGATGAAGTCAATGATCTCTTCGACCGTAGGGCTCTCACCCTCGCAGGGAATCATTTTCCAAAAATTCTGAATCTTAGGATCCTTGCTTTTTAGAGCGAGGGAAACGGCGTATGCGATTTCATTTCTGACTTCATTCTCTGTGATTCCTTCCTGCTTTGCGATGGTACGTAAATGTTCAGAGATTTTTTCTTTTTTTTCTGGATTCATATTTTTTCCTTTCCGCGCCCATACCTTTCAGGGCTAATCTTATCATACAACATTAACGTGTCCTTGTAAGTATTTTCTATAGTTGTAAATGGATTTTTGTTATTTTGATGTGCAATAGTACGAGAAAAACATTAAAAAATTCTGAAACAGAAGAGTGTGAATCAGGAAAAAAGTTGAGGGCCGCATTTTTTTGGTATATAATAAAAAAACTGTAATTGAGCGAGAAGACAAATGTTGAGGCTGGTACCCAGATATGGGGGCCAGAGTAGGAAAAGGAGGAAAGTATACGATGAAAAGCGCAGTTTTTTATGGAAAACATGATTTGAGGATTGAGCAGAGCGATGTGCCAAAGCCAGGGCCGAGAGAGGTTCTGATCCAGGTAAAGGCATGTGGGATCTGCGGCACGGATGTCCATATTTATGAAGGAGATCAGGGGGCGGCAGAAGTTCATCCACCTACGATTCTGGGACATGAATTTGCGGGAATCATTGCACAGACAGGTTGTGATGTGAAAGCGTTTCAGGAAGGAGACAGGGTTTGCATTGATCCGAATTGCTATTGTGGCGCTTGTGATTTCTGCAGAAATGGAGAAGTACATTTCTGTGAACATATGGTAGGGTACGGTACAACGGAAAATGGCGGTTTTGCAGAGTATTGTGTAGTAAATGAGAGTCAGGTTTACCGCTTGGGAGATCGCACTACATTTGAACAAGGAGCAATGGCAGAACCAGTAGCATGCTGTCTGCATGGAATAGATATGTGTGAGATCAAGCCAGGAAGCCAGGTGGTAGTGATTGGTGGTGGTATGATTGGTATGTTAATGCTTCAATTAGCAAAGCTGGCAGGCGCTGCTAAAGTAGCATTGCTTGAGCCCGTGGAGAAGAAACGGGATATGGGCAGAAAACTTGGAGCCGATGTCTGTATCGATCCTTTGCACGAAGATGTCAAGACATGTCTGAAAGAGGCAGGCATGACATGGATCCGCACAGTGATTGAGTGTGCGGGGCTGCCGGCGACTATGGAGCAGGCGATTGACCTTGTGGGAAATAAGGGGACAGTGATGTTGTTCGGCCTGACAAAACCGGATGCGCAGATTTCTGTAAAACCTTTCCAGGTCTTCCAGAAGGAAGTGACTTTAAAAGCATCCTATATTAATCCTTGTACGCAGGGCAGAGCGTTGCAGTTGATCGATTCTGGCAGGTTAGATGTGGAAAGCATGGTGTGCAGGACGATTGGTCTGGAAGAGCTGGAAAACGTATTGTCAGATCCAGCGCTCCGTGCAGAAGGAAAATACATTGTGGTTCCTGAAAAGTAATGATTCTGAATTGTCCTCAAAGATTACGGAGCGGGTCAAGTGTACTTTCAGGCCTTAAGTGATAGATGAGAATGCTTGTCTTTACAGATTGCTGGCTCTGGAAGGCACAATCTGGGGAAGAAAGAAGAAGTTGTTGCTGGAGAATGTGAAAGAGGAGTGGAAAGAATTCTACCAGTAGTATTAGGAAATAATATTTAGAAGTAGAAAGGAAACAGATATACTATTGCTCCATATATTCTAACACTTTAAGTAACAAGATGGGTAATTCCTTACTGGCTGTAAGGGATATTAACCATAAATAGGATTGTAGTAGAAAGGAATATGGTTTGGAACAACATTCAAAGTATACATTAGAATGCTGCGTTGACAGTGTAGAATCCGCTTTGGCGGCAGCCGGGGGCGGAGCTGATCGTCTGGAATTGTGTGCCGATCTGATTATAGGAGGTACTTCTCCGAGTCTGGCACTATATGAGCAGGTGCATGCATGCTGTGATCTGCCGGTTAGAGTACTGTTAAGGCCGCGATTTGGTGATTTTCTTTATACAGAGTATGAATTTCGGATCCTGAGAAGAGAGGTAGAGTTGTTTCGGGAAGCCGGTGCGGAAGGAATTGTAATTGGCTGTCTGAAAGAGGATGGCAGTCTTAACATGGAGCAGATGCGGGAGCTGTTGAAGACTGCGGATGGGATGAAGATTACACTGCACCGTGCTTTTGATGTGTGTGCAGACCCGATCCGTGCTTATGAGCAGGCATGGGAACTTGGTATTGATACGATTCTCACATCGGGACAAGAGAGTAATTGTCTATTGGGGCTGCCACTGCTTAAGCGGCTGTGTGCGTTGGAGAAGGAAACAGGGATTTCGTGTGGACCAGAGGGGGAGAGAAATGGTCAGAAGAGCGGCCCACAGATCATGGCAGGAGCAGGAGTCACGCCGCAAGTAATTAAACAGTTTCGTGAGCAAACGGATATCACGGCATACCATCTGTCCGCGAAGAAGATCGTGGACAGTGGCATGCGTTACCGGAAGGAGGGGGTGCCCATGGGACTCCCGGCTATGAGTGAGTTTGACATCTTCCGGACAGACAGAGAGCTTGTGGAGCAGGCAAGACAGGCGTTAGCGTAGCAGGTGTCTGAGGAGATGTGGAGGATAGCGGCGTGTTTGGAAGGGGATGATCAACGGTATAGCACATAGTCTAGCATTTCCTTTTCGAATCCACTTTGTGCAAGATAATCCGAGGCTTCCATAGGATATTCTTTTAGGACAATTCGTTTCTTGTCTGGGAAAATGCGGCCGCTGTGGTACTCTTGTGCAAAGTGAATATTATCCCCCTTGGGAACCACCAGTTTCCCGCTTCAGAGCCACCCGGAAATGGTATTTTCCACCTTCAGAGCCACCACAACATATTGTGGCAGCACACATATTTGATTTCACTATAAATC
>CATOJY010000029.1 GCA_951800685.1 uncultured Lachnospiraceae bacterium
ATGTGCTTGTCGTTGTATAATAAGGTTGTCGTATGAGATCACTTCTTTCGTGTATTTTGGTTCGCAGGCTTATTATACACCAAAGTGTCTCATACGGCATTTTTGTCTAAAAGTTGTAAAGTGGTGATCCTAGTTTCAATG
Organism: uncultured Lachnospiraceae bacterium; assembly: GCA_951800685.1. Lineage (GTDB taxonomy): Bacteria > Bacillota > Clostridia > Lachnospirales > Lachnospiraceae > UBA3282. Next base: position 142 of record CATOJY010000029.1, read on the forward strand.
CCGTATCTATTCTTACCTTTTCCTCCAAAAGGCAAAACTGCTGTCACAGAACTTTTATCCGCTTCCAGCATGAGGATTTCCGAACTACGCACGCCAAAAAAAAGGTGTTGGAAACCTGCTTGATAGAGCAATACCGTGACCGCTTCTTCACAGTTCAGTCTGGTAAACCGTTGTCAAATCAGGCAGTGCGAGGGATATTTCTATACGCAATCTTTTCTAGTCGTCCAATCTGTATTCCATTTTACGGATACGTTCTGTCATGCCACAGTTTTCATAAAAGGCAATCGCATCTTTATTAAATCCCCAAACGCCTAGATCCAGCATTTTACATTTCTGTTCCCGGCCCTTTTGCTTGCAACACGCAAACAGTCTTTTTCCGATTCCCTTTCTCCGATAAGATTTTAACACACAAATGTCATCAATGTAGAAACAATCGAAATCAATGTAGGTTGGGTGATCTCTGTAAGAGACAATCCACGCAAAAGCATATCCCACTACCTCGCCCTGATCCGTTTCTGCAATATAGACCGTGTGTTTCGGATCATTTAGTCTTTCCATAAATGTTTCTTCTGTAAAGTAGCGTGCTTCGGTTTTGAATAAATCAGGTCTGCCTTTATGATGCAGATTGGCAATTTCTTCTTGAATTGGACGAATGCGCTCACAATCTTCTGCCACAGCAGTTCTTATTTTTATGTTCATTTTTCTTACTCCTTCCTGAATAGAGCAAACCTAGTAATGGGATATTCTATCATTCTCTGTTTAGAGATAAGAGGACTGTTCTTATCGTATCTCCCATAATAATTCGTGAAATAGTCTTTTGTTTCCATCCCGGAACCTCCTATAAAAAAGTATAGAAAACAGCGCAGGCCAAGATTTCCTCCTAGCCTGCACTGCATTTCACTTAATCAGATGAGAAAAACGCTCTAATTACTTGAATAAGGGTATAGCAATGTAAGCCCGTTGTTCTGCCAATCATAAGCAGCAACTGCGGACTGCATAAATACTACGTTATAAAAACAGTCGATACAATGCAGCATTGCCTTACCTCACTAAAGAATTTTGAACATTATATTCCTCAACTGTATAGATGTCAAGAAATTTCTTGAAGAAGGATCCCAAACAAATCTGTTCATAATTTTATTGGATCTTATAAGCGCCATATATTTCAGAGCCACGTATCACAATCAAATAGTCCTCCTGCCAGTCGAATGTATAGTCTCTATCTCTCGGAAGTTTAAGGAACAATTCTTTCCTCCTGCTTCCTACAGTCTGGGTATATATTCTGTAATTCTTCATAAGATAGATCACCCCGTCCTGATACCCTATGACTCTGGTACGGTTATTCCTTGCTTGATACAGAATGCTGTCTTCTCCTGTTTCTGGATCCAGTTTGAATAAAACATCATATTTCAGATCGTTCTGCCACGGATCGTATGATTCACACCGGAAATTCTTAACGACATGCACCAGACCAATAATGTCACCATCCTCTGTCGTTAATTTATTTTCCTGTATTGCTGAATGACTATATTCACCTCCATACAAACAGTTTATATTGTGTTCTTTCAGATTTCCTTCTACCCAATAAGAACAATTACGTGCATACCTTCCACGCTCAAAGGAAATCAGCTTCTCTGCTGCCTTGATCGTACTACATCCTTTCCTCAAATCAAAAAGCGACCACCCACTTTCCATTTCCACTAACGCAATAACCTCATACCTTTCTTTCTCTGCATCATAATATCTCTTAATGCGTAATCCCCGATACACAATTTCCTGTTCCATGCCTGTTCTATCCTCTTTCGGGAATAAATCATTCACTTCCACGCATCCTGTTTGAAGGTCTTCATCCACAGTACATACATAGATACGCTCTTGCACGTCAGCTCCATCCAACAGCAAAAACAGGCATTCCTCTGATCTCGTTATTGATATACGGGCAGATTCCGGTATATCCTCTCTTCCATACATTCTAAGGATATCTTCTCTGGAAAATATCTCTTCTTGGGTCTGCGTTTCGCAATGAAACCGCCTGACCGTCCCATCCGACAATGTATAATAAATACAGTTGTCTACAGCCTCCGCACTTTCTATGGATTTACCCTCCGCCACTTCTATACTCTTATCTGCCGCTTCTCCAGCTTCAAAAGAAAACCAGCGGAAGTTTTCTAAATCACCCTCTAGAAAAAAATAGTTTTCATCACTTCCCCTCACATTACTCTCTGGACTGAGCCGTCTCACCATATATCTGTTTTGGCTCCAATCCGGTAAAAGAACATGATATATGATAAGTTCTCTTAAAAACAATGAAACTATCCCGGCGGCTATTAATACGATCATCAGCAACCGTTTCATGCCCGAACACCTCCTATGCCATACCAACGTTTTCACTATCTCGTAATTTTTTGTCCCTTTCCACTGGCTCCTTTTGCATAGGAATATTTTCCATTATACAGAATCAATCGAATCTGCATCTACAAACCGTTTTCCCTGCGGCTGCGTCTCCCTGACCAGTAGAAACATCTCTGTCAAGCTATCCCGGACTCTCTGCTTTCGTAATAGATACTTCACCATCTTTTTGGGTTATATCCCAACGATAATATTCCTCATCATTGAACATTGCGATCAACTGATGTTCCTTAATCACATAATGACATCCCCATGCATCAAAATCATCCGATTTCTTTTTGATTACTTCTATCCACTCAGTCTCTAAATGAACTAAAATAGGACTGGCATCATTATAGCAGATAAAATGGTCTTCATCTATCCACTCCGTAAACAAGTACTGCCATGTGTTCCGAAAAACAAGATCTGGTGCATTTTCCTGAAAACGCACAAAAATCTGTGACGGATGTTTCGGAAGTACACCGTTTGATATGTATACAGCCTTTTTCTGTTCCGGTGAAAACGCCCATTCCCCTGCCCTCAGCTCTTCCTGTACTTCATAATATCCTTTTTCCAGAAATTCATAGAGTGTTTCTGGAACGGTTTCTCTACTGTCCCTCTGGCTCAATTTTACTTTGATATACGAAATCTCCTTTAATTTCAGCTCGTCACTTCCATTCTGTGTATTTCTCTCCTCCTGGAAATACATTGATACCGCATAGTCTCCAAAATATTGAAGAACCACATTCCCATCCGTTTGGTCATCGTCAAAGTGTACAGCAGCTTCATATAGATCCCTCTCTGGTGAATGTATATTGACAAACCGTATGGCCGTAATATCATCAAGGAAAAAATAATCTTCCGGCTCCTGAAATCCATCTACGGCTTCCCCGTCATATTTCCATGCACGTCTGTCACAATAGAGAATATTTCTGTCGTATAACTCGTTTCTATCATATCGCTCTTCGAATTCCTCCGTACTGCTTGACAGAAAATCAAATACAACTTCCGTTGCTCCAGGAACATCAATCCTACCAGTTGCCCCTTCTGCACACCCTGTAACAATCTGTGCTCCCAGCCAGACCATCTGGATGACTATCTTAAAACACTTTTCCTGAATCATGATGTTTTCTCTAATGCCTCCTGTCTGAAATGCCCCATCATCATTCTATATTTTACTGCATCCCTGCATCATCTTTGCATCATTTCTGTATCATTTCTGCATCAATGCCGACGTCCTTATTTCCATCCTCTCTATGTCTCAAATTAATTCGCCACTTCAAACAAATTTATCTTATCCTATTTCGCTTTCTGCTGCTGACGAAATAAGGGAAGCGTTACATAAAAAATATTTACATCTAATAAGAATTTAGACTTATCGTTAAAAGAGCGGAAAGATATGAAACAAAACCTTTCCGCTCTCTTACTTATTCCCTTTTCTACTCCTCTACTTCCTCATGATGCATTTCCGGAATAAACACTCTCTTCTCTCCCAATTCTTTCTCTGCCTTCGCTGCCCACTTCGCTTCATAGCAGAAATGCTGTTGTGCGTTATATGCCTCTTTCCCCCGCAGATCTACCTTTTCATAGGTTCCATCAGCCTGTAAAATCGATGCCTTCACCGTATCCCGCATCTGGCATTCTAAAATATCATGTAATTTCTCCTGCAGCTGTGGTTTCTCCACCGGGAAAAGGATCTCTACCCGACGGTCTAAATTCCTCGGCATCCAGTCTGCACTGGCGCAATAATATTCCGGCTTTCCGTCGTTCTCAAAATAGAAAATCCTTGCATGTTCCAGATAATTGCCCACGATAGAACGCACAGTGATATTCTCACTGACACCTGGAATCCCCACCTTGAGACAGCAGATTCCGCGGATGATCAGGTCGATCTTCACGCCTGCTGTGCTAGCCGCGTATAATGCTTCGATGATCATCTTATCACATAGGGAATTCATTTTTGCAATGATATGTGCTTCTCTTCCCTGTTCTGCATAATTCTTCTCTCTCTCAATCAGGCGCAGGAATCTGTCTTTGAGCCAGAGAGGCGCAAGCGACAGCTTATTCCAGCTTCGCGGCTCAGAATATCCCGACAGCATATTGAATACCGCAGTTGCATCCTCCCCAATCGCTTCCGAGCATGTAAAAAGTCCTACATCTGTATATAACTTCGCTGTAGAATCATTATAATTTCCTGTTCCAAGATGCACATATCTGCGGATACCGTTTTCTTCCCGACGAACCACCAGTGTGATCTTGCTGTGGGTCTTTAGGCCTACTAGGCCATAAATTACATGACATCCTGCTTTCTCCAACTTCTTCGCCCAGACGATGTTATTTTCTTCGTCAAACCGTGCTTTCAATTCCACCAGGACCGATACCTGCTTTCCATTCTCTGCCGCCTGTTCCAATGCTGCAATAATCGGAGAATTTCCACTGACACGGTAAAGTGTCTGCTTAATTGCCAATACTTCCGGATCCCTGGCCGCCTGCCTGACGAACCGGACCACCGGCTCAAAAGTCTGATAAGGATGGTGCATCAGGATATCGCCCTCTCTGATCTTCGCGAACACATCCGCTTCCTCCGGCAGTTCCGGCACTGGCTGCGGTTTCGAATAACTATTCTCTTTCAGATGGTCAAATCCTTTCATGCCATACATTTTCATCAGGAACGTCAGATCAAGAGGTCCGTTAATGGAATAGATATCCTCTTTCTCGATCGACAGCTCATTCTGGATCAGCTTTAGCAGCTTCTTGTCAATGCCTTCTTCCACCTCCAGGCGGATAACCTGTCCCCACTTTCTCTTCTTGAGCTGTTTCTCGATCTCCTGCAGCAGATCTTCTGCCCCTTCCTCTTCAATCCCAAGATCCGCATTCCGCATGATACGGAAAGGGTAGGAACAGATAATATCATAATTCAGGAATAGCTTCTGAATATTCCGTTCAATTATCTCCTCCAGAAGGATAACACGTTTCTCCTTGCTGCCGGAAATCGGAACAATGCGTGGCAGAACACTCGGCACCTGCACCATGACAAACTCCGTCGCGCCCTCTCCATTTTTCTTCTTTACCAGAGCGCCTAGATTTAGTGATTTATTCCTGATCAACGGGAAAGGCCTGGAGGAATCTACCGCCATTGGCGTCAGCACCGGATAAACATTATCCGCAAAATACCGGTCCACATAGGCTGCATCTTCCTTCTCTAGCTCTTCATGGTGTCTGATCACATGCAGGCCTTCCTCCAGAAGCCGCGGCAGCAGTGAACGGTTATAGACCGAATACTGCTGTTCCACCAGCCTGTGCGTCTCCTCATTTACATGCGCAAGCTGCACCTCCACAGTCATACCTGCAATATCTTTCTTCTTATATCCCGCATGTACCATATCCTTCAGAGAAGCTACTCTCACCATAAAAAACTCATCCAGGTTAGAAGCGGTAATACTTAAGAATTTCAGCCGCTCAAAGAGCGGATTTTTCTTATCTTTCGCTTCACTCAACACTCTTTTATTGAAAAGCAGCCAGCTCAATTCTCTGTTTGTATAATATTCATCTCTCGAAAAATCCATGTTAATTCCCCCGTTTTCTTAAAAATATCCATACGCTTCTCAATCAGCACCGCCGCAGAGCATGATACAGCTTCTATGTATAGTATTGTAACAAAAGCTATCCTCTCTGTCTGACCACCGGCCGCACACTGAATACTTCTTCAAAGAAGTGTGCCCGTCTCGCGAGCAGCCCTTTTTCTAAGGTAATATCCTGGGAAGAATCTACGGTAATGATCAGCTTCTCCTCTTTCAGCGCTGTCTTGACATTCTTAAATTTCTGCTTATGGCTTCTGTCCAGTCCATTGGCCACCCGTAGGATCGCTGTCAGCTTGGCGATAGTCAAATAATCTCTTCTACTGACTGCATTGTCCTTCCCCATCAAGTCATAATAATCGAAATCCAGATGATTGTATTTAACTACATTAGCAACGATTTCCCGCTCCACATGGGACAGCCCAATAATCTCTGTAGACATGATAATATGATAAGAACACTCTCCCAAATTCACCAAACTGATATACTTGCCGCAATCATGCAAAAGCGTGGCGATCCGCAGCAGCAATCTCTCCCGTTTGCCCAGCCCATGCACCTTTTTCATGCTGTCATAGATAGTCAGTGCAATCTGTTCCAGTGTCTCGCTCCTTCTCCTGCTACCCATATACCGCTTACTAATATTCTGTGCACAAGCTACGATATCCTGTTCAAAATCATGGCTGGCCTTCAGAATCTTATTCTTTTCTCCATATTCGTATGCAATGCCATCGCATAGACTGACCCCTGGCGCCCAAATCAGCTTCGCGTCCATCACTTTGGTAATCCGATTGAGCATCACGCCGGAAATAAACAATAACGGCACATTCTCTTCCGGTATGTCCAAAATCCGCGCCGCCTCCTGTACTGTCGTAACACGGATGCGATCCAAAAAACTGTCCATAGCCGCCGCTTCAATGCTGCTCTCCTCTAACCCCGTTACACTCTTACCGACCACCGCAGAGATATAGTCGTCCACCACAATAATATTCTCGATCACACGGTCCTTTAGATATAACTTCTTAAAAACAGAAAGCTGAGAACTGATGATCTCATCCAGCATACTCTCATTCTGTTCCGGCCGGATGTTCAGCTTGTTAAGCTGTTCCTGCAGCCGCAGCACACCCAGGCGCAGATTCTGCGTCGTCACAAGTGTATCCTTATCAAACAGGGAAATCTGGATGCTCCCGCCGCCAATGTCGACGATCGCTGTCCCTTTCTCTATAATCCGGTTGAAGACATCCCCTTTCGATGCTATAGATTTATAGTCCAGAAAACGTTGCTCTGAATTACTGATGCATTCGATTGTAATCCCTGTCCGTTGTGCAATCTGATCCAGGATAATCATACGGTTATCCATCTCCCGGATTGCACTGGTTCCATAGGCTGTGTGATCATCCACCCGGTATCCTTTCATGATCTCACTGTAATCCCGCAGCACCCGGCATAACTCATCTACTCTCTCATTGCTGATCTTTCCATTGGCATAGGTATCTGTGCCCAGATCGATTCGATGCCTGATATGATCAATCTCCCGGATCCCATTCTTTGAAGAAATCTCGAAGATCTTCATGGCCAGCTCATAAGACCCTACATCTATCGCCGCAAATGTTTTCATGTCAATCCCTTCCTTATCTTATATTATCTTTGCTCCCCCTCAGATGATCAATAAACTGCTGTGCCGTCCGCCCTGATAGGCCACCGTGCGAAAGTTCCCATTTCCCGGCTTCCGCCAACAGCTTATCCTCCTCCATTTCAACGCCGTACCGCGCCGCAAGTCCTTTAACGATCTCTTCAAACTGCTTCTTATCCGGTCCACAGAAAAAAATCGTTACCCCAAATCGGTAAACTAGCGACAGTTTCTCCTGCACCGTATCACTGGCATGCATCTGATCCCTTCTTCCTTCCTTATCGCTGAAATTCTCCCGGATCAGATGTCTCCTGTTAGATGTCGCATAGATCAGCACATTATCCGGTTTCTTCTCCAGCCCTCCTTCTATCACAGCCTTAAGGTATTTATACTCCGTCTCAAACTCTTCAAAACTCAAATCATCCATATAGATAATAAACTTGTAATTCCGGTTCTTCACTTGCGCAATCACATCGTTAAGATCATGGAACTGGTGCTTATAGATTTCGATAATCCGCAGACCCCTGTCATAATATTCATTGGCAATGGCCTTGATACTGGTAGACTTTCCTGTTCCAGCATCGCCAAACAATAGACAGTTATTCGCCTTCCTGCCTTCTACAAAAGCCTCTGTATTCTCAGTCAGTTTCTTCTTAGGAAGCTCATAGCCGATCAGATCATCCAGCTGTACATGGGAAATATTCCGGATCGGCATAATTTGTGTTCCCTTCTTCGTGTGCTCCACACGAAACGCCTTATGTAAACCTAATTTCCCTACCCCATAATCACGATAAAATTGTGTCAATACATCTTTCATCTCCTGTACGTCTGACGACTCCGATAACTGTTTCGCCAGCAGGCAGATTCTGTCTCTGATTCTCGTACTATAAATCCTACTGACACATGGCGCACCTTCATAACGGATGATAGAACTGAATTCAGGCGCTTTCAACACTTCCATCATCTCTGTATGATCATACGCAAAAAATTCCCTGAATATAGCCATATCATGCAGCACAAACTGGTTAATGCTGCCCTCCACCTGCCCTCTGATCTCACAAGCCAGGCTGTAACTGTTCTCATTGTTAACTAGAAGATCCGTCAGATAACAATGCCACAAATTGCCGTGAAACCCGTTCATAGCGGCACGTTCCAAAAGACCATGCATACATTCATAAAATAATGGCCTCGCCTGTCCGTCTCCGGAACGATAATGCTCCATCAGCCAGACCATATCCTTTAAGATCTGTCCATCCTCTAGTTTTTTATAGATAATCAATTCTTCTTCCCGCATATTCCGTCACCTCCTAATAATTCCCCAGTATCTTCATACTCCTTGCTTCTTCTCGAAGTCCCCGGAGCGCATTTTTCACCGCACCATCTGCAAGATTACCTTCAAAATCAATGAAAAACCGGTATTCCCAATTCCTTTCTTCGATCGGTCGGCTCTCGATCTTACACATATTAAGATTATTGTAGATAAAATGAGACAAAATCCTGTACAAAGAACCACTCTCGTGCGATACTTCCAGGCAAAGACTCACCTTCGACGCATCTTTCTGAAAAATTTTCTGGTTCGTCACAATAATAAAGCGCGTAGAATTGCTGTCAGACTGATTCACTCCCCGCTCCAAAATGTCCAGCCCATAGATCTTTGCTGCCTGCTCACTGGCGATCGCCGCCTGACTGCTATCCCCGTCTTCAATTACTTTGTGCGCCGCAAAAGCATTATTCTGCATACTGATCTGCCGCCAGCCTTCATGGGCATTTAAATAACGGGCGCTCTGCATTAACGATTGGGGATGGGAATAGACCGTTCGTATCTGGTCGATCTTCGAACCGGGCATTGCCAGCAGACAATGCTCAATCCTGATGATCTGCTCTCCCACAATATAATTCTCAAACTCCACAAGCAGATCGTAGATTTCACTGACAATGCCTGCCGTAGAGTTCTCGATCGGCAGTACTGCAAACTCTGCGCTGCCCTCCTCAATCGCACACATGGCGTCCCGGAACGTATCTACATGAAAACAGTTCACATCCTCGCCGAAATACTTCATCATAGCCATCTGCGAATAAGCGCCTTCGGCTCCTTGAAAAACTACCCTGGCGTTTTTTACATCAAGTTGCTCTACTTCGATAAAAGGCAGTCTTCCTCCCACACCCTTCTCCGTCAGCTTACTATACTGCAGCTTGCGACTCATAGACATGATCTGTTCAAATAATTCCTGTACTCCATGGGCATTAAACTCATTGTGCGTCAGCGCACGCACTTTGCGCAGTTTCTCTTCCTCCCTGGTCTTATCCAAAACCTTCTTGCCTGTCATAATCTTATATTCAGCTACCTGCGAACACAGTTCCATGCGTTCCTCATACAGCGCAACAATCTGTTCATCCAACACATCCAGCCTCTCCCGCAGTTCTAATAAATCCATGCCTTTCATCCTTTCCGTAAGCAATATATTTCTATGACAATTCCAAACACCGCCGCCATCTGCAGGAGAATCCAGATTCACCTGCAAAGTCCAAATGTCAATTCCTTGCAGCCGCCTTTCCACCGCCACCTTTACTATAATACTGTTATAATCTTAACTCAAAATCCTCTTGATAGCAAGACGGATTAAAGCTATAATATAAGCAGATATTTTTATACTTTATGGGAGGCAACTATGGCAAGAAGAACCAAGAATATTTTAATTTTTATGGCAACAGCTGTTCTCTTCGCAGTCCTGATGGTAATCGCAGTCCTGATTGGCCGCGTTCCCTTAAATGATGAGAACACAACAGGCAACACGCCTGGCAATTTAAATAACGGCGGATATTTCTGCGAATCAGACGGTCGTGTCTATTTCGCTAACGCATATGACAACTATGCCTTATATTCCATGAATGCCGATGAGTCTAATATTAAGAAGCTTAACGACGGCTCCTATTCCTTCCTAAATGTTGGGGGCGACTATCTCTATTATTCCATGATCGGTAAATCCGACGGTTACGATCTTGGATTTATCGGTACAGCCTACGGCGTCTATCGAAGTAAATTAAACGGCCGGAAAGTCGTCGGATTGGACCGCTGTCATGTCGCGAACATGCAGCTGTGCGGCAGCTATATTTATTATGAAAAATACGATAACAAAGAAGCCGTCTCTCTGGAAAAGATCCGGATTGACAAAAAAGACAAAAAGACTGTTGCACCACAGAGCATCATCAACCCCAACTGTTACATAGACGGCAAGATTTATTATAACGGAGATGATAAGAGCAAAGGCCACTATCTCTACGTCCTGGATACCGCCACAGATTCTTCCAGTGTCGTATGGGAAGGAAATCTCTGGAATCCCATCGTGCAGGACGGTTATGTATATTATATGGATGTTAGCAGTGATTACCGTTTATGCCGCTATTCTCTCTATGATGACATCGTAGAAGTCCTGACTAAAGAGCGGATCGACATGTTTAATGTCTATGATAACTACATCTATTATCAGGTCAGCTCTCCCACTTCTCCTGCTTTAAAGAGAATGTTTATAGATGGCAGTTCACCAGAAGTTGTAAAGGAAGGTGTGTTCCAGAATATCAATATTACATCCCAATATGTATACTTTAACGCCTTCAACGAACCAACTCCCGTCTACAAGACTAGTACCTATGGCGCAGTCAATGTCACTACTTTTGACACTGCCCTGCAGGCTGCTGCTAATGAAGCAAAATAATCCTGAACAAAAATCAAGAAAATATTTGAGATCACTGCTGTACTACTTTGCAGTGATCTCAAAATGTTTCTTTAAAACTGGTATCGTATACATTCCCTGATAGATCTGTTCCATCTTATCTACAATATTTTCCTGTACCCATCCCTCTTTGAGCGGCATGACCATAATACGATAATCTACATTCCAAAGCCTGCTTCTGGTCGTTGTCATAAGGCAGCCTGCACCAGCATAGAAAGCGATCCGTCTTTTTCTAGTCTTCCTCACCTCTTCTTCCAATCCTGGAAGCTCATCATCCTCTACCTCAATGAGTACCACATTCCAATCGGCACACTCTTTTCTGAGAAGCGCAAGCGCATGGGAGCCATAACCAGAACCTCGCAGCTGTCTGCAAACTGCAAAGTAATCCAGTAACAACACCTGATCCTTCTGATCTGCCAGGAAAAAGGCATAGGCGCAAAGCACTTCTTCCTCTCCTGTTGTCTTATAAAAACCATAAGCGTGATAATTCTTTTTCTTCCATGCCTGCCGGATCACAAGAAAAGGTTTCACTTCTGCCGGCGGAAAGTCCATCTTCAAATGTTCTTTATAAACTTCTTCCGCCTGGGACAGCGTCAATTTACGAGCCTGTAATTCCACCATTCTCTTCCTCTCTTCCAAAATGATTTCCGTCGGGACTTTTCTCTCTTTCTTCCAGTTCATCATACATTTGACCCACACTCTTATGCAAAACTGGATGTTCTGCATAAGGTGCAATCTGCCTAAGCGGTTCAAGAACAAAACACCTGTTATGCATATCAATATGTGGAATCACTAACTCCTCTGTATGCATGACACAATCCTCATAGAGCAAAATATCAAGATCTAATGTGCGTGGTCCCCAGTGAATCTTCCGCTCCCTCCCATGCACCTGCTCAATCTCATGCAGCTTTTCTAGCAGCATTTCCGGTGCGTACAAGGTTTCTATCTCCACTGCACAATTCAGAAAAACATCCTGCTCCACACCACCATAAGGCTTCGTAGCAATCAAATCGGATACCTTCAGCACCCTGCATTTATCATCAGCGCGCAGCGCCTCTATTGCTTCTTCCAGATGCCGTTTCTTATCTCCCATATTAGAACCCCCGGACAGATATGCCCTGTGCCACCCCCGCATGATCCTGACCGATATCGATTCAAACGGCAGCTTAACCGGCGCCTCCGGTTTGCGTATCTCCAGCGTAAGCTGTCTGATCCGTGGAAATTGAAGCAAAATCTCTTCTGCTGCTTTCTCCGCCACCGTCTCGATCAACTGATACGTGTGCTTCTTCATAAATCCATCCAGAAACCGGCACACTTCTCCATAATTCGTAGTAAGCTCCAAATCATCCAGTGTTCCCGCCATCGCTGTATCTGTCTCCAACACGACGTTGATATAGAAATTCTGTCCCTTTTCTCTCTCTTCTCTGTAGACTCCATGATATGCATAGACCTGCAGATTTTCTATGATGATTCGATCTCTTTCCTGATATTTCATTACGCCCTCTTTTCTGTATTACACACATCCCGGAGAGCCTCCGCCATCCTGACCGCTCTCACATTCTCCTTTACATCATGGACGCGGACGAACATAGCTCCCTTAAGGACTGCATATACGCTCGTCACAATCGTCCCCTCTATCCGCTCCTCCTTGGGAAGATCCAGCGTATTTCCAATCACAGATTTACGGCTTGCACCCAGGAGAACCGGACATCCAAGTGAATGCAGTACCTCAAGCCTATTTATGATCTCCAGATTATTCTCATAGGTCTTGCCAAACCCAACGCCAGGATCCAGAATGATCTTGCTATAGTCTATACCCGCTTCCTGTGCAATTTCCAACGTCTTTTTCAGATCCTCCAATACTTCTTCCATATAATTTTCATAAACAGCCTCTCTGCGGTTGTGCATGAGACAGCAGACACTGTCTGTCTCTGCAATCACGTGTGCCATCTCCGAATCGTATTTTAATCCCCAAATGTCATTAATCAAGTCAACGCCGGCACTGATTCCAGCTCTTGCTACCTCTGACTTATAGGTATCCAAAGAAATTGGAATATCAAATCTGGATTTAACAGACTCGACCACAGGAAGCACCCGTGCCATCTCTTCTTCAACACAGACTGGTGTGTACCCTGGCCTGGTAGATTCCCCGCCAATATCAAGAACATCCATTCCTTCCTGTATCATTTCTTCTACATGAAATAACGCCCGATCTATCTTCTGATAGCTGCCACCATCAGAAAAAGAGTCCGGCGTCACATTCAGGATTCCCATAACATACGTATGCCCCTGACGGACAAATTCCCTATTTCCTATTCTCAAATTCTCTCTCCTTTATTCATGCACGCTCTGCCTCAGGATAACTTGATCTTCACATCTCTGCGCTTTGCTGACTCTATTCACCAATGGTAAAGCGTCACGGATTCTTATCGCCTCGTCATCTCCCAGAAATACTGCTGTAGCTTTGGATCCTCTGCAAAGCACCCCCGTGCTGCCGTTGTCACCGTTTTGCTTCCTGGTTTCGACGCCCCACGCATCGTCATACACATGTGCTCAGCCTCCACCATCACCATCACACCCTGTGGCTGCAAATATTCCATAACTGCCTCTGCAATCTGGGTTGTCATCTTTTCCTGGATCTGAAGTCTTCTGGCATAAACTTCCACAGTGCGCGCCAGTTTACTTAATCCCACGACTCTGCCATCTGGCAGATAGGCAATATGTACCCTGCCGTAAAAAGGCATTAAATGATGTTCACAGGTAGAATAGAATGTAATGTTTTTCTCCAATACAATCTCATTCTTCTCCACTGCAAACGTTTTAGACAGATGCTCAGCCGGCTCCTCCTCCATGCCCCTACAGATCTCTACGTACATCCGCGCGATTCTGTTGGGTGTGTCCAGCAATCCTTCTCTGTTCACATCCTCGCCGATTCCTTCCAGCAGCAATCTGACTGCTTCTTCAATTTTGTTCTGATCTACCATGAGAATCTCTCCTGATCGTATCCCTATGCTCTACTATATGAATCAGTTCTCCCAAATAGGAAAGAGAACCGAATGCAATAATGATCGTTTCTTTATCCTGGCCTGCCAATAAGTATGCAATCTCCACTGCCTCCTGTACACTGTCTGCCACTGTCACACTATTATGGTACATACTGACCGTCTGTGCCAATTCATAGGCATGCAGTGCCCGCTCGCAGACAGGCGGCGTCACTGTGATGATATGTTCCGCCAGCTCGAAGGTATTCTGTATCACCTTCTCATATTCCTTATCTTTCAACATTCCCATTATATAGAGGATTCTTCTATTTGTAAAATAAAATCTAATACTTTCAGCCAGCCTCCTGGATGCATCTTCATTATGTGCTCCATCTGCAATAAAGAGAGGCCTTCTGCCGATCACATCAAACCTGCCTGTCCATTTGGTCTCAAGAAACCCTAGTCTCAGCTGCTCTTCTTTCACGGGATAACCGAGCTTTCCCAGAGCGGTAACGATTTCAACCGCTGCCACAGCATTATCAATCTGAAACTGTCCCAGCATTGTAATTGCCAGATCCTTATAGTGATCATATGAAAAATACTGTTTCGTTATCCCATAACGGATCTTTCTTGCTCTTTCCACATCTGCTGTAAAAAACTTAGCCTTGTGAAGCAGTGCCGCCTGTCGCAGCACTTTCATGACTTCCGGGGACTGCCTGACCGATATTACATAGCACTTGTTCTTAATAATACCAGCTTTGACCGCAGCGATCTGTTCCAGCGTATCTCCCAAAATCCCCATATGATCTCTACTGATCGAAGCAAAAGCCGCCACCAGCGTAGTCTCAATAATATTTGTCGCATCTGTGGCGCCGCCCAGCCCAGTCTCCAATACCACAATTTCACACTGCTGATCTAAAAAATAGAGAAATGCAACCGCTGTTTCAATCTCGAATGCCGTTGGATGCGGCAATTCTTCCGCCGCCATCGCTTCCGCTGCCTCCCGCACCAGTTCCAGATACTTGCACAACCCTGCCTGTGTAATCATCCTGCCATTCACCTGAAACCGTTCTCTGTAATCTCTCACTGTCGGTGACAGATATCTTCCCACCCGATAACCAGCCTTTTGGAGGATGGTCGATACATAAGCAAGGATCGAACCCTTACCGTTTGTACCTGCTATATGTACGAATTTAAGCTCCTCCTGCGGATTCCCCAAACGTTTACATAACTCCCGCATAGATACAAGCCCCATAACACTGCCGTACTGGCCAAGCTCTTCCACATAAGCCATCGCTTCTCTGTAATTCATGTAAGCGCTCTCCTCTCCTGCTCTCCAAACCGAATACTGTTGCTGCTACCGGTAATCCTCTTTCTGAAATTGACAGACTTTGAGAATATTGCAACACTGCCTGTCCTGTATCCACGTTTCAACATCTGTCATTCCACTAAAAACTTCCAATCCCTGTATAGAATACCTTCAGAGTGGAAATCCTATATAGGACAAACACTTGTAAAACGAAAGGAATCATCAATCCCATGCGCAAACTACTCCACAACTATATCCACTGCGGACTGCTTGGCTGGTTTCTTGAGATCACCTTCACCGCCTTTCAAGCTTTCAGGAGAAGAGATTTCAAGCTTCCTGGCGTTACCTCCGTCTGGATGTTTCCGATCTATGGATTGGCATCACTGCTCGCTCCGCTCTGCCGGCTCATGCGGCGCCGGAACTTCATTTTCCGCGGCCTGGTCTACACCGGCCTCATTTTCACAGGTGAATTTATTACTGGCACCCTGCTGAACAAACGGGAGCTTTGTCCTTGGGATTACGGACGCTCCCGCTGGAACATCGCCAAAGTGATCCGCTTAGATTATGCCCCATGCTGGTTTCTCACTGGACTCGCCTTTGAACGGCTTCTGCTTGAGAATGAGTCTCTGTCTACTCCTCCATCTCATCGATGTCAGAAGCATTGATATTCAGGGTATTCAAAGTACGACGCTTCCGCCTCGCCTCTTCCGAACCCTTCAAAATATAATTTTTGATCTCTTTGGCATTTCTGATATGCGACAGAAACAACTGTGGGTGCGTATTATCTCCTGTATAACATGCCACAGTACCCAATCCAAAGATCCGCTCTCCTAAACTCGTCTGCAGCTCTACATCCTGTACTTTATATAAATAACAGTCATTTTCCTTTGTATTCAAAAGTCCTTCGTTCACAGTGATCACGTCCTCTGTCACTGTATATTTTGTGAACGTGAAGGGAAGACCGAAAAACACCCAGCGTTTCCGTTCTACATATTCTCTCTGTCCTTCTAGATCTATTCTTGTTTCCATAACTGCCTCCTTTCTGTCTTTTATGCCTTTTTCTCTATCCACTATATCACACCCCTCCCCGTTTTACAAATTTTCAGCAAATTTTGTCCCGTCAAAAAATGTTGAAACTCTCCCCTCTTTATGATATGATATACAAAATATAGTGAATTCTGGTTTATGACACACATTATAAGGAGGACGAATCCATGACCGCAAAAGAATGTATCCTGGGACGCAGAAGTATCCGTAAGTTTAAAGCCGATCCGGTTTCCCACGAATTGCTGGCACAAATTGTCGAGACGGCATCTTATGCCCCCAGCTGGAAACATACCCAGATCACCCGTTATATTGCGATCGAGGGCGAACTGAAAGAAAAGATCGCAAAAGAAGGCACTTCCCTGTATCCAGGCAATGGTACGATTATCTCCAACGCACCTGTCTTGGTTGCTGTTACAGTTATTAAGAATCGCAGCGGTTATGAACGTGATGGTTCCTTCAGCACTCCCCGTGGCGACGGTTGGCAGATGTACGATGCCGGCGTTGCATCCCAGACTTTCTGCCTTGCTGCTTATGAGCAGGGTCTTGGTACTGTTATTCTCGGACTCTTCGACCAGGCTCCTATTGAGGCTATGTTGCAGCTTCCTGAGGACAGGGAATTGGTAGCGCTTATCCCTGTAGGTTATCCTGACGAGGCACCCAATGCCCCCAGAAGGAAACCGGTGGAAGACTTATTGTCTTATCAATCATAAATATATTACAAATAGAAGAGATTTTTCTCTTCTATTTTTTTGAGAATACAAGAAAGGTATGTTACTTATAACAAAAGGTAGGGTAAACAATGCGACATTTAATGAATCCACTGGATTTTACCGTGGAAGAACTTGACAAACTTTTTGATCTTGCGGATGATATCAAGGCTGATCCCGCCAAATATGCCCATTCATGTGAAGGCAAAAAACTTGCCTCCTGCTTCTATGAACCTAGCACAAGGACACGACTCAGCTTCGAAGCCGCTATGCTGAATCTTGGCGGGCAGGTGCTTGGATTTTCTGATGCTGGTTCCTCCTCTGCGTCTAAAGGGGAGAGCGTATCTGATACAATCAGGATTATCTCCTGCTACGCCGACATCTGTGCCATGCGGCACCCCAAAGAAGGTGCTCCCATGGTAGCCGCTGAACGCTCAGGAATTCCAGTCATCAATGCAGGGGATGGCGGGCACCAGCATCCCACACAGACCTTAACCGATCTTCTCACCATCCGCGCTCTCAAAGGGCGGTTGGGCAATTTTACCATTGGGCTATGTGGTGACTTGAAATTTGGCAGAACAGTTCACTCCTTAATCAATGCATTGATCCGTTATCCTGGTATTCATTTCATCTTTATCTCTCCGCCGGAACTGAAAGTGCCAGACTATATTACTGATATGCTGGCTGAGAAGGGAATCCCTTATGAGGAAGTGATCCGTTTAGAAGACAGTATTGCACAGCTGGATCTCCTGTATATGACCAGAGTCCAAAGGGAACGTTTCTTTAACGAAGAGGATTATGTACGCCTGAAAGATTTCTACATATTAAACAAAGAAAAAATGAATCTCGCTAAGAAAGATATGCTGGTACTACATCCACTCCCACGCGTCAATGAGATCTCTGTAGAGGTAGATGATGACCCCCGTGCTGTCTATTTCAAACAGGCTCACTATGGGGTTTATGTCAGAATGGCACTGATTCTTACCCTGTTAGAGTCTGCCAGATGAACAGGATTGTCTGCCCCCACATAGATCAGATTACTTCACATAAACTGACATGACTCTAAGAATATTATTAAACAAAGCGGAGGGCATTTTCCTCCCTAGCTGTATTCGTCAAATAAACTATCAATAAGAAAGGATTTTCAGACATGTTAAACGTAGGAAAAATTGAGGAAGGTTTCGTACTGGACCATATCAAGGCCGGTAAAAGTCTCTCCATTTATCATCACCTGCAGCTTGATCAGCTGGACTGTACCGTGGCTATTATCAAGAACGCCCGCAGCAATAAGATGGGTAAGAAAGATATTCTGAAAGTAGAATGCGATATCAATACTCTGAATCTGGATGTTCTGGCTTTCATTGACCACAATATCACCGTTAACGTCATTAAGGATGGTAAGATTGTAGATAAGAAAGAACTGATCCTGCCCCGTGAGATCAAAAATGTAATCAAATGCCGCAATCCACGTTGTATCACTTCAATCGAACAGGAACTTCCCCATATTTTCGTATTAGCCGATGAGGAAAAAGAAATCTACCGCTGTAAATACTGTGAAGAGAAAGCCAGCAAATCTGCTTCTGCCTGGTAAAACAAAAACCTCAGGTGTCATAACATAAATGAACACCTGAGGTTTTATATGTCCTGATCTTTTGCTATTCTTCTCGTCTACGCTTCTTTCTGTCCTCTCCGGACCACTTCCTCGAATTCCGGTCTGGCCGAAGTCAGGCATGCCATTAATTTCGGCGAGAAAATACCACATTTACCATTTGTGATCATATCATAGGCTACATCTGGTGTAAATGCCGCCTTATACACTCTCTTATGTACCAATGCGTCATATACATCCGCTACCGACACGATCTGGGCTGCAATCGGGATCTCTTCTCCTTGCAGATGATCCGGATAGCCTCTCCCATCATACCGCTCATGATGATACCGGCAAATCTCATAGCTCACTCTGCGATACTCTCCCTGCTGGATATCCCCCAGCATTTCAATCACATCACAGCCTCTAGTTGTATGCGATTTCATGACATCAAACTCTTCATCCGTAAGCTTTCCTGGTTTCAGGAGAATGCCATCAGGGATGACAATCTTACCTACATCATGCAGAGCTGCCGCCGAAGTAATGATACTGATCATCGTATCATCCAGACCATACTCTGGATAGGCCTTCGCCACATGCTTCGCCAAAATATTCGTAAATGTCTTCACCCGCTTAACATGATCGCCGGATTCCAGATTTCGGAACTCTACCACATTACTCATCACATCGATGATGTGATCATTCATATGCCGCAGTTCTTCCGCCTGCTTGCGCAGTACTTTTGTCTGTATCTCCACCATTTCTTCCAGGTGACGCTTATTGTAATACAGCTCGATTACATTCCTGGTACGCTGCTTCACGATATATGAATCAAAAGGTTTCTTGATAATATCGCTTGCGCCCAGACGATACGCATCGCGTTCGATCTGTGTTGTTGCCTCTCCTGTAATCAGAAGCACTGGAATATTATCGATCCACTTGCGCTCCTTCATCTCCTCTAGGACTTCTACACCGGTCATAACAGGCATCACGACATCCAACAGGACCACTGATATCTCTTCAGGCTTAGAGGCAATGATATCCATAGCCTCTCTGCCATTAGACGCCTGAATTGTATTATAATCTTCGAATATTTCACACAGAATCTCTCTGTTAATATCCACGTCATCTACGATCAATATGGTTGAATTATTCATACATACCTCTTTATATTTTATTAAACTTGCGCCACATCTTTCATGGAGAAGCTCATTCTGCCCATCTTATCCTTACCAAGGCATACGACTATCACTTTGTCGCCAAGCGTAAGGACATCTTCTACATGGTTAATCCGCTCTCTGGCAATCTTGGAAATATGAACCATGCCTTCCTTGCCCGGAGCAAACTCTACAAACGCACCAAACTCCTTGATGCTGACCACAGTCCCTTTAAAGATCTGTCCTTCTTCAAAGTCTGTCACGATCGTCTTGATCATCTCTACAGCCTTGTCCATCATGACCTTATCTGTACCACAGACTGAAACCTGTCCATCATCCGTGATATCGATTTTCACACCTGTGCGGGCAATAATCTCATTGATCGTCTTACCACGCTGTCCGACTACATCACCGATCTTCTCAGGATCAATCTGAACGGAAATGATCTTCGGCGCATACGGTCCTACTTCCTTACGCGGTGCCGCAATTGCAGGTGTCATACAGTTCGCCATAATGAATTCTCTTGCCTCACGGCACCTCGCAATGGCTCCCTCCACGATCGGTTTGGTTAACCCATGAATCTTAATATCCATCTGGATCGCTGTGATTCCGTCATGCGTACCAGTTACCTTGAAATCCATATCACCGAAGAAATCTTCCAAGCCCTGGATATCTGTTAACAGTACGAAATCATCATCCGTCTCCCCGGTCACTAGCCCACAGGAAATACCTGCCACCATCTTCTTGATCGGCACGCCCGCTGCCATAAGAGACATACAGGACGCACAGGTAGATGCCATCGATGTGGAACCGTTCGATTCAAAGGTCTCCGACACCGTGCGGATTGCATACGGAAATTCCTCTTCTGAAGGAAGTACCGGAATCAATGCTCTCTCTGCCAACGCTCCATGTCCGATCTCTCTGCGGCCCGGCCCACGGCTGACCTTCGTCTCGCCTACGGAGTAGGATGGGAAATTATAGTGATGCATATATCTCTTGGATGTGATATTCTCATCTAATCCATCTACCCTCTGTACTTCTGAAAGCGGCGCCAATGTACAGACATTACAGATCTGTGTCTGGCCACGGGTAAACATAGCGGAACCATGCACTCTCGGAATGATATCCACTTCTGCTGCAAGCGGTCTGATCTGATCTAGTGCCCGTCCATCCGGACGTTTATGATCTTTCAAAATCATCTTACGGACTGTCTTCTTCTGATACTGGTAGACTGCTTCACCAAGCACTGCAAGATACTCTTCCTTCTCTGCAAAAGCCTCTTCCAACTTCGCAGTGATATTCCTGATGTTTTCCTCCCGAACCTGCTTCTCATCGGTAAAAACTGCTGTCTCCATCTCTTCCGGTGTCACGATTGCCTTGATATCCTCAAACATCTGCTCTGGGATCGCACAACTCTCATAGGTGTGCTTCGGTTTACCAACCTCCTCAACAATCTGATTGATAAAAGCGATAACCGTCTGGTTTATCTCATGTGCCTTGTAGATCGCCTCCAGCACTCTGGCCTCCGGCACCTCATTGGCTCCTGCCTCAATCATCATGACTTTCTGTGCTGTAGAAGCAACCGTCATCTTAAGATCGCCCTTATCCCACTGCTCCTGGGAAGGATTGACAATCAGTTCTCCATCAACAAGTCCCATCTGCGTCATAGCGCATGGACCGTTAAAGGGAATATCCGAAATACAGGTTGCAATCGCTGTACCAATCATTGCCACCAGCTCTGGACGGCATGCCGGATCAACACTCATTACCATATTATTGAGCGTGACATCATTCCGGTAATCCTTCGGAAATAATGGTCTCATCGGTCTGTCAATGACACGGCTTGTGAGAACGGCATTCTCAGAAGCCTTCCCTTCCCGCTTATTAAAACCGCCTGGAATTTTACCAACAGAATACAGTTTCTCCTCATATTCCACACTGCAGGGGAAGAAATCAATTCCTTCTCTCGGCTTCTCAGACGCTGTAGCCGTAGATAAGACAGTTGTCTCTCCATACTGCATAAAAGCGCATCCATTCGCCTGCTTTCCTACTCTGCCGATATCCACACGAAGTGTCCGTCCGGCAAGTTCTAATGTGTAACTCTTGTACATAATCTTCTCTCCTTTTCTCGTCCCACGGAATTCTTCCACGGCGACATGGTCTATACGCAAGGCAGAAGACGCCGAAACTACAAATATACGCACAAAGCACTATCCTTATACATATATTTGTGGTCTCGGATGCTTCTTCTACCCATACATCTGACCTACCCTTTCGAAAAACCGAAAAGGCGAACGAAACTGGATATCATCCAGCCTTACATCCGCCTTCCGCCTTGTCTTATTTTCTCAATCCAAGTCTTTCGATCAGGGAACGATATCTTTCAATATCCTTGTTTTTCAGGTAAGCAAGCAGACCGCGTCTCTGACCGACCATTTTCAAAAGGCCGCGTCTGGAATGATGATCTTTCGGATTCTCCTTAAGATGCTCTGTCAGCTCCTGGATTCTCGCTGTGAGAACTGCTACCTGTACCTCCGGTGAACCTGTATCGCCGGGTGTTCTTGCATACTCATTAATGATTGCTGTTTTCTTCTCTTTCGAAATCATAGTTTCTCCTTTCCATTACAAGGGTCCTCTCTCTGAAATACCCTTTAACCGCCAGACACCAAGATTGGGTTGGAGTGTCCCATCTCTGAGCGCCAGCTAAATTCCATTGGTTATTTTAACATACAAAGTATCTATTGTAAAGCATTTTCACACGCAGATATCATGTATCATGCAACACCCTGACCGCTTTTACCGGACTTCTGTACGATACATTAGAAATACGGATTCCCGTCTTAGGATTACTTGCATGAATTACCTGTCCGCCCCCAATATAGATTGCCACATGATTGATCCGCTTGCCATTGCCGTAAAAGATCAGATCGCCCGGCTGTGCCTCTGATACTTTGATCGCAGTCCCGCTGCCCGCCTGCGCTACAGACGAATGGGGCAGGCTTATACCATACTTCTTGAATACACTTAAAACAAAACCGGAACAATCCGCACCTTTGGTCAGGCTCGTACCACCCCAAACATAAGGATTGCCGAGAAATTCCTTAGCGTATTGGCATACATCTACCCGCACGTTAGACACACCCTGTCCATAGAAAAGTTCCGTCATTGTAACGGCTGTTCCAAGCTCTGCACTTACCTCTACATACTCTGCAGATACGAACACTTCCTCATCATCCAGATAGACTCTGACCCAGTCTCCCTCTACATCCGATACTTCCAACTCTTCCCCATTTGGAACTAACGTGATAACTTCCGAATCTGTATTGGCTTCCGCCCTGACTTTCAGGCTGTCCGTGGTGACACGTGCCATCGTCACCGCCAGTTCCTGTGCCTTGCGCTTAGCCGGTATCCCTGTCAGAAGATATTCCAGGCTGACATATCCCTCTACCTTACCGGACTTTATATGCGCCCATGTATCATCACTGTCCAGCACCTCACAGGCCGCATCTTTAGGCAGCTTCCCTACCAGCTTTCCGTCTTCTGCTGCAACCGCACGGATGTTCAGATTATTGTCTACATTAGCAATTCCCAGATTGGTATAGCCCCAATTAGCATTCTTCGCCTTCTCATAAGCCTCGGCATATTCCATCTCTGTCTTTGTTGACTCAAGAATCGTACCCGACCCGATCGCTTCTCCCAAAATATCCTGCAGTCTGTTTTCTTTTTTCTCTGAGGGATTCCCATTTCCCTCCTTCTGCTCTTCTTCTGTTCCTTCTGCGCTAGTTCCTTCTTGATCAGCGTCTATCGCATTCTGTCCGCTTCCAGCCTTTTCGCCTGTACGGTCCGCTTCTTTTTCAAATGTCTGGTTTGCATTCCCGTCGTTTCCAAGTGTTCTATCTAATACGCTGCTATCCCCTGCTGCACCATCCTCACCTGCGGCATCCTCTGTGTCCTCAGACCCAGCCTCTATAGCACCTGTAATCTCGGTACCAACCATTCCTATTGACAAAAGATCTGGAAGATTCGCCGCCTGCGACTGAAACGGTGTCAGAAACAGCAGACACCCTGCCAGCAGACATATGATCTCTTTTCTTTTCATCCTGCTTTCCTCTCATCGAAATCACTTCTTCACAATTTGTAACATTTCTGTAACAATTCCGAGAGATATTATAACAGCAGAAAAGAAATCTGTCAAATGCCTCTTTTTACCGTTCTTTCTCAAGTACCCATCTCTTCCCCATAACTATTCGAAAATGCAATGTTTACAGCATGGTCTGCCACTCGCTCCAGGCCAGATATGATATCGGAATACAGTGCCCCTGCCTCTGGGGAACACTCGTTATTTGACAATCTCTCAATGTGTTTCTGCTGCAGCTCCTTCTCCTTCTCGTCGATTGCATCTTCAAGATGTACAACATCTTCCATATGCTCCTCTGTGTCCTTGACAAACATCGCAAACGAAAACCGCAGCAGCGTATTAACCATATCCAACATCTCACCCAGTTCTCTTTGTGCCTCTTTCGAGAATCCCACACCAGTCTCAATCCTGCGCACAGCGGCCTCCGCAATATTCTCTGCATGATCCCCAATCCGCTCAATATCGTTCACAACATGGAACAGCGCACCGATATTTTTTAAGTCCTCAATCGGCAGCGTCGTCTGGTTGATTTTAACCAGATAACGGGTAATGGCATGGCTTAAGAAATCAATGTTCTTCTCAACTTCCTTCACTTCACCGATCTCATCCCGATCCAGTGTCATGAGAACATTCATCGCACGGTTTAAGTTTTCATTGGCAAGCGCCGCCATACGATCCAATTCCTTGATCGCTTCCACTACCGCAGTAGCAGGATTTAAAACTGATTTCTCCCCGATATATTTTAGCTGGTAACTGTCCCTGTAACCCACTTTCTGATCATCACCAGGTACAAACAGGTAGGTCAGCTTTACAATTCCCTGAATAAACGGCATCAAAATGATCACCTGGAAGATCTTGATCGCGATATGTGCATACGCGACAACCCGTCCAAGATTGTTTCCTGTCACATAAATAAGCATGCCTACAATTTGATGCACACAGATCTTGAAAATAAAATAGACTATGATCGTTCCGATCACATTAAAGATCAAATGAATAGCCGCCGCTCTCTTGGCATCCTTCTTACCGCTCAGGGAAGCCAGCAACGCAGAAGTACATGCACCGATGTTACAACCTAGAATAATGTACATACCGATGTCCATTCCCATCAGTCCCTGGTTTGCCAACAAAACCATAATACTGACAGTCACAGAGGAGCTCTGGATAATTGCTGTCAATACCGCTCCCAAAACTACTGCAAAAAACGGCGTCTGCAAAGACTCAAACATATGTATAACCGCCGGGGAATCCTTCATACCTGACATGGCACTGGACATCGTGCTCAATCCCATAAACAGAACACCAAACCCAATGATGACCTCTCCCCACCTTGAAATCTTCTGTTTCTTACAGAACATGATGATCAGCACGCCTACAAGCAAAATAACTGGCGCCGCCTTCTCCAACTTAAAAGACACCAGGAGTGCCGTCACAGTAGTACCTATATTCGCCCCGAAAATAACTCCTGCCGCCTGTGTCAGAGTCATCAGCCCTGAGTTGACGAAGCTGACCACCATAACGGTACAGGCTGAAGAGGACTGAATGACTGCCGTAAAGAAAATACCTACGAGGATACCTGTAAACCGGTTCGTCGTCAGCCGTTCCAGAATTCCTCTTAGTTTTGCTCCGGCAACTTTCTCAATACTGTCACTCATAATGCGCATACCGTACAAGAAAAGTCCCAGGCCGCCTGTCATGGAAAGAATAATCGTTGGATTCATCTGTATAAGATTCCCTTCATATGTATATATAACTCCGCTCTTCTCATTTTATCGAAAATAAACTATACTGACAAGCCCTATCTGACACAAAAAATCCATAAAAATGCATAATGCGACACACTGCTCCCAACTACCAGGATTCCATACGATAATGCACAGTTAGCAGAAATAAGTCTCACCCGCAGCAATATCCTGCACCAGCTGTGCCTTTAGGCTTTCTACACTGTCAAATCTCTGTTCTGGCCTGCGGAAAGCAAGAAACTGTACACTAATCTCATTTCCATAGATCGTATCTGTAAAACCATAAAGATACGTCTCTACCCCCATTACCTGCTCATCACTCACCGTCGGTTTACATCCTACATTGGAAATTCCCCTGTATACCCTGTCTTCTGTCATAACCCTAGAATAATAAACCCCGTTGGGCGGCAGAAGTTTATCATGTTCTGGCAGCAAATTTGCTGTAGGCATCCCAAGCGTGCGTCCAAGTTTCCTTCCATGTTCCACCTGTCCTGTCACGCTGTAGGGCATACCAAGCATGCGCTGTGCCGCCTCCATCCTGCCCTGGCGGACCGCCTCCCTCACTCTGGTAGAACTGACCGCCTCTCCATCCTGCATGACCTTATCGATCAATTCCACCTGATAGCCATATTCTCTGGCATGATGGGCCAACAGCGCGTAATTGCCTGCCCCCCTTTTTCCAAAAGACAGATCAGGACCTGCACAGATATAAGCCGCCCGCATTTGCTCTGCCAGATATTTATGGACAAACATTTCTGGCTCGGTGGCCGCCGTTACCTGATTTAAAGGAAACTCAATCAATACATCCACCCCCATCCGACGGAAAATATCTCTTTTCTCCGTTCTGGTGGTCAGCTCCTTCTCTTCTCCCCCGAAAAAAGCTGACGCCGAAGTGTCAAAAGTAAACACTGTAGCCAACAGCCCGTTACGTTTCTGTTCTATGATTTTATGGATAAGCGCCTGATGCCCTAAATGAACACCGTCAAACTTACCGAGCGCAACGGCAGTTCTGCCAGGCAGCCTAAACATAGTGCTCTGTTCAATGATCTGCATTGTTATCATCATGCCTTTCTATCAGTCTGCAAACTTCTGAATTCTTTGTCCTCTAAAGGAACATTTTAACGGGTTTGATAACATCCGATTTTATATCATGCCGGTAAATTCCGTAAAACTTTCCTGCACGATCATAGACCCTTAGCTGCCCTCCCGACACTACAGCCTCCGTGCCTTTCTCCAACAATGCTAATGGAAGCATATTTCCATTCTCCACCAGCCTGCATCCTTCCTGTGTCACTACAACAGCCTGATCCTCAGCAAAAACAGCGTCTGGTTTTATAATAACACTCTCTATTGCATTCTGGCTGGCAAGCCGCTCAATCTGGCCCAGCGTGAGCGCATCCTGGATGTCAAAAATGCCAACCCTGCTGCGGATCAGAGATTCCATAGCACCGCCACATCCCAGACTCTCCCCTATGTCATGACATAATGTCCTGATATAAGTGCCTTTGGAGCAGACGACGCGTATCTTCATCCTGGGCAGCTCAGATTCCAGAATTTCCAACTCCTTGATCTGTACCTTCCTTGCCTTCCTCTCAATCTCCTTGCCTTCCCTGGCCAGCTCATATAACTTCTTTCCATTCACCTTAAGCGCAGAGTACATCGGCGGAATCTGATCATATTCCCCAAGAAATGCATAGACCGCCGCACGCACACTCTCCTCATCCAGTCTCTCGATCTGTTTGGGTTCACACTTTCTCAAAACCTGGCCGGTCAGATCCTGCGTATCCGTAACCACACCCAGATGCAGGACCGCGATATATTCCTTGTCCCAACCGGTAAGCATGTCGCACAGTTTGGTGCCCGAACCGAAACATACAGGAAGCACGCCGACCGCTTCCGGGTCGAGTGTTCCTGTATGCCCAATTTTTTTCATTTTGCAGATACCACGGAGTCTGGCTACCACATCATGGGATGTGTAGCCCGCCTCCTTATATACATTCATGATCCCGTTATACATACCAAACCTCATCATTTCACATGATAATACCTATTCTATATCCAGCTGTTCGGCGATCCCAATCGCCAGATTATTGATATTATCATGATAGGTGCCATTCATCGTACAGCCAGCAGCACGCACATGACCGCCGCCGCCAAACCGCATCGCCACCGAAGCCACATCGACTTTTCCGTTGGACCGCATACTGATCTTATATTCCAGTGTGCCTGTCTCATACATAAAGATAGCGCAGTCCACCCCTTTAACAGACAGCAGCTGGTTAACAATTCCGTCCAGATCATTCGACGTCACCTGATAGAATTCCATCATGCGCCTGGATACCATACTGACAATACACCTGTCATGCATGAACCTTACACTCTCAAGAATCGCTCTTCCCATAATCTGTGTCTGGACATAAGTTTTCTCATAAAAAGTTTTCTCTATGAGATCAGAAAAATCAAATCCAAATTTAATTAATTCTGCCATAATCTGCAACGTATGTGGTGAGGTATTAGAGTAACGCAGCACACCTGTATCATGAATGATCCCTATGTAAAGCGCCTTTGCAGTCTCTGCGTCCACTGCCGCCGCATCCATCAAGTCATACAGAAGTTCCGCCGTAGAGCTTCTTTCCGGCTCCACAATCCGCAAATCCCCACAGCCAGGATTGCTGATATGATGATCAATATTGATCTTCTTACGCGCGTTCTGGAACAGAGGTCTTACCTCCCCCATGCGGTCATCCGCGCAGTCCAGCACAATAAAAACATCATATATTTTATTCAAATCAACATTATTAAATTCTGATTTAATATCTTCTATATGGCTGATGCAATCAAATATTTCTGAGGGCTTCTCCAGATACACATCGATTTCCGCCTCTGGCAGTTCCTTTTTCAAATAGAGATACAGGCCCATCACGGAACCGACGCAGTCACCATCCGGTCTGATATGACCGCCGACTGCTATCGATCCTGCATTTCTTACTTCCTCTATTATCTTCATCATTTTATCCACACTTTCCCCCTTAGTCTTTCTATCATGCTGTTTTCACAGCGTAAACTAATCTAAACGGGAGGACTCCTTACTCATCACTTCGTCTATCTTCTTAGACATATCCACCCCGTAAGCAATGGATTGATCCAGGATAAAAGTCACCTGCGGCGTATTGCGCAGATTGATCGTCTTAGCCAACTGGGTGCGGATATACCCCTCCGCACTCTTAAGTCCGGCCAGCGTATCTGCCTGCGCATTTTCATCCCCCAGTACACTAATCCATGCCTTACATGTTTTTAGATCCGGAGCGACCTCCACTGCCACAACCGAAGTCATCGGTGCGATCCTGGGATCTTTGATCCCGCTTCTAATGATCTCCGCCAACACGCGCTGCACTTCTCCATTGATCCGGGTATTTTTCACACTGTTCTTACGCATATACCAGACTCCTTTCTTCCAAATGTTACCAGTCCTTCATGCCTTCTATCAGCGGGGCACTTCTACCATAATATATGCCTCTACGATATCCAGCTCCTGCATCTTATCAAATCCGTCAAATACAAGACCACATTCGAAACCGGCCTTTACTTCCTTCACATCATCCTTGAAACGCTTCAAGGACGCCAGAGAACCTTCATAAATCTGCTCCCCTTCTCTGGTAATGCGGATCTTGCATCCTCTCTGGAACTCACCGTCAAGTACATAAGAACCGGCAATATTACCAATTGCAGACGCCTTGAAGATCTGACGCACTTCTGCATGGCCGATCACCTTTTCTTCGAAAATCGGATCTAACATACCCTTCATAGCCGCCTCAATATCCTCGATCGCCTGATAAATTACCTTGTACAGTCTGACATCCACGCCTTCCCGCTCTGCTACAGCCTTGGCTGTCGTATCTGGCCTCACATTGAAGCCGATGATGATCGCTGAGGATGCAGACGCAAGTACCACATCAGATTCGTTAATCGCGCCAACTCCGCCGTGAATACATTTCACCACGACTTCTTCATTAGACAACTTCATCAGACTCTGCTTCACAGCTTCCACACTACCCTGTACATCTGCCTTCACAATCAGGTTCAGTTCCTTCAGATTTCCTTCCTGGATCTGGTTGAACAGATCGTCTAAGGACATTCTCGTCTTAGTATCTGCAAGCATCTCCTCTTTATGCTGCGCCATATAGGTTTCCGCATAAGATTTCGCGCTCTTATCATTTTCGTGTACAATAAATACCTCACCTGCACTAGGCACATCAGATAAACCCAAAATCTCTACCGGTGTGGAGGGTTTCGCCTCCTTCACTCTTCTGCCCTTATCGTCGATCATGGCTCTTACCTTACCGTGGCTTGCACCCGCAGAAATAAAATCTCCTACATGCAGCGTACCCTTTTGAACCAGTACAGTCGCTACCGGACCACGGCCTTTATCCAGCTCCGCCTCAATCACCAGACCTCTTGCATTCCGATTTGGGTTAGCCTTCAACTCCAGGATTTCTGCTGTCAAAAGAATTGTCTCCAGCAGGTTCTCAAGTCCCTCACCCGACTTAGCAGATACCGGAACGAACTCTGTAGATCCGCCCCAATCTACCGGAATCAGCTCATATTCTGTCATTTCCTGTTTCACACGATCGATATTCGCGTTAGGTTTATCGATTTTATTTACGGCAACGATGATCTCGATGCCAGCTGCCTTGGCGTGATTAATTGCCTCCACCGTCTGCGGCATAACGCCGTCATCCGCCGCCACTACCAACACCGCAATATCTGTGGAATTCGCGCCTCGCATACGCATAGCTGTAAATGCCTCATGTCCCGGCGTATCTAAGAAAGTAATACTCTGTCCATTGACTGTTACTGTATAAGCGCCGATCGCCTGTGTGATCCCGCCTGCTTCCTTATCTGTCACATTCGTCTTACGAATAGCATCAAGCAGAGAAGTTTTACCATGATCAACGTGACCCATGACACAAATCACAGGCGGACGGCTGATCATTTCATTCTCATCTTCTTCGTCCTCACGGAGCAATTCTTCTATGACATCTACCTTCACTTCTTTTTCACAGATAATGTCATATTCAATTGCAATATTTTCTGCGTCTTCATAAGTAACTTCAGAGTTCAACGTTACAATCTGTCCTTGCAGGAAAAGCTTTTTAATGATCACAGAAGGCTGAATCTTCATCTTATCTGCCAATTCCTTGATCGTCAGGGATTCTGGAACTGTTATCACCTTGATCTGTTCCTCTGCCTTCTCCTCTGCCTTCTTCTCAGGCTTGATGAAGCGGCCCGCTTTATTGCGGTTCTTTCCTGCTACGTCATCCTCTTCATAGATCAGATCTTTCCTGGAACGTTTATCCCTGTCCTGATTAGATCTGCGTTTTTCTTCTTCTCTGTGCTTTTCCACGTCCTTGGCAGGCGTCTCAGGCATAAAATCTTTCTGGTTGTTATTTTTCTTAAATCGATTGTCCTGCCCGCCATTGCTTCTCTGAGTGCGGTCAAAATTTCCACCGCTTCTGTTAGGAGCCGAACCAGGAGTGTTATTCCTGCGATCATTCTGATTGCTGCCATAAGCTGGCCTACTTTGTCCATCAGGTCTGCGATTCTCCCGATTATCCCCAGTGTTTCTCGGTCTTCTCTGTTCCTGCTGCGGTCTGCTCGTCTGTGTAAAGCCTGTATTTGTGTTCGCGGTCTCACGCTCCTTTTCGCGTTCCCGCGCTCTTTCCCGTTCTCTTTCAAGTTCTCTCTCCCGTTCACGCTCTCGCTTCTCCTGCTGGCGCTGTTCCAGCCTCCGTTCCTGCTGCTGTTTCTGCCGCACATCATAAGGCTCCGCTGTCACAGGGATTGGCTTCTGCGTCGGTCTGATGATTTTATGCGGCATATTCTGTGCCTGCACCGGACGTCCTGCGCTACCCTGCTGTCTTCTGTCTCTTTCATTATTATTTCTGCGGCCTGCATTATTACCACTTTGTGCTGGCCGCTTCCCCTGCTGACCTTGCATCTTGGAATGCTGGGGATTGCTCACGAAAATAATTTTCTTCTTTTTCGGCGCCTCCCCCTTGCCAGAATTCGGCCTGGACTGTGCTTTCCCTTCCTGCTTCTGGTTCGCTTTGGGCGCAGACTCCGACCTACCCTCCGGCTTAAACGCTGGGTCCTGCTTTGATACTGTACTCTGCGTCTCGGCTTTCACTGCAGGTTCTGACTTTGGCGCCGCTTCCTGCCCTGCTGTCGCAGCACTTTCCACCGCTATTTCAGTTCCTTTGTTCCCGGACGCTTTCTCATCAGCACCTTGCGCTGCTTTGACACCATCCTTACCGCCGCCAAACTGCCTGCGGACCAGCGCGATTGCTTCCTCCTCAATCGAACTTTGCGCCGCTTTTACTTCATATCCTTTATCCTGCAAAAAAGCGACCAGTTCCTTGCTCTGTTTCTCCAACTCTTTTGCCAGCTCATGTACTTTCATTTTCGCCATGCTCACTACCTCCAACTATTTCGAATCTACCAAATGCTTCCGTATCGAATCTGCAAATCCTGCATCAGTCACAGCAAGACAGGAACGCTCTTCCTTGCCGATCGCGTGCCCCAGTATATCCTTCTCACTGTAATACTCATATGGCACCTTATAGAATTCACACATGTTACTATATTTCTTTCTGGTGTTATCCGAAGCATTCTCCGCTATGATAACCAGATATGCTTTTCCGTTCTTAACTGCTTCCTCTGTCGCAAATCCGCCACTGACAACATTTCTGGAGCGGGCCGCCAGACCAAGCAGAGACAACACCTTATTTCTTTCAGGTCTTTTCTGCATGTTCCCCATCCCCAAACTCCTTTTCCAGATTCTCGTACACTTCCTTCGGAATGCTCATCTTAAAAGAACGCTCCAGTCCTTTATTCTTCCGCGCCTTTGCCAGACATTCCCTGCTCACACAAAGATAAGCACCCCTTCCGTTCTTTCTTCCGGTCATATCCAGGACAATAGCATCTTCCGTTTTTAAGACACGCATCATTTCCTTCTTATATTTCATCTCACCGCAGCCCACACACTGCCGCATTGGAATTTTCTTCGCCATGATCCTATCCTTTCTATTACCCTGCGATATCTACCTTCTGTTCTATCCTCTCGTATACTATACGCTTTCTATATTTCCTCAGAATCGTTCTCTTCACCTTCCTCTACTTCGGCTTCTGATCCGTCATACTCCCCATCCTCATATACTTGATCGCTGGATTCGCCATACTCTTCCGCCTCATACGATCCTGCGTCCGTTTCTTCATACGCGCCGTCGTATTCTTCATCGTAGCCATCCTCATCATATTCTTCATCGTCATAGACATAATCTTCATAACGGAATCCCGGCGCATCTTTCGCCTGCGTTTCACTCTTGATATCAATCTTATATCCTGTCAATCTTGCTGCCAGCCTTGCATTCTGTCCTTCCTTACCAATTGCCAGAGATAACTGGTAATCCGGCACCACTACTTTAGCAGTCTTTTCGTCTGGATCTGCAAACACCGCTACAATCTTTGCCGGAGACAGTGCATTCTGGATCAGGTTACCTGGATTCTCATCCCAGTTGACGATATCGATTTTCTCCCCCCGTAACTCATCTACAATAGAATTAACTCTAGCTCCATTAATACCGACACAGGCTCCCACTGCATCCACATTAGGATTGATAGAACGCACTGCCAGCTTCGTTCTGCTGCCTGCCTCTCTGGCAATACTCATAATCTCGACAGTGCCATCCTTGATCTCTGTCACCTCTGCCTCGAACAATCTCTTGACCAACTCCGGATGCGTGCGGCTCACAAGAATCCTCGGTCCTTTAGGTGTATTCTTCACCTCCAGAATATATACCTTAATCCGCTCTGTCGGCTTAAAATTCTCTCCCCTGACCTGTTCGCTTTCATTCAGGATCGCATCTGCCTTGCCAAGATTGATGGAAATATTCCTGCCAATGTGCCGCTGTACAATGCCAGTAACCACATCTTTTTCTTTCTCATAGTATTGGTTGTAAATAACGCTCCGCTCTTCCTCCCGGATCTTCTGCAAGATCACATTCTTCGCATTCTGTGTCGCAATACGCCCAAATTCTTTAGACTTAATCTCTACATGGAGGACATCGCCCAGCTGAGCCTTCTGCGATATTTCCCGTGCATCCTCCAAAGAGATTTGAATAACCTCGTCCTCTACTTCTTCCACCACTTCTTTTTCCGCATAGCAGAGGAAATCACATGTTTCTTTATCAATCTCCACCTTTACGTTATCCGCCTTGCCAAAGTGGTTCTTGCAGGCAGTAATCAGAGAATTCTCAATCGCATCAAAAAGTGTTTCTTTTGGGATATCTTTCTCTTTTTCCAGAATATCCAGCGCCTCCATTAACTCCTTATTCATTTTCCATTATCCTCCTATGTCTTTGATCTGTCTTTCAGTTATGTTCCTTTTTAAAAATCTAACGCCAGCCTGATCAGAGCGGTCTGTGAACGCTGAAATACGCGTTCTTTTCCCTCTTCCTCCACGGTGACTGTTTCTGCATCATATGCCTTCAAAATACCTGAAAATTCTTTTTGCTTATCGATCGGCTTATAAGTCTTTATCTCAATCTTCTTTCCGAGACTTTTTTCCAGATGTCTTTCTTTCTTTAATGTCCTTCCAAGTCCTGGACTGCTGACTTCCAAAATATAGGCATCCGCTATATAATCTTCTACATCCAGCGCATCTGACAGCGCCCGGCTGACATTCTCACAGTCCCCAATCGTAACCCCTTCGGGTTTGTCGATATAAGCACGCAGATACCAGTCACTGCCCTCTTTCACATATTCCACATCATAAATCTCTACACCGTTCTTCTCTGCAATCGGCGCAAGAAGCTGTTCTGTTCTTGACTCATAAGTTTCTCTTTTTGACATGTATTCCTCCTGACAGAATAAACATTCACTTCATATAAAAGAGTGGACTCGCAAGTCCACTCTTTATCTTAGTCTTTCTTATTAAATCTTTCAGTATTATAACATTCTTTTGCTGAATTTGCAAGAAAAACTTAATATCACGCCCCTTAATGAAAATGTCAATATTAAATGCGACACTTTTTTAAATTTTTTTCACCCGATTTTCTTAAGCTCTTCCTCGAAAAGTTCCCCGGCAGAATGATAACCATGTATACGACGGGGATAGTTATTTATCCAGTTTTCCATTGCCTCTACCTCTGCGTCCGTCATGCCGTCAAAATTTGTCCCCTTTGGTACTTTGCGCCGTACCATTTTATTAGTAACCTCATTTGTGCCTCGCTCCCAGCTGCTATACGGGTGACAGTAATATAGCTGCGTCCGTTTCCCCTCTCCCAGTATAGAGCGTTCCAGCTCTTCACAATATGCAAACTCGCTGCCATTGTCTACGGTTATGCTTTTAAAGACTTGTTTAAACATAGCTCCCCATTTTCTTTCCAATGCGTCTAAAGCATCTACTACCGCCTCTGCTGTCTTGTCCGGCAGCTTAAATATGATCTCGTCCCGCGTCTTTCTTTCCGTCAGTACCAGCAGGGTATTTTTAGATTTTCCCCGCTGTCCTATTACGCTATCCATTTCCCAGTGTCCGAACTCTTCCCGCCTGTCTACCTCTTCCGGGCGCTTTTCTATGCTTGTGCCTGCCGCCGCCCTCGCCTGCTGCCTCTTTACTTTCTTATAGTCCCTCTTCTTATTTGCCTTTACTGGTAAATCCTTATTTGTAAGCTGTAGAAAGATACCTTTATCAATATAGCTGTAAAGCGTCGTTACGCAGATCGTTACGGAAAATTCCCCCTCTTTTCCCTGTGCCTTAAGCTCCCCCAGAACGGCAGCCGGGCTATATCCCTCATTTACTATTTTATCCTCTATATAATTTGCTAACTTAATATCGTTGCCGATCTTAAGCACGCCGCCCTTGCTTTTCAGATTCTCCCTGTACTTATCGTCTGCAATATCCGGGCTGTATCGTTCTTCCTGCGTGAGATCGGAATTAAGCGCAGTATAAACTCCCCGCTTTATTTCCCGGTATATTGTGCTGCGGTGTACATGCAGCATGTCTGCGATCTCTTTTTTACCATGCCCCGCCTTTAGTAATGCCTCTAATTTTATCCGATCTGCCTTTGTCAGATGCTTACCCATTTCCCTTACCTCTCTTTTGTCCCATATACGACGAAAAGCCGCAAACTCTTTTACAAGTCTGCGGCTCGCTATTTTTGCCTCATTTACAGCATTTCTTACAAGCTGTATACTTCTTTTTTGCTTGGCTTAGTGGTATGCTCTTTGGGTTTTTCATTCCAGAACATGTAGGCTTACTATGGTACTTTTTGCTGCTACGGTCTATATATACGATTGTCTCGCCCGCTGGCTGCGCTGCGCGGCTTTTCTTCTCTTCTATGAGAACGTCAAGCTCTATATTACAGCCAAACGTTTGTACCCCACCCCCGGAAATTTCCAGTATTTCTGCGGTGTATCGGGCTTGCGG
Source organism: uncultured Lachnospiraceae bacterium (assembly GCA_951800685.1). Taxonomy (GTDB): domain Bacteria; phylum Bacillota; class Clostridia; order Lachnospirales; family Lachnospiraceae; genus UBA3282. Next base: position 36,621 of record CATOJY010000029.1, read on the forward strand.
GTATTTCCGCGCTAAGTCCTTTGCCAGCTCTGCTGATAGATTCCCCAGTACCTTATTGCCCCACTTGATGCACGCGGCAGGCTCTCCATTGTATGTATATTTTTCTACCGTTATATCCTCGTCGCCTGTCATGGTTCTTAATATGTCCTGGCGGTTCTCCCCGTCCTCGTTATCAAAAGTCACGCCTACCAATTTCGTGCGTATAGTTTCCGCAATCCTGCTGCCAGATGCAGCGGCAGGCGTTCCCGTTTTCCCCGGCTCTTCCTGCTGCCCGGCTGCCTCTTTCTCTGGCTTGCGTGCCAGCAGAAAACATACGGCAGCAATCACTATGCAACCGACACCACCCGTAATATTCCCGGACGGCAGCGCCACAATTCCGCTTACTGCAAATAATGCAGCCACAACATATAAAATAATTTGTTTCTTTGCCATAAAATAAGCCCTCTCTTTCGCCTTTTACTTTAATTCTAATATTTCATCAGCAGAGGCGTTAAGCTCCCTGCATATTTTTATAAACATTTCCAATGTAGGCGCGTGCGCCCCATTTTCCCATCGGCTTATATCCTTTTGGTGGACTTGCAGGCGTTCCGCAAGTTCTTTTTGTGAAACGCCCGCCGCTTTTCTCGCTTTTCTTATATTATTTCCGATCATGCGTTACCTCTTTTCTCTTTAGCTCTCATTATAAGGGCTATGCAGAATTTCACCGTTCCTACGGCTACCAAAAAAATACCTAATTTCAAAATCATGCTCTTTACTCGGCTTTGGGTTTATGATATATTTTTTATAGGCGGCGGGCTTTCGCCCGCCTATAGGTCTAACCTATGTACTTGTCGATAATGATAAGTATTATGCCTATGATTAAGTCCATCAGTGCATTGACCGTCAAATCTTGCCACTTGATAGGCTTTTTCTTTTGTTTCTTCTTACCCATTTCCTGCCGTTTCTCCTTTCCAGTGCTTTACACTTATTTTTCTTTTCTCCTTTCTATGCTTTAATTATATACCAACTTTGGTATATTGTCAATCAGATTTCAAGAAAATTATGGTAAAAAAATAAAGGGTATGCCGCCCATGAACGACATACCCCAGCAGATACATTATAATCTTGTGCAATAGTCCAGCGATACCCAGCCGTCCTTATTCTCTTCATACGCTTTCAGCAGCCCCCAGCCTGCGGCGCTGCCCTCTCCGGCTTTTACCTCTACAATGGTAAATACTCCCACGCCTGTATACTTCCCCGTCTTTTCAAAATCCGTGCCTGCGCCCGTCCTTATTCTAAGATCGGTTATATCTACCTTTACTTTAAAGGGAACCTGTGCCGCCTCTGTCTTTCCCTGCTCTGTGTTCCCGCCTGCCCCGGCTCCTGCGTACCTGTCGTAATACTCCTGCCCGTATGCTGCCCGGCGCTGCTTTACTGCCTCGCTCTGATCTGCGGGCTTTTCGTACCCGGTCAGCACTGCATCAGAGGCAGCCCGTACCGACGTTGCAGCCATAAGCGCGGAAATAACGCCCTTGTAGCCCTGTAATTCCTGCCACAAAAAGGCAAGCTGCATATTTAAGCCGCCGATCGACGCGCCCGCCGCTTTCGCGTAATCATACAGCGCCTGCTTGCGGCTATAATACGTCCACTGTGCAAGCCCGTAGCCCGCGCTGTCCCTCACAAAATTTGTGTAGCTGCCGCTGTCTACAGCTGCCGTATATTCTGCGTCCGTCATTCCCAGCCGCGTATTAAAGGAATTTTGCAGATTATCTGCTTTAAGCCCGCTTTCTGCAAAAAGGTTTCCCATAAGCCCGGCTGCTGCATAGGCATTTAAGCCTTTGCCTGTCAGAAAAGCCCAGATCACGCTTTCCGCGCCGCCTGCTGCCGTCTGCTGCTCATTGCCTGCAAAAGCGCTGTATACCGCCTTTCCGTCCCAGTCATACACATTATAGCCAGCAGTGCAGGCTTTCTTTGCATTTTCCAGACTTCCAAAAGCGCCCAGCTGCCCGGCTGCATCTTCCCAGCGCTTACGCACCCTGTAAAGTTTCTTTTCCGCGCTCCCGGCAGATGCAGTGCCGCCGCTTATCAGCCTTTTAAACTCGTCCCATGTATGCGCCGTTGTATTATATACATACGGGTTAGGGCAGATTTTCCCGGTAACGTCGTAATGCCTTATGACATGATCGGCAGGCACGCCGTACTTATCCATTAAGTACCTTGTCAGCTCTGCTGCCGCCTCTACCGTCGCGTCCTCAAAATACCAGTCCTTATCTGTCGCGCCCTGGCTGGCGGTGTTCCTCTTCTTTACGCACAGCTCAATACCTATACTGTTTGCGTTCCGGCACTCCCCATGCTTATAACTCTTTGCGCCGCAGTGCCACGCTATGTTAGCATCTTCCACGCACTGCCAGATTTCCCCGTTGTGATCTACAAAATAATGTGCGGACGCATTTCTATTGCCGCCTGCAAAATATTTGCAGTTTGCCTGCGCCCCACTCAAACCGCCCACGTAATGAATCACAATGTACTTGATACGGGAAACGCTGCCCGGATTGAAATTGTACCCGCTTATCAGCCTTTTAATGTTCCTCATGCCTTTTACTTCCTTTCTGCAATGAAATAAGCGCCTACGGTTTCCCGTAAGCGCCCTTTGCCGCTTTTCCTGTCTGGTCTGTTATTCTTATCTTTCCTGCTGCTTATGCCCCTCTACGCTGCCCGTGGTGCTGTTTCCGTCCAGTTCGTCCGTGTCCGGCAGCTCGTCCGTATACTTGGAAAGAAAGCCCCGCACACTCGCCCATACTCTTTTTACAGGCAGCCCGCATAATGCCATATTCTTAAAAATGCTGGTGATCTCATAGGCTATGTAAAGCAGGCTGAAAAACTCCGCTACGCCTACTGTCTTAAGCCCCAGATAGCCCCGCGCTGTTTCCGGGATAAACCCGATCAGATTGATCTTGATAAGCATGTCGATTGCCAGCATGAATACAAGGGAAATCAGCATTGCCACTTTCCGTATTGCGCCGTCAATCCCTGCGCAGCTGTTGAATTTCTTTTCTTTCACTGCCCGCAGCACTCCGAAAACAGTATCAAATACAATCGCCAGTATTACCAGCTCGATCACTTTATTGTGTGCCGCCGCGTTCACAAACTTTAAAATTTTCTTTTCCATAATAACCACCTTTCTTTTCATCTTCTTTCCCTGTTGATAAAAATTACAATCTAATTTCTTATTTCCAAACTTTTTATTCTATCTTCATTTTTCTTTCATTCTAAATTATCATTTAATTCGCTGCTCCCGTGATATCTGATATGATATATAAAAAAGGAGCTTTTTACATGAAAGAACAATTTATTTGTGAGATCTTGCACCACCTACTTTCTTTTTTTCTGTTCAGCTCTCCGAAATCAAGGAAGCCGTGCGGATAACATTGTGTAAGTATGAAGTAACTGCAAAAGAAACCGCCTTACAGACCGTAAATAACGGAAGTTTACACTTTTTAAGCATGTATCTTGAGTCATGCGAACAGGCCGGGAAATCAAAAGGCACTGTAGAACTTTACAGGTTCCATTTATCCCGCCTTTTGTCCTATATCAACAAAGATATTTATGCTATTTCTGATGATGATATTTATGTCTACCTCTATAACTACAGGCACAAACGCTCTGTAAGTAACGCCTACCTCGATCATCTACGCATTATTTTTAACGGCTTTTTTAAATGGCTTGTTAAAAAACGTGTACTTACTTCCAATCCGGTAGACTCTCTTGACACGATTAAATACCAGAAGAAAGTTAAAAAGCCATTGTCTGCGGAAGAAGTTGAAAAACTTCGTTCCTCCTGCCAGACAGAAAGAGACCTCGCTATAGTAGAATGCCTGTACAGTACCGCTGTCAGGGCATCAGAACTTTTAGGGCTTAACCGCTCCGATATCTCTTTTTCTCATAATGACATTATTGTCCTCGGTAAAGGTAACAAAGAGCGTATTACCTACCTTAATGCAAAATCCCATATCCATCTGAAAAACTATCTTGATATGCGCACGGACGATAACCCCGCCCTGTTTGTTAGCAGTAAGTCACCCCATGAGCGACTCACCCGACGCGGCCTTGAAGATATCATTGACCGCATTGCCATAAAAGCCGACGTGAAAAACGTCCATCCACACCGATTCCGGCGTACCAGTGCAACCGATTTGCTTAACGCCGGTATGCCCATAGAACAAGTGCAAGAGCTTTTAGGTCATAAAAGCATTGAAACAACTCGTATTTACTGTACTGTAAATCAGGAAGCCGTAAAGCATAACCACAAGAGGCTTATGAACTTCTAAGTTTTTCCCGGCTTGTCCCTGCTATGGCCTGCTTCCGAGGAGGCTTGTTTTCTGTGTATAAATATCGTATAATGTGGCTTTTCCCCTTTCATAGCATATCTTAAGTAATCATCTACGATAATTACTACTGCCGAAAGAAAATACCACACTATAGAAAACGGAAGGCATACCTGCCCCAGAATATTAAAAGGTAGTCCAGAATAATCCCATACATTCTGCCCTAATAACAGGTTAATAATATAGCCACTTACAAACTCTACCACGGTTATAATACACGCCCCAATTAAGCACTGCTTCCATAAAAGCATTTCCCACGGTATCACTTCGTTTATCAGCCCCACCAGGTAAAAACAAATTCCCCCTACAATAAACATTGTCCAGTGTGTCCTCCCCCGGTAAAACATTTCTATCCCCACATATGATAAGCCGCCAAAAGCTATCAGCACCAGCGGCCTTAGTACCCTCATGATGCACCGGCCAGCATGTCCACAAGCGGCTGGCTCCTGTATTTTTCAGGTATTTCGATTCCATAGGTAATTGATTCTACAGCTTCCTTTGTGGCAAGCGACCTTATATATATCCTCAAATCCCGGAAATAAGTTTCATGGTAAGTAGCTAGATCAAAAGCAGCCTTTACTACCTTTGACATATCCGCACTCGAATAATATTTGCAGTGTTCCGTTTCGTCTGATGTATGCCACGGGATTTTTTCATCCCCGCTGGCAATTACTCCCTGTAACACGGCAAGCTGTTTCTGCTCTTTTTCCGTCAGATCAAAATGTTCTGTTGTTCCGTCTGTCAGTACCACTTCTACCCCGGCCTGTACAATATCCTGCTGCACCATTTCCATTTCTAACACTTTCGCTTCCTTTACCTCTTCTAGCGTTGGTACGTAAGGTTCCGGCTCCTGCGGTAGTTCAGGCTCCGGCATAGTCACATACACACTACCATCATCCGAAAATTGCAGGCCATCCTCCAATTCCCTGTATAAGGTTGTATATCCTGTATGATCCCATCCATCGTTCCTGTCGATCCTAGACAAGACAAATCCACTGTCAGATGCCGGAAGCTCCCCTAGAACTTGCACGACATGTTCGGATATCCTGCTAAATTCTACTTCATATTTTTTTGTTTGACCTACATAGGTTAGATTGACCATATTTTTTCCCTTTCTCCGGCCTTGCCGGGCTAATATATTTATAGTTTCTTTTGTTTGCCTCTCCCTTACTGCATTAAATGATAAATTAACGTCTGGGCTAAGTGGCTGTACTTTTGGGCTTACCGTGGATGGCAAGCCCGGCTGGAAGGATGGTGCGGATACAGTGCACCCTTTTAAAAATGTAGAAATATTACACATCGAAAATCATAAAGGTACGTACAAAAATGT
>CATOJY010000030.1 GCA_951800685.1 uncultured Lachnospiraceae bacterium
CTGCCGTAACAGAATCCCCATAGAATTCTATCTTTTTCCGGGGAAGCGGCCGGGCTTTTACGACCTTCGCCCCATATTCCAATAAGAAACCCAGGAATGCATACTCATGACAGTTATCCATCCTCTTGAAGAGAGTGACCATATGCTCGGTCCCTTTCTCAAGATCTTTTGCTAAGGTAAGCACCAGTGGTCCCCCGTCCTTTTCCACTTCCACTTTACTCTGCACTTCATCCAGAAGAACCCCCAGAAAGGACCTGTTATAATACCGTTTATTGACTACCACCGCTTTCACATAGGAAGATCCTGTGAAAGCCATTCTCACAAAACTCGCCGGCATCGTAAAAACCGGTGCATCTGGCTCCTCATCGTCAATCCTGCCGCAATACTGCAGCTCGTCATGTACCGGCTCTACCAGCCGTTCCTTTTCCTTATCGTATCCATTCCACTGATTCATTGTCATAAACCGCCTTTCCAAATCTTCTAAAACCCCGCCCCTCCACTCCCTCCTGAGAGTTTATGTAAAGACATTGCGCCGCAAAACATGCTTTGCTATACTATAGGATATTCTTATATACACGCTAAAATCCTGTATATACCACACAAGGAGACACTTATGAAAAAGAACGAAGAAGCCGCCCGTATTACCAATATGACAGAAGGTTCTCCCATCCGTCTGATCATAGCCTTCGCACTACCGCTTATGATCGGAAACTTATTCCAACACATCTACAATCTGGTAGATACGATGATCGCCGGACGTTATCTGGGTTCTGAAGCCATCGCCGCGATCGGGTCCGTGAGCGTGATCTATTCCCTTCTCGTCAACTGCACGTGGGGACTGAACAATGGATACTGCATCATTCTTTCCCGCTTTTTCGGCGCAGGAGAAAAGAAACTGTTTCAAAAAGCCGCCGCTGCCATGATCACCCTGAATCTCACGATCGCGCTGCTTCTGACGTCAGTTTTTCTGCTCTTCTTAAAACCGGCAATGCGTCTCTTAAAGACTCCTGACGATATCTTCGCACAGGCATACCTGTACATTGTGATCATTATCGCCGGATTGATTACCACCGTTTTATATGATGCCTGCTCCGGCTATCTAAGAGCTGTTGGCAATGGCAAAACCCCACTGTACTTCCTGATCTTTTCCAGCCTGTTAAATTTATTTCTGGACGTCCTTTTTGTTGTCATTCTGAAAACAGGAATCGGTGGAACTGCACTTGCAACCGTCATTGCACAAGCTGTCTCTGCGCTGCTGTGCGGTATCTATATTTTCAAAAACTATAGAGAATATCTTCCTGTAGGAGAAGATTTCCGATTCCACAAAGATATCATGAAAGAAATGTTTTTCACAGGCCTGTCCATGGCCCTGATGGAATCAGTAGTTTCCATGGGCTCTCTCATCCTGCAGCGTGCAATCAATCATCTTGGAACAGCGCTCATAACAGCCTATACGACATCCTGCAGAATCCGGGAAGTGATCACGATCCCACTGGGAGCTATTGCCGGCGCTGGAAGCACCTTTGTGGGCCAGAATTATGGTGCAGGAAAATACAGGCGGATCGTGGAAGGCAATCGGAAAATGCTGCTCATGGAATTTCTCTGGTCCCTTCTGTCGATCGTTCTCACCTGTCTTCTGGGAAAACCGATCATTCTGTGGGTAACTGCTGCTTCGAACGAAACCATTCTTTCAGGCGCTCTGCTGAATCTATGGGTAAGCGCACTATGTTTCTTCCCTCTGGGCGTTCTGTTCGTCCTGCGCAATTCCATGCAGGCAATGGGGCATAAAATCCTGCCCGTCGTATCAAGTGCGATCGAACTGACCGTGAAAATCGTCAGCGCCTGCTTTATTGTACCTGCCTTTGGCTACTCAGGCGTCGTAGCGGCTGAACCTGTAACGTGGTGCCTCTGCGCAGTATTCTTAAGTATTTTCTATAAGACAGTCGGACACCAAAGGCGGCCGGAAACTTAAGGAATGCCAAACACGCTGCAAATATTCTTTTCCTAAGAGGACAAATCCGCCACAGAATTGCCCGGATATACTTCCCCTTCCACTACGATCTGTTCGATCAGCGTCGTCCGCGGCCGTTCGATCAGATCGATCACCTTCGCTGCGGCCTCTCTTCCAAGTTTCTTCGTATCCTGTTTAAGCGTCGTCAGCTTAGGTTCCAGATGCCTGGCAATCCTTATACCGTCATATCCCACTACAGAAATATCTCCTGGTATGCTCAGTCCTCTTTCATTGATCACATTGATGCCGCCGTAGCATGCGAAATCATCGGGATACAGGATGCAGGTGGGCGGCTCTTTCAGATCCAGAAGCTCTCCTGTTGCAATCCCCGCCGCTTTGGTATCTCTGTAACCGGCTGCCTTAATATATGCATCCGGCACTTGTATTCCCAGTTCTTCCGAAGTCCTGTAAAAGGACAATAATCTGCTCCGCGTAACTGCAACCTTCGAATCCATGCCGTGGATATAGGCAATCTTACGGTGTCCCTTATTATATACATATTGCAGCAAATCCCGTATGCCTTTGATATTATCCGAGATAACCGAGCAGGCATTGTCAAACACATGATCGATCGTAACGATCGGAAGCCCGCTTCTGGCCAGTTCCAGCACCTCCGGATCGTAATAGTTGATACATACAATGACAATGCCATCGAATCCTCTATATCTGCAATGTTCCAGATAGGACATCCTTCCCTGTCTGCTCCGGCATCCATTGACAAAAGTGATATCATATCCTCTCTCTTCCGCCGCACTCTTCAAACTATCCAACACCCCAACAAAATAATCGTGCGTCAGACCGCTTTCACCCTCCACTTCGAAAAGCACTCCCAAATTATAAGTACGGTTCGTCTTCAGGGCTTTCGCTGCCGAATTGGGGAAATATCCCATATCCCTGGCTGTCTGCCGGATACGTGCTTTCGTCTCCATACCAATATCATGGTGGTCATTCATCGCTTTGCTCACAGTCGCTACAGATACCCCGCACGCTGCGGCTATATCTTTCATCGACACCATACCATCACCCTCTCCTGCTTTCTACGTCAGTGCCCGTTCTTCCGGGTGGACAACTTTGCCGCTCTGTTCCCGACGGCTATGTCTAGTTCTCTTCTCCTGGTTCTGTGCCAGATCCCACTAAATCGTTTTCGCAATCTTTATTTTATAACATTTTCAATAATTCTACAATCTAATTTCTCTTTTTTTGTGCAGAATATACATAATCTATTTTTTTCTAAGAAGTTTATAGCGATGTGTGATCCTTCCCAAACTGAAAATTTATTCTGTATTTTAATTGCAATTATCTCTTCAATTTTGTATAATCGCCTTATCTACTACACATACCGGATATTGGATCCGAGACACTGCAAGTTGGTATCCGATGGCCGGCATTGTAAATACCGGTTTTTTATTTACCCCTTTACTTAATCGTTTAAGTAAATATTTCAATAAAAGGAGGTCAACACTATGAAATTCGGCTACTTCGACGACGCCAACCGTGAATACGTCATCACCACTCCGAAGACTCCTCTTCCCTGGATCAACTATCTGGGATGCAACGAGTTCTTTACCCTTATCTCCAATACCTGCGGCGGTTATACTTTTTACAAAGACGCCAAACTGCTGCGCATGACCCGTTACCGTTATAACGATGTTCCAAACGATAGCAACGGAAAATATTTCTATATCAAAGAGGGAGATACCGTATGGAATCCTGGCTGGAAACCTACCCAGACGGACTTAGACAGCTATGAATGCCGTCACGGTATTGGCTACAGCCGCTTTACCGGAATCAAAAATGACCTGAGAGCTGACCTGCTTACTTTCGTCCCCATGGATGATACTTGTGAGATCAGTCAGTTAAAGCTGACCAACAACAGTTCCACCCCAAAAACCTTCTCCCTGTTTTCCTATGTTGAATGGTGTCTCTGGAACGCGGATGACGATTCCAGGAACTTCCAACGCAATTTAAGTACCGGTGAAGTGGAAGTGGCCGGTTCTACGATCTATCACAAAACGGAATACAGAGAACGCCGTAATCACTATGCCGTCTATTCTGTCAACGCCCCCATAGACGGCTTTGATACCAGCCGGGATGCTTTCCTTGGTGCTTACCGCGGTGCGGCCAATCCGAAAGCCGTAGAAAAAGACCAGGCATCTAATTCCATTGCCAGCGGCTGGTCTCCCATCGCCTCCCATCAGATCCGGGTCAATTTGTCGCCCGGTGAGACGAAATCTTATGTTTTCGTCCTTGGTTATATTGAAAACCCGGAAAATGACAAGTGGGAATCCCCAAATGTCATCAATAAGAAACCTGCCGATGCCATGTTAGCCAAATACCAGTCTGACGCTGACGTCGCAAAGGCTTTCGCGGCACTCAACGCCTATTGGGATGATCTGTTGTCCAGATACAACGTCAAATCTTCTAACAGTAAAGTTGACCGCATGGTAAACATATGGAACCAGTATCAGTGTATGGTGACCTTCAATATGTCCCGCTCTGCCTCCTATTATGAATCCGGTATCGGGCGGGGTATGGGTTTTCGGGATTCCTGCCAGGACCTGCTTGGCTTTGTACATCTGATCCCAGACCGCGCGAGGCAGCGGATCATTGATATCGCTTCCACCCAATTTGAGGATGGCAGCGCTTATCATCAATACCAGCCTCTGACTAAAAAGGGAAATGCCGACATCGGCAGCGGTTTCAACGACGATCCTTTATGGCTCATCGCTGGCACCTCCGCTTACGTTCGCGAAAGCGGCGATACCTCCATCCTGACACAACTGGTTCCCTTCGACAATGATATGTCCATAGCTGCACCCCTAATGAATCACTTAAAACGTTCCTTTGACTACATTGTTACCCACAAGGGCCCACACGGCCTGCCCCTGATCGGACGCGCCGACTGGAACGACTGTCTGAACTTAAACTGCTTCTCCGAACATCCTGGCGAATCTTTCCAGACTTTCGGTCCTTCGGAAGGCCCCGTGGCGGAATCTGTATTCATCGCCGCTATGTTTGTCAAGTATGGAGAAGAATATGCGCAGCTATGCGAGTTGATGAACGATCCAGCAGAAGCAGACTATGCCCGCACACAGGCAGCAAAAATGTATGATACTATCCTACAGGAAGGCTGGGATGGCGACTGGTTCCTCCGCGCCTATGATGCCTATGGCGGTAAGGTCGGTTCTAAGGTATGTGAAGAAGGCCAAATCTATATCGAATCCAATGGTTTCTGTCCGTTGGCAGGCGTCGGCATCAAGGAAGGATTGGCCGAGAAAGCGCTTAATTCTGTCAAAGAAAAGCTTGACACCAAATATGGTGTTATGATCCTGCAGCCCGCTTACACCAGATATCATCTGGAACTGGGAGAAATCTCCTCCTATCCACCAGGATATAAGGAGAATGCCGGCATCTTCTGCCACAACAATCCCTGGGTTTCGATTGCCGAGACCGTAATCGGCCGGGGCAAACGTGCATTCGAGATCTATCAAAAGACATGCCCTTCCTATGTGGAGGAATACAGTGAAATCCACCGGACAGAACCTTATGTCTACTCCCAGATGGTAGCCGGCGCAGACGCCAAATATCACGGGGAAGCTAAAAACAGCTGGCTGACCGGTACTGCCGCCTGGACCTTTGTCAATATCTCCCAATATATTCTGGGTGTGTCACCTACCCATGCAGGTCTTAAGATCGATCCCTGCGTACCGAAGGGATTCGGAGATTTCGAGATCACCAGGAAATTCCGGGAAGGCACGTATCACATTAAGGTCGTAAATCCTGACAACATAGAAAAAGGTGTGAGATCACTCACGGTAAATGGACAAAAGATCGAGGGATGCATCGTTCCCTATGAGAAAGGAAAAACTGAATACGATGTGACAGTTGTTCTCGGATAACTGCTATACATAAAGCAAGGGCGAAAAGCTTATTCTCAAGCCTTTCGCCCGTCATTATCATAAAAGATCTGTATTTACAGACTTTTTTCATAGTCTCGATAAAACCAAAACGAGGAGCTGCAGCAAAGTCATCGGCTTTGCTGCAGCTCCCTGCGTTATCCCGAAAGCTTCTCCCATGCGCTCCTGCTTTCTGTAATCCGCCTAGGTTTCTGTCTTCTGCGGCATACTGACTGTATTCCGGTATTCATTAGCCGAAACTCCCGCCAGTTTCTTGAAGACACGGGAAAAATGAGCCATGTCCAAAAAACCCACTTCCTCAGCGACGTCACTGATCCGCAGAGATGGGTCACACAAAAGTTCCTTTGCCTTTTCCATGCGGACATGGTTTACCAATTCTGAAAAATTCTGTCCTGTATACTTATTGAGCAGCTTGCTCAAATGCCACTGACTCACATAGACACTGTCAGCTACATCCGCCAGACGCAGTTTCTCCGCATAGTTCTCCTTCATAAAAGCCAATGCATTCTTCACAATAAAACTACCGGCCGCACTTTCCTGCTCCTCCGTCTCCTCCCCGCTTTCTTCTCCTGTCTCTTCCTCCGTATTCTGCACAGATAGCTGTCCATCCAGCCTTTCTACCATAGTCCAGATAGCCTCCTTCAACTCCTCCATGATCGAAGGCTTCAACAAGAAACGGCATACCCCCAGCCGTATTGCCTGCTGGGCATAATCAAAATCCCGAAAGCCCGTCAAAATCGTGATCTGCATATTGGGAAATTCTGACTTCAGGGCCGCAATCATTGTAAGCCCGTCCATCCCAGGCATACAAATATCCGAAATAAGGATATCCGGCTTTTCTTCTCGGATCAGCTCCATACCTTCTAAGCCGTTGCATGCCTTACCTGCCACCTGGCATCCCATTTCCTCCCACTTCACCGTTTTCTCCAGCCCCTTCACAATAATCGGCTCATCATCAATGATCACTACCTTATACATATTTCACATCATCCCCCATGATTCTGTCTTACGGAATCCTAAAGCACTTCGAAAAACATCAGCCTTTCACAGCTCCAGCAGTCAGTCCTTTGACAATATATTTCTGCAGGAACAGATACACAATCAGCAGCGGGAAAACGATCAGCGATACGCTTGATGCCATCAGACCATAGTTGGTTCCCTCCTGGGAAGTCAGCAGACTTAGCAGTACCGTAACCGAATATTCCGGCTTTGTCTTTAAGAAAAAGGACTGTGTAAACAGATCGTTGTAACTCCACAGGAAGGAGAAGATCCCCACCGTGGCAAAAGACGGTTTGCACAACGGCATGACCACCTTGAAAAACAACTGGAAAACATTGCATCCCTCCATATAGGCCGCCTCCTCCAATTCCACCGGAAGCCCGGCGATATACCCGCGCAGGACCACAATCGCGAAGGACAAGTTGCCCGCGATCTGCGGCAGGATGACCGCCATCAGTGATTTCGGGAGCTGATTCGTGTTCGCCAGCCCAATCACGTTCATCATCCGTATGACCGGAATGATCGTTGCAAACACCGGAAACATCATCCCCGCCACCACTAAACTGTTGAGAAGTCCTTTCATCCTGAAATCATACCGCACAAGCGCATAGGATGCAAGACCGGAAAGCAGGATGACCGCCGCCGCCACGCTCAAGGATATCACGATACTGTTCCGGTATGCCCCCAGAATATTCACTCTGTCAAAAGCCGTCTTGTAGTTATCCAGCGTAAACAGCTCTCCCACCGGAAGGGAAAAGGAATCCGACCGGATGATCTTCTTATTTTTAAAAGAATTCATCAAGATCCAAAACAGCGGGTAGATCGTTGTCAAGGCCCATGCAGCTAGTACAGCGTAAATTCCCGTCATTCCCAGGGAAATTTTATGGTGTCCTCGTTTCATCTTATTATTTACTCCTGCCATATCCCGCCCCTCCTAATACTCTTTTTCCCGAAAGACCGCGTTCACGATCTTAGCCGCAATCACTCCAAGGATCACAATCAATACGGAAATTGCCGAACTGTAGTCCACGTTATGGGACTCAAAAGCGTGGTAATACATATAAGTGCCTGTCAGCCATGTACTGTTGCTCGGCATCCCCTTAGGAAACATAATCCAGGGCAGATCAAACACTTTCAAGGCGCCTGTTACCGCCAACACGCCGCAGGTACAGATCACATTGTGCAGAAGCGGCAGGGAAATATACCGCACTCTCTGCAGTCTCGACGCCCCGTCGATTGTCGCCGCCTCGTACAGCTCACCGGATATAGTATTCAGCCCCGTAATCAGAATGATAAAATAGAATCCCACATACTGCCAGGTGACGGGGATCATCATGGTCAGCATGGCATGAGATTCGTCCTTAAAGTCTAACAGTTTCGTCGCTCCGAGTATCTCCCGCAGCTGGTTTAACATTCCCTTATCATACAGGAACACAATATTGAACAGCAATCCAAGCGCAGTAGCCGCGATCACAATCGGAAAGAAATAGACTGTCCGGAAAAATTTCTGTCCCTTTTCGATATTGTCTACCATAAGCGCTAGCATGATCGCGATACCGAGCTGTCCAATGATCGTGGCCGCGATCATCTTGACCGTATTGATCAATGCGGTCCGTATATTGGGATCTTTGCAAAGCTCAACATAATTTGTATACCATGGCGCATTCCATCCCTTGGCAGACGCTCCCAGGTTGTTAATTTCCTTAAAACTGTTCACGATATTCTGTATAAAAGGATAGTACAGAAAAACTGTTAAAAACAAAAAAGCCGGTATCACAAAGAAAATAACAGGTTTTTTATTTTTATAAATATTCGAACTCATAGCGGCGTGCACACCCCTTTCTGAAAGGCAGGGCGGAGAATATTCCTTCTCCGCTCCAATGATCCATGTTACCTGTTACGATGCAGGTTCTGCCCTATAGTCTGCCTCGTCCGTTATTTCCCTGCTTCCACCAGACCCAAAAGCTCTTCCACTGCCGTCGAAATATCTTTCTTACCTGTTACGATATCAGGCATACCATTGAATACCGGCACTCTCGCCTCCTGTGTCACCTGATCCTGCACCGCTCCTGTCATACCGGTCGCGCCCTTGACAAAATCAAGTCCAGCCACCGCCAGGGAGGACAACTGCGATTCGTCTACCTGGGTTCCATTTGTCAACGCTGTCGCTGATACGCTGGCAAATTTGGATACCATCTCATCCGATGTCATATAAGAAATCAAATCTACACATGTCTTCTGTTTCTCCGGATCGTCCCAGGCCTTCCTTGTGATATACCAGCCAGAGGAAAGGCCGCCGATAATATCTGTCGTCTTACGGTCATTTTTACCTGGTATATACGTTACTGTAAAATTATCGATTTCATCGGTTGCGCCCTCGATACCTCCTACTTTCCAGGAACCATCGATTAGAAACGCCGCCTTGCCGTCAATAAAGAGCTGGAATGTCTCGCCATCTGTCGCCGAGAGTGTATTCTCTGGCAAAAATCCGTTCTCATATAATAACTTCATATCGCCAATACCATCCACCCACGCCTTACCATGCTCGTCATCCACGGAACCTGGCACAACATTGTGGGTCGCCGGGGTCAGATAATTGTAAATACAGAATTCAAACCAGTAATGTGGAATCTCCGCGAAAGAAGCTGCGATTGGGGTGTAACCCGCATCCTTGATCTTCTGGCAGATCTCCATAAATTCATCCCATGTCGTGTCCGCACCAGGAATCTCCACGCCTGCCGCCTCGCAGACTGCCTTATTCACAAACAGACCTTCCCAATATCCGTTCACTGGTACGGAATAGTTCTTTCCATCTACCGGAGAAGCCCCCAGCATGCCGTCTTTCATGTTCGTTGCATACTCTGGATAAGTCTGCCGGATCTCATCAATGGATACTACCTTCCCCGCCTCTACGAAAGGATTCGAATCTACGCCGTTGAAATAGAAGAGCACATCTGGTTCAGAACCCATCTCAAAGTCTGAGATCACCCTCGCCTTAAAAGTCTCTGTCGAAGATCCAGACGCATCATTGATCGTGTTACCTGTCTCCTCCTGCCACGCCGCGATCGCATCCTGGTAATTGGCAGCATTCGTATCTTCTCCCGCGTAAGTTGTCGTCACATTCAGCGTAACCGGATCCCCTGACGGCTCTTCTTTCTCCGCCGGCGCCTCTTCCGATGCCGACATGTCAGATGACTCCGTATTGTTATTCGATGCCGGCGCGGTCCCAGAGGAACTGTTGCCACAAGCTGTCAGTGAAAAAACCATCACACCTGTCAATACCATTGCTAACATTCTCTTCATATTGTTTCCCTCCCTGTCATATAAGTCTTATGCAACTTTGTCTTGCATAGGTTATTTGCTATGAATTTATCATACAAAACAAAAACCTTGCGGGGAATTGTCAGACTTGTTATTTCTTGTCTTTTATTGTTATGCCTGTTTTTGACATATTTTATCAATCAGCTTTTTCGGCTTTCACCACAATCCTGCTCACCGTTTCTCCGCTCTCTTCGTTCCTGATCGTCAGCCCGTACCCTTCTCCATATATAATCTTAATCCTCCTGTTTACATTGCGGATCCCCAGGCTTGTAGATCCTATTTCACCTGATTCATAATCATCCGACAACAGAATTCTTATCTTTTCCTCATCCTGCTTTGACATCCGGCCTGTATTACGCACCTCTATGACCAGTCTGTCCTCCTCCTGGAAAATAAGAACTGCAATCTTTCCTTCCGTCTGCCCATGAATACCATGTTCCACCGCATTTTCGATAATAGGCTGGATGATCAGCCTGGGAACTTTCAGTAAAAACAGACTGTCGTCTACCTCCTTTTCCACCTTAAGCCGCTCGCCCAGCCGCTGGGCAATAATAAAAAGATAGGCTTCCACATAGGACATCTCTTCCTCCAACGTTACAAATCTCCTGTGCCTCCTGTCCATGGTAGCCTCCAGCATGATCGACAGACTTTCGATCATCCGGCTCACCTCGAAGTTCTCATGCATCCTTGCTTCCCAGTTAATGACCTCCAGCGCATTATTCAGAAAATGCGGATTGATCTGCGCCTGCAGCGCCATAATCCTGGCATCCTTCAGGGCAAGCTCCTCTGTATAAATCCTGTCGATCTGATCCTGTAATCTGGCAGACATATGGTTGAACGCCTCCTCCAGATACGCAAACTCCTGGCTGTCCGCCTTTCTCTTTATCTGATAACCGAAATTTCCCTGCTCCAGCATGTGAGCTGCCTTGATCAGGCTTCCCACCGGTCTTGTCACCTTCCTGCTAAAGAAACTGAATACGATGCCTACCAGTGGAATCATAAAAAGAATCATAAGAAAGGACACATATTTCAGCGCGTAGGTTTCATCAATCACTGCCTGCCTGTCCAACGCGATGAGATATCCAACATAATGCTTTTCCGGTTTTCTGACAACACAAGCATAATATTCCCCATCCCGTTTCACCAGGCGGCACTCTCTGTTCTTATCTGCAAGCAGCTCTTGTATTATTGCCTGCCTTTTATCCAAAACACCTCTATTATCTCCCGTAAGAGAAACATCATCCACATAAATGGCGTATCCCTCGTACCCCCACACGCTGTCCAGGCTTCCAAACATCACCTCCGTGTTCAGTTCCATCACAAGCACAGCATAAGGATGGTAGTCGGGCGTCATTAGATTACGGACCAGATATACGCCGTCTTCGATCGCTGCCACCGCCACCCCTGTATCAAGTCCCGCAGACAATTCCATCACCTGCGGCATCACCTTCTCTTCAAACCTGCGCCCCTCCTGGTATACAGCATTGCTGGTGCTTCCCCGGTAGGCAGCGAAAAACCGTTCCTGCGGATCATCTATAAAGATCAACGATGTATATAAGAAACTGTCATCATAACAATACATCCGTTCCAGGAAAAGATTAAGCTCTTTCCGAAAATTCAGACGATTGCCGTCCTCCTGGTACCTCTCATAATTGTCCCTGACTGTCGGAAAATAAGAGGCGTTTCTGGAAGCCTCCACCGCTGCATCCATCCTCATCTCACAGATCCTGACCGCATTATCCGTCGAGGTGACGATCGTGCGCTCTGTCTGCGAATTAATCTTTCCCACTGCAACATAGAACATTCCATAGGAAATGACCGCAAGAGGCAGAAGCCAGCAAAATAACAGCAGTTTAACCATACTCCATCGCAGCGGCGCCTTTGCCTGTACAAGATCCTTCTCTTCTTTTCTTCCAATCTTTCTATCCATTCGATCCTTCCTAGCTCCTCTCCGTTCCTTTTCCCCATTTCCACTGTCTATCTTTGGCAAATTTTCCAACACTTTCTTCTTCTCAATTATATCCTTTTTGGCCTCCCTATACCATATCCTGTGTCTGCATTTTTTATCGGCACTAGTTTTGTAAAAAGGGTTGTTTTTATATCTGAGTTATGACAAAATATGTTTTGCAAAACTCTGCCCCAAGGTTACAGTTTATATAGCTATCGGAGCAGATAAATGATATGCCAGCACATGGAATATCTGTTAATATGTAAGGGAGTTTCGGCCAATGAGTCAGTACATGTCTATCGGTAAGGTATCAAAACTGAAAAATGTGAGCATCAAATCGTTGCGTTACTATGACCAGATCGGCATTCTGAAACCCGCCTTCGTCAATACAGAAACGAATTACAGATATTATACGGAAAACCAACTTTATCTGCTTGATGCGATCACTGTCTGCATTAAGCTGGGAATTCCGCTGAAAGATCTGAATAACTATGTCAATAAGGATTCCATTAACCTGCAGAAACTTCTCTACGACGGCAAGATCCTTGCAGAACAGAAGATCATGGAGATCCACAACTGTCTTGGTGCCCTGCAGGAAACGTTGCAGAAAATGGGCAGTTCCGTAACCGGCATGGCCAAAATCCCCGCAAGCAAGAGCGGCGTCCTGCTGCCAGACGGGTTCTACCAGAATACCCTTACACGAAGATGTCTGCTTACCGTGCCTCTTGATGAAATGGATACCCCGAAATACTACGGGCAGCATATCCTAAAGCTGTTCGTCATCGCACAGCAGACTGGCATCACCGCTTCCTATCCTTCGGGCATTCTGCATGAATATAGGAATGGCTGCTATAACCGCAATATGTTCCTCACAGTCAGCCCAGAGTCTGCAAAAATGCTGCTGCAAAATCTGCCTTCCGGTTCTCAGGATTCTATCCAGCCTCCGTCGCAAGGCCAGATTTCCCGTGCGCTGAACTCTCAGCCGGATCCCCTAACTGGCCAGCCTGCTCCAAGTCCTGCTGGCGCAGATCTTCTATCCAGCATTCCCGAAACCTTCCTGGATGCATCCGGCAATACTTTCTGCCTCCTCCCAGAAGGCAGTTATGCCTGCCGCAGAATCTCTATTCACATGCCAGATTTTCTGGCTGTCCGGGAAGAAATGAAAGAAGTTCTGAAAGAGCAGGATTTCCTTATCATCGAGACTGATACCCTATCCGATCAGAACAAAAAGGATGGGTATGCTTTCGAACTGGAATATTTCATCGGAGTATGATATACTAATAACAGTTTGCCATATCGGCACATTCTATTACATCTATTAAAATCACAGGAGGCAAAAGGGTGATGAACATGTCATGGAAATGGGGAGCATGTGCCCTCACGATTGCTGCAATTTTAACCGGCTGCTCCTCTACAGAAGCTACCGAAACCATGGAAACAATTCGGGAGACAGATTCTCAAGAACAGAAATCAGAAACAACAGAAACAACGGAAGGATCCGGGGTATCTGATCCTACAGAAGTCTCCAGCACCTCCGGGGATGACGAAACCCTGGAGTCTGGCACAGTCCCGTTGACTGTATGGGCAGAAGAGGATGATTTCGAGATGTTGGAAGAAATGATCACCTCTTTTCAAGAACACTATGCCGGGCAGGCATCGTTTGAGATTAATTTGATGCCGCAGGCTGACTCTGGTACCTGTAACATGGTACTGGATGACATCCACAGTGCAGGGGACGTCTTCTCCTTCCCAGACGACCAATTCACAAGACTGATGGCCGCCGGCGTTTTAGAGCCAGTGGACAACGCGGACGTAGTTTCCGCCGCCAATGTACCAGAAGCCATTGCTGCTGCATCCTGGCACGATACCCTCTATGCTTTTCCCTATACTGCAGACAACGGTTATTTCTTATATTATGACAAAACCTATTTCACAGAACAGGATGTGCAGACCCTGGACGGCCTTCTCGCTGCAGCCACAGCCGCTGAAAAACAGATCTCTATGGAACTGAATTCCGGCTGGTATCTGTATGCCTTCTTCGGTCAGACTGGGCTCGAACTGGGTGTCAACAGCGACGGTGTCACCAATTACTGCAACTGGAATACTACAGAGGGCACTGTCAAAGGCACGGATATCGCACAGTCTATCTTAAACCTCACTACCAACCCCGCTTTTTCCTGCAATACGGACAATGATTTTATCACCAAGGTACAGGACGGCTCCGTGATCGCCGGTGTCAGTGGTACCTGGAATGCCACCCAGATCCGCAATGCATGGGGAAAGGATTACGGTGCCGTCAAACTGCCCACTTTCACCTGTGCGGGCAGGCAGATCCAGATGGCTTCCTTCACTGGCTATAAATTAATGGGCGTAAACGCTTACTCTCCTCATAAGCAGTGGGCCATGAAGCTGGCCGACTGGCTGACCAATGAGGACAACCAATACCTGCGTTTTGTACAGAAAAATCAGATACCATCCAATCTTAATGCAGCCTCGTCGGATGCCGCTGCGCAAATCCCAGCAGTGCAGGCCATCCTGGAACAGTCGCAGTATGGCAATCTGCAGCGCGTTGGCGTCAAATATTGGGATCCCTGTACGGATTTCGCCAACATTATGATAGAAGGCAATCCAAATAATATCAGTCTGCAGCAACTGATGGACACCCTGACGGAAGGTATCACTGCTTCCATAGCAGAGTAAAAGGATCGGGAGGACGACATGACCGGAAAAGTAAACCAAAACACAATACAACAGAACAGCCCTCGTCTCAGCATCAAACTTTTGACATTGATACCCATTTTCGTATTAAGCTTTGTCTGTATCCTGTCGAACATCGTAGCCGTACATAATATACGGAATGTTAACCGGACCGCTACCACCATTGCTGACGACTATATGACCGGTATTTTTCATCTGAGCAATATCCAGCGGGAAACCCAAAGACTTCACTCCATGGCCTTGTCCCACATTATTGCCACGGATTTAGATACTATGGTGGAATTGGTGGACGATATCCTTGCAGAAGAGGCGCTGCTTGACACTATGCTGGCTGAGTACGGCACTTCTGTCTCTGCCGAAAACAGCTCAAGTTATGAGAAACTGCTAACTGATTATGAAAACTTAAAATATACTATCATAACCCTTTTCGGCTACAGCGCTGCAGGCAGAAACCAGGCTGCCTTCGAGCTGGCCAACGGTGAATTGGCGCAGTACTCGGAAAGCATTCAGGACGCCATCTCCGTACTCAACAACAATGCCCAGTCAGATTCTGATCTTGCCCGCAAAGAACTCTCCCAGGTTTACTACGGCGCTGTGCTGATCAACGGCACGATTATGGTCATCAGCATTCTGGCGCTAATGATCGCGTTAACCGTTGTGCTGCGTCGGGTCGTCAGACCAATCGCTTTGGCCAAAAACGAGATAACCGCCATCATTGCCGGACTGGACAGTGGACACGGTGACCTGACGCAGAGGATCACGATCCGTTCCAGCGATGAAATCGCAGATTTAAGCCGCGGCATCAATACCTTTATTGATAAGCTGCAGGAAATCCTCAAAATGATTATCGACAATACGCATGACATGGAAAATGTTGTTACCGGTGTGCAGAAAAGTGTGCAGAATTCCAATGACAGTGCTTCTGACCTGTCAGCCGTTACAGAACAACTTGCCACCACTATGTCTGAAGTCGGTGTCTCCGCAGGTATCATCAACCAGAACGCCTCCGCCATCCGTGCAGAGGTGGAGGAAATTGCTCTGAAATCTACCAGTATCAACGACTATACGAAGCAGATGCTTAGCAACGCCGACCAAATGGAAACCAGAGCCAGAACTTACATGGATGAAACTGGAAGCCGTGTATCCAAAATCTTAAGCGTCCTTAACAGCGCCATCGAGGACAGCAAGCGCGTAGACAAAGTCAACAGCCTGACCAACGATATTTTAAGCATTTCCGGACAGACTGACCTGCTGGCCCTGAACGCCTCTATTGAAGCTGCAAGAGCCGGAGCCGCAGGACGCGGATTCATGGTGGTAGCCGAAGAGATCCGTCTGCTGGCGGAGGACAGCAAAGCTGCAGCCAACCGGATTCGGGATATCAACCAGGTAGTTACTGACGCAGTGCACAATCTGTCCGGAAGCGCCAACAATCTCGTCCTGTTCCTCAACGAGTCTATACTGCCTGAACTGGACAACTTCGTGCAAAGCGGTGTCCATTACCGGGAAAACGCTTCCTACATAGAAAATGTCATGAATGAATTTACAGATAAGACAGATCGCCTGAAATTGACCATGGATGAAATTGCCTCTTCCATCAACTCCATCACGCAGGCCATCGATGAAGGCGCCAGAGGTGTAAACGGCGCCGCCGAAAGTACCCAGGTACTGGTTCGTGATATGGAGACGATCAGCAACCAGATGAAGGAGAATCAGAGGATTGCAGATACCTTGGAGACTGGGACTTCGATTTTTGAAGTATTTTAATGCGGTCCCTAAAGACCGCCTCTTCCTAATCCCGCTTCAACTGATACAGCACTTCCTCGAAGCACACTCCATCCGTCTTTGGAATTCCCATTTCCACGGATCTCAAGATACACTTTTTCACAAAACCGGAAGCCTTGCGCACAGACCGGTCAAAAGGTACGCCGTTTACGCCGTCTGCAGAGATAATTGAGGTGAACACATCTCCTGTGCAGGAACGCTCTGCATCTACCTTGTGGGTGCGGATAATCCGCGGATCCCTGTCCCTTTCGTAGATATAATTAGCTATAAAACCACCCTGGGGAATCCCAGTGACGACAACCTTCGCCGGACCCAAAGAAGCGATCTTTTCCGCCATAGCATACAGCTCCTGTTTCCGCCATCCTGTCGCTTTGTAAGGAGTATCTGACAGTTTACATGCTTCCGTCAGATTAGGCGTCGTGATGTCCGAAAGCGCCACCAGCTTCTTCATCTCCATGCACATTTCCTCTGTGTAGGTAACGTAAATCTTCCCGTGATCACCCATGACGGGATCCACGATCACCAGGGTATCCTTCTTGGCAAAATCACGGATGAATCCCTTCACGATATCGATCTGTTCCGCCGATCCTAAAAATCCCGTCATGATTCCCTCAAACTGAAGGCCTAGCTTCCGCCAATTCTCGATATACGCCTCCATCCGGTCCGTATAGTCGTCGATAAAATAATGCGGATATCCCATATGGTTGGACAGAATCGCTGTCGGCACTGGACAGCATTGCACTCCCAGATAAGATAAAATGGGAAGGGTCACTGTGATAGCGCATCTTCCGAATCCCGATATGTCATTGATCACTGCTATTTTCTTCTGCATGGCTGGTTATTTCCTCGCTTCTCTACTAGTTCCAGGCTTCCCTAGTTTTCTCTGCCTAAAATTAGCCTGAAAGTATTCTAATTTCATACTTTCAGGCTAATCATACCTATCTAAACCTTATCACAGTTTAGCACAAATATTCACATCCAACAACCAGAATTCAAAATCAGTCCTTCTCCTCGTCCTCCTTCTCCTTCTCACTTTCCACCAGTGTATTCCTCATATTGTCAATCTCATTCAACGCGTCTTTCGTCTGTCTCACTTCGGTAATCTTGCGCAGAATCAGATTAATATCCTCTGGTGAAAACATATCCAGACATTTCATAAGGCTTTCAATATCATTAAGATCAATATGGACCGTTCCAACAGAAGTATCAACATGGATCCAATTTGGATTGTTACTTCCGCCAATCGTAATACTGTTTCCCCTCAAATAATCCTTTTCCACTACAACAAGGACACCATCGTGAATCACTTCTTTTCTTACTGGCTCTCCCCGCTTTGCCTCCCCCATCTGCCTTAAGATGATCCCTATAGAATCTGTAGCTGCACAGGATTCCCCAGAGGCTCTATACTCATCCGCCTGCTTTAACTTAGCCGCGAAAGAATCAGGATTCGCACCGTCGCCTTCTAACCCCATCTTACTGCGCATCGCGGCAGTATCACTATATTTTTTAAGTTCCTGTGCCGCATAATCCATGTTCTGTCTCAACGGATTAAAAACTCTGCATCCACTATTTCCAATCATTTCTGTCTCCTCACTTTCCATTATGTTTTCTATCTACTACTTCCCTGATACCTTGATTTCTTCTGCCCATCACTGTGAAGTCTTTTCTCCAGCTGCTGTCTCCATCGCAAACTGTTCGATCCTGTGCTGTGTCTGTCCCTGTACCCGCCTGGTATCTACCTGATAAGCTTCCAGCCTGCCATCATCATACTTGGCTTCCACATAGACATGATTCCCCTCTCGCTTACCTTTTAAGGTATAGCCTTCCGTTACCGCGATCTCTATGTTATCACTCTCCTCATAACTCATATGTCTTACCTCCGCAGTCTGTATGGTCTCTCGTCTCGCCACTGTACTGACACGGAGCCCAGCTACAACGCCTAACCTACCAATCCCTGCTGTGTCTTCTTTCCTGTCTGTGCCAAGTCTGCCGTCCTCACGGCCATCCTTATCCTCCTGCCCCTGATACTTCAGATTCTGCATCAGGCTTTCCTGAAATGCCTCCGAAGGCTCTTTCTTTCTTCTTCCAGAATACTCCTGAATCCTCTCCTTACCGTTTCCTCCTATTTCCTGTACACTCATAAACTCTCCGGCCTCCTTTCCGTAAGCAGTTTCCTGACTTCTTCTCTCCCCCGTCTCAGTCTTGTCTTAATGGTTCCTTCCTTTTCATGCAAGACTCCGGCAATCTCCTGTATGGAATAATCTTCATAATAAAATAGATAGATCGGATTGCGATAATGTACCGGCAGTTTCAGCACCGCCTCCAATGTCCTGTCATCCTTGATTTCGTATGGCAGATAAAACTCCTTAGACACCGCCTGTACAGACTCCTCTAACGGTACCGTCTTCCGTCTCCAGCTGCTCTTTAACATATCCATACAGATATGAATGGTCGTCCGAATCAGCCACGCTTTTTCGTGCTCTTTGCCCCAAATAGGTTTCTCATCCTTCATATAACGCAGAAAAGCCTCCTGCACTGCATCTTCAGCATCCGCCCGACTGCGCATATTGGCAAAAGCAATCCGATACAGCATTGTCTGGTATTCCGCCGCCAGATGATTCCACCTCTGTTCTCTCGCAAACTCCTGCTCCATCTTATCATAATTCCTTATATTCTATGGTCTGTGATCTGTTTTATTATACACCAAAGGCTTTACATTTTATTATTTCAATTCACGCCTATACTGGTTCTCTTGCGATTTCAGTTATGTACACGCAAACCGCGTTCTTGATCCTCTACTTACAATACGAACGAAAGACAGGAAAAGTTTCATTTACAACAAACTTTCCTGTCTTTCTTATCACATATGCCTAAACGCTCAATAATCCTTTCTCTCCGTCACCTTCGTGCACAACACAATGCCCGCTGCCATCACCATGAAAGCCACCGCTGCACTAACCCAGCCAATGCTGTCAAGATTACCCCCCATCTTTTCGATCACCGCTATCGCCGCTGTCGGATCTTTCTGAATCTCCCCCATTAACTTCATGGATACGAAGAAATAGCACATACCCGGAACCATTCTGACCAGGCTTAAGAATTGTGTGCCTTTACTCTCACCCACCAGATAGAAGAAAATATACTGCACTGTTATGATCACCAGCCCAATCGCAAAGGTGATCAGGCACATAGACAACGGCACTACCGTTCTTTGCCCCGTTATCAAATACAAGCCTGCCACAATACCCAAACCAATACCAATACAGATTAGCAGCAGCGAAAATCCAAACAGGAATCTTCCCAGTACCCTCTGCAGAGTTGTTGCAGGCAAAAGCTGCTGGAATCCTGCATCTTTTCTGCTGCAGGCTCCAAAGGGCGTCGTTGCAAACACAATCGCAATAAATACCTCATACATAAAACCTACCTGGCCGGTTACATCAGTACTCATTTGCATAATCACTGTCACAATAACCGCTATGACCATAACCAAATAAAGCTGTGTCCTCGCCTTGATATAATCTATTTTTGTAAAATAGAGCGCTCTCATATGCTTTTCCCTCCTGCTTCCTGGTCTTCCTTTTCCTTAATATAATGGATGACAATCTGATCAATCGAAGGTTTCTCGAAACAAAACTCCTTCGTCAAAAGATCTGCCTTTTCACTAGACAACAGCGCCTCAAATCCATAGGCGTTATCGATAATACCTATCAGCGCCTTTTGCAATTCCGGAAAGACCGCACGCCGCTCTCCTTTGACTAGAAGAAAACTGTCCATCAATTCGTCCTTCGCATCATACAGCACCGTCCTGCCCTCATGGATAAAATAAATATAGTCTGCGATTTGCTCCAGATCACTCAAAATATGCGTCGAAAAAATCACGCTTCTCTCTCCATCCGCAATATATTCCTGCAGTGTCTTCAAGATCTCCGCACGCACCACCGGATCAAGTCCGTTCGTCGCTTCATCCAGCACCAGCAGCTTCGTCTCTCTAGCAAGTACAGAAGCAAACATCAATTTCACTTTCATGCCTCTGGAGAAATCCTTGACCTGGAGTTTCTGCTCTAGTTTCCATCGCTTCGTCAATTCATCAAAACGTTCCGCTGAAAAAGTAGTATAGAAGTCCTGCAACACTCTGCGGATATCCTTGACCCGGAAGTTATCCGGAAAGTAAAATTCGTCTCCGATATAGCCTATCGCTTCTTTATAACGGACCTCATCTTCCCCACAAGTCTTCCCATCCACATAAATCTCGCCACTGCTGCATTTACAGATATTCGTGATTAAATTAAGCGTCGTACTCTTCCCCGCGCCGTTTTCTCCCACATATCCCATGATATATCCTTTCGGCAAAGTAAAATTAATATTCTCCAAACGAAAGGTTTTATAATATTTCGAAAGATTACGTACTTCCAGTAATTCCATAACATTCCTCTTTTCTACATGCATTATATTTTCCTGCATTGTTCCTGTTATCCACCACTTCCTGACAAGCTCAGGAGCACGGCAGCTACCCCCTCACTACATTACCTACATGTCGTCTGCCCTCTCCTTCTTTAGCAGATTGTAAAAAATCTTTGTCAGCTCTTCTTCCGATAATCCCATAACATATGCTGTTTCTATAGCAGTCGTCAGCCCCTCTTCGATACGGAGAAGATACTGTTCCTGCAGCATACTGTTATCTTTAGACAAAACTACGCTTCCTTTCCCCTGCATCGTAGCAATAAATCCTTCCGCCTCCAGATCGCTGTAAGCCCTGGTAGTCGTGATCACGCTGACTCCTACCTCTTTTGCCAGTTGTCTGATCGAGGGCAGCGTACTTCCCTCCGGAATCTGCCCGTTTAGGATCTGCTCCTTTAGCTGCTCCTTAATCTGCGCATAGATCGGAAGCTCTGACTGGTTCGATATAATAATTTTCATTGGTTAACCTCCTCGCATCTTCCTGTCGTCACAGTCCGCTGCGATTCTGAAATAGTATATACTGTTTATATATCATTATATACAGTATATACTGTTTGTCAACTAGTTTGCTCAAATTTATTTCACAAGAATTGACACCATTAAAAATGCAGGCTATCCTTCTGATCAGATGTCCTGCATACATCACCTTCTTCTTAAACTGAAACAAAATAAAATATAGCAGACCTTATTTCCCCTCTGCCATTTGTATTCTGTGTACAAGTTTCTTTTGCCATGATAAAAGATCTTCTATGAGTATGCGAAAGTATGTAAAAAATCCTTGCTTGTGCTCACAAAAAAATAATGGAAACACTGAATTATCAGTGTTTCCATTATTCTTCACAAACGTGCGCTAGAGGATTCGAACCCCCGACCTTTTGGTCCGTAGCCAAACGCTCTATCCAGCTGAGCTAAGCGCACATCCATACAACAAAAGTTATTATAAGGATTTTCTGCCTAAATGTCAATAGTTTCCTTAAAATTTATATAACCACTATACCATATCTATAGCATCAATGCCTGCAGAATCATAACAGCCAGCATCACCACACAATTAAGCATCATGCCAGGATTCAGGATTACAGTCTGGAACCAGCGCCCTTTTGCGATCGCGCTTTCTTCCCCGGCCATCCGCATTTTAGAATAGCTCAGACACAGAAACACAATTCCAGTAATCGCGATTCCATAAATGCACACCGAATAAAGCGCAGAAAGTATTATACCGGACGGCTCCAACATATTTACATTCTGCAAGAAAAGTCCGCCTACAACGCTGCCAATAAAATTCACAGCCATATGCAATCCAATCGTGTATTTCACATTTCCAGTCTTCACATAAATAAAGGCAAAGAAACACCCCAGAAACGCCGCATAGAAAAACTGGTTAAAGTTCATGTGGAACAGACCAAACAGCAATCCTGAAACAAGAATCGCGGTACGCTGCCCAAAATGAATCACTCTGTCACAGATCAGCTTTCTAAAAAGAATTTCCTCAAATACCGGCGCCAGCAGCACCGTATAAATCGCAGATATCCAGACATTACCCTCTGTGATAATGGACAGTAATGCATTATCTACCGGCTCCCCTTTGATGAAACCAATTCCCGCTGTTACTGCCAGACCGACCAGATTTCCTATGATCATCAAACCATAAGACATCATAAATGCCAGAATAAACTGTCTTGGTCTCATCCTGTGTCTCTCAATTGTCTCTGCATCCTTCTTCCGCATAAGCAGAAAGGCTCCCGGATAGCCAATCACATAAAGCGGAATCATCGTCACCGCCAATCCGATATTAATATTATCCGCCCACTCCGGCTTATTTCCAAGAACAGCGCCCTGACTGATCAGCTGAACCGCTGTCATCAACACAGCGCCGATCAGCATTCTGAATCCAAGACTTGAAAAGTCTTTTCTCTGTATTTTCATTTCCATGCTTCCTTTGCTCCAATCTGTATAATAGTTTTACTACAATGTATTATATTATATGCCTCTTTTGTCATATCAGCAAGCACTAAAAAACCCTCTTAAAAATTAAGAGGGTTTTCATGCCGGCGACCGGAATCGAACCGGTACGGGAGGTTAGTCCCGCAGGATTTTAAGTCCTGTGCGTCTGCCAGTTCCGCCACGCCGGCTAAGTGGGACCTATAGGGCTCGAACCTATGACCCTCTGCTTGTAAGGCAGATGCTCTCCCAGCTGAGCTAAGATCCCAAAATAAAATATTCTGCTCTTTCATCACAAAAGAATAATGATATCATTCTCTACAAAAGGTGACTACAATCACAGACATTCCACAAAAAACACTTGCCTTTACAGGTGTTTCTTCTACGACCCGGATGGGACTCGAACCCACGACCTCCGCCGTGACAGGGCGGCGCTCTAACCAACTGAGCCACCGGGCCTGGCCGTTTCAACTATTCTATTATACATCCAGAAGTATACTTCTGTCAATGGACCTTCGGGGACTCGAACCCAGGACCGACCGGTTATGAGCCGGTTGCTCTAACCAACTGAGCTAAAGGTCCGTATTGCTCGGCCAACTGAATCATATCAAAAGATACAATCCATACTGACTCCAACGGGAATCGAACCCGTGTTACCGCCGTGAAAGGGCGATGTCTTAACCGCTTGACCATGGAGCCTCTTGTTCTCAGAGCATTCCACGCCTGCTCTCTCACAAACAACTTCAACGAATGCTATGATACCATACTTCCCTACATTTAGCAAGAGAAATTTGCAGTTTAATGCTCCTTTATTTCATCAGACCTTCCATAGCGCCATTTCTACTCGTTCCATTATTCATTTCCTGCCCTATAACTTCCCCTACTCTATGTAATTTTATGCCATTCTCTCAATGACTGTCAATTTGAGAAACTATACTCTTATCCACATGACCGTGAAAAGAAAAAGCCACAAACGGCATGATCCCTGTCAACACTTCTTTATTTGTCCTTAAAACATGCAAAGCATGTAGAAACTGCCACACGTCAAAAGATTCCCTTTGTTGCTAAAGTAACTGTCTACGCCCAGAAGAAGTATCATTGCCAGTGAAAATTTACCCCAAATTGGAATGCAGCCAGATCTGTTCATACAAAAGAAGAAGCCGCCCAGCTTCATTCTGCGGCGGCCTATTCCTTTTCTCTATACAGCATGACTCCCACGTCATGTTCATGCCATTCATACGGCTTCTTACAGATACTGTTCCACGATTTCCTGCATCTGATCCCACTTGTCCTCCATGTCCTTTACCATGGCGAACTGAGTCCTACAGCGATCCAGATTATGCTCTGGACGATGAATCTTGAAATAATGATCCCCCTCCAAATAATCTGTCAGGAAACGCATACCACATTCCAACGTCATCAGCTTCGCTCCCATAGGCAGAAGCCGTATTTCCTTCTTCGTCAGCGATCCACCGCAGCCTTCAATAAATCCTTTCGTATATAAAGCAAAGAGTTCCAGATCACACGAGATCTTCGACAAGTCCTTCTCATCCTCTGCTCCTGTGTTGGCACCGAAGCGGATAGAATCACCATAGTCATACAGCGCAGAACCAGGCATAACTGTATCTAAGTCGATTACGCAGATACCCTTTCTCGTCTTGTGATCCAGCATAATATTGTTGAGTTTCGTGTCATTATGCGTAACCCGCAGCGGAATCTCTCCCGAAGCCAGCATATCGCAGAGCACATAACAATCTTCCTCCCGGTCCAATACAAATTTGATCTCGTCCGCCACTTCCCCTGCGCGTTTCATGGAATCTGCTTCTACTGCCTTCTTGAAATTCTTCAAACGGTCAACCGTATTATGGAAATTCGGGATTGTCTCATGCAGACTCTCCGCCGGATATTCTTCTAACAATTTCTGAAAATGACCAAATGCTACAGCGCTCTCATAGAAATCTTCCGGCCGTTCCACAAGATCGAAGCTATCTGCGCCCTCCACGAAGCGGTACATCCTCCAGAAGGTGCCATCCTCCTCTTTCCAGTAAGAACCTCCTTCCCGAAGCGGAACCACGCTTAAAGACTCTCTTGCAGGATCGCCTCCGCTTTCCGCAATCTTCTTCTGCAGAAAAGCAGTCACACCCGTAATGTTCTCCATCAATCCTGCTGGATCCCGGAACACTTCATGATTCATTCTCTGCAGAATATATCTGCAAGGTTCCCCTGACGGCTGATGACTGGTCAGAAGATACGTATCATTGATATGCCCGTTGCCATGCGGCTCAACACTTTCTGCCTCTCCATTCGTTGCAAATTTTTCTGCAATCCGTAATAAATCTGACACTTCCTTTTTCATTCAGGCACCTCCTAGCCTTTCACGCCACCGCCCGTAACACCGGCAATGATCTTCTCCGACAGGAACACATACAGAATAAAGGTAGGCAAAAATACAATGACCACTGCCGCGAACATGCCGGCATAGTCGCCTGTATATCTCATGGAATTGATCATTCCGTACAATCCGATCGCTACAGATTTTACCTTGTCAGAGTTTGCAAATATCAGGGACATAAAATATTCATTCCATACATTGATAAAATTAAAGATCGTCACAGTGATAATACCTGGCTGTGCCATCGGCAGCATAATCTTCCAGAAAGTCTTCATGGGAGGGCAGCCATCGATCGCGGCCGCTTCCTCAAACGCCTTGGAAAGATTGCTGAAAAAGGTCAGCAGGAAAATTGTCGTATAAGGTACATTGATCCCGACATACAGGAAGATCAATACCGCCCGGTTAGCCAGCGACACATTCAAAACATTCCATCCTGCCACCAATCCGAACAATGGCAGCACAATCATGGTCGCCGGAACACCCATAGCCGCTACGAAGCCGTTCTGGATCAGCTTGTTACCTAAGAAAGTAAAACGGGCCAATACATAAGCTGCCGGTGCACAAATTACGATCAGCAATACACAGGATATGGTCGCATATACAAGAGAATTCATGAAGAATACGGAAACATTGGACGTGCTCCACGCCTTCGCGTAGTTCTCCAAATGAATGCCACTCTCAAACTTGAATACTCCGCCGGAGAAGATCTCCTTGGATGTGGAAAAGCTGGCGCCTACTACCCACCCTAACAGAACGAAGGTAAACAGCACCCACAAAGATAATATGATATAACCGGGAGCCAGACGAAATTCTTTGTGCCAGTTCACACGGTCGCGCACTTTCTTTTCTTTTGCCATTCTTACTCCCTCCTTTAAAATTCAATATCGTCATCTTTGAAAATCTTATCGCAGGCGATGAAGATCAATACCACGCAGACACTTAAGAGTACGCCTACTGCTGCGCCGATTCCAGCATTTCTCTCCGTCATACTGTTACCAGCTCCGAAGATATTCTGATACATGTATACCACTGGTGTGATGGTCTGTGTATTCGAAACCACCATGGAGAACAACTGCGACCAAAGGAAAAATCCCGCAGAACTGATACTCCACATGGTAATATTCGTCTTGGTAACGCCCTTTAGCAGCGGCAGAGTAATGTAGCGGAACTGCTGGATCCTGCTTGCGCCGTCCAGAGTCGCTGCCTCATAATATTCCGTACCGATCCGCTCGATACCACTGGCAAAGATCAACATATGGTATCCAACCATACCGAAACAGTACGCTACAAGAAGCGCTATAAACAGATGGGACGGATCCAGCCACTGAAACTTCGCCAGCCATTTCCAGTGTAAAAATTCCCCAACAGTCTTAAAGAGACCGAATTTAGGGCTGAATACATACTGCAGCCACATGGTAGCCAATGCTACTGCACTCACAACGTTGGGCATATAAATGATCGCTCGGAACACATTCTTAAAACGAATACCACTTGTCAGGATCGCTGCAAAGAGAAGTGCCAGTCCCATCACGATCACCCCGCCAATGAGCCAGATGCGGAAAATATTCCACATAGAGATCCGGAAAAGCTCCGTGTTAAACAATTTTATGTAGTTGGCCAGTCCTGAAAACTGCCATTTGGATACTGCGTCCGTCACGCCTTCGATCTTAAAGAAACTCATGAGAATGGTTCTAATGATCGGATATAGGAAGATAATAGAGAACATGAGGACCGCAGGTGTGACAAATACCACGATCATAGTCTTATTCTTTTTCAATCCAGTAACCCCCTCTCATTGAAAATACGAACAAGTCAAAACAATTTTACAAATCAAGCTGCATTTATGGTGAAAGAAGGCGGCACCGCCAAACACGATGCCGCCGTACTCATCTCATGCCTATCCGTGCAACTCTTTTTATTTTGTTGATAGGTCTTATGAATCTTGCTTAGTTACCTGCTGCTTTCAGAGCGTCTACGAATCCCTGTGCATCCAGAGAACCGCCGCAAAGCTTCGTGAAGTTCTCGATGATGATCGGAGTCATATCTGCATTCGCCTCTGCACCTGCACCCCAAGGATAACGTGTTGACAGGCTGTCCATAACAGGCTTCACATTGCTCAGAAGCGCCGGCCACTCTGCGTTATTGGAATCTGCAGGAATACCAACAGACATCTCGGAAAGAAGTGCATCTGCCTCACCCTTAGTCAGATACGTGATCAACTGGAATGCCTCCTCAGGCATAGTAGATTTCGCATTAATCGCGAATACCTGTGCACCATAGTTGGAAGCTTCTGTTCCATCTACACCGCCTTCTACTGCCGGGTAGCTGAAGCATCCCCACTGGAAGTCTTCGCCTGCGATATCCTTAACTTCGTTGGGAAGCCAGGAACCGTTCAAGTACATTGCTGCTGTACCCATAGCCAGCTCTGTGTTCTGTCCTGCCGGCCACTGGTTACTCTCGATAGTCTCAGAGAAGTATCCCTTGCTTGCCAGCTCTTCATATGCCTGCGCTGTCTTCAGCACTGCTTCGTTGTCCCAGTCACCGTTCTTAACAACTTCTTCTGTAGCCGGCTCACCGATCAAACGGCTCATATGATATCCGAACATGCTGCTGATGTAAGCGTTGTCGTTGGTGATCGGAGTATAACCTGCATCTTTGATCTTCTGACATACATCCAGGAACTCATCCCATGTTGTAGGAACTGCAGTAACGCCTGCTTCCTCAAAAATCGCTACATTGTAGAAATAAGCGAATACGTTGGGCTGATAAGGAATGGATTTCAATGTGCCGCCGGCAACCTCACGACATGCAGCCATCAAACCTGCATTTGCAGTTGACTCATAGTCGTTTGCCTTAGCCAGTTCTTCCAGATCCAGAAGATAACTGCCCCATGTTGTGTTCACGCGGTCAATATCCTCATCGAACAGATCGATATTAGTTCCTGCATCCAGTGCCGGCTGTAAACCTTCGCGGATACCTGTACGTCCCTTAAACTGCACGTCTACAGCGATACCTGTTTCAGCGGTAAACGCATCAATTGACTGCTTAATCGCCTGTGCCTGTGGTTCAGCCGCATCCCACATGGACCAGTAAACCAGTGTGCCATCGGAAGCCGCTGGTGCCTCTTCTGCTGCCGCATCCTCAGCCGGTGTTTCTGCTGTCTCCTCTTCTGCGGCGGGAGCTTCCTCAGCAGGAGCTGACGTATCATCCGATGCCGGCGTTGAACCGCTGCCACCGCCACAGCCTGTTAATGTCGCTGCGATCATGGCTGCACACAGAAGTGCGCTTAACATTTTCTTTTTCATACTTATTACCTCCTAAATTAGTTCAAAATTAACAGGATACAGGCTCCTTGTCCTGTAGACCTGCGCCATTTGTTGTTATCATTATAAAGAGCCTTTGGAAAAATGTCTTTATCTTATTTATTCACCTTTTTGCACTATTAGATCAGTATTGTATATTTTACACAATTTTTGTCCATCACGCCATCTATATAAGTCATTTTCAACACACGTATCCTTCTTATTATTGGAATATTGAATAGTTTTTCTTTCTTCTATGCTTTAATCTCATTATTTTAAACAAAACGCAGTGGTAATGTATTATTTTTATCTTTGCATTCTTTGCACTTTTGTATTATAATGGTTTCAAATAGGACAATAAATTTGCACAATCGGTTCTTCCTCTACAAAAGGAGCAGAAATATGAGCTACAAAAGCGTTTCCCTTAAAGATGTCATAAGCATACATGAAATCTATTCCATCCACTATTTCGAATATATGTGCGATTTCTCTTTCCCAGGAGAATCCCATGATTTCTGGGAATTTCTATGTGTTGACAAAGGAGAGGTAAATGTACTCGCTGGTGAAAAGTTCTATTCTTTAAAAAAGGGGGATATCATCTTCCACAAACCGAACGAGTTCCATAACGTAAATTCTAACGGATTGATCGCTCCGAATCTAGTCGTCATGTCCTTCTCCAGCAGCTCTCCAGTCATGTCCTTTTTTGAAGAAAAGGTGCTGCAGATCAGCGAACCGGAGCGGCTTCTGCTGGCACAGATCATTCAGGAAGCCAAATATGTCTTCGAAGGCCGTATGGACGATCCTTACCAGGAAGAACTCATCCTATCTGAGAATCCGCGTTTCGCTGGAGAACAATTAATCCGGCTTTATCTCGAACAGCTGCTGATCCAACTGATCCGCCGCTATATGGTCCGGCCTGACCAACCCATCAATCCCACTATCGTGAAATCTATCAAACAGAAAGCCGATGGAGAACTTTTCTCCCAAATACAAGAATATATGGAACTTCATATCTGCGAATCCCTGACCATCGAACAGCTCTGCAGAAGTAACTCTGTAGGCCGCTCCCAGCTCCAGAAGCTTTTCCGAACCAGAAGCGGCTACGGTGCCATTGAATACTTTTCCAGAATGAAGGTGGATCTTGCTAAACAAATGATACGGGAAAATCATTACAATTTTACCCAAATAGCAGATGCTCTGGGATTCTCCTCCATTCACTATTTCTCAAGACAGTTCAAACGGATCACTGGCATGACCCCTTCCGAATACGCTTCTTCTATCAAAGCGCTGTCGGATCAAGCACGATAAGCACATGCTTTGGCTACTTCTTCCAAAGTTGTTCTGGTTAAGAAGCTGGCATAAACTCCCGCATGATATTATTTCATATCTGACCGTGTCAGTCAAACAACCCCATGAACATCTGCACGGCATCATTTCTTCCAGGATGCTGCCGTTCGTGCGGCCAGTATGCGCATACGCCTGGTATATTTCTTCCTGGACTATGTCTGTCATGCTGTATGCACATTTATCTGCTGTTGTTTCGTTTATGACTCTATCAGTCAACTATACAAACGTATATCCAACGCGCTGCATACAGGCTGCCTTTACTTTATACCAAACCGTGCATAAAATGATTTCTCATGGTAAGATGGATTCTATTCCCAAAGTTTCTGCGGATATAACCCTTGATCCTTCAGAGATTGAATCGCCTTGACCACCACTGGCTTATCTTCTCTGTAGGTCACACCGTACCAGCGGTCCCTAGATTTTAAGACAGTGACTTCCGCCTTTTCTTCCCTGATTAGCTCGTCTACCACGAATGGCAGAAAATATTCACATTTTAATGGATTCTTTGACAGATTCTCTGATAAGAAAGCAGCAAACCGGTCTCGGATCTCTGGCAGCATACTATTCGTAAAGCCCCACATATTCATGGACACTACCGTATCACCAGCAAGCGGCGTCCATGTTGCCCCGTCATCTTCTGTGTATGCAGGACCATCCTCGCGCTTCTCAATACGTACCCGCTCTGTAATCTCCGTTAACTTGCCATCAGCATTCGTCTCACAAACGCCACGTGCAACATGGCCGTTCTCAGTTAAAGTATTCTCCAACAGATAACCTACCATCGTATACTGGTATTGATCTGTGTCCTGATGGGACGCTAAATAGTCATAAATCATCTGGAATGCTTGTTGACCATAATAGTCATCCGCATTGATAACTGCAAATGGGCCATCTACCACTGGCAGACAGGACAGAACCGCGTGTGCTGTCCCCCATGGTTTCACTCTCCCCTCTGGCACTACAAATCCATCCGGCAGATTCGCAATATCCTGGAAGACATACTCCACTTCGATCCGCTGCGCCATCCTATCGCCGATCTTTTCTTTAAAATCCTGTTCGTTCTCTTTCTTGATGATAAAAATAACTTTTTCAAATCCAGCCTTTACCGCATCATAAATAGAAAAATCCATAATGATATGGCCATCCTCATCCACTGGGTCGATCTGTTTCAGACCGCCGTAACGACTTCCCATGCCCGCTGCCATAATAATAAGTACTGGTTTCTTCATACTAATTTACCCCTCCTCTTTCCTAGTTTTCATACTTACTGTCCTGTTCAATCCATTGCCGCCAGCATATACATATATTCTAGCGTTGTCTTCCTTTGTCTCTCACAGGTTGTAATCGTTGTATTGCTCTGTTTTAAGTATATACAGCTTTACAGTGTCCGGCAATAGCACGATAGGCGCTTTTTTTTATCCATAAAGACGGTTTTCTTATTCTTTCTTGTGTTTTTTTAGGCATTTTGCTACAATCTGCGTAAACAAACGAATCTACTAGGAGGATTTCACATGACTACCGCTGCCTATAACGTCTACAGCATACATTCTGAAGAAGCACTTTCCCATTGTCCAGTTTTTACCGTGGACCATTTTAACTGGGGCGGAACCTATCGTCCTGTAACTTCTGGACAGCTTGGCTTTCTGCCTGACAGGGGCTTTCTCCTGGAAATGACCTGTAAGGAAACAGATCCCTGTTGCATCTACCAGAAGGACGACGATCCTGTCTATTTGGACTCTGCTATGGAGGCTTTCTTCTGCTTTGCTCCAGAAGAAGAAAATCCCTGCTATCTGAACTTTGAAATGAATGCAAATGGCGCCATGCTCGCCTGCTATGGAAGAAGCCGTCAGAGCCGCACGCCTTTTTCAAAGCAGCTGCGCCATGACCTTCTCTGCCAGGCAGAAATTCTGGAAGACTGCTGGCGCATCCGTCTTTTTCTGCCTCTGGCTCTGGTAAGGGCACTTTATCCAGGCGTTACTCTGGACAGTGGAAGCCATTTCACCTGCAACTTCTACAAAATAAAAGAGAGCGAATATCTGACACATTTCGCCAGCTTCGCTCCCATTCCAACTCCAGAACCCAATTTCCACCTGCCACAGTATTTCGCATCAGCAAGAATATTAGGTGATTTATTGTAAACAAATTACGCAAATGTAGCTAGAACATCAGTCTACAAAATTCATTCCCCAGTATCAGTCTTCATCCCGATACATATCCAACAGACTCTCAAACCTCGGCTTTACTTCTGCAAATGCCTTCAAAAGCTTAGGTGAGAAGACACCACTGTGCCCATTTAAAATCATTTGATATGCCTTATCCGATTCATAGGCAACCTTGTAAACACGTTTAGAAGTAAGCGCATCATACACATCTACCAAAGAAACAATCTGCGCCGCTATACTGATCTCATCCCCTTTGAGACCATCGGGATATCCATTGCCGTCATATTTCTCATGGTGATGTCTTGCAATGTCATAAGCATAATCGAAAATTGCCTTGTCATTCAAGCGGACTCTGTGCTGGATGATCTCTGCACCTTTGGTTGTGTGTGATTTGATCAATTCGAATTCATCCTTCGTCAGCTTAGCCGGTTTCAGAATAATACTGTCTGGAATCGCGATCTTTCCGATATCA
The DNA here is from genome assembly GCA_951800685.1 of uncultured Lachnospiraceae bacterium. Classification (GTDB taxonomy): domain Bacteria; phylum Bacillota; class Clostridia; order Lachnospirales; family Lachnospiraceae; genus UBA3282. Next base: position 32,771 of record CATOJY010000030.1, read on the forward strand.
TGAAGCGAAGAAGCCCATCCGATCTGCACTAGCTTCTCTGGCGTCAACTCGTATTCAGGATAAAGTTTCAGGACACTTTTTCCCAAACACATAGAATATTCTCTAATTCTCTTGATATGTTGTTTGGATTCCATATTTCTGAATTCCACAATGTTACTCAGCGAATCAATCAGGATTTCATTCACATGGTTAAGCTTCTTCGTCTGCTGGCGTAAAACACTGTTCTGCTTCTGCATATTGATATTCTGTTTCTTAACCATCAGCTCTAGCTGCATTTTATACTGGAACCAGCCAATTGCATTCTGGACCACCTGCTTTACAACCTCCGGCTGATATGGTTTCTTGACATAGCTCACGATCCCATACTCATAGCCCTTTCGTTCCAATTCAGGAGAATTCTCTCCTGTAATCATGATAAAAGGAATTTTACCTACAATATTCTTTTCTTTCAGGTATTCCAGCACTGCAAAGCCATCCATCACCGGCATGATATTATCAAGAAGGACAATGGCAACAGAAGACAGATGATTCCTCAAAATCTCTATGCCTTCCTTCCCATTTTCAGCCTCCAGAATCTGGTATTCTGACTGGAACAACTCCACCAGGATAGACCGATCGATCGCATTATCTTCAAAGATTAGTATTGTATCACGTTTCATGTTTCTACCATGCTTTCTATATTTTCTTATTACTCTCGCACCATTATAAAGCTACCATCACTACCTGCTTGTTCCGAAGTTTAAAAACGACCCTGCGTACTTCCCCTTTCAGTGTATACTTGATGCCGTTAATAATGATCATACTGCCCTCATGGGCTCTTCCCCTGACGCAGACAGGCTCTTTCGTGGTTTGTTCCGTCTGGTTGACCAGTTTGGAGGCTTCACCGTCCATTTCAGCCAGCTCCTGCATCTTAACGTCGATCGCTCCGTATATTTTTCTTCGTAGTTCTTCCGACACATCCACCCCAGCAGCAGACATCACAACCATCTTACTGCGCTCCCGCTCCAGAGATTCCAGATCATTCAGAAGTTGTTCTCTCTTTTCCTCGTATTCCTCCTGTTCTTTCTCGTAGACACCATTCCGCCCGATATCTAGAACCGTCTTGATGTGCAGCCTATTTCCTAGGTTATAAGTGTCTACGCCCTTTACTGCGCTAATTGTGCCTCCCAGCAGAACCCCCTTACTTCCCGATACAATTACTCTTCCCATCGTTTTGATACTGCTATTCATGATATAATTGGCCTTGACGTTGCCTCCGGCGTTGATATTAGCAGCCTCAAAGAAGCTTCCAGATACCTCTCCACCAGCATCAATAAAACAGTCGTTCTTGGAGCAGCTCCCCTTTTTGATCATGACATTACCACCGGCAATCAGCCTTCCAGTCTCTACATTATGCTCAATAATAATATCACCTGTAGCCTTGATATAGCCTCCTGAATAAATACTGCCAATCACATATACGGATCCATCCACTTCCAACTTACCAGTAACGGCAGTTACATCCTCCCGGACAATGAGCATATTAGAGATGTTAATGCGTCCGCCTACAAATTCAAACTTGCCATTCATCTTGGACGTATAGGTAATGCCGTCTGGTTCAATCGTAAATCCTACACCCCTCAATGGCTTCAACTCTATACCACCTTCTGCATGAATGGACTCCCCATATATATTCTTTCCGGTAGTACCCTCCTCTGCCTGATGATACAGTGCAATCCGCTCACCCTCATCCACCATCTCAAAAGCTTCTATATTGACATAATCCACACCACCATCTGGAAGTGGAGCCGGAATACGAGGAAGATCTAATCTGACAAACCACTCAAACCAGCCGTCTTTCCCCTTCTGCGCTGGAATACCTTCCGCAATTAGAACTTTTTCATTCATACGCTTACGGTCGATCAGATCATCAATGGCTTCCTGCTTGATCCCGAATACAATCCCACGCCTTTCAAGATCATGATAAATATCTTCTTTCGTGACCACATTACCAGGCACCCATGGAATATGCGCATATGCTTTGTTACCGTTCTCTTCTATAAAAATGGAGAATTCCTTCTTACTGTAGGGATCTACCGCAGACGTCCTGCCTCGTCTGCCATTCTTGTCCAACTTATCTGCCTTCTCTGTTTCACCTGACCTCTTCCTGCTGATAACAGCTTTACGTTTTTCTTTCATATCAGTAGCAGAATAGATCAAACTGCAATAATCAGACACATCAAATCCAGCTTCTAGACCCAGACGGATCTCTCTCATCTGTGCATGATTAAACAATGGCTTTGCATAAATGGACACATCTACCTTTTTCTCCAAGCCCAAACGAATCTCCTGCATCTGCATCCAGTTGTATCTAATATCAGCATAAGGCGATACATCAAGCTCCTCACAAAGGCCAACCCTTATCTCATGAATCTGCGGTGCACACATATCATTCTGCAACCACTTATCAATAGGCAGACGGTTCATAATCGCCAGACGGATCTCCTCCAAATCATCGTCTGCAAATCCTCTCTTAAGGTAAGGAATAAGGTCAATACCTGCATAGAGTGAGATTCTGATCTGCCTCATTGTCTCATAATTATTCGCCGGATCTGCATATACGGAAGCATCCACTTTATCTTTAAGGCCCATCCGGATCTGTTCCATCTGCAGCCAGTTAAACTGTGGATTAGCATATAAAGAAACATCCAACCCAGCCTCTTTTCCGAGTTTTATCTCCTGGTTTTGCGCTTTCTGATACTCGTCATTTTCCATCATCGGAAAACTCAATTCTTCCTGCATCGCATTGAAATCTAAATTAGTCATCTTCACACTCCTGCATATCGCAGCTCAACCTGCAATACCGCATTATAGTTAACTTAGGAAATTATACTTTCAGACTTACGTAAAAATGAATCAATAGAAATATGAATACTCCTCTTGCACAGAGGATCACGATATACTTTTTATTGTATCAGAGTTCTTATAAAAAAAGCTACCATTTTAGCTTAATAAACAGATCATAAAAAATAAAACCCACAGGCAATATACCTCTGAGTCTTATTTACCTCCCCGAGTAGGGCTCGAACCTACAACCCCGCGGTTAACAGCCGCGTGCTCTACCATTGATACGGTTACATACCGTAAAATCTCTTTGATAAAATATTCAGGTTGCTTTCAACTTCTTATATGCTTTCAGAATTGCTTTCAGTTTTTCTCTTGCTTTCAGGATTGCTTTCAGTTTTATAATCCAGTAATCCTATAATTGGTTGCAACTGATTCTTTCTGCTTTTGCAAAACTCCAATCTCAATCAATCTATTCAAATATCCTACCGTAGTTGTCGTGCCCTTTCCACAAATTGATTCTGCTGTCACACGATTAATTTCATCATGAGTTTCAAAGTACTCAATAATTGAAAACATCTGTTTTTTTTCTCTTTCGCTTAATTTCTCAGTGCATATCTCCAATACATGCTCATATATCGCCTTTCTTTTATTCATTTCTTCCTTCTCATCCTCTGATATTTCTCTGACTGTTTCCATTACTAATGGTATTCCATCGTCATCTGTAATATAATCACCATCCAAATCAACAAGAAGTGATTCTTCCTTCCTTGTTTTATTCACATCAAGTGCTTTATGACCATTAAGAATATGCAGATATCGTTCACAAGCAAAAGCTTTCACTGTTATACCACTCCCCGTTTTACATAATTCTGGCAGCTTAGCATTTACCATTTCACATTCAAGACGAATTTTCAAATATCCCCTGCCCCAGGATTCAATTTCTCCTGCCCGATAAAATACATCAGCAATTTTAGGATTATATGGTATAGATTCGTGCCTTTGGTATAATGCATCATCCACTGGAATACTTTCAGGCCATATCCCAACATTGAACAACTCAATATGATCTTCAAACACAGAAATCTGTATGGGTACACCTTTCTCATATTGTTTATGATTAATAGGATTTAACAATAATTCCCTGATTATCCCCATTGGAAGCATGTACGTTTCTGTTCTTTGCAACTTTTCATAAGAAATCAATGCTTTGAAATATTTAGTATACAATATGTCAATTGCCTTATCTGTCTGCATAATCAATGGTCCATGGATATCATCCCGATATATAATATCAGCATCTTCATTTAAGCCATACGTTCCAGCAGGCGCAAAAAAAGCAATCTTAAGATATGCACCCGTCACATATTGTTCCGGATCTGGATGAAACAAAAGAATTGCTGCCCGGGTCAGATAATTTCCATCGTATAATTTCAAATTTCTAAGCAAGAGCTCATCTGACACAGCTACATCCTGTTCTCCCATTCTCTCGCTCTTAACCGCCTTAGAACGAAAAGCGTTGAGTGCATTTTTGTCAAGGTCTTCAACAGAAACCCCCGGCACGGGGACTGAATCCCATGTTTTTCCTGCACGTTCTAACAGAAAACTCTGCAATTCAAACCCCTGCAGCTCTCGAAGCGTAGAACCTGACCTTTTATAATATTTCCCATCACAGCTTATCGCAAAAGGGTAACGCTCAATCGCTATGCTAATATAGTCTAGTCTCCCCTCTTGGTTAAAGTAGATTGGGGTTTCTTTTTCCAATCTTAAAATAGTCTGTTCGTATCTTTTTATTTCTGTTTCGGCACAGTTTTCAACTATCGCAGAATTTATTTTTCCACTCGCATATTTATTTACAAGTTTTTCAGATATATTGATTGGAACATTATTCCCATACCTGATATTAACTCCCTGCCTGTCTGCATGATGTATTTTTATACTTGCAACAATTCCTAATTTATCATTAATCTTATTAGGCAAGGATTCAAGAAGCGTTCGGGAATCTTTAAGCCCAACTACATATCCGTCATCATTAACTCCCACATAAAGAATTCCTCCATCCATATTCGCATAACCGCATAACCATTTTAAGAAATCATCATTCCAAGACCATTTCCACTCAGTGGATTGATCCTCTTCTTCAGAGATATTCATATCCCTATTTTTATATATTTCAATTTCTCCAATCATTTCCCTTTACTACCCTATCCTTAATTGAAATGTACTTATCAAAAAACAAGCATTGGCACTCCATTTTTAATCATGGGTACTTACTCTTTTCCAAGAATTTCATGATAATATATATTTGCCATTTTCTCCGCTCTTGCAATAATATCGTCTTCCGTCCATTCTAAATGGTTGCTGACAAAGTTTTTCACCCAATCATAATTAGACTTTAGATAATAGTTATCTCTTTTTTCATTGTAAGGCAAGTGACTTGCAGCATTGTTTAAGTTAATTTCCAATAAAATCAAATTACCAATGTTTAATGCCATTTCGCCAAAGCTCTCCGGAAGTATATGCTCAACACTTCCATTATCTGGAAAAATCTCTTCTTTTCCATTCGTAAAATAACAATATATTTTATTAATAATATACTTGACCTTTAGATTGTCTGGTGTATCTTGTTTTGAATATTTAAGGTGAATAAATTTATTTTTAAAGTCGCTATATGGTGGATACTCTTTATTCAACTTATTTTTTAAATCTTCTATACACTTATCAACCTGCTCTCTTGTCTGACATTTTCTGAGTTTTCGAGCAAAACTAGAATAAGGTGAGTCGAACACATTAGATCTTCGTGAAAGCACTGCGTTGTAAACAAAATGAAATCCCTCCAAATACTGTACGAAATTTTTAAATTTTCCTGTTGCAATTAATTCACGCTCTTTTATTTCCATCATTGCCATTAATACAATTCGGATTTGCACAATATTAAATTTATCCGATAAATAATCAAGGCTTTGAACTAACCAAAAATATTCTTTTCTATTTTGGTAATCTTCTCGAGAGGGATTAACTATTTGCACATAATATTGGGCATTTTTCTCCATAATCTGAAGAAATTCCTTATATGTCTCATCATTAGCAGGTACTACTGTTTTAATAAACTTCTCATATAATTTTTTCTCAGAGCTTTGCGAATATCTTGAAATCCAATAATGTCTGAAAAATGTCGCCATACCGACCGTTTCTTCTCGACTATACAATATATTTTTTATTTTATTCCAAGTAATATCAGCAAAGTCTGCTGGTTCTGTAGTATTTAATACCGAAAAAATTTGATTCTTAATTAAATCTACACTTGCTAATCTTTTACCCTTTGCATTCAAAATCTCAAAAATTGAATTTGCATCTTTTCGATCCCCGGTTAAAATAATAACAACAAGACTTTTTAATACCTGATCTCTAAGTGCCTTTAAGATATCCTCATAAGAAATATTATCTACATACTTTTTCCCATATAACTTGTATAATGAACTTCTCAGACTATTCTCAGACGTCCTTTGATATAAGTACTCAAAAGTTTCTTGTATGCACACTTCTTCTTCAGAAGTTGCTTCCTGCCGTATTTCTTTTTTTATATCTTGAATATAATATGAAAAAAAAGGATAATGCGTTTTACTTTGTATAACTCTAACAGAATCACCATTATCATCTTCCGTCATAATATACTGAAAAATACGCTCACTTAATTTATCATTTCCTAACTCACGGAAATGATCAGAAATAGCAGAAAAAAGTATTGTTATAATTGTCAATCTCTGCTGACCATCCACGACATCTAACGTCTGTCCAGCCATTTCAAGGTTTCCAATAAAAAGCATTGTTCCTAAAAAATATGGAGAGTCATAAATTGCCTTATCAGTTATTCTTAAGCAAGCAATCATATCATCAATAAATTCACGATAGTTTCTTTTTTCCCAAGAATATTCCCTTTGAAATCTGGGGATAGAAAATTGACATCTTGATGATAATAATTGTGTTATTGTCATAGTATTCGGTTTTATATCCATCCTTACTCCTCCCAGAACATCTACTTTCATTATATTTATCTTACATTATATTTCAAAATATAATAAATTTAAATGATTATATACTAAGCTCAGCCACGGTCTCATAAGGTGCCCATACACAGCACGCCAGTAAATGGTCAAATTGTTGAGCGACAAATTACCATCTCCACCAACAGCACATTATCCCCGTCACCCAAATAAAAAACAACGACAGGATCGTATCTTAACTCTACGTTCCTGCCGTCATCCTCTTCACTTTCCCATCTCTATGTCAGCGACTGGTTATTCGCCGCTGCAAGAATCACCTCCGTATCGATCACCATCTTTCCCTGCTGTGCCCCGATCGTCAGCGCATCCG